>DIHE01000034.1 GCA_002420005.1 Holophagales bacterium UBA5704 | reverse complement strand
ACGTCCGACTGCCACGACCCGCAGGCCTCCCCGAGCTGCTCCTGGCTCCATCCGGACCAAGCCCGCAGCCAGATCACCAGAAACCGCAACACCTTGGGATCGCCTCTCGCCGCCATGCGAAACTCCTCCCGGGCTATGCCCTATGCCCCAATGGTCCCGATGTTTGAAGAGCCGCCCCCGGGATCATGGAGATGCCGGCGGAGCGCTCTTCCTGGAGCCCACCATGCGCAGAACGTCGATTCGTCCCCGCGTCGCCCTCCTTCTTCTCACCCTCCTCGTCGCCGGCCCCTGGAGCGCCGCCGCCGCACCGGCCCCCGAGCCCCCGGATCTTCTGGGCCGCTGGTGGCTGCTCGTCACGAGCCTCCTGGGGGACATCGGGTGCCACATCGATCCGGACGGGGGGTGCGTCGGGGCGGAGGTGGCGGAGCCTCCGGTGAGCCCCAGCGGGGACATCGGGTGCCACATCGATCCCAACGGGGGGTGCGGCAGCTAAGCTGCGGAGCAGGAGAGGGAAACCACCCGCCCTCGTCATTCCGGCAGCTCCGAGGTGGCGGGGCGGGGTGGCCCCGTCCTACGGGCCTTCTCGATGTCGGCGATCACCTGGCGGGTCAGCTCCACCGTCGCCTCTTCTCGCTGCGCCGCGTCACAGAAGATCTTGAGCGCGACCAGGGCCTGCTTCTGGATGCCTTGGGCGCTGAAGATCCACGCCATACCCAGCGCCAGCGTTCGGACCTCGGCATTGCGGCCTTGCTCCAGCCAGAGGATCGCGAGATCCAAGGAGGCCAGGGCCGCATCGTAGGGGAGCCCGCGTACGGTAAAATCTCGCTGCACCTGCTCCAGCGCTGGAATCGCCTTCTCCCTCCGGCCTTCGCCGGCATCGATTTTGGAGGAAAGCCACAAAACGCGGAGCAGGTGGAGAGAGTGCCCCTGCGTAAGCGCAAGCTCTCTTACCTTTGGCAGCAGCCTCGCTGCTGCCGGGTAGCGCTCCAGGCGGCACAAGCAGTCAGCGGTATTGAAGCGCAGGGCGAAAAGAAGCTCCGGGTCGCCGCTGCTCTCGATCAGCGGCGCCGCTTCCCTCAAAGCCTCCAGCGCCCCCTCATAGTCCTCCATCAGGCACAGGATGAACTCTTTCTGGAGCAGCAACCTTGCCGCCGCCAGTCCTCCGCCACTCGCGTCCCGTGCCTTGTCGAGCAGGGCCAAGGCTTCGGGAAACCGGTGCTGGTCTCTCCGATGGGAGGCCTCCAGGTCGAAGAGCCGGGAAGCGTCCAGCAGGTGCTCATCCGCACCCGCGGACGCTGCCAGGAGCTGCTTCGAACGGGCGAACGCTTCGTCGGCCCGGTCGAGCTCGTTCGACACGCGCCAGGCATTGCCGAGAAAGCCCCAGGCTTCCGCCTGGATGCGCGCCTGCCAGCACTCCTCTCCGGGGCAGCGCTCGGCGATGTACAGCGCAAACTTCGCCAGCTCCACCGCCACGGCCGCGTCGTGGGCCGCCAGGCGCACGCTCTCTTTGCAGACCTTGACCACCAGAGCCCAGCTCCGGAAGTGGGGGAAGACGGTGACCAGGTCGCGGCGGTCGGTGGGGCTGAGGGGCTTCAGGGTCTTCCAGAGCTCCTCGGCCTCGGCGTGGGCGGCGGCGGCCTTCAGGGCTTTCTTCCAGCGGGCCAGCTCGAGGCGGGTGTACTCCGCCGTGGCCACCGCCGCCGCGGAGGCCGCGCGGCCGATGCGCCGCAGCTCCTCGTCGGTCAACGCCACCGGGGACGCCGGCTGCACGAGCGGCTCGGGATCGACCAGCTCGTCGCCGAGCAGAAAGGCGTCGACGTCCTCCTCGAAGAACCCCAGGACGTCGATCTTGAGGCCCAGGTTCTCCCGCGAGAGCTTGATGTCCCCCTGCTCCATCTTGCGCAGCGTCGTCCAATCGGTGAAGCCCAGCCGCGCCGCGGCCTCTTTGATCTGCAGCCCGAGCTTGCGGTAGAAGTAGCCCAGCGCCAGACCGAAACGGGGTGGTTTGTCGTCCTTCATCTCATCGCCTCCTTGAGCACGCTTCCTACTCAACAAGGTGCGCGCCAGCCGCCAAACGGGACACCCGGACCAGAAACACGAGAACACGAAAGATACCAAACGTCTCCGGATGGTACACTCTCGGCATGCACGCAAGAGAGATTTCCGGCCTCCTGGCGACTGTGGGCGATGCCGGCGAACACCCCGCCGGTCCCATGACGACCGGAACCGCGGAGGCGGACGAAAGGCGGAAGATAATGCTAACATCAGTTCCTCAAACACACCCGGGTCGCCTGCGTGCCTCCCGCCGGTCTCCAGGAGGTCCTGATGCTCCGCCTCTTCTTTGCCCGCGGCCGACTTCGTCTTCCCCGGTACTGTTGCGCCACAGGCCTCGCCCTCCTGCTGTCCTCCACCCTGCCTGCCGAGGGCACGGGCTTGGCCGAGATCTTCAGCCATGGCGGCGAGAGCTGCCCGGCCGCCGACGGCGACCTGCTCACCAAACCGACACCGGATCTCTTCGGCATCCGTTTCGTCGAAGCGCCCTACAATCCGATCCTGGTGGGCTGGCCGGCGGTGACCGTCCGGAGCGGCATCGTCCCCTTGGGCAAAGATTCGACCGGCCGCTACTTCATCTACAAGACCAAGAGCGGCCTGCAGAAGATCGGCCCCTTGATCGGCGTCTCGCCGGACATCGCCTGCGCCATGCACACCGGTAACGGCGACGACACCTGCACCGCGGACATGTCCAAGGCGAGCTACTACAAGAAGGTCCTCAACGACCTCCGACTCAAGGGCCTCAACAAGATGCGCCTGCTCGTCTCCTACAACGGCGTCGAGCCGTCGGGGGTGAAGGACGACGGCGTCTGCGCAAAACCGGTGAAGCCAGAGGACTACCCGTTTCTCTACAACGACGAAGGCCGGTACTGGCGGCTCGACAAGCCGAACGAGGTTTTCTTCAAGGTTCTTACGGACGTGGTGGCAAGCGCCAGGGCGCGGGACATCATGGTGGAGGTGACGTTCTTCGCCCCCTGGTTCGGGGTCTGGAATCGAGGGCCCTACTATGGGAGCAATGCCCGGGTGGATCTGACGCCTGACGATCCAACCGACCCGCTCACAGTGATCGGCCTGCTCAACCGCAACGAGTTTGTCGACCGCGTTTGCCCTCCCGAGGGCAGCCCGCCGGACCAGATCTGCGAAGCGCAGAAGCGGGTGATCCAGTGGACGGTCGAGTACCTCTGGAGGTACCCGAACCTCTATTGGGAGATCGCCAACGAGCCGGAGAATCCGGATCCTGGCGCCGATCCGCAACCGGACTGCAATCCCACGGCCGAGCCCCCCGCGGTCATCGCGCGAGATGTCGAGGCTTGGCAGACCCGGATGATCGAGGTGCTCGTCGCCGCCGAGGCCCCCCACGTCAGCCCGGACCCGACACGCCCAGTACCCGGCAAGCTCGCCCGCCCACACCTCATCGCGGTGCAGCCGTTCTCGACCGTCGGCGCCAACTTCTTCATGCAGAACCCGAGCGTCACGATCATCAACGGGCACTACACGCAGGTCTCAAAAGGCCCGGCCAACCTCGGTGCCATCGAGCTCGTCCGAGGGTACAACCAGCGGACGATCGCGCCGCCACCCAACACGGTTCGTATCATCTGCTCCAACGAGGGCAAGATCAGTGGCGGCCTGTGCAACCCCAACGACCCTAACCACCCGGAAGAAAAATGCAAAGCCTACACCGCCGATGGTGCCCAGAACGACGGCATCACCGGCGACCCGGATGCCGCGCGTGCGGAGGCCTACCAGTTCATGGCGAGTCAGGGCGGCTGCTTCGACCACTTTGGCTACTACATGAGCACGACGCACGGGCGAGCCATCCGCACCCAGCTCAGCTCTCTCTTGGCTCTCATGACGTCCCCGCTCACCAACCTCACCCAGCTCACACCCGCGGCTCCATACGATGAACAGGCGCCGACATGGATCAACTTCAAGAACTACAAGGACTCCGTCTTGGATCGTACTTACTGGTCGGCCCTCGAGCCGCGGGCCGGTGCGACAGGGGTGCAAACGTACTTTGCCTACGTCCACCACAGCAAACCGAGCGGTGTGGCCTTTGACGGGTATGACCCGGAGATCCGCACAGGCGGAGCTGGGTCTCCTTACTACAACCCCACCCACAAGATCTGCTTCTCCTGGCCTGCCAACACCGCTTTCAAGGTGGACTGGATCTGTCCGAAAACCGGCCAGTGTAAGACCGACAGCAAGACCTGGACCGGGACAACCGGCTGTGCGAACGATGGAGTGACCCTCGCCATGCCCGGCGCCATGGTCATTTCGCCACCTGCCACCTTCAACTGCCCCTACGAATACGACCTCGCGATCCGCATTCGGCGGACCAACCAAGGGAGCTGCGGATGACCCGCCCAATCAAGCGAGCCTTCTTCGCATCGAGCATTTTTGCTCTCCTCGCCAGCGCCAGCCTGGCAATCGAATTGCCCCAGCTCCTGACCGCTGAAGAGGTCGAGTGCGATCGGCAGCAGCTCGAGCGCCTGGCTCTCCGCGCAGCCGTCTCCGAGATCAATCCATTGCCTCTCGGCACTACCGTAAATCCCACACTCCTCCTCTGGCGACTTCCCTTCGGAGGTTCAGCCTTCGCAGGATTGGCGGTCACGGACAGTGTACGCACCCTCGGCAATGACCCCCTTCGCGATGAGCTCCAGCTCTCGATCGATATCACACTGAGCGAGGTGGCCGACCGGTTGAGTCCCCGCCAACCGCTCCTGCCTCATATGGCTCTGGTGCGGCGCGGAGTCGACTCCAATCTGATCGTTCCTGGCGCAAAGCCGACTCTCACCGTAAGCTTCGAAGCGGCCTTGGAGGTCCTGGACCCGAATCTGCCCGCGATTCCCCTGGTCGTCAACAACCTGGGCTGGGCCAAGGGCAACCAGCAGCCGCTCACCGCGGCCGACGCCTTGGGGCGTGGCCTTGCTCTCGACGGTCTGACGCGGTCCTGCCATGCCAAGCTGAACAGCTTCGACGAGCGGGTCTTTCGTGTCCTCTCCCGCTCGTTGCGCATCTCGGACTGGTTTGCCGGCCGGTACTTTGACCGGGTCAATTGGGTCATCGTCCTGTTTCGCGGCGAAGACCCCCACCAGTACAGAGCCACCATCTACCCGCTTGAGAACGCCTGCAGCGACGGCTCCTGCGAATTCGGCCGCCTCAATCCGGTCGAGCTCTCCTTTACAATCAATTGGGACGCCGCCGGGCGCCTGACCACCGGGGATGTCCGCGTGAGCGTCCCGGAGGAGACACGCCAGATTGCCATGTTCCTCCTTCCCCCGATGCGAACCGGGCAGACGCCCCAGGGTTCCGCAGAATTTGAGGGGGCACCGTTTCTCCTCTATCGGTTTCGCGACAGCCCCCTCAACATCCTGACCGCCACCGTCGATTGGGAGGCCCTCCTTGCGAACACAGCCTGGAATGACTGACATCTCGCGCACCCGGCCGCTCCCCCGGGTCGCTTGCTCCGCAGCCCTCCTCGTTCTGCTCGGCTCGCTGGACGCCGCGGGGCCGGCGCGTGCGGCGGTACCGAAGGTGGTGACGGAAGCCGAGGCGGGCAACGCTTCCGGGGGGAACGACTCTCCCGCGGCCGGTTCCGTGATCGACATGAGCACCGGTCGGGCGGTCGCCATCGGCGCGCTCGGCGCGCCGGGGGACGTCGACTACTGGAAGGTGTCCGTGCCGGCCGGAGCGCGGATCATCGCCCTGTGCGACACCGGCGGAGCACCGATCGAGGACGACGACAGCACCCTCACCTTGTTCGGCACGGATGGCATCACCCTCATCGAGCAGGATGAAGACGACGGGACGGGCAACGGCGGCGACCTCCAGGTGGAGGCGACGCTGGCGAGCGTCATCGCAGGGCCGAAGCTCTCCACCTCCGGCACGTATTACCTCCAGGTGAAGCACTGGGACGGCACGGCGGTGATCAGCCGCTACGCGCTGCACGTGGCGCTCATCACGACCAATGCGGTGCTGGAGGATGGCATCAACGACACGCCCGCCACCGCGGACCCGCTGGTCGCCCCCGGCGCCCAGCTCGGCGCCCGCAACGGGGTGATCGCGGACACCGACGACCAGAACACAGCGGATGACGACTTCGACTATTACTCCATCGCCTCCAACCCCGGAGACACCCTCTTCGTGGCCCTGGACGGTGATCCGAGCCGCGACGGCATCAATTCGCTGAACGTCTCGTTCGATCTCCTCGACGCGGGGAACAACCTGTTGATGACGGTGGAGAACACGCGCGGAGTCGACGTGCCGGGGCCGGTGGACGGCTACCGGGGCGACGGGGTCACCTTGACGGTGGCGACGAATCCGACCTATGTGAGGGTGTTCAGCAGCAACTCGGCGGACGAAGGGTCCTACCGCATCCTCGCCGCCACCCATGCGTTCCCGGTCGCCTCAACTTCGTTCTACACGGTCTCGCCCTGTCGCTTGACCGATACGCGGACGACCTTGGAAGGCCGGATGGTTTCGGGAGAGGCGCGGGTGTACGGGGTGGGTGGCGTCTGCGGAGTGCCGGAGACGGCGACGGCGGTGGTGCTCAACGTCTCCGTGGTCAACCCGAGCACCGCCGGCTCGCTGGTGACCTGGGCGGATCACCTGCCGAAGCCCGGCACGCTGATCGTCAGCTTTCCTGCCAACGTCACCCGGTCGAGCCTGGCGATCGTCCCTCTCTCGATCGACGGTTTTGCGACCCTCCAGGCGCGCGGCGACCTGCAGCCGGGCGCCACCTTCGACCTCGCGGTCGACGTCACCGGCTACTTCGCACCGTAAGACTGCACGCAAGGAGCGGCCGGGCATGGCGCATGGACCATGCGCATTTTCTTCTGGTCCACACTCTTGCGACGAGCTACCGGATCGGCGACCACGCCGTGCTCGCCTCGTGGCTCACCGCCCGCACCGGCCGTCCCCTGCGCACGGAGGAACGGCGCGAGCTGAGCGGGCTGACCGCGGCCTTGCGGCGGTCACTCGACGCCCTGCCGGCCCTGGAGAGAGCGTACCGGGCGGCGGTTGGGGACGGATGAAGGAGACAGGCCGACGCCCTGTGCCCCTGGAGCGACGCCTGAAAGAAGCGAAAGTCTCGGAGCCAAAAGAGCTTCCGGGCTTGACGACAGATCGTCCTCAGGGTTATTCTGGAGTATCAATCCATCGGTTTTCTGAAGCAGGTGGGTGCCGGTCATGGCAGACAGGACACGTCTCTTTGTTCTTCTCTTTTCCCTTCTGGGCCTTTGCGGGATCTCGTCCGCCCGGGCCGCTTCGACCGGGACGACGGCGCTGCACCGGCCGCAGGGGAGCGGTGCAGGGACCGCCAACGGCGACTACATCACCGCCTCGGCCGGAGGGCTGAGCACCTCCTACCGGTATTTCATCGAAGTGCCTTCGGGCGTCACGCGCCTGACAGTGGAGATCTTCGATGCCGACATCGGGATCGGCGGCTCGGCCGAGGCGACGGCCGGGCGGGACCGCGACCGCGGCGGCTTCGACACCACGGCCACCTACTCGCTGCTCGATCCGTCCGGCACGGCGCAGACCGTCCGCTTCACGACCGGTGACACGGCCAATCCCACCGGTGGCGACAACGCCTGGCTCACCCTGTATGACGCGACGGCGAACACGGTGCGCGACAACTTCGGGACGGCCGCCTACAGCAACAACGACGGCAACAACAACTGGGCGGGCAACTGGATCGAGACCGACTCCGGCGGTGCCGGTGCCACGGCCGGCGCCCTCCAGATCACCGGCGGCGAGCTGCGCCTCCAGGACGGCGTCTCGGGCAGCCCGAGCCTCGAACGGGAAGCCGATCTCTCCGGCAGCCCGGGCCTCAGCCTGACCACGGCGTTTTTCACCTTCGACTATCGCACGTCGAACAATCTGGAAGACGGCGATCAGATCAGCGTCCAGGTGTCTGCCAACGGCGGCGGGAGCTGGACCACGCTCGAGACGTTCTCGAACGACAGCTCCGGCTCACGGAGCTATGACATCACCGGCTCCATCGCGAACAACACCCGGGTCCGCTTCCTCCTCTCGGGTGGCTATACCGGCACCGAGCTCTTCTTCGTCGACAACCTGCAGATCACCGACGGAGTGAAGACGGCCGGCCATTGGGAGCTGCGGGTCTCCCAGGCGACCGGCACCACCATCGACGACATCAACGCCCTCGGCATCCGGGCGCATGACGGGACCTCCGGCTCGGGCGGCACCGAGCTGAACGTCTATTACGATTCGCACGCCTCGTTCGGAGCCAATCCGCCGGCCTCGGGCACGAACAGCCAGAGCTACACGGTCTACCCCTACATCACCTCGGGGTGTACGGCGTCGAAGAACGATTTCGACTTCGACAGCGGCAGCGGGACCGTCGGCTCGCTCGACCTGGCGAGCCGCACGGCCGCGTTCGCCCAGAGCTATGCCAGCGCTTCGATGTCGGCCAACAACGCCTGGGCGCGCAACACGTGGAGCGGCTGGACCACCGACAAGGTGGCGGGCGACTACGGGATCTGGGAGGCGGACCTCACGATCATCTCCTACCTGGTGTCCGGCACGCCGAACGGCAACTACGGGCATCTGTCGTTCACCAACTTCAACGCAGCGGCCAATCCGCCGGCGGCCAACCCGACGACCGATGCGTTCCGCGTCTACCTGGCGAACGACGCCGGCACCGCCCCCTCCAAGCCGTACGTCGAGCAGCTCCTGACCCAGAAGAGCGGCCCCAACCCGGTCCCGGTAGGGGGCACGGCGCGCTTCCAGGTGACGGTGCGGGTGGTCAACCCGGGGGCTGAAGCGGTCACCTTCTCGAACGCCAACGTGGTGACCGCGAACATCCCCGGCTCCGGCGCGGTCTACGCCGGCAACGCCGCGGTCGGCCAGGGATCGATCCTCAGCCAGCCGTCCGTCGGCGGTACCGGCAACATCACCTGGAGCCCGGGGACGCTCGCCGCCGGGGCCACCACGATCCTCACCTACCAGGTCGACATCACCCCCACCTCGGCCGGCCAGCGCATCCCGGCGACCGCCACGCCGGCCTCGGGCGACGGCACCCGCGCGCAGTTCCTCGACAACACCGGCAACACCTCGCAGGCACGGGCGACCTACCTGTTCGGGCCGCTCTGCGAGCTGGCGGTGACGCAGGGCGAGGTGATCACCCGGGCGGTGGTCTCCTCGTTCCGCGCCCTGCCGGGCCGGCAGGGGGGCGTGCTGGCCGAGTGGACGACGGCCTCCGAGGAGGCGACGGCCGGGTTCCGGCTGCTGCGCCGGAACCCGCAGAACGGACGCCTCACGCCGGTCCATGAAGGCCTTCTGGCCGCTCTGCCCGCGGCGCCCCAGGGCGGCATCTACCGCCTCCTGGATGAGGGTGCCTCGCCGCGCGAGGCCCAGGCCTACGTTGTGGAAGAGGTGGAAGCGGGCGGACGGCGGCGGCGGTACGGGCCGTTCCGTGTCACACCCTGGGATGCGACGGTGGACGCTCCGGAGATGGCGGGGACGTTCGAGCGGCGCGCACACCCCGGACGCCGGACGGACGACCCGGAACCGCCGGCGATGGCCGCACAGGAGACCGGGAGGCGGAGCTCCGCGGCCCACGTCTCCGTCGTCGGCGGCGGGCTGATCCGCCTCTCCGCCGCGAGCCTGGCCGCGGCGACCGGCCGGTCTCTCGACCGGGTCGAGCGGCAGATCGGGAATGGCCAGATCGTGATCAGCCGCGACGGTCTCCCGGTCGCCTGGCACCCGGAGCGGCGCAAGGACGGGAGCGCCGCCGCTCTCCTCTTCCTGGGCGAAGCGGCCGACAGCCTCTACAGCACCGCCGCCGTCTACAAGCTCGACCTCGACGCCGCCAACGGCACTCTCCTGGCGACCGGACTGGTGGCCGGCACGCCCGGCGGCAGCCCCAAGAACACCTTCCCCGAGCGACAACGCACCGAGCAGGACCGCCTGCCGGCCACCGCCATCGCGCTCGATCCGGCCTCCGACTACTGGTTCTGGGAGTTCCTCCAGGGAGGCGACGCGACCTTCGGCGTCCGTACCTTCTCGCTCGACGCGCCGGGCGTCGAGCCCACCGGCGCCGCGGAGCTGGCGGTCGATCTGCACGGCGCGACGACCACCGGCACCCTCGGAGAGCACCGGGTCGAGGTGCGGCTCAACGGGGTGTTCCTCGGCGAGACCCAATGGCAGGGGATCGGTTCGCAGCGCGCCCTCTTTGCGGTGCCGGCCGGGACGCTCCACGCCGCCGGCAACCAGGTCGAGCTGACCGCCCGCCTCGGCAACGGCGCCCCCTACAGCTTCACCTACGTGGAGGGATTCGACCTGGCCTGGCGCCGGTCCTTCCAGGCGGAGGGAGAGAGCCTGACGTTCGCGCCGGACGGCGCGGGCGGCGTGACGGTCGCGGGCTTTGCGTCCCCAGACATCTGGCTGCTCGACATCGGCGACCCGCGCAACCCCCGCCGGCTCGCGGGGGCCACGGTCGCCGCGGACAGCCCCACCGGTTGGCGGCTGAGCTTCGTCGCGGACCCGGGCACGCGCTATCTCGCCGCCGGCTCCACGGCGATCCGCGAGCCCGCGGCGATCCGTGCCTGGACGGGTGTGCCGAAGGTCCGCGCCGACCATCTCGTCCTCGCGCCCACGGCCTGGCGGGCCGCGGCCGAACGGCTCGCGGAGCTGCGGCGCGGCCAGGGTCTCCGCGCGCAGGTTGTCACCCTGGAAGAGATCGCCGACGCCTACGGCCATGGGGTGGCCACGCCGCAGGCGATCCGCGCGTTTCTGGCGGCGGCCTGGCGCACCGCGCGGCCCCGCTACGTCGCCCTCGCCGGCCGGGGGACGATCGACTACCGCAACCTCCTCGGCTACGGCGACAACCGGATGCCGCCGCTCCTGGTGCAGAGCACGGGCGGGCTCTTTCCTTCCGACAACCGGCTGGCCGACGTCGACGGGGACGGTCTCCCCGAGATGGCGGTGGGCCGGATCCCGGTCCTTTCCGCCGAGGAGCTCGACGCCTGGATCGACAAGCTGATCGCCTATGAGACCGGAGCCCCCGCCGGCTGGACGCGGAAGCTCCTGCTGCTGTCCGACAGCCCGGACCCGGCGCGGACGTTCGCGGCGGACAGCGGCGCCCTCACCGCGCAGCTCCCCGCCGGTTTCCAGCCCCACACGATCGACCTCGGAAGCGAGCCGCTCGCCACCGCCCGCGGCCGGTTGTTCGCCGAGCTCGCCGCCGGCGCCGGGTGGATCAACTACTTCGGGCATGGTGGCCTCGACCGTCTCTCCGCCGGCGGCCTGCTCACCGGCGCGGACGTCACCGGACTGACCCACGGCGACCGGTTGCCGGTGCTGACGGCGATGACCTGCACGGTGAACCGCTTCACGGTGCCCGGCGTCGCCTCGCTGGGCGAGCTGCTGGTCAAGAGCCCGGCCGGCGGTGCGGTGGCGGTGCTCGGCCCCTCCGGACTGGCCGACGGCGCGGCTTCGCGCGACCTCGCGAAGATCCTCTACCGGCGGACCCCGGAGCTCGCCCGGTCGCGGCTCGGGGACCTGATCCTGCGCGCCTACACCGAGCTGCGGGCCCAGGGGGGAGACGTGAAGCTGCTCGACCTCTACAACCTGCTGGGAGATCCGGCGTTGCGCCTGCGCACCGCGCCGGACGTGCCGGCGGGCGGAGCCGGGAGCGGCGAGTGAAGGAGGACCCGGCGCACAGCCGCCCCAAGCGGCGCTACCAGGCTCCGTGCATCCTGTACCGGGAGCCCCTGGAGGCCATGGCCGCGGTCTGTGCACCGAGCCCGCCGGCGAAGAGCAATCCCGGTTTCTGTCCGCAGGGACCGATCTCGTCGTAGGAGGCCAGGGACCTCAAGGACCAAGGACCCAAAGGACGTCAGGGACGGCAAGGACGTGCCGGAAGTCAGCGCACGACCGGCAGCAGGGGCTTCCGATCCAGGACCTCGGCGAGGACTTCGGCTCTTCGGAGGGCGTCCGGGTAGAGGCGGAGGGGGTCGCCGGTGCGGGTGGCGGCGGAGCCGGGGCAGAAGTTGAGCAGCGGCCCGGCGGCACCCCGGGCGTCGACGACCTCCTTCGCCTGGACGGTCAGGGCGCGGACCTCCTGCAGGCCGGCCGAGTGCGTCCAGATCGTGCGGATCGACTGCTCGTGCAGGTTGCCCACCGCGCGGCGCCACTGCACGCAGGGATAGACGTTGCCATAGGGATCGACCGCGATCCCCGCGGAGCCGGCGCCACAGTGCTTTTCCGCCGGCACGGGGACGACCCCCTCGTCCCCCTCGCGCGCCACCGAGACGGCCCGCTCGGCCTGGAGGGTGAAGAGGCGCACCAGTCCGTCGCGCGACGGGGCGATGGCGAGCGGCTCGCGGTCGCCGTCGTCGCGCGGCGTCACCTCGGGGTCGAGCTGCATAGGCACCCCCAGCTCGTCCGCGAAGGCCAGCATTCCTGCGATCTCCTCCTCGTTCCACGCGGTCACGGTGCTGTTGATCTTGAGGCGCAGCCCGAGGGCGAGCGCCTCGCCGAGGTTCGCGCGCAGGCGGTCGAAGCTCCCGGGCACACGGGTCTGGCGGTCGTGGGTGGCCGCGGTGGCCCCGTGCAGGCTCACCTCCACCAGGAACGGATCGACCTCGTCGCGCAGGCGCCGCGCCAGCTCGCCGCGCAGGGCATGGCCGTTCGACTTGACGCGGACGACGAAGCCCAGGTCGCGGGCGTGCGCTCCGAGCTGCAGGAAGTCCGGATGGGCCAGCGGCTCGCCACCGGAAAGGGTGAGGTTGAGCACCTGGAGGTCGCGCAGGTCCTCGAAGAACGCCCGGTACTGCGCGGTGGAGAGCGGCGCGCCGCGCAGGCCAAGGTCGTTGTAGCAGAAGAAGCAGTCGAGGTTGCAGCGGTAGGTCAGCTCGACGAGGACGGAGAACAGGAGGTTGTCGCGCCAGGTCTTCCGCAGGATCTGCTCAAACCCCATCGTCCACCTCCACCGGCTCCAGCAGTCCTTCGGCGGCCAGCTCGGCGGCGAAGCGCAGGACGTCGCGCTCCAGCGCCTCGCGGTCGATGTCGTACTCCCCGGCCAGCACCTCGATCCAGTCGGCGACGCGGGCGCGGCCGTCGGCGAGCTCCAGCAGGCGCGCCGCGGTCTCGTTCATCACCAGCACCTCGCCCGCGCGCTGGCGCACCACCACCGCCTCGTCGTCGATGCGGCGGAAGCGCACGTCGCGGGCCGGTTTCAGGACGCCGGCAGGATCGAGCGCAGACATTGCCGATCGAGTATAGGCCAGCACCCTCCGGAGAGGGTGAACCGCAGCGCCCAGGCCGGCGGATCGCCGGCCGCGGGAACGAGATGCGCGAGGTTGGCGAGCAGGGTCTCGCGGCGGTGCGGGTCGACGTTGACGAACGGCGCGCAGGCGAGGAGCAGGCCGGTGACCTCGGCCCGCCCGAGGGGGAGGAGCGCGTCCTCGGCGCTCTTCTCCAGCCGCAGCAGCGCGGCGAGCGGGAACCGGCCGCCCGGCGCGCCCGCATCCCCCAGGTCGCCGGTGAACGGCAGCTTCTCGACCAGGGTCCCGGCGGGGGTCCGGCAGAGCGCGTTCAAGTCGTCCGACAGCACCTCCAGGCCGTGCGCCAGCGCCTGGCGGGACCACGTGGTCTTGCCGGCGCCCGACCGGCCGAGGGCGAGGAGGGACCGCCCCGCCGCGACAACGGCCGCCCCGTGCACGAGCAGGCCCCCCTGCTCCAGCAGACGATAGGCGGTGAGCACCCGGAAGAGGTTCTCGAAGATCCCGGCGAAGGCGGCGCCGCCGGCGTCCGGCGTCCACAGCGCTCCGCAGAGGCCCGGCCGCCAATCGAGGCGGCCGGCGAGCCGCATCCCGGCGAGGCGCAGGGAGGCCGGCGCCGGGTCGAGATCCAGGCCGTACTCCCAGCCGCGGGTGTCGATCGGCCGGAATTCCTCTTCGGCCATGCGGAAGACGAGGGTCTCCACCGCGGCGGCGGCCCCGGCGACACCATGGGCGCCGAAGCGCTGCTCCACGGCGGCGGCCTGCTCCCCGTTGAGCCCGGCGAAGCGGTAGGGGCCGCCCGGCAGGTCGAGGGTCACGGCGCGCTCGCCCCAGACCGCGCCGGCGCGGCGGGCCGGAAACAGGTCGGGGTGGGTGAGGTAGGCGGCGCCGAAGGGCATGGGGTCAGTGCGGGGGCATCGGACGGATCGGTCGGATCGGACGGACCCGTCGGATCAACGACCGCAGAGCAAGGCGCAGAAACGCGGAGACCGCGCGCAGGCGGTCTCCCCAGGTCACCCGGCCGGCGGGGCCGACCACCCGGCCCAGCACGTGGCGCAGCGGCACCGGGGCATCGGCGGCCACGCAGCCGTCCCCTTGGGTCACCAGGGCGAGAGCCCCGTGCCGGCGGCGCCAGCCGAGGAGCCGGTGGACGAGCCAGCGGCCGTCGGCGGCGCGGACGACAAGGATGTCGCCCGGCCGGTAGAAGCGCGCCGGCACCACGGCGACCCGGTCGCCTTCGACGATCCGCGGCGCCATGCAGCCGCCGCGCACGGTGACCGTCACCGGCTGCTCGCGGGCCATCTCGCGCAGGGCATTGAGGAGCGCCGGGGGGGGCATTTTCAGGGCACCTCGGCGAGCCGCCGGGCGATCAGCTCGCCGGCCAGGGCCACCAGATCCTCCCAGATGCGCTCCGGGGAGGCGTCGTACTCCGCGGCGAGGGTGGCATGCACGGCCCCCAGGGCGGCCCCGGGGCCGAGGAGGTTCCAGGCGCGGGTCCCCACCTCGTTGAGACCGAAGTAGAGGCCGGCCTGGGGATCGAGGAGGACCGCTTCGCCGGCGAGGTCGCGAAACAGGATTCCGGGGCGGTGCCGCAGGACCGTCTGCGGCCCCAGGAGCGGTGGTGCGCTCACCGGGTTTCCTCCGTCGCCCGGTAGGCCGGAGGCACCTGCGGCAGGAGGCGCGGATCGATGCGCAGGGCGAGCGCGAAGGCGTGCGCCGCGTCCTCGCTCCTCCCCGCGAGGTCATAGGCACGGCCGAGGTTCAGATAGACCTCGGGGCGCGGCTCCAGGCGCAGGGCCTCTTCATAGGCGTCGATCGCCGCCTGCGACTGGCCGAGCAGCAGGTGCTGGCTGCCGCGGGCGATGGGGATGCCGACTTCCAGCGGATCGCGTTCGGCCGCCCGCCGCAGCAGGTCGATGTTGGCCGGCAGCGGATCGGCCCGCCGCGCGCGTACCGCCGCCATGGTGACCGTTTCGACGCTGCGCAGCACGCGGCTCGCCGTCATCCGGTTCTGCCAGCGGACGGTCTGCGCGAGGAGGGCGAGGCCGAGGAGGAGGAGGAGCGGTCCCACCAGAAGGCGCCCCTTCATATGGCACCCTCCGCGGGCTCCCCGTCACCCCGCCGCAGCACCCAGGCCAGGAAGAGGACCGCCGGCCAGGCGACCAGGGCGACGCGGAAAGGGAAGTACGCCAGGGAGAGCACGGCGAGCGCGGCGGTGCCCGCCCAGGCCAGGGCCCGGCCGGCGTCGTGCGGTCCCCGGCGCAGCACGGTCCCGAGGACGAACAGCGCCCAGGCGAGCGCCGCGATCCCCGGCAGGCCCCACTCGGCCGCCACCTCCAGAAACTCGTTGTGCGCGTTGGCGAACACCGGTTGCAGACGCTGCGGGTAGATCTGGACCCCGCGGTCGAGCAGGTCGTTCATCGCCGGCACGTACTCCGGCCGGTAGGCGCCGTGGCCGACGCCGGCCCAGGGATGCTCACGCACCATCCAGGCCGCCGCCCGCCAGCCGTCCAGGCGTCCGGTGAGCACCGAGTTCCAGTCGCCGGCCAGTGCCTGGCCCGCCTTGGCGGCGAGCCGCGACCGCAGAGGGGCCACCGCCAGCACCACGACGAGCGCGAGCGCCGCGCCGCCGCCGAGCAGCAGCAGCGCCCGGCGCCGCGGCAGCCGTGCGATCCACAGCAGCACGCTCCCCACCCCCAGGGCCGCCAGCGCCGCCAGGGTCTGGGAGAGGACGATGCCGTAGAGAGAAAGGGCGAGGGCGAGGGCGACCCACAGCCGCCGCATTCCTCGCACGCGGAGCAGGAGGCCCTGGCCGATCAGGGACGGCAGAACCAGGAACGCCCCCAGATCCCCGGGGTTGCCGGCGAGCGAGGTGACGGCGAGGCGCGCGTCGTAGTCGATGCCGGTGAACTGGAGCGGCCGGAACACCCCGTGAAACTGCAGGATGCCCAGGAGGGCGAGCAGCGCGCCGGGGATCAGCAGACCGGCCAGGAACCGCTCCAGCCTCTCCGCCGTCAGCGCGAGGCTCCAGCCGGCCAGGGCCGCCGCGCCGATCCACAGGTCGAACAGGCCTTCGCGAACGTGGAGCGGATGTGCCGACGTCGCGAGGCCCAGCGTCGCCACGGCGAGGATCGGCAGGACGATGCGCACCGCGGGGCGCGCCCACAGGTCCGCCCATCGGATGCTCTCCACCTTGCGCACCTCCCAGGCGAAAAAGGTGAGCGAGGCGAGGACGAGCCAGCCGGAGGCCATCGACTTGACGAGGCGAAACCCCTCTTTGGCCGCCGGCGTGAACAGCAGCGGGACGACCAGGAGCAACAGCCAGATCGCCAGGCGGCCCAGCCAGAGCGGGAAGGGCTCCGCCGCACGGGTGGGCGTGGCGCTGCGGGGCGCTCGGGAAAGCTTGTTGCGCGCCGGCTTCACGGTTCCCGCACCTCCGCCGTGCCGCCACCGGCCACCTCCAGGACGGTACCGGGAGCCGCGGCGCGGCGGTGGAGGATCGAGAGCCCCACCAGGCGGCCGAGGGCGGGTGAGAACACCACCGAGCCGACCGCCCCCGCCTCGCGCCCTTCGGCGAGGAGGGCGGCGCCGGTTGCGGGCGCCGTCCCCGGCGCGAACACCAGGCTGCGCAGCACCTTCTGCACGCCGCCGCGGTAATGGATGCGCGCCACCACCTCCTGGCCGAGGTAGCAGCCCTTGGTGTAGCTCACCGCCTCCTCCCGCCCGGTCTCCTGGGGGAAATTCTCCGCGCCGTAGTCGAGACCGAAGCGGGGAATCCCGCGCTCCACCCGCAGGACCTCCAGATCCTCCTGCCCCGCCGCCGGCACCCCGGCGCCCTCCAGGGCTGCGCAGAGCGGCGCCAGCAGCTCCGGAGCCACCCACAGCGCGAGATCCCAGAGGCTCGACGGGCCGCCGCGCTGCACCCGCACCGCGGTGCCCAGGACGTTTCCCGGCGCATGCGCCCACGCCTCCTCCGGCAGGTCCACCCCGAGGATCTCGGCCGCGCGCGGCCCGTGTACCGAGACCGGCACGGCGTCCACGAGCGGCCGGACCTCGACGCGATCCGCCAGGATGTATTTCTTGAGATGCGCGGCGATCGCCTCCTCCTGGCCGGGAGAGACCTCGATCCACAGGCGGTCGTCCAGCGCCAGCACGAGCGCATCCGAAAGAATCCGCCCTTGCGGGTTGGTGAAGAAGCCACAGGCACCGCTCCCCGGCGCGAGCCCCTTGACCTCACAGGTCAAGTAGGCGTTGGCGAAGCGGTGGCGGTCGGCCCCGGTGAGCTCGAGCAGCCCGGCGGGGCGGGGGGCGTGGGATGCGGAGTCGGGCGGCGTCATGGGACTTCCAGTCTACCAACGGAAAGGACAATAGGGACGGCAAGGACGGCAAGGACAACTCCGGTTCCGGGGCCGCGGCCTTGCCTTCCCTGGAGTCCTTGGTGTCTTTGTTCTCTACAATGGCCCCATGAGCAACCCGATCCCCTTCACCCTCCCCTCACCGGCCGGCCCGGATCTCGACGGGCTCCTCGACCTGCCCGACCCGCAGCGCCATCCCGGCGTGCGCCCGGTGGTGGTGATCTGCCACGGCTTCAAAGGCTTCATGGACTGGGGCTTCTTTCCCGCCCTCGCCACCCTGCTCGCCGAGCGGGGCATCGCGGCGGTGCGGGTCAATCTCTCCGGCTCCGGCATGCGCCCGGGCGGCGACCGGGTGGACGATCCCGAGGCGTTCCGCGCCAACACCCACAGCCGCGAGGTGGCGGATCTGCTGACCGTCCTCGCGGCCACCGGCACCACCCTCGCGCCGGGCCGGGTGGACCCGGAGCGCCTCGGCCTCCTCGGGCACAGCCGGGGCGGCGGCAACGCCGTTCTCGCCGCGGCGCAGGAGCCCTGGCGGGACCGGGTGCGCGCGCTCGTCACCTGGGCCGCGGTCGCCACCTTCGACCGCTACAGCCCGGAGATGAAAGAGGCCTGGCGCCGCGACGGCGCCCTGCCGGTGGTCAACGCCCGCACCGGGCAGCAGCTCGCCCTCGGCCTCGAGCTGCTCGAGGACCTGGAGACCCAAGCCGCCGCGCTGGACATCGAAGCCGCCGCGGGACGACGCCGGGCGCCTTGGCTGATCGTGCACGGTGCGACGGACGAGAGCGTCCCCGTCGCCGAGGGCGACCTCCTCGCCGCCCGGGCGGCGCCGCCGGCCGAGCTGCTGCGCATCCCGGGTGCCGACCACACGTTCGGCGGCCGGCACCCGTTCACCGGCCCGACGCCGCAGCTCATCCAGGCGCTCAACGCGACCCAGACGTGGTTCCTCCGCCACCTCTGAGAATTACAGCCAGTCGAGCACCGCGAGCGCCGCCGGCAGGTCCGGCACCACCCAGTCCGCCCCGGCCTCGTGGAGCGCCTCGGCCGGTGTCCAGCCGGTCGCCACGGCGAGGCAGGGGATGCCGTGCGCGCGGGCGCAGGCCACGTCGTTGCGGCTGTCGCCGATGATCAGCACGTCCTCGGGACGAAAGCGCTTCCCGGTCGCCGCCACGGCCCGCTCCAGGGCGACCGGCGGCAGCTCCTCGCGCTCGATCCCGTCGCAGCCGAAGGCGCCGAACGGAAAGAAGCGGTTCAGGTCGAAGCGCGACAGCTTGGTGCGCGCGCCGGGCTCCCAGTTGCCGGTGAGCAGGGCGAGCGTCAGGTCCGGCCGCGCCGCGTGACGCTCCAGGATCTCCACGACGCCGGGGAGCAGGCGCATCTTCTCGCGGTCCAGCGAGGCCTCCAGCCGGCCCAGATAGAGACTCCGGAGCTGCGGCAGGCGGCGGTGCACCTCCTCCGCCGCGATCCCCTCCCCGGCCATCAGGTCGAGGACGATGCGCGGATCGGTCTTCCCCGCGAAGTCGTAGCGGTCGCAGGCGCCGGCCGTGCCGTAGACGTCCACCAGCGACTGCGAGAACAAAGGCCGCACCTGCGGCCCGCAGGTCACCAGGGTGCCGTCGATGTCGAAGAGCAGGAGGCGCTCGCGCCTCCCCGTCGCGCCGTCCGCGCTCAGCGCCATTGCGGGGGCTTCTTGGTGTCCAGGAAGGTGGCGATGCCCCGCTTGCAGTCGTCGGTGGCACGGGAGGCGGCGTTGACCTCGGCGGCATGCTGCATCGCCTCGCCGAGCGGCCGGCCGAGGACGTCGAGCAGCAGCCGCTTGGTGCGCGCGATCGACTCCGAGCTGCCGGTGGTGAGGACCTGCGCCGCCAGCGCCTCGCCCACCGCCGGCAGGTCCACCGCCGGGGCCAGCCGGTTGACCAGGCCGATCTCCAGGGCTTTCCGGGCGTCGACGAATTGCGGGTTGAGCAGCAGCTCGCGGATGTCCGTACCGCGCAGGCGCAGCGGCAGGTAGGTGGCGACGAGCGCGGCCACGAAGCCGATCCGCACCTCGCTGTAGAGGAACTTCGCGTCGTCCGCGGCGACCACGAAGTCGTGCGCCGTGGCGAGGCCGCAGCCGCCGGCCACGCAGGCCCCGTGCACCAGGGCGATGGTGAGCGCGTCCTGGCGCAGCACCGCCTCGAACAGGTCGCGCAGGCGCAGCGAGTCGCGCAGGTTCTCCTCCGGACCCGCATCGCGCAGCGACCGCAGGTGCTCCAGGTCCGCCCCGGCCGAGAAGTTCCTGCCCGCTCCGGAGAGGATCAGGGCGCGCACCCCTTCGGCGCGCAGCGGCCGGCGGTAGAGGTCGATGAGCTCGCCGATCAGCGCCGGCGAGAGCGCATTCGCCCGCTCCGGATCGTTCAGCGTCACCCACAGCAGGTCGCCGTCCCGGCGCGTCGTGAGGAGGCTCATGCCCGCACCTCGCGCAGCAGCTCCTCGGGGATCTCGACGTCCATCTGCAGCAGCCCCTGGGCATGCGTCTTGCCCTGGGCATCGGTCTTCAGGCTCTCGGTGCCGCCGCCGCCCAGCGAATCTTTCAACATGAAATTGAAGGCGAGCAGATTCGGCACCTCGAAGCGCTCGACGCCACCGCGGCAGACGCCGCGGAAGTGGTCGGCGACCCGCTCCGGGGTCGCCTGGGCACGCAGGACCTCCCAGATCGCCGGGGTGCGGGCGATCAGCCCGACGTTGCTCGCATCTCCCTTGTCGCCGGAACGGGCCTGCGCGACCTCATAGAGCTTGACCTTCATGCGGACGTCCTCCTCCACAGGAGCGCCACCGTCCCCGCCACGGCGAGGAGGGCGGCCACCGCGGCGGCCGTGGCGGGCCGGGTGGCGATCGGATGGTAGAGACCGGGCAGCACGGCGCGAAAGCCCAGGTCCAGGATCTCGTGATGCCGCGCCTCGAGGGCGGCGAACGCCGCGAGCCCCGCGGCACCGAGGAGCCCCAGGGCACCGGCGAGGCGGGTCCCCGGCCAGCCGGCGGCGAAGCCGTGCCGCAGCAGGAGCACCCAGACGGTGCCGAGGCCGAGCGCCCAATAGACGAAGAGCAGCCGGTCGGCGAGGGCGCTGGAGAGAAAGCCGAGCAGCAGGATGGGCAGGAGCCCGCCGAGCAGCCCGCCGTACCAGTGGCGGAGGGTCACACCTCCTCCACCGAGACCACGAGGTGCTCCTCCACCTCTTCGCGGGCGAGGAGGGCCGGCCAGTAGGCCATCACCTCCTGCGCCTTCGGCCGGCCCCCGGCGAATCCGGTGACGCCCGGCGGGCCGGCGGTGATGAGCGGTGCGATCTCCAGCCCGAAGCGGGTGACCTTGGCGGCGTCGGCGTCGCGCACCCCGAGGCGCAGGACCACCTCCGGCGGCTCGGCCGGCGTGGGGAAGATGCCCGGCAGGCAGACGCCCGTGCCCACCAGCTCGGTCGAGCGGGCCTCCTCCGGGAACGTCACCCCGGCGCGCTCCAGGCGCTTCCAGACGATCTCCGCGGCGAGCTCTGCCTTCTCGACCGCCCGCGGGCCGGAGACGGTGATCTGGCCGCTCGTCTTGAAGCCGGCGAGGTACGAGCCCGAGACCTTCAGGAACGGCGTGCGCGGGCGGCCCTGGATGCCGGAGACGGCGACCCGGTCCTTGCCGTCCTGGCGCAGGCGGATCGAGGTGAAGTCGGCGATCGCGTCCGGCCCGATGTACTCGCGCGGGTTGCCCATCTCGTAGAGGAGCTGCTCGGAGATGGTGCCCACGGTCACCATGCCGCCGGTGCCCTCGTGCTTGGTGACCGTGAAGGTGCCGTCCTCGCGCGCCTCGACGATCGGGTAGCCGGCGTTCCAGAGGTCGGGGACCTCCCACCAGCGGCTGTAGTTGCCGCCGGTGCACTGGGCGCCGCATTCGATGATGTGCCCGGCCACGGTGCCGGCGGCGAGGCGGTCCCAGTCGTCCGCGGCCCAGCCGAACTCGTGGATCATCGGCGCGAGCGCGAGGGCGGTGTCGGTGATTCGGCCGCAGAGCACGATGTGCGCCTCCTGGCGCAGCGCCTCGACCACCGGCCGGGCGCCCAGGTAGGCATTGGCGCTCATCATGCGGTCCACCACCGGGGCGAGCGGCTCGCCGGTGTCCATGTTGCGCATCTCGTGGCCGGCGGCGAGGAGGTCGCGCAGGCGCAAGAAGATGTCATCCCCCTCCACCACGCCGACCCGCAGCCCCTTGACCCCGAGCTCGCGCGCCACCTCGAAGATCCGCTCCCGGCACGCCCGCGGGTTCAGCCCCCCCGCGTTGGCCAGGATGCGCACGTTGCGTTCCTTGATTTCCGGCAGCACCCGCCGGATGAAGCCGATGAAGTCGGTGGCATAGCCCAGGCGGGGGTCCTTGAGCTTCTGCCGCATCATGATCGACAGCGTCACCTCGGCGAGGTAGTCCATGCCGATGTAGTCGATCGGGCCGCCGCGCAGCAGCTCCACCGGCGCGTCGACGTTGTCTCCCCAGAAGCCTTGGCCGTTGCCGATCCGGATCGTTCGCATAGGAAGGGCAAGGGTAGCACGAGGGATCGGAGGCCCCAAGGACACCAAGTCCCCCGGGGTTTTCTGGACGCCGCGAGAAGCGCGCGGTACCATGCGTGGGCTCTTGAGAGCCACCAAGAGGTCCTGGAGGATGGAGACCATGTCGAGCCGGGAGAACCCAGAAGAACACCTGCCGGAGCACCTGTTGCGCTTGCCGGATCAGACCTTTGGCCGGTGGGGCCTGTGGCGAACCGCTTGCGTGCGCGCCGCCGGTTTTCCGGCGGCCGGCGTCCTGCGGTTGGCGGATGCCGAGTGCGCTGCGGCGGCGGATCGGCTGGGGGCGGTCGAGGCGGAGGTCGAGGGGTTGCGCCAGGCGGCCCTGGAAGCGCTGCGCGCCGACCTCGACGGGGCTCCGAAGGAGCGGCTCGACGTTCTGGTGAAAGCCATCCGCAAGGTGAAGCGCCAGCAGCCGGCGCGCACCGAGGGGCTCGGTGCGGCGGCGGCCCCCGCGGCCGCGGCCCGGCAGGGGGCCCGCGGGGGGCCGGTGGCCCCGC
>DIHE01000149.1:4863-5130 GCA_002420005.1 Holophagales bacterium UBA5704 | reverse complement strand
CCCCCCACCCGCCCCCACCTGGAACCTCGGAAGCGCGACCTTCACCTCCCTCCAGACCGACTGCGAAGGGCCGAACGGCTGCCCGTCCGTGAAGCTGAGCTATGTGACGGTCCACGGCGCTCCCGGAGGACCGGCCGCCGCCGCGGCGATCGACCGGTTCATCCGGGTCGATCTGATGGCCGAGGCGTTCGCCGGGTCGGAGGGGACGCCGCAGGAGCTGACCGACCAGCTCACCGCGAGCCTGCGCGAGCTGCTCGCCGAGGATCC
>DIHE01000149.1:2680-4674 GCA_002420005.1 Holophagales bacterium UBA5704 | reverse complement strand
CGTCCGCGAGCTGCTCGCCGAGGATCCGAGCCTGCCGCGTCACTGGTACGTCACCCAGGACATCAAGGTGCTCTGGCAGACCCCGCGGGTGCTCAGCCTCCAGACCTGGACGGAGACCTACATGGGAGGGGAGCGCCCGATCGAAACGCTCCGCCTGAGCAGCTTCGACGCCCGCACCGGGAAGCGCCTGGGTCTGGAGGATCTCCTCGACCTGGCAGGAGAACGGCGCGCGCGGTTCCAGCGCCTCGTCGAGGAGCGGGTCCGCGCCGAACCCAACCTCCCCCTGGGGCCGGACGCCATCCCCCTCCCCGAAGAATGTGCCGTGGCCCCCGACGGCCTCGTCCTCCATTGGGGCCTGTTCGTCCTCGGCTCCGAGGAGGTGGGGATGGTCACCGTGACGCTCCCGCGCGAGACCCTCGGGGACCTGATTCCACCCGGCAGTGCTCTGCACCCAGGAGACCCGCACCCATGATCCACCGGCTCGCCCTCCCGTTCCTCCTGCTCCTCGCCACGGCCACCGCCCAGGCGGCCGAGCCGGAGACCCTCTATTCCGACATCACCGCCGAGAGCTGCAAGACCCAGTCGATCGAGGAGGAGACCGGCGGCTCCGTGCAGCGCTGCACCGGCGTCGCCGGCCATGACCTGCTGATCCTGGACGACGACGCCCGCATGTCGGTCACCGTGGTGACGCCGGATGGAGAGGAGCACCCCCTGGACTACTGGGGAGTGGTCACCTCCGCCTTCTCCTCGCTCGGCGACAAGGCGGAGTGGCGGATCGCACGGACAGACGGCAAGCCGGTCCCGGTGGCCTTGATCGTGCGCGTCAACACCGTCGAGCCCGACACCGAGAAGCCGCGGTCCTTGCTGGCGGTGGCCAAGATCACCCCGGGGGCGATCTGCGTGACCGACGTCATCCCTCCCGGCGCCGGCGCCAATGAAGAGGCCCGCCGCGCCGCCGATGGAGCGGCCGGCAAGCCCTGCAGGGAGGAGCCGGTCAATTGACACCCCTGCGCCCTTCGCTTTAGATTAGGTCGTGCACCCCACCGACGCTCCCCCGACCCCGACCCCTCGTGGCACGGGTATCGTCGGAGCGATCCCCGCCCGCTACGGCTCGACCCGGCTCCCAGGAAAACCTCTGCTGCGGATCGCCGGACGCCCCATGATCGAGCACGTCTATGAGCGCGTGGCGCGGGCCGGCGGCATCGACCGCGTGGTGGTGCTCACCGATGACGAACGCATCGCCCGGGCCGTGGAAGGGTTCGGCGGCGCCTGGGAGATGACGCCGGCGGATTGCGCCAGCGGCACCGACCGCATCGCCTGGGCGGCGCAGCACTGGCCGGATGCGGCGGCGGTGGTCAACGTGCAGGGCGACGAGCCGCTGATCGATCCCGCGGCGGTGTCGGCCCTGGCGCGCCACCTCGCCGAGCATCCGGACGATCCGCTGGTCACCCTGGCGGCGGAGGCGCGGGCCGACGAGCTGGACAATCCGAACGCGGTCAAGGTGGTCCTGAGCCTCGCCGGCTATGCCCTGTACTTCAGCCGCTCGCGCATCCCGTATCCGCGGCAGGCGGGGGCGGCGGCGCCGCTCAAGCACCTGGGCATCTATGGCTATCAGCGCGACGCCCTGCTGCGCCTCGCCGGGCTCGCCCCGACACCGCTCGAACAGAGCGAATCGCTCGAGCAGCTCCGGGCCCTGGAGAACGGCATCCCGCTGCGCGTGCTGCGGGTGGCCCAGGGCTCCCCGGGCGTCGACACCCAAG
Organism: Holophagales bacterium UBA5704; assembly: GCA_002420005.1. Lineage (GTDB taxonomy): Bacteria > Acidobacteriota > Thermoanaerobaculia > Multivoradales > UBA5704 > UBA5704. The sequence goes on along the minus strand of DIHE01000149.1, from coordinate 2,914 downwards.
AAGATCTCGAACGCGTCGAGCGTTTGCTGAGAGGAGACTGACAACCCATGGCGACCAAGTACATTTTCATCACCGGCGGCGTCGTCTCGTCGCTCGGCAAAGGCGTGGCCGCCTCTTCGGTGGGAGCCATCCTCGAAGCCCGGGGCTTCAAGGTGACCATCATGAAGTTCGACCCGTACATCAACGTGGACCCCGGCACCATGTCCCCGTACCAGCACGGCGAGGTCTTCGTCA
>DIHE01000149.1:0-2415 GCA_002420005.1 Holophagales bacterium UBA5704 | reverse complement strand
TCGGCCACTACGAGCGCTTCACCCACACGGTCACCAGCAAGCGCCACAACTACACCACGGGCAAGATCTACGAGTCGGTGATCAACAAAGAACGCCGCGGCGACTACCTGGGCAAGACCGTGCAGGTCATCCCCCACATCACCGACGAGATCAAGGAGAAGATGATCCGCGTCGCCGACGACTACGACGTGGTCATCGTCGAGATCGGCGGCACCGTGGGCGACATCGAGTCGCTCCCCTTCCTGGAGGCGATCCGCCAGTTCCGCCAGGAGATCGGGCGCGGCAACGCGGTCAACATCCACCTGACCCTCGTCCCCTACATCGCCGCCGCCGACGAGCTGAAGACCAAGCCGACCCAGCACTCCGTCCGCGAGCTGCGCGAGATCGGCATCTCGGCCGACATCGTCCTGTGCCGCGTCGACCGCGCGCTGCCGGAGGACATGAAGAAGAAGATCGCCCTCTTCTGCAACGTCGATCCCCGGCAGGTGATCGCGGCGCGCGACGTGCCGACGATCTACGAGGTCCCCCTCATGTTCTGCCGCGAGGGGCTGGACGACATCCTGCTGGAGCTGCTGACGCTGCCGCACTACGACCGCGACCTCTCCCGCTGGGAGAGCCTGGTGGCGCGGATCAAGAACCCGCACAACCGGGTGCGGGTGGGGATCGTCGGCAAGTACGTCGAGCTGCCGGACGCCTACAAGAGCCTCAACGAGGCGCTGGTCCACGGCGGCATCGCCAACGACGCCTCGGTCGAGCTGGTCTACATCGACGCCGAGGAGCTGGAAGGGGGCGGCTGGCCGCGCGAGCTGTTCGAGGTCGATTCGCTCCTCGTCCCGATCGGCTTCGGGCCGCGCGGCACCGAGGGGAAGATCCGCGCCATCCGCTACGCCCGCGAGCACCGCGTCCCCTTCTTCGGCATCTGCCTGGGCATGCAGTGCCTGGTGATCGAATACGCCCGGAACGTGTGCGGCATCAAGGACGCCACCTCGTCGGAGTTCGATCCGGAGACCGACATGGCGGTCATCTACAAGCTGCGCGACCTTCTCGGCGTCGAGGAGATGGGAGGCACCATGCGCCTCGGGGCCTACCCGTGCCGCCTCCAGGAAGGCACCCTCGCCCGCCGCATCTACGGCGGCGCGGCGGAGATCCGCGAACGGCACCGCCACCGCTACGAGGTCAACCAGAAATTCCTGCCGGCGCTCAAGGAGCACGGCTTGGTGATCTCCGGGCTCTCGCCGGACGGCAAGTTCGTCGAGATGGTGGAGCTGCCGGACCACCCGTGGTACCTGGGCTGCCAGTTCCATCCCGAGTACAAATCGAAGCCCACCGAGCCCCACCCGCTCTTCGTCTCCTACATCGCCGCGGCGCTCGGCCACCAGCGCGAGCGGCAGGCCGCGGAGAGCCCGGAGGCGCAGGTGCCGGTCGCGGCCGAGGTCTGAGCGCCATGCCCGTGTCCGCCGTCGAATTGGCCCCCGGTCTCGCGATCGGGGGAGACTCCCTGCCGGTGCTCGCCGGTCCCTGCGTCATCGAGAGCGAGGACCTGGTCCTCGACATGGCCCACACCCTCGCCGCGATGGCGGAGCGGCTGGGCTTCGGTCTCGTCTTCAAGGCATCGTTCGACAAGGCGAACCGCAGCTCGATCGGCAGCTTCCGCGGCCCCGGTCTCACCGAGGGCCTGCGCATCCTGCGCCTCGTCCGCCAGGAGACCGGCCTGCCGGTGCTCACCGACGTCCACGAGCCGGCGCAGTGCGGCCCCGCCGCGGAGGTCTGCGACGTCCTCCAGATCCCCGCCTTCCTCTGCCGCCAGACCGACCTCGTGGTCGCCGCCGCGGCGACCGGCCGCGCGGTGAACATCAAGAAGGGCCAGTTCATGGCCCCGGACGACATGCGCAAGATCGTCGACAAGGCGCGCAGCACCGGCAACGCGAACGTCACCGTCACCGAGCGCGGCGCCAGCTTCGGCTACCACAACCTGGTGGTGGACATGCGCAGCTTCGCCCTGATGCAGGACGAAGGCATCCCGGTGATCTACGACGTCACCCACTCCCTCCAGCTCCCCGGCGGCGGCACCGAGAGCGGCGGCCAGCGCCGCTTCGCCGAGCCCCTCGCCCGCGCCGCCGTGGCCGCCGGTGCCGACGGTGTGTTCCTGGAGGTCCACCCCGACCCCGAGCACGCCCTCTCCGACAGCGCCGTGCAGCTCGACCCGGAACGGGCGGAACGGCTGTTGCGGTCGCTGTTGGGGATTCGCAAGGCGCTCCGGGCGGAGGCGCAGCCGTGAGACCTCACCCCCCGACCCCCTCTCCCATCGCTCTCCCTTCCCCCGGGAGAGGGGGCGCCACCACCCAAAGACTTGAGCTTGAAAGGGTTGGGGGTTCCCCCTCTCCCGGTTGGGGGGAGAGCGGCGGGAGAGGGGGA
>DIHE01000054.1:103128-103418 GCA_002420005.1 Holophagales bacterium UBA5704 | reverse complement strand
CACTTCCGGCGGCAGGTGCCCATCGGTCCTTCATCGCCGACTTCGCCTGCCTGGCGAAGAAGCTCATCGTCGAGGCCGACGGACGTCACCACCTGGACAACCCGCAAGACGCCGAACGCGATCGCTGGCTTGCCGCCAACCGCTTCCGCGTCCTCCGCTTCCAGAATGAAGAGATCCTGGAGAACCTGCCCGCCGTCCGGGAAACGCTCCTGAAAGCTCTCCTCGCCTGACAGGGCAAGCGCGAAGCGCGAGCTGTGTCTTGGGGTTCCTCCGGGAGGGAGGGGGCGCCC
>DIHE01000054.1:76631-102914 GCA_002420005.1 Holophagales bacterium UBA5704 | reverse complement strand
CGGGAGGGAGGGGGCGCCCTCTCCCGCTCTGCGGGGGAGGGACGGGGAGGGGGACCACGATGCTATCCTCTCGCCACCATGGCAGACAAAGACAAGGCATCCGGCATGAAGTCCGCCTATGAGCTGGCCCTGGAGCGGCTCGAGCAGCGGGGGGTCGAACGGCCGCGCGAGGATTTCTCCGCGGAGGTCCTGGAGAAGATCGCGGAGGTGCGCCGGCAGGCCGAGGCGAAGCTCGCCGAGCTCGAGATCCTGCACCGCGACCGGGCCGGCAAGTCCAATCCCTTGACCCACAAGGAAGACGACGACAACTACGTGCGCGAACGCCGCCGCATCGAGGACGACCGGGACCGCAAGATCGAGAAGCTGCGGGGCGCCTGACGCCTTCGCCGGAGCCTTCCCCTGCCGGCCGCGGCCGATCCGGTCCTCCGCAGGGGTGGGGACCTCTCCACCCGCCGGGTCGGTGTCCCGGCGGGACGTCCGTGGCAGAATACGCCGCTGTTGACGGTCTACCAGGGAGGTGACATGACCAGACGTGTCGTGCTTTGTGCTTTCGCGGGGATGGGCTGGGCGCTGGCGGCGCAGGCGGGCGAGACCGCCCCGGCGGTGCCTTCGAGCGGCAGCACGTTCATCGATTTGCTCTTCGTGTTCGTCCTCGCCACGTTCATCGGGCTGGGGGTCATCACCCGGGTCTCGCGGCTCCTGCATACGCCGCTCATGTCCCTCACCAACGCCATCTCGGCGATCGCGATCGTCGGCTCGCTGGTCATCGCCGGCCAGGATCACTCGACGGTGATCAACGTCCTCGGCGCGGTGGCCATCTTCGCCTCGATGACCAACATCGTGAGCGGCTTCCTGATCACCGACCGCATGCTCAAGATGTTCAAGCAGCAGAAAGAGGGAGACTCCAAATGAGGCTCCAGCTCATCCAGGTGGCCTACCTGGCCTCCTCCGTCCTCTTCATCTTCTCCCTCTACTGGATGAACCACCCGCGGACGGCGCGGCGCGGCGTCTTCGCCGGTGTCGCCGGCATGACCCTCGCCATCCTCGGAACGCTGCTCCAGCCCGGCATCTCCCATTGGGGTCTGATCGGCGGTGCGGTGGCACTCGGCTTCCTGGTCGGCATCCCGCTCTCCTGGGTGCCGCTGACCGCGGTGCCGCAGCGGACGGCGCTCTCCCACGCCTTCGGCGGTCTCGCCGCGGGCCTGGTCGGCATCGCCAAGTACTACCTCCTCCTCGGAGAGGACCCGGGGCATCTCACCCGCTTCCTGATGACCGCCATCGTCACCGAGGTGATCCTCGGCTTCCTCACCTTCACCGGCAGCCTGATGGCGGCCGGGAAGCTCCAGGAGCTGCGCTGGATTCCGCAACGGCCGGTCACCTACCCGGGCCAGAACGCGGTCAACCTCGCGCTGCTCGGGATCGCCGTCCTCGCCGGCATCGGCCTCATCCTGCGGCCGGAAGAGCTGTCCTACCTCTTCCCGGTGGTCATCGTCCTCTCCCTCGTCTTCGGCGTCCTCCTGATCATCCCGATCGGCGGCGCGGACATGCCGACGGTGATCTCGCTCTTGAACTCCTACGCCGGCCTCGCCGCCGTGGCGATGGGCTTCGTGCTCGACAACAAGCTCCTGGTGATCGCCGGTGCCCTCGACGGCTCATCGGGCCTCATCCTCTCGATCATCATGTGCAAGGCGATGAACCGCTCGTTCGGCAACGTGCTGTTCGGCGCCTTCGGCCAGGTGCAGGCCAAGGCGGCGGCCGGCGAGGCGAAGATCGCCAAGTCCGAGACGGCCGAAGGCGCGGCCCAGATCCTCGAAGAGGCGAGCCTGGTGGTCATCGTCCCCGGCTACGGCATGGCGGTGGCGCAGGCGCAGCACCGGGTGCGCGAGCTCTATGACCAGCTCACCAAGCGGGGCGTCGACGTGCGCTTCGCCATCCATCCGGTGGCCGGCCGCATGCCCGGGCACATGAACGTGCTCCTCGCCGAGGCGGACATCCCCTACGAGAAGCTGGTCGAGATGGACGACATGAACCCCGACATGCCCCAGGTCGACGTGGTCCTGGTGATCGGCGCCAACGACGTGGTGAACCCCGCCGCCCGCCACGACAAGGCGAGCCCGATCTTCGGCATGCCGATCATCGACGCCGACAAGGCGCGCACCTGCTTCGCCATCAAGCGCTCGATGAACCCCGGCTTCGCCGGCATCGAAAACGAGCTGTACTTCGCCGAGCACACCTACATGCTCTTCGGCGACGCCAAGGCGGTGGTGGGAGAGATCGTGAAGCAGCTCGCCGGGACCGGGGGCCACTGACGGAGAAGCACCCACGGTAGGAGCCACTGCACCTCAGGGTGCAGTGGCTGCACCCACGGTAGGAACGACTGCACCCCAGGGTGCAGTGGCTGCACTCATGGTAGGAACGACTGCACCCCAGGGTGCAGTGACTGCACCCATGGTAGGAACGACTGCACCCCAGGGTGCAGTGACTGCACCCATGGTAGGAACGGCTGCACCCCAGGGTGCAGTGACTGCACCCGCGGTAGGAACCATTGCACCCCAGGGTGCAGTGACTGCACCCACGGTAGGAACCATTGCACCCCAGGGTGCAGTGACTGCACCCACGGCCCGTTCAATTCCTTTCAGGCCGCGAGGGTCGTGGCTGGGGTCCGCCCGGTTCCGGCCAGAGCACTCCGGTGCGCGCGAAGTGCTCGCGTAGAACGGCCTCGATGGTCCTCCGGACCTCTTGTTGCAGCTCGACGACGCGCAGCTCGGCGGCGCTGTGCAGATCAATCTCCATGGTCGTCTCCTCCTGGGTCAGGTGTCATGGTCCCGCAGTGTGCCGGCTCGACCCGGCGCGTCCAGACCCGCCGAACGGGATCATCGATCGCGCTGCACGGGCGCCTTCTTCCCGGTGAAGACGCCGCATCGCTCTCCCTCGGCAAATAGACCGTGGAACGGCGACGCACCCGGCGTCCCGCCTGCCGGTCGTCCATCTGAAGCGCTATCTTCTTTCGAGGGAGACCATGAGAAACAGGGCCGCGGTGGTCCGTTTCCGACACTCTCCCTTGAAAGGGATTCCACATGATCAAGAGGAGCTGTCGTTTCGGAGTCATCCTGCTGCTGGTGTTGCTGTTCCTGCCAGGAAACGCCGTCGCGTCTTCCGGCGCCTTTGGAAACAGCACGAACCCGTTTGCAGCCATGCTGAACCATTGGCTCGGCCTGGTCGCCGGTCTCTTCGGCCCGCCGCCGGAAACTTCGACGCCGGATGGGGAGCTGGGTACGGGCTGGGACCCTTGGGGCCGTAGCACCCCCCCAACAGAAGACACACCGAGCCATAGTGACCTGGTTCATGGGTGGGACCCCTGGGGCTAGCCCGGCCGGGGGGAGGGGCGCCCTTGACGGGTGTCCCTCCTTTCTCAGAGAATGGGAAAAATCGTCACCGGACGAGGAGGGCGCCATGGAACACATCGAGAGGGACGACTTCGTGACTTTCTTCACGCAGCTCAACCGGACGCTGCACGCCCGCGTCGCGAGCCACCTTCTCGGGGGGTGCTCCGACTGCCTGGCGCTGGCCCGGCAAGTGCTGCTGGATCGTGGAGTGCCCTGCTCACCACCGTCCAGCCGGGATCTCGCCATGGTCCTCCTGGATCAGGCGGCCCTTCTCAAAGAAGATCGATCGAGAGCGGCAGCCCGCTGGGCGCGACTCGCTGTTCTGGGTGAAAAGGAGCGATTGGCCGCCGTCCAGGTCAGGCGAGGCCTGAGAAACTACAGCCTTTCCAGCTATCTCCTGGACGAGGCGGCCGCCCTGGCGAAGCGCAAGCAGTATGCCCCGGCCGCCGCGCTCGTAAGGCTCTCCGCAGAGATCGGCTGCTGCCTGCCCTCTCGGGTCTACGGAGCCGGCCCCTTGGCCGATTTGCGGCTCCGCCAGGAGACCATGCTGGCGAACATCCATCGCCTCGGGCTTGAATTTCCCGAGGCACTCAAGGCACTCGACAGGGCTGAGCGGTATCGCGACCGGGGAATCGATCCCACAGAGAGAGCACACTTTTTCAGAGAAAGAGCCAGCCTGGTAGGCGCCCTCGGCGATTTTGAGGAAGCGGCGAAATCGGCCGGCCAGGCGGCGGCCCTCTATGAGGGGTTATTCGATGGACCCCGCCAGGGCAAAGCGCTGGTTCAGCAGGCGATCTGCGTTTCGTTGGTTGATCTTCATGCCGCCTTGGACCTTGCCAACGAAGCCATACCTCTGCTCACGGCAGAGCCGAAATCGCTCCTGCTCGGCAGCTACACGAAGTGCTACTGCCTCGCCAAGCTGGGCCAGAGCCAGGAGGCGGAGGCTCTCTACGCGGCGCAACGCGAGCGGATCCGCCAAGTGGGTGAAGTAGAGCCCGATCTGTGGTTCAAATACATCGAAGCCCTGCTTCTCAAGGCGAAAGGCCAGCTGCACGACGCCGATGTGTTGTTGCGTTTCGTGGCCCTGCGTTTCCAGGAGGAGGGGAATCTGCTGGCGATGCTGGTGCAGCACCTGGAGCGCATCCGCATCAAGATCGAGGCGGGCCGGTGGAAATCCGCGCTGAGCATCGCCACGAGCTTGACCCCGGAGCTGGCCCGGCTCGGCTTGCGCAATGACCTTCTGGGCATGTGGGCCACGCTGCAAGACGCGCTCGCCCAGCAGAGGGACGTGGTCGGCGAGATCGAAGACTTCTTCCGCCGGCACTGGATCGCACCGCGGCGCCTGGCGCGGGGGTGAGGCTCAGCGGTGAACCCTCGCAGGCTCAACGTGGCTGCGGGTGCAGGACGAGGCCCAGGTGAGGGCGGTCCACCTGGAGCGTGGATTCTTCGGGTGGAAGCCGGAATCCTTTGATACCGAGAAGAACCGGCCCCTCGGGGCAATCCGGGAAGGTGAAGGCGCCCCTGGCATCCGCCGTCGCCTCGAAAACGGTGCCGTCATTCCAGAGGGTGACGATGGCGCCCGCAAAGGGCCGGCCCTCCGGGTCGAGGACAAAGCCAGACACGGAGAATTGCCGGCGGCGTTCCAGCACGATCTGGACGTCTTGCCGGCCGGCGGTCAGGTCCAGGTCCAACGCGAGCTCACGGTACTCTTTGTGCCGGACGGTGAGGGACAGGTGCCCCGGTTGGAGACCGTAGAGAAGAAAGCTGCCGTCCGCGGAGGTCGTCTCGACAACGGGAAAATCGAGCTGTACGGAGGATGGCACCGTCACCACCGCCGGTGCGACAGGATTCCCCTGGCCGTCGACCACACGGCCGGCCAGGACCGTTTCCGGCTGGAGGACCAGCCGAAGCTCGCGCCGTTCTTCGCCGGTGGCGATCGAAAAGCTCTGGCGCGCCGTAGCGAACCCTTCGGCGAAGACGGCCAGCACATGGTCTCCGGGCACGACGGAGGGAAGGACGAAGCGCCCCTCGGCATCGGTGAGAAGAAAAGTCCGGGACCCGTTTTTCAACCCGCGCTCAGGAGATTGCCAGGAGACGGACGCTCCTTCGAGGGGTGCACCGGATTCGGAGATCACGAGCCCCTCGACGCGGGTTGCAGGCGCAAGGACCACCTCGAGCTCGTCTTCACGTTCTCCGGGCGGGAGATCGACCAGGGCGCTGGAAAATCCATCCTTCCGCACCTCCAGCACGAAGGCGTCGGCCGCACCGAGCCCATCGAGCTCGAAGCGGCCATCCCCGGCCGTCACGGTGGCTGGAGCGTCTCGCGGTGCACCGGTGCCGGTGCGCGGTACCGGTGCGCCGCGGGGCCGGACGTAGACCTGCGCCCCTTCGAGAGCGTCGCCACCTGCTTGGACCACGGTGCCGCGGATCTGCTGGTCCCCTCGCAAATCGATCGGCGCCAGCAGGAAGGGACCCTCGGCAACGGGCACTTCGACCTCGAACGTTGTCAGCACCTGCCTCTGGTCGGTGACGGAGATCAGCCACGTACCGGGCGCCACCGGGCCGAGCGCAAACGCTCCCTCAGTCATCACTCGGGTCTCGTGGCTGGCCCCGGACCTCGCCTGCGCCGTGAGCCAGATACGTTCCAGGGACTGACCCGGGCGCCCGGTCAAGTGCCCTTTGAGAAGGCGAAGACGGTTGAGGACCACATCTCCCGTGTCGCCGCCGGGGCCGGTCTCAAGAAGGCGAAACGGAACCTCGGTTGTTGCGTGGCCGATCGCGGTGATCTCGATGGCCCCTTTGGTCGGGACCGGAAGACTCTCCAGCACGAACGTTCCATCCTGGTTGGTGGCGGTCGCCCGCCCCAAGCTCCGCGCGGTGACCGTGGCAAGCCCGATCGCACGCCCCTGGCTGTCGAGCACGCGGCCTTGGAGCCTTCCGGTTTGCCGTCGTAGCGCGATCTCCACCAGCTCGGGCTTAAGGCGGCTCGGCACTTCAGTGGATTCACGCGAAAAGCCTGCCGCAACGGCAATGAGCGAGGTCTCAGCCAGAGACGTCTCCGCCGGAAGGGCCAACCGAAACGAGCCGTCCGGCGCCGAAAGGGTATAACACGAAGGATCCGAGGACAGCCAGACAAGGGCGGCGGCGATCGGCCGGCCTTGCTGTGCCACCACGCGACCCCTTAGATGTAGCTTTCCGGAAGCGCGAGGTCCGGACTCCCTGGCGGGCGGAACGACGGTTCGCCCGGAACCGAAGGGAGCGGGTTGCAGGGAGAAGGGCCCAGTCACCTCGTCATAGGGACTCTTGAGGACCTCTGCCACCAAGGGGAGATACCCAGGCGCCTCCAGGTGCAAACGCCACAATCCCGCCTCCCGGGCCGCCAGTCGGAAGCGGCCCTGGTCGTCGCTCTCGACCCTCAACTGGCTGGCGGCGACGGCCCCCGGGTCGCAGATGGACGGCACGCGAGAGGCTGTCACCTGTGCCGCCAAAGGCCTGCCCTGGTGATCGACAATCCCCGCCCCAAAGACCTGCGCGGAGGACACCGCCTCCTCAGCTCCACCCCAAAGAGTGATCAGCAAAAGAACGCTCTGCAGAAACATCTGGTCAGGCAACGCCGGTGGGGCAAGTTTCCTGAAAGACCGAGCCGTCCGCTTTGATGCACTTGATGAAGCCGGCTGTACTACCGTCGCCCTGGTCTTGGCCTCCTACGAAAACCTCGGCGCCGAAGCCACCGCAAGTATAGGATTTGCCTCCGACGTTGCAGCTGAGCGTGGCCATACAAGAGGTTCGCCCGCCGGGTGTCACCGTGCAAGTCACCCCCGCCGAAAAAAAAGTGCTGGGAACTGAGCAACCGCCAGAGTCGCCAGTCTGACCATGGCACAAATCGATGCTGGAAGTAGGGTGTTCCTCGGGCGGACCTTGTTCAGTGTGATAGCCGTATCCAGAGCAGTGGATATCCGACCAGGACACACTGGCGAGGGAGCTCTCGGGCTGGCACAAGATTGCCAGGGCGATGAGTGCGGCGACTGAACGAACAGGAGCATAACTCATGAACCTTTTCTCCTATCGGTGTGCGACACATCTAGAATCACTAATGACGAGGGGCTAGGTTAGCTCTGAACTCATAGGTCGTCAAGCCGAACGCAACAGCGCGCGAATACCCTTGATGCCGGTTCCGGTAGATATCGCGCGGCACGCGCTTTACACCGGTAGATCTGCAATGCCAATTTCAGAAAGACATACCTTTGATGACCTCGATCGGTCGCCGCAGGCTCACCGCCGACGCCGCGGCGGGCGAGCTGGCGGAGGCCGCGCGATTCACCCGGAGGTGGAGCGGAGACTCAGCCGGCCGCAAAGCGCCGCACCGCCGCGGTGCTGCCGCAGATGAAGACCTGGTCGTCCGGGCGAAAGCGGAAGCCGGCGTCGAAGTCGACCAGCACCTCGTCGCCGCGTTCCACCGCCACCACCGAACAGCCGGTGCGCTCGCGGATTTTCAAGTCGGCGGGATGGCGGCCCCGCAGGCCGCCGGCCGGTACCTTGAGGATCTTGAGCTGGGGATCGACCGCCACCGCCTCCTGGCCGAGCAGCTTCTTGGCCAGCATCTGCCCGGAGACCTGGCTGATCGACAGGGCGAAAGAGGCTCCGGCGCGGTGGATGCGCTCGACGTTGTCCGAGTGGTTGACGCGGGCGATCACCGGCACTTCGGGGGCCAGGTCTTTCAGAATCACGGTGGCGAACAAGGTGGAGGCGTCTGTGTTGAGCGCCAGGATCACCGCCTGGGCATCGCGTGCGCCGGCCTGCTCCAGGAGCTTGGCATCCAGGACGTCGCCCACCAGGTCCACCTCCGGCCCGGGAACGCGATCGACGAGGCGCACCTCCTCGCCGACGGCGCGCAGCAGCTCGGCGACCTTGCGCCCCACCTCACCACCGCCGCCGACCAGGAACGGTCCTTGCCGGCGGGTGGCGACGGCTCCCTCGGCGAGCCGGCTGAGGCGGTCGATGCTCTCGTGACTCCCGACCGCCACCAGCATGCTTCCCGGTTTCACCCGGACGTTCGCACCGGCCATCACCTCCAGCTCGCCGCCCACCCACTGGCCGACCACCGAGGCTCCGGTCTGGGCACCGACGTCCGCCTCGGTCAGCGTCTTGCCGGCGAGCGGGCTCCCCGGCTCGACCCGCATCTCGGCCACCTCCAGATTGCGGCCGAGCTGCTGCACCCCGGACACCCGCGGGCTGATGTGGTGTGAAGCACGGGCGGCGAGGGCGGCGCCGAGCATATGGCGCGGGGTGAAGGTGGCGCTGGCACCGGCCAGCATCATCGGGCGGCGGTGGTAGGGCTCCTCGACCAGGGCGAGGATCGGGCCGCGGAAACCGAGCTGGCGGGCAGCCAGGATGAAGGCGGCGTTCTCGTCGTCGGTGCCGTTGGCGATCAGAGCCCGGGCGCGATCGAGGCGCGAGGCTTCGAGCGCGCCGTCTTCGAGCCGGCGGTGGAGCACCAGGCCTCCCCGCTCGAACAGCCGGCGCGCCGTCGCCTCGTCCGGCTCCAGGACCAGAGCCGGTACCCGCGCGCCCTGGAGCTCGGCGAGCAGGCTCTCGACGGCTGCGCCATAGCGGAAGACCACCGCATGGTGATCGAGGTCCTTGGGCACCTCCTGCGGCAGGCGCACCTCGAACCGCTCCTCCAGGAACGGGATCAGGAACACCGGAAAGACGAGGATCACCAGGAAGACCCCGATGAACTGGACGAGCATCACGAAGAGCACCATCGCCGGATGGTCCCAGCGGCTGTCCGCGCCGTAGCCGGTGGTGGTCAGCGTCTCCGACGCCCACTCCACCGCCTGCCAGAAGCTGCGTGGCTGCCCCTCCAGCCAGGCCATTCCGGCCATGTAGAGGAGAGCCGCAACCAGGACCAGAACAGGGAGCGCCAGAACGAGAAGCAGCAGACCCTTGCGTGACCTTGTCATCGGATGGACTCGCTCGCCACAAGCCTAGCAGAGACTTCTGCGGCTGGACTCCAGGAGGCGCCTCGCGATAAAGTTGAAATCCTTCAAGGTGGTGGCCATGACCAGCAATACGCCGGTGTCCGGTTCGACTCTTCTGGCCGCGCTCCGTCCCGCGGCGGTGGATTTTGCAGAGCTCAAGCGTGAGTTTGCGCCCTTGCTGCAGCTCGTCCGGCTGCTCATCGGCGTGGTGCCCAATTGTGATCCCTACCTGGCGATCTGGCCGATCGGCTTTCGCAGCTACAACCTGCTGGTGCCGAACCTGCTCAATCTGCCGTTCTCGGTGTGGGGCCTGGGGCCGCCCGCCACCCCGCTCGGGCTCGGCATGATCGCGGCGAGCAAGACGGCGCAGTGCGCCTACTGCACCGCCCACGCCTGCTCGTTCACCCTGCGCCGCAGCGGCACCCCGGACCACCTGAACGGCGACACCCCGGGGGAGCGGGCGGCGGTGGCCGCCGGCGAGGCGCTCGCCCACATCCCGTGCCGCTTCCGCTTCGAGATGCGCGACGAGCTGCTCAACCACTACTCCCTGGACGAAGCGGAGGGGATCGCCCTGGGGATCAGCCTGATGGGTTTCCTGAACAAATTCATGGACGCCGTCGGGGTCGATCTGGAAGAGTCGACGGTGGACGAGGTGTCGAGCCTCCTGGTGCCGACCGGCTGGACACCCCGCGAGATCCAGGCCGGAGACCGTCCGGAGGACCCCTTGCTCAAGCCGATGAGTGGCGGCCAGGACACACTGGGCACGAAGCTCGCTCTGCTGCGTTACGTGCCGGGCGCCATCCGTCTTGAAAGCGGATGGACGCAGGGCGTCCCCGACAGCTGGCCGGAGGTGGGCAGCTGGCTGCGCGAGCACACCGGCCACCCCTTTCCCCTGCTCGCACGGCTGCGCAGCAAGCGGGCGATCCGCGCCATCGCGACCGTTCTGCGCGACAACCTGACCCCGGCCGAAGGCGGGCTCGACCTGCGCGTCAAGGTGCTCGCCGGCCTCGTCTATGCCCTCACGGTGCAGAACAAGGCGCTCGCCCGCGAGACGCGCGGCATGGCGGCCCGGATGGGGCACGGCCGGCGCAAGGCTCTTCTCGACGGCGTCGCCCGCTTTGCCGCCGAGCCCTTCGATCCGGGCGAGAGCACCCTCGATGCCACTCTCGCCCACCTGAAGGCCTTGCCGGGGCTCAACGCCCAGACGGCGCTCGTGCTGCTGCTGGCCAAAGCCATCTCCCCGAGTCCCGCCTTCGTTCCAGAGCCCTTGGTGGCCCGGGTCGCCCGGGATCTCGCCCCGGAGATCCAGATCGAGCTGGTGGTCTGGATCTCGATCCAGCAGATGCTCCACCGGCTGGGACACTATCTGGGAAGCAACATCACCACATCGGCCTGGTAGAAGACCGCGATCTGCATCGTTGCCGGGAAAGGGAGAAGAGATGGTGCAGCCAGGAGGAGTCGAACCCCCAACCTACAGATCCGTAGTCTGTCGCTCTATCCAGTTGAGCTATGGCTGCACGTGGTCAACCGCGTGCGGGAGGCAGATTGTAGGGCAGGTGCCGGACGGATGCAAGCCCCCGGAACCGGGTCCTTCGGAACGAATCGGCCGGTGGGTGCCTCTGGGCGGTGGCGCCCCCTCTCCCTGGGGAGGGGGGGCGACGGGAGAGGGGGACGAGGGGAGAGGCCGGGCGGGGGGATGCGCCTTCACTCGATGAGCCCGGTCAGGGGCGACGAGGCGGAGGCGTAGAGCTTTCTCGGGATGCGGCCGGCATGCGCGGCGAGCCAGCCGGCTTCGACGGCGAGCTTCATCGCCCGCGCCATGCGGACGGGATCCTGCGCCTCGGCCACCGCGGTGTTCATCAGCACGCCGGCGGCGCCCAGCTCCATGGCGAGGGCCGCGTCGCTGGCCGTGCCCACCCCGGCATCGACGATCACCGGGACGGTCGCCTGCTCCAGGATGATGCGCAGGTTGGCGGGATTGCGGATGCCCATGCCGGAGCCGATCGGAGCCCCGAGGGGCATCACGGCGGCGGCGCCCAGCTCCGCCAGCTTCTTGCAGACCACCGGATCGTCGTTCGTGTACGGCAGCACGATGAAGCCCTCCTGCACCAGCACCTCGGTGGCGCGGAGCAGCTCGACGTTGTCCGGGAAGAGGGTCTTCGGGTCGCCGATGACCTCCAGCTTCACCCAGTTCCAGCCGCCCAGCTCGCGGGCGAGCCGGGCGGTGCGGATGGCCTCGTCGGCGGTGTAGCAGCCGGCGGTGTTCGGCAGGAGCAGATGGCGCGCCGGGTCGATGCGGTCGAGCAGGGAGCCCTTGCCGCGGTCGTCGAGATTGACCCGCCGCAGGGCCACCGTCACCACCTCGGTGCCGGAAGCCTCCAGGGCGGCGGACATGGTGTCGAAATCGGTGTATTTGCCCGTTCCGAGGAACAGGCGGGAATGGAACGTGCGATCCGCGATGGTCAGCGGCGCAACGTCCAGGGACGCGAGAGGAGGAGTTGCGACGGTCATGGGCCGATCATAGCAGCCCGCTCCTCCCGGCACCTCCGTTTACGCGGTCAGCTCGGCGAGAGCCGCCTCCTCCAGGCGTTCGTGGGATTGCGCCACGATCCGGTTGCGGGCGTCGACGAAGACCAGCGACGGCTTGTAGCCGCGCGCCTCCTCCTCGGTGAAGGTGGCATAGGTGGCCAGGATGACCAGGTCGCCGACGCTCACCTTGTGGGCCGCCGCGCCGTTCAGCACGATCTGGCCGGCGCCGCGGGTGCCTTCGATGGCATAGGTCGCGAAGCGCTCGCCATTGGTGATGTTGTAGATCTCCACCCGCTCGTGCGGCAGGATGTCCGCCGCCTCGAGCAGGATCGGATCGATCGAGATCGAGCCCTGGTAGTGGAGGTTCGCATCCGTCACCGTGGCCCGATGGATCTTCGACTTGAGCAACGTCCTCTGCATGGCTTTCCCCTGGCTCCGCGGCCGGTCAGTGACCGGCCACCAACTGAACGTTATCGATCAGGCGCGTCCCTCCAATGCGGACGGCAAGTGGCAACACCACGCTCCCGGCCACGGTGGCGACGGGCTGGAAGCTCTCCGCGTCCACCACCTCGGCATACTCGACCCGGGCCAGCGGCTCCCTCTCCAACACCTCCCGGAGCACCCGCCGCACCGCCTCGCCGCTGCGCTCCCCTGCCGCGATGGCCTGCTTCGCGGCCTGCAACGCCCGATACAACACAGGTGCGGCCCGCCGCTCTTCCGGAGACAGGTAGACGTTGCGCGACGAGAGAGCGAGCCCGTCCTCCTCGCGCACCGTCTCCCCGGCGAGGATCTCGACCGGCAGATGCAGGTCGCGCACCATCCGCCGGATCACGGCGAGCTGCTGTGCGTCCTTCTGGCCGAACACCGCCACATCGGGCCGCACCAGGTTGAACAGGGCGCAGACGACGGTGGCGACGCCGCGGAAGTGGCCGGGCCGCAACGCTCCTTCGAGCCCTTCGGCCGGTCCCCCCGGCTCGACCACGGTGGTGTGGCCGGGGGGATAGATCGTCTCGACCTTCGGCTGGAACACGAGGTCGCAGCCGGAGCCCTGGAGCAACGCAAAGTCCTTCTCCGGCTGGCGCGGATAGCGCGCGAAATCCTCCTGCGGCCCGAACTGGGTCGGGTTGACGAAGAGGGAGACCACCACGGCATCCGCGCGCTCCCGGACGCGCTGCACCAGGGAGAGATGGCCGGCGTGCAGCGCGCCCATGGTCGGGACGAACCCGATGGTCCGGCCGTACTTCTTCCAGAGGCGGTACCAGCCCCGCATCCCGTTGACGTCGCCGATCGTGATCATGATGAGGTTCCGGTCTCCTGGCGCCTCAACCGTAGAGCTTGCCGACCTCTTCGACCGGCTTGGGGGCGCCGTAGCTCTCCCCCGCCGCCGGGAAGCGGCCGGTGCGGACGTCCGCCGCGAACGCCTCGATCCCCTGGCGGGAGAGGAGGCCCAGCTCGGCATAGCGCCGCACGAAGCGGGGAGCGATCCTCTCCTCCAGCCCGAGCAGGTCGTGATAGACCAGCACCTGGCCGTCGCAGGCCGGGCCCGCGCCGATGCCGATGGTGGGAATCTCCAGGCGCTCGGAGATCTCGCCCGCCAGGTCGGTGGGAACGCACTCCAGGACGAGCGAAAACGCGCCCGCATCCTCCAGCTCCAGGGCGGCGTCGAGGATGGACTGCCGCGCCTCGCGGTCGCGCCCTTGCACCTTGAAGCCGCCGAGCCGGTGGACCGACTGCGGGGTGAGTCCGAGATGGGCCATCACCGGCACCTCGGCCGCGCTGAGCGCGGCCACCACCTCGGGGCGTCCGCCTTCGATCTTGACCGCCTCGGCCCCGGATTCCTTGATGAAGCGGACGGCGTTGCCGACCGCCTGGTGCGCGCCGAGATGGAACGAGCCATACGGCATGTCGGCCACCACCAGAGCGCGCTTGACGCCGCGGCGCACGGCGCGGCAGTGGTGGATCATCTCCTCCATGGTCACCGACAAGGTGTCGGGGTGACCGAGGACGACCATGGCCAGCGAATCCCCGACCAGGATGATGTCGACGCCGGCCGCATCGGCCGTGCGTCCCTGGGGGTAGTCGTAGGCGGTGACCATCACGAGGGTGTCGCCGCGCCGGGGGGCCGCAGCCACCCACGGGACGGTGATGTGCTTGACGTCGGTGTTCTTCTCGCTGGGCATTTGTCGGGATCTCCCTAGGTCCAGAAGACCAAAAAGCCCTTCCGCAAGAAGACGGAAGGGCCTCGGCGATCGCCGACGCTCTCGGGGGCCGTCCGGGTCGATACCGGGGTCTTTCGATACCCGGTGCGAGGTAACCGTCCCCCTCCGGAGGATCGATCCCTCGCCGACCTTCGGCCCCACTGCGTGGAGGGGCGCTCAGGTTTCCGTCTCGGTCCCCCACGGGGGGATCCAAGCGGCTGGCAACTTCAGTCTAGGAGAAGGGGGGGCGGGCGTCAATGGGTGGGTGGGGCGAGCCGGAATTCATAGGGACCTGCCTCCTCGACCTTCCGCTGGTACTCGGCTTCGTTCAGATAGGTGTGGAGCGCCGGGGTGACCGGCAGGACCATGGGCATGGCGCGCCAGGTGAAAGGCTCGCCGGTGTGGGTGTCGGTGAGCCGGCCGGAGGCGACGGCGTGGGTGGCCTCGCCCAGGTGCATCCCGTGGAGCGTCTTCTCCAGGCCGCGCAACAGCGCTTCGTGCTCGGGATGGACGAAGCGCAGGTGTTTCCTCCCCTGCGAGGCGGTGTGGTAGTGCGACGGCACGAACAGCAGGCCGTCGAGCTGCAGGCGGTCGCAGGCGACCACGAAGAGGGCGATGACGTCCGGAAGCAGGCCGAGACCGGGGTGCTTCTGGCCGGGGAGCCGCGGACGCTCCGGGGTGAAGGGGAGGCGCGGGTTTTGCAGCAGGAGCCACTCGATGCGCAGCAGCGACAGGCCGGGCAGCTCCCGGCGGTCGATGGCGAGCCGGGTTTCGATGAGCAGGTCGCGGTGCGCCTTCTCGCCCCTTTCGCCGTAGATGCGGAGGGTGTCGCCGGCCGGGTTGCCCAGCTCCAGCTCGATCACCGGATCGGCGAAACCGCGGCTGCGCAGACGGTCGAGCAGGCCGGAGCGCTCCAGCGCCAGCTCCAGGCCCTGCCGCGAGTAAAAGCCGAGAAAGCGGGTGGGCCGGTGCATCCCGGCGGTCGAGGGCAGGATGTCTTCCAGCGTCAGGCCCCAGTCGTCCACGGCCGGCTCGCCGGTCAGCTCACTCGACGAGGTCTCCTGGGCCACCCGGCGGTAGCGCAGGACGGTCGATTCCTCGAAGTCCGGCAGCGGGAGCGGTTTGCCGTGGTGGAGCAGGCAGGAGAAGAAGCGGGCCGACGGCCGCCAGGAGTGGTGTCCGTAGCCACCGGCCAGGAGGACCACGAGCGGCGGGCGGCGCACCCCGCCGCGCACCAGGCGCGCGACGAAGCGGTCGCGCTCCAGCATGCCCGCGGGCGAGATCTTCCAGTTGCCGAGGGCGTCGTCCGCCGCCGGATCGCAGCCGGCGAGATAGAAGACCAGCTCCGGCCGGACCCGGTCCCAGACCGGTGGCAGGTGGCGGCGCAGGGTGTCGAGATAGAGCCCGTCGGTGACCTCGCCGGGCAGCTCGAGGACGGTCGCCTCCACCGCCCGCCGCCCGCGCTCGTCCGAGGTGGTCAGGTTGTGGATCGAGAAGGTGTGCACCGAGGGGTCTTCGGCGAAGATCGACCGCGTGCCGTCGCCGTCATGGAGGTCGAGGTCGACGATCAGCACCTTGCCCGTGAAGCCGCGGGCGCGCAGCTCGGCGATCGCCACCGCCACGTCGTTGAAGAGGCAGAAGCGCTCTCCTTTGGCGGCGAACGCATGGTGGAGCCCGCCGCCGAGGTTGACCGCGATCCCCTTGGAGGCCAGGGCCAGCGCGGTGGCCAGGAGAGTTCCTCCCACCATGACCCGCTGCGTCTCCACGATGCGCTCGGTCTGGTCGTCACTGATCACGAGGCCCACCACCGTGGTCAACGAGCCCGGTTGGCTCAGCGTGTCGAGGTAGTCGTCGGCATGCACCCGCCGCAGGTGGCGGTAGGAAGCGGGCGCTGCGGTGTGTACGGCGGCGGGGGCGAGCAGGCCCGCCGCGTCGAGGAAGCTCAGGATGCGCTCCCCGCGCAGCGGATCGACCAACGCCCCCGGCAGGTCGAGCTGATAGCGCCGGCTGTAGACGAAGTCGGGGCCATGCCGGCCGAGCAGCCGGCCCACCTTGCGACGGCCGCGGCGCAGCGTGCGGAGGAGGAACGACGCAACGCTCATTGCAGCTCCACCCAGGTGGCGCCCCAGCTCCCCGCTTCGAGCGGCGCATCGCCGAACGCCACCACGCGCGGATCGCGCGCCAGGAGGGTGCGCACCGTCTCGCGCTGCACGCCGCGCCCTTTGCCATGGATGATCCGCAGCCGCCGGAACCCCGCCTCCCACGCAGCTTCCAGATAGTCGCGCACCAGATCAGGCACCTCCGCCGGGCGGAAGCTATGCAGGTCCAGGACGTCGGTGATCGGCAGGCACACCGCGTCGGGCTCTTCCTCGGATGCAGCGAGCTGGTCGTCGTCGTCCACGCGAAGCCCCTCCTCTCGACATGATGACACCATCGCGGGAGGAGGGGCGGTGGAACCGGCCAGCCGTCCTTACTTGAACAGCTTCAGGAAGACCACGTAGAGCACGAAGCCGTCGTCGGGACCGGCCACCGGCACACCGACGTCCAGGTTGACCACGGTCTGCCACGGCCCGATGAAGGTGCCGCCGAGCCCGACGCCTCCCAAGAGCTCGCGGTCGAGGCCGGTGGCCTCGTCGGTGGCCCAGGCGGCGTCGGCGACGGCGTCGAGGCGCAGGACCTCGCCGATCTCGAAGCCGTAGGTCAGATGCGCGGCGAAGGCCTCCTCGGCGCGCACGCGGTTCGACTGGTAGCCATGCACGCGGGTGCCGCCGAAGAAACCGAACTGGTACTTGCTGAAGCGGTCGAGGTCGGAGCCCCCGGCGTAGTCCAGCTCGAAGCCGACTTTCTGGAAGCGCGGGAGGTACCAGTTCTTGCTCGCCCGCAGGTCCCAGCGCAGGAAGTCCTGCTTGTCCTCGCTCCAGTCCGGGTTGCCCGGCAGGCCCCAGAAGTCCCACTCCGAGCGCCGGCTGTAGCTGCCGCGCGCGCGCAGACCATAGCCCGCGCGGGAGAAGCTGGCGTCGAGCTCGACCGAATGGGTCAGGTTGTCGCTCGGGATGACGAAGTTGTCCGCCGTGTTGTCCGTGTCGCCGTAGGTGAGCGACAGGACGTCGTACTCCAGGCTGAGCTTGGTGAAGTTGCCGAGCGGATGGCCCAGCTTCAAGCCGACGCTCGCCGGCCGCTGCTCCACTTCCTGCTCCTCGGCCTCTTCGTCGTTGGCATAGAGGGTGTCGGCGAAGGGGATGGCGATGGCGAAGGCGTCGCCGCCGAAGTCGAACTTGCTCCCGAAGAGCCGCGGCTGGGCCGCGTTGACGGTGAGCAGGGCGCCGGCGAAGAAGACGTTGAGCTGCTGGCCCGTCCCCTTGAAGTCGAAGGAGAAGTAGTTGACGCCCCCGAGCGGCAGGGGATAGTCGAGCGCGTCGTCATAGAAGACGCCGCCGGCCAGGAACAGCTTGCTGGTGTCGAAGCCCTCCTTGACCACCCGCTCGCCGGTCTCGTCCTTGACCAGATAGCGCAGCCCCTTGTCGGTGTCGCGCACCATGGTCGCCTCGGAGGCCGCGGTCTTGGTGCGCTCCTCCTCGAAGGTGGCGCCGTTGATCCGCACGTCGGTGAGGAGCGTCTCGCGCTCGACCACGGTGGTGGCGTTGACCACCGAGAGGATCTGCTGCGCCACCATGCGCAGCGGCAGGATGAAGCTCTCCGCCGACCAGGGGGCGGACAGCCCCATGGCGTCGATCGGGGTGTACTCCATGGTCTCTTCGTTCGACAGGACCTCGCCTTCGAGCCCGGTCTGCACGGCGCGGGTGCGCAGGCGGGCATAGAGCCGGCGATCCACCCAGACCGTTCCTTGATAGAGCTTCCCCTCGCCCCCCGGGCCGGCGGGGGCGAAGTCGACCACCCAGGCGTCGCGTTCGCCGATGCGGTCGGTGCCGCGCAGGCGGTAGCGGTACTGCTTGCTGAAGTGGATCTGCAGCGGCACCGCCGCCGCCTTCTCCGGCTGGATCAGCGGAATCTCGGGCAGCGTCTTGCCGCGCCAGCGGACACCGTTGACGAAGAGGGACTGCCAGGCCCAGTCGGTGCCCGCGTCGCTGACGTAGAAGGGACCCTGGAGGGTGGCCTCGAACGTCTGCGTGCCGGCGGCGGGCTGGAAGCGCAGATGGGTGGTGTTGGTGGCGCTGTAGTGCTCCAGCTTGCGGTCCTGGGCGTCCTCGAACGCCTGCAGGCGGCGCAGGATCTCCTCGACCGGCATCTCGCGCTCGGAGGCGACCTCGACCTGTTCGGCGATGCCTTCGCGCTCTTCGGCGGTGGCGCGCTCCAGGCCGAGGACGGCCACGCGGCCGGGCGCCTCCACCCGCAGGTCGAGACCGGTCGCGGTGATCCGCCCGCTCGGCGGGGTCACCCGGCCCGGCTCAAACGGGAAGCGGGTCGGCCGGCGGAGGCCCGGATCGGGGAAGCTGAGGTCGAGCGCGCCGGCGCCTTCCGGGGCGCGCAAGATGACCCGGAGGGCAAGGTCCTTGCCGCGCACGAAGGCCCAGGACTCCGGCGCTCCGGTGGGGGAAGAGCCCGGATCCCACGACAGGTCGCCGGCGAATTCGAGCGCCAGCAGGGCCAGCGGCCGGGCCGCCTCCGGGGTCAGCGTCGCGGTGCGGAAGAGGGTGAGGTCGAATCCGCGGGTGGCGGAGCGGGCCGCATCGGCCAGCACCTCCGCCGCGGGAGCCGGGAACGGCAGGGCGTCGAGCACCACGGCGCGGCCGGGATCGAGCCGCTGCTGCACGGCCTCCAGGGCGGCGGCGAGCTCCGCTTCGGGGGCCGGCCGCAGGACGAGGGCCTCCAGATACGCCGCGATCTCCTCGCTGTAGAGCGCTTCGAGGGCGGCGACGTCGGCGGCGAGCGGCTGGGTGGCCACCTGGGCGTTCTCCCGCGCGCCGGTCAGGGTGACCGCGGCCCGCTTGATCAGAAAGCCGTACTCGGAGGCCGCCGGCTCACCGGCCTCGCCCCCTTCGGGCCGCCAGATCACCTGGAACCAGGAACCGGCCGGTGCCCGGCCCGCGAGGTCCGCCGCGACGCGCAGCTCCTCCTGAAGGCGTGCCACGTTCTGGGCGAGCGGCGCGGGGGTCCGGAAGACCAGCGAGAGCCACGGCGTCGCGCCGGCCTGGCGCAGCGCCTGGAGATCCTCGGAGGGGAGGGAAGCGGTGCCGTCGAGCGGTACGTCCCAGGCAGTATAGAGAGGGCTCCCCGGCTCCAGCTTGGAGACCTTGGGCAGCAGCGCGGTCACGTCTTGGGGAGAGGGCGCATCGAGCCGCACGCCCGCACAGGGCTTGCACGGGAAGGTGGCGGCGGCGAGGGAGGTGGGGAACAGCGACAGGACGAGAAGGACGGAAAGCCGAAAGCGGTCCATAAGGGCACAGGATATCAGGCGGCATGCTTGGTACACTGAGCGCCATGGACTTCTCCGGCCGACTGGCCGCCTTTCCGATGGGCGACCTCCTGCAGTGGGCGAAAAACGAGCGGCGCACCGGTGCCCTGGTGATCCGCCGCAGCGCGCGCGAGAAGCGCGTCTATCTGGACCGCGGCGACGTCGTGGGCTGTGTCTCCGACGATCCGGCCGAGTTCTACGGCCAGCACCTGCTGCTGCAGGGGCACCTCACCGAGCGGCAGCTCTTCCAGGCCCTGACCCATTGCACGCAGCAGAAGGTGCGGCTGGGGACCGCGCTGCGCGAGCTGGGCCTGCTCGCCGAGGACGTCATCCAGCGGACCCTGCGCGAGCACATCGAAGACGCCATCTGGGACATGTTCCTCTGGCCGCGCGGCCTGTTCTACTTCCAGCAGGAGATGCTGCCGGAGGAGGACCTGCTGCCGGAGCCCATCGACACCTTCGGGTTGATCCTCGAAGGGACCCGCTGGATCGACGAGATGGAGCGCATGCGGCGCGTGCTGGTCCACGACGGCGTGGTCCTGCGCCGCGGTGAACGCTGGCCCGGCACCTATTTGAGCCCGCTCGACCGGCGGGTGGTCTCCACGGTCGAAGGCCAGACGGTGGGCGAGCTCTTCCGCAAGGTGAAGGGCTCCTACTTCCGTCTCCTGGAAAGCGTCTACCGCCTGTGCATCGCTTCGGTGCTGGACATCGAGGACGTGCAGGAAGAGGCGCCGGCCGGTACGTTCGAGATGAGCGTCTACGACCTGCTGCTCGAACAGGCGACCGAGGACCAGGTGCTGGTGGCGCGCAAGCACATGGCGGTGCCGCTGGACCTGCTGGAGCGTTGCTGCCCGATCTGGGTCGCTCCACCTTCGGAAGAGGAGGAAAAGCGGATGCCCACCCGGGCGCGCGCCTTCTACAACCGCCTCGACGGCCGCACCCTGCTCGCCGAAGCCTTCTCGGGCGAAGCCCGCCTGCGTGGCCGCGAGCTCGATCTCCTTCTCCTGCAGCTCCGCAAAGGCCGCCTCGCCCTCCTTCCCGCCTCTCTCGACCAGCTGGAGCAACAGGCCGAGCAAGGCGGCGTGCCGGTGGCACGGCGGTGGTGGCGGCGGTCGTAGGACGTCAGGGCTCGATCACGCTGCGCAGCTCCGCCAGAAAATCCGCCGCACGGCCCCCGAGCCAGTCTTCGTGGAGCTTGCGGAACAGCCGGTCGCGGCGGGCGCGGTTGAGCCGGCCGAGGGCGATCAAGCCGTTTTCGACGGCGCCGCGGCGCGCGGCGCGCAGCGCCTGGGGGTCCGGCGCTTCCTGGATGGCGAGCACGAAGAGCCCGGCGTAGCGATCCGTCGCGGCCCGCACGGTGGCGGCGGCGAGCCCGGTCTCCAGGACGTGCGCGTCGTGCAGGTCGCCCAGCACCTCCTGCAACCCTTTGAGCCGTTTGACCAGGGGGGCGGCGGCGGGCAGCTCCTCGAGCAGCGGTTCCAGCAGATAGCGCAGCCGCTTGCCGCAGATCCGCGCCTCGTGCGCCTCGGTCTCGTCGTCCTCGTCCGCGATGCGGGAGAGATGCGCGGCGAGCTCGTCCACCTGCTCGCGGAGGATGCCGGCGGTGACCGCCCCGAAGCTCGGCGGCTCGGCGCGCGGATCGAGATGGACCTCCGTGCGATAGACCGAGAGGCTCTGGCGGAGCCCCTGCTCCAGCACGGGGAACTCCTCCTCCAGATGGTCCCGCACCTGATGCAGGGCCGCCGGCATCTGCCCTTCGAGCTGCTGCACCATCCAGGTGAGACCGGCCCGGTGCGAGGCCGCAAGGTGCTTCGCCTGCGCGCGCAGCCATTCCATCTGCACTTCCAGGTCGCGGCCCGGGCCGGTCGCCTGGGCGAGGCGGCGCAGCCGGCGCAACAGCTTCTTGCCGGGACTGCCGCCGAGCACCGGCCGGTAGGCGCGCAGGCAGCTGCGCAGCCGCCGCAGGGCGACGCGGTAGTCGTGGAGCGCCTCGGTGTCCGCCGGATCCTGCAACCGGGGAAAGGCGGCGGCGGCCTGATCGAGGAACGAAAGAGCGATGCGGCGCGCTCCTTCTTCCGGGGTGCGCGGGAGCAGCGGGAGGGGAGGAGTCTCCAGATCCATGGTGGCGTGCATCAATCGGCGAGCTGCCGGAGCTGCGCGGGCGTCAATGCCCACAGCAGGGTGGCGGTTCCCTCTCCCCCGTCCGGTACGTCGAGAAGGCAGGCTCCGCCTTTGCGGAACGTGAAGACGGGCTGTTCGGTACCGGTGAGGAGCCGGGCGAGGATCAGGCTGAGCGCCGGCTCATGGCCGACGGCGGCGAGGGTCTTCTCGGGGCGGCGGCGCAGCCACCGGAGGAACTCGGCCGGTGCCGCCTCGGGAGAGAGCTTGCGCGTCTCGAGGACCTTCAGGCCGCCGTAAATGGAATCGAGAATCGCTCCGGTCTGCGCGGCGCGGGTCAACGGGCTGGTGGCGAGCAGGTCGATGGCGGGAACGAGCGCGCGCAGGCCGCGCGCCCCCTGTTTCATCTTCTTGCGCCCTTCGGCCGTCAACGGCCGCCGCCGGTCATCCTGGCCGGTGCGGCGGAAGTCGTCGCGGTCTTCGGCGATGGCATGGCGGATCAGAAGCAGTCGCATGCAGGGGAGATCTTAACCTGCCGGCAGCCTTGCGTAGACGCAGTGACTGCGCAGGCTGCCGTCCGGACCCCGGCTGACGTTGCGCAGGATCCCTTCGAGCTGGAAGCCGCAGCGCTCGGCGACGGCCCGGGAGGCGTCGTTCGCCGCGTCGGTGACGAGCTCGACGCGCCAGGCACCCAGGGTGTCGAGCGCCCACTCGGTGAGCGCACGGACGCCCTCCGAAGCGTAGCCCTTGCCGGTTTCTCCGGTGCGGACCCAATAGCCCACCTCGGTCTTGGGGAGGTCCCAGTCCGTTCGATGCAGGCCGACCGAGGCGACCAGCCGGCCCGTGGACTTCTCGAAGGCCAGGTAGGGCAGGTCCACCCGAAGAAGGAAATTCGCTTCGGCCTTCCGGCAGCGGACCTCGGCCGACTGGAGGGTCTGCTCCTCGGCGACCCAGGGGAGAAACCAGAGGAAGGCCCGCAGCTCCTCGATCGACTCGGTCAGGGCCGCGTGCAGCGCCGGTGCGTCGGAGGCGCGAAAGGTTCGCAGCAGGAGGCGCGGCGTCTCGAAGGACTCGGGGACCGGGAACAGCAGCGGATCGTGCTTCATGGCGGCGTTACCCTCGCAGCTCCAGCCCCGCCACCAGCAGGGTCGGCGAGCCGATCATCCCTTCCAGAGGATGGAAGGTGAGGTCGCGGCCGACGGCGGCGATGCCTTGGAGGAAGTGGGCGATGCGGCCGCAGAGCCAGGCGCCGGCGATGGGGGCGCTGGCGCGGCCCGCGGCGACGGCGAAGCCGCAGACCGGGAGGGCGAAGGTTCCCTCGGCGAGATCGAAGTGGCCGGCACCGGTCACGTCGAGGAGATAGCTGCCCTGGGCGATGGAGCCGAGGAGGGCGGCGACCGGGGTCTTCGCTTCCGGCTTGATGTAGAGGTGGGTGGGGCCGGGCTGCGGCACGTCGCGCCAGCCGGCCCGCCGGGTGCAGCCGGAGGGATGCCCCGCGGCGGTCTCGGCCTGCCACCAGGCGAGGAGCGGCTGGCGGAAGAACCCCTGCTCCACCAGCACCGCCTCGCGGGTGGGGACCCCCTCGCCGTCCACCGGCGTTTCGAGGGCGCCTCCGGGGAGACGGCCGTTGTCGATCAGGGTCAGACGCTCGCTGCCGATCCTCCCGCGGTGATCGCGCAGGCCGGAGATCAGCGCGCCCGCCTTGGGACCGACGAGGAGCGGGACCAGACCGGCGAGCAGGCGGATGGCGACCGCCGGGGCGAGCAGCACCTCGCCGCGGTCCCGCCCGGGCGACGCTCCCTGGGCGGCGATGGCGAGGCGGTCGGCGAGGCGCCGCGCCAGAGCCGGCGGGCTGATCTTGCGCGCCTCGCGCATCGCGAGGTAGACGGAGGCGGTGGGCGCCGGCCGGCCCGGTCCCGCGGCTTCCAGGTAGAGGGTCGCCACCCGGGCACGGGTGCGGGCGCGCAGGCCGCGGCTGTTGGCGATCTCGGATTCGCTGGAGCCGTCTTCCAGGGTGGCCGCGAGCAGGCGGGCTCCGGGCAGCTCGGAGGCGAGCTCGCGGCCGAGGCTCTCCAGGAGGCGCAACCCCTCCCGCTCGCCGATCAGCGGCGCGTCGAAGTCGGACGGCTCGTTCCACGGCAGGACCAGGGACGGCTCCGGGAGGCGCAGGGCGCGGCCGGTCGGCTCCGGCCACGGCCCGCCCGGGTCGGGCTCCCCGTTGCCGGCGGCGAAGAACGAGCCGCGGTGGTGGCCGGCGCGCACCGCCCAGGCCTGCTCCTGGGCGAACACGGAGGTCTGGGTGAACGCCGAGAGCTCCAGGCGCCGCGAGCGTCCTTTCTTGAGGAAGACCTCGGCGTCGGGCCAGCCGCGCCGCACCAGCGCGACGAGGGTCTCCTGCGGAGTCACCGCCACGGCGCTCAACCGGGCATCCCCCCGGGGACGATCTCGACCCCTTCCAGCCGCAGGGCCGGCGCGGTCGCCCACACCGGCAGCTTCTGCCCGCCCTTGGCACACCAGCCGGCGCCCGCCGGACGGGACGGCCGGCCGACCGCGGTCACCCGGGTCAGCAGGTCCGCCACCCGGCCGCGCAGGATGCAGGGACCGACGGTCTCCGCCAGAGCGCCGCGACGGATGCGCCGGGCATAGGGCAGGTGGAGGGTGAACTCGCCGGAGAGTGGATCGAGGGCGCCGCGGCTCGCCTCGCCGAGGTGATACCCCTCGTCCGCTCCGATCAGCAGATCGGCCTCGTCGGTCTCGCCGGGCAGCAGCTCCAGATGGCTGCAGCGGGGTCCCGGGGGCAGGTGGCGGCTGCCCCGCCGCCCCGCACCGGGGACCAGGACCGGGGAGGCCTGCGCCCAGAGCGCATCGGCGAGCGGCTGCTCGACCACGCCGCCGCGCAAGAGCCAGCGGCGCAGGACCGGCGTGCCTTCGTCATCGGTGGTCCGCCGCACGCCCTCCGGCGCCGCACCCGGATCGTCGAGCACGTCGAGGCACGGGGCGGCCAGGGCCACTCCGACGGCGGCCTCCGGATTCCCCCCCTGGGCGAGGACGTCGGCCTCCAGGGCATGGGCGACCGCTTCGTGCAGGACGACGGCGACGACCGACGGGGCGAGGACGGCGACGCCGCGGAAGGCGGCGGGCGGCGGCGCCTGGCGGGCGCGGAAGAGCCCGACGAGGGCGGCGGCGACCGTCTCGGCGGCACCGCCGTCGAGGCGCGCAAACAGCGTGCCCCAGCGTCCCCAGCTCCCGTCGGCGGTCACGCTGTAGAAGCTCTCGGACTCCGCCGGCGCCACCAGGCGGGGGCCGACCACCTGCACCCACCGCCGGTGCCGGCGCACGGTGTAGCGCACCGGGAAGCCCACGTGGTGGCTGCGCAGCGCCCGGTTCACCGCCGCCGGCAGCTCGGCGAGCTCGGGCGCAGCCGGCGGGGCGTCGTCCGGCGGCAGGCAGAGAGCCGGCTCCGGATAGCTCGCGGCGGAGAGGACGCGGGCCACCTGGCGCAGCGCCTCGGCGAACGGCCGGCCGTCGATCGTGTCGCGGGTGGCGAGCCAGGTCCGCCCCTCGCGCACCAGGCGGACGGCGAAGCCCTCCTCGCGGCGGACGCGCAGGCCGGGCGCCTCGTCCTCGGCGGGCAGCTCCACGTCCTCGCGCCGTTCGAAGAAGGCGTCGACCACGTCTTCGGGCTGCTCGGCGATCTGGGACAAGGTGCGGGCGACGGCGGCGGTGTCGAGCTCGGAAAACGGCATCCGGGGAATTGTATCCTCGCGAGGGAGGGGATCAGATAAGATCCCCCCGTCATGTCACGGGTGAATACAGCCAATCTCGCAGAGCTCAAGAAGCGGCTCGCCGCCGCCGAGCAGGGCGGCGGCCGGGAGCGCATCCAGAAACAGCACGAGGCGGGGAAGCTCACCGCCCGCGAGCGGGTCGAGCTGCTGCTCGATCCCGGCTCGTTCGTCGAGATCGATGCCTTGGTGACCCACCGCTGCACCGACTTCGGCATGGAACGCCAGAAAATTCCCGGCGACGGCGTGGTCGGCGGCTATGGCACGGTCGACGGCCGGCTGGTCTATGTCTTCGCCCAGGACTTCACGGTCTTCGGCGGCTCGCTCTCCGAGACCAACGCGCAGAAGATCTGCAAGCTGATGGACCTCGCGCTGGAGAACGGTGCGCCGATGATCGGCCTCAACGACTCCGGCGGCGCCCGCATCCAGGAGGGGGTCGCCTCGCTCGGCGGGTACGCCGACATCTTCCTGCGCAACACCCTCACCTCGGGGGTCATCCCGCAGATCAGCGCCATCATGGGACCGTGCGCGGGCGGCGCCGTCTACTCACCGGCGATCACCGACTTCATCTTCATGGTGGAGGAGACGAGCTACATGTTCGTCACCGGCCCGGAGGTGATCAAGACGGTCACCCATGAAGAAGTCACCAAGGAGCAGCTCGGCGGCGCCACCACCCACGCGGCGAAGAGCGGCGTCGCCCACTTCACGGTGGACAACGACGCCGCCTGCCTCGCGGCGATCCGCGAGCTCCTCTCCTACCTGCCGAGCAACAACCTGGACGAGCCGCCGCCGGGGCACAGCACCGACGACCCCGGCCGCGAAGCCGAGGAGCTCGACACGCTGGTGCCGGAGGATCCGAACAAGCCGTACGACATC
>DIHE01000054.1:0-76419 GCA_002420005.1 Holophagales bacterium UBA5704 | reverse complement strand
TACGACATCAAGCAGCTCGTGCGCGCCGTGGTCGACGACGGCAAGTTCTTCGAGGTGCATTCCCTCTACGCCAAGAACATCGTGGTGGGCTTCGCCCGCTTCGCCAACCGGGCGGTGGGGATCGTCGCCAACCAGCCGGCCTGGCTCGCCGGCGTGCTCGACATCGACGCCTCGCTCAAAGGCGCGCGCTTCGTGCGGTTCTGCGACGCCTTCAACATTCCGCTGGTCACCTTCGAGGACGTCCCGGGCTTCCTGCCCGGCACGCAGCAGGAGTACGGCGGCATCATCAAGCACGGCGCCAAGCTGCTCTATGCCTATGCCGAGGCCACCGTCCCCAAGGTGACCGTGATCACCCGCAAGGCCTATGGCGGCGCCTACTGCGTCATGTCGAGCAAGCACCTGCGCACCGACGTGAACTTCGCCTACCCCACCGCCGAGATCGCGGTCATGGGGCCGGAAGGGGCGGTCAACATCCTCTACCGGCGGGACCTCGAGAACGCCGGTGACGAGGCGGCGGCCGTGCGGGCGGACAAGGTGGCGGAGTACCGCGCCAAGTTCTCCAACCCCTACATCGCCGCCGAGCGCGGGTTCGTCGATGCCATCATCGAGCCGCGGCGCACCCGGCCGGAGATCGTCCGCGCGCTGCGCCAGCTCGGCAGCAAGCGATCCGGGATGCCTCCCAAGAAACACGGTAACATTCCTTTATAAACCGGCGTCCGCGCGCCGAGATCGGAGAGCCCCATGAGCATGAGCGAGAGAAGTCGAGAGCTGAAGCGCCGTCGTCACCGCCGGAACAAGCGCCTGAAGATCCGCGCGCGGGAGGAGGCGGCGGCCAAGGCGGCGGCGGCGGCCCCCGCGGCCGCAGCCGGCGGCTCGAAGCGCACCACCAAGAAGGCGGCTCCCGCCGCCGAGGCCCCGGCCGACACCGCGCACGCGGAGGCGCCGGATAAGCCGAAGAAGGCCTCCACCAAGAAGGCGGCGGCCAAGGCGGCAGAGCCCGAGGCTGCCGCCCCGGCCGGCGGCGAAGGCGAGGGGGCCTGACATCCGCATGTCGGATTACCGCTCTCTCAAATCCGTCGATCCCGTCGTCTACCAGGCCATCGCCGACGAGCGCGCGCGCCAGAACTTCGGCCTCGAGCTGATCGCGTCGGAAAACTTCGTCAGCCGGGCGGTCCTGGAGGCCACCGGCAGCGTGCTCACCAACAAGTACGCCGAGGGGTACCCTGGCCGGCGCTACTACGGCGGCTGTGAGTACGCCGACGTGGTGGAGCGGCTCGCCATCGACCGCGCCAAGCAGCTTTTCGGCGCGGAGCACGCCAACGTGCAGCCGCACAGCGGCACCTCGGCCAACATGTCCGTCTATTTCGCCGTGCTCAAGCCCGGCGACAAGCTGATGGGCCTGGACCTCGCCTGCGGCGGCCATCTCACGCATGGCCACCGGCTCTCCTATTCGGGGCGCGACTTCCAGGTCGTCGCCTACGGAGTGGACCGGGAGACCGAGCGCATCGATTACGACGCGGTGGAGGCGCTCGCCCGTGCCGAGCGGCCCAAGCTGATCGTCTGCGGCGCCAGCGCC
Source organism: Holophagales bacterium UBA5704 (assembly GCA_002420005.1). GTDB lineage: Bacteria > Acidobacteriota > Thermoanaerobaculia > Multivoradales > UBA5704 > UBA5704. The sequence continues at coordinate 74,843 of DIHE01000054.1, read as the reverse complement.
TACAGCCGGATCATCGACTTCGCGCGCTTCCGCGCCATCGCCGACCAGGTGGGTGCCCTGCTCATGGCCGACATCGCCCACATCGCCGGCCTGGTGGCGGCGGGGCTCCATCCCTCTCCGGTCCCGCATTGCCACTTCGTCACCACCACGACGCACAAGACCCTGCGCGGGCCGCGCGGCGGGCTGGTGATGTGCCAGGAGGCTTTCGCCAAGGAGATCGACCGGTCGGTCTTCCCCGGCATCCAGGGCGGCCCTCTCATGCACGTCATCGCCGCCAAGGCGGTGGCGTTGGGCGAGGCGCAGACCGAGGAGTGGCGGCAGTACCAGGCGCAGATCGTGGCGAACGCCGCCCGTCTGGCCGGGCGGCTGATCGGCCTCGGCTTCCGCATCGTCTCCGGCGGTACGGACAACCACCTCCTCCTGCTCGACGTGGCGAAGGCCGGCCTCACCGGCAAGGTGGCGGAAAAGGTCCTGGAGGAGGCGGGGATGACGGTGAACAAGAACACCATCCCCTTCGATCCCAACCCGCCGCTCGTCGCCTCGGGAGTCCGTATCGGCGTCGCCGCCGTGACCACCCGGGGCATGAAGGAGCCGGAGATGGACCAGATCGGCGACCTCATCGCCGAGGCCCTGCGGGCGCCGGAAGACGGTGCGGCGCTCGCCGGAGCCCGCGCCAAGGTGCGCGAGCTCTGCGGCCGGTTCCCGCTCTACGATGCGTTGATGTAGGAGGTCTCACCCTGAGCCCTTCTCTCCAGGAGAAGGGCTCAGGCGGCAGCCTCACCAGGAGCGCGGGGAGGCGGCGCGTGGCTCGAACCGCGCCGCCCTGTCGTGCTCGGCGCGGCGCAGGAAGGCGGCGACTTCTTCGAGCAGCGTGACCTCGGCGGCTCCGCCGAGGACGGTTTCCTTCAGATAGAGGACGGCCATCAGCTTCTCGCGGTGGATGCGCAAGGCGGTGAACGCTTCGGCGGCCTCCACCACGAGACCGCCCGCTTCCCCGGCCCGCCCTTGCCGCAGGACGGACGCGGCGAGATCGAGGGTCACCGACGCAGCCTGATACCCGAGATCGAGGGCTTCGAACCCGTCGCGCACCTCGCGGAGCACCGACTCCGCACGGGCGAGCTGGCCCCGCCCGGCATCGATACGACCCTCGACCCAGCGCAGCTTGAGCGCGGGCACGCGCCCCTCCGCCTGCGTCAACCGGCCGCGGTTCACAAACAGGAATTTGCGAGCCTCGTCGAAGCGCCCACAGTCCACAAGGAACCAGATCTGGTTCTGGATCGCCGTATTGACCAGGTCCGGTTCGAGCTGAGGATCGACCAGGGTGAGACATTTCGCCAAGAGCCGCAACGCGAGCTCCGGCTCCCCGGCGATGCCGGCGAAGAGCGCCTGGCTGAGCAGGTTGCGGCCGGCCTGGTGCGTCTGTCCGTAGCGGGTGTAGATGGAGAAGGCCACCGCCAGGCCGGCCTGGGCCGGGCCGAGCTCGCGCCGGGCACGATGCAGGGAGGCCCGGATGTCGAGATACTGGGCGAACAGGGTCTCGTCGAGCGAGCCCGACGTCCAATATCCCAGAGCCGTGTCGAAGGCCGTTTCCGCGCCATCCAGATCTTCGGTGATGCGCAGGGCGTTGCCGAGCTCGATCCAGGTCCGGCATCGCAGGTCGGCCAACCGGAGAGCGTCGTCCGGGCCGAAATCGACGGCCGCCGCAACGACCGTGGCGCGGCGCGCCAGCTCGACCGTCGCGGCCGGGCTCTGGTGCCGCAGCGACCGAGCCCTTTCCAGAAGCGCCTCGACAAGCGGTGCTCCCTGCTCTCGCCGGCAGAGGTCCACGAGCGCCTCGGGACCGGAGGCGGCCAGCGCCTGGACGATCCGGCGTACCTGCTCACGCTCTGCTTCATGAACCTTCTGCTTCTGCCGCACGGTCTGGAAGACTTTGCGGACGACGGAGTCGTAACGCCCCTCGCCCGGCTCCTCCGTGAGGGGAAGGCGGGGCGAGGGGAGCAGGGCCAGGCAGCAGATCGGACACCCGTCCACGAGATGGAGCATGACCTCCAGCGCCCGCCGCGTCGGCAGGTCTCCGTGAGCGAGAGAGGTGAGCTCGTCGGGCGTCGGATGTTGGTTCACGGGTTCAAGTCTCTCACAAGTCGGCGGGATTCCCGCTGGTCTTTCGTGTTCTCAGTTTGTCCCCCCCGGCGGCGGGACGCAAGCCGGATCGGTTCCTGTGCAAACTGTTCCCTTGCCGTAGGGATCGACGAACCCTCCTTCACCGTTGAGCGGCCCTCCCGGGCTGCTGATCTGCGCCCACAAGGCCTGGATCCAATCTTCCAGGCCGTCCGCCGCCGTCACCAGGCCGTCGAAGAGCCCTGCCGTGCCGGCCGACCGCTCCGCGGCCCGGGCCGGAACGGATACGAAGAAGAGAGCACCCACGAGAACCACCGCGCCAAGGCGCTGCGCCAACGTACAAACGGACATGTCAATCCCTCCTGTATGGAATGGAAGGGCCGGAGCCGAGATGGCCCCCGTCGCCCGCCAGAAACAGACTTCATAGGTTCGAAAGCTGAGAGCAGTCTGCCACGACTCGTGGTCCCGAGTCCATGGGTTTCACGCACGACGGGCTCGTTTCAGAAATGTCTCAATCTGCTTCGATCCAGCCGCCCACCGGCACGAAAACGCGGTGCTCCCGGTCCATCCGTACGATGTAGGCGCCATTCGCTCCGAGCCGGCGCACCGGGCTGTAGGTGACCGGGGGGCCATAGACGAGAGGCAGCTTGCGGAGGCCTTCGAGCTGCTCGACGAGGCGGTCGCGGGAGAGGTCGCGGCCGGTGCGGCGCAGCCCCTCGGCCAGGACCTCGGCGGCGGCCAGCGCCGTGAGCTGTGCCGACAGGTGTTTTAGAGACAAGCCCCCCTGGGCGGCGAGCGTACGCCAGGCCTCCGGCGGCTCATTCCCCGTCAGGGCCGGCAGGGCCACGAAGAGCCGGCCGTCGAACGCGGGCGGCGCGAAGAACAGCGGCGCATCGGCCGCCGCGGCGGTGAGCAGAAGCCGCGGATGCCAGCCGATCGCCGCGGCGGCCTGCAGCAGGGACACCGCTTCCGCCCCGGAGCCGAGGAAGAACACCGGGTCCGCTCCGACCGCCGCGAGCGACCGCGCCGCCTCCGCCGGCTCGAAGGCGCCCGCCGGCCAGCGCACCAGAGCCGGCGGCGCCGGTGCGGCGTCGCGGATGCCGGCGATCGTCGCCGCCAGGTCGTCCCCGGCCGCCGCCGCAATGGCCGGCCGCGCTCCCTCCGCCCCTGCCGGGAGGCTACCGGCGAAACGCGCCAGCGCCCGGCCCTGCGCTTCGAGGCCCGGCAGGAGATAGAAGATGGACCGGCCCGCCTCGCTCCGCGGATGGAGGGTGAACGGCCCGATCACCGGCACCTCCCTCTCGGTGAAGAGCGTGGTCAGCTCCGCCTCGGCCCCGGGCAGGAACGGCGCGGCCACGGCCAGGACGTTCTCGCGATCGAGAAAGGCCGCCACCGCGGCCCGCCGCTCGGCCGGCGGAGCCGGTGGCTCGACGCTGCGCAGCTCCAGGGTGCGGCCATAGAGACCTCCCTCGGCGTTCCAGCGCGCGAGCTGCGCCGCGAGCGCCGCGCGTACCGCCTCTCCCAAGGGCGACAAGGCGCCCGGTGGGGGCAGGACGACCCCGATCCGTACCGACGTTTCGCTCACCCCCGGGGCCGGGTCGCCGCCGAGGCGCTTCACGTAGGCGACCAGGTCGGCCATGTCCCCGAGGCTCATGCGGAAACGCGGCATGGCGACGTGCAGCGGCTGGCCCGCCGGGTCGAGCCCCAGGGAGACGGCGCGCTTGAGCAGCCGCTCGTCGTAGGCCGGATGGGTCCTCCCGCTCGGGTGGGTGACGCCGTAGGGGCGGGTGAGGCTCTCCCAGCGCAGGTCGGAGGGCGACACGCCGCCTTCGGGCCGGCCGCGGCCGTCGCGGCCATGGCAGCTCGAGCACGGCACCGAGGAGGCCGGGATCTCGATCTGGTCCTCCCCCAGGACGGCCACGATCTCGCCGCCGGACGGGCTGGTCCCCTCCTGGTAGATCTGCCGCCCGCGCAGCTCTTCAGGGGTCAGCTCGGCCGCGCCCTCCAGCAGGAACGCTGCGGCCGGAACGAGAAGCACGAAGGCGAGGAGAAGGTGGCGCCGGGTGATCACGGAGCTCATTGTAGCGGAGCGTGTGAGCCAGCTCACTCGGCGCCGGAGGAGGGCGTCACTGACAAGGCCCATCAGGGTGGTCCAGGATCACCCTCGGTTCAGCAGTCCACGACGAGAAGGGGGAGCACCAGATGATCGTGAAGAGAGGGAGCGCGTCCGGCGCGCGCCGGGCACTGTGGGCACTGGGGGTGTTGGCCGGCTTGGTGCCGCTCGGGGCGGCCCCGGCACGGGCGGCGGGATCGGACTTCTACACCGTCACCCCGTGCCGTCTCCTCGACACCCGGCTCACCGCCGGCCCGCTCGGCGGGCCGGCCCTGGCCGCCAACGCCAGCCGCGCCATCGCGGCCGGCGGGCAATGCGGTGTCTCGACGGCCGCCACCGCCATCGCGGCCAACGTCACCGTCCTCCCCCAGGCCGCCGGCTATCTGACCATCGGAGCGAACGGCTCCCCCAAGCCGCTCGCCGCGACGATCACCTTCTCCAGCGGGGTGGTGCGCAGCAACAACGCCGTCCTTCCTCTGGGAACCGGCGGTGGCATCCTCGCCTGGTCGGGCACCGGCGCGGACCTCGGTGTCGTCCTCGACGTCACCGGCTATTTCATGGATGGCGACGCCGCGGCCACCCAGGTCGCCCCTCCCGCGTTCAACCCGCCGCCCGGCAGCTACAACGGCGAGCAGACGGTGAGCCTGGTGAGCAGCACCCCCGGCGCGACGATCCGCTATACGACCGACGGCTCGACTCCCTCGGCCTCGAACGGCACGGTCCTCTCCGGATCGATCAGCCTGACCGGCAGCACCACCCTGCGGGCCATCGCCTACAAAGCGGGGATGACCGACAGCGCGGTCACCGTGGGCTCCTACACGATCGTCCGCCAGGAGGTTCTGTTCGTCGCCACGCTGACCCCGCAGAACGGCGCGATCAGCCTGGGGACGGGCCAGGCGACGCTGCTGCTCGCGGCCGACGAGCAGACGGCCGTGCTGCGCCATTCGTTCTCGAACCTGAGCACGACCCTGACCGCGGCGCACATCCACGCTCCGGACGGCCAGATCGTCTTCGACCTGGACACCGCGACTCCGGCGGCCGACGGGTCTCTCACCTGGACGATCGTGTCGACCGGCGCCTGGTCGCGGACCCAGATCCTGGATGCCCTGCGTGCCGGGCAGTGCTATCTCAACCTGCACTCGGTCACCTATCCGAACGGCGAGATCAAAGGCTATTTCCGGATTGCCAACGGCAGCATCACCTTCACGCCGCCGCCCGCGCCGCCGGCCCTGCCGGGGGGGCCGCCGACCTCTTCGGACGCGGCCCGCTTCCTGACCCAGGCGACCTACGGGCCGACGCCGGAGGCGATCACCGCCCTGCAAGCCCAGGGGCTCGCCCCGTGGATCGAGGCGCAGTTCAACCAGCCTCTGGTCTCGCACGTGGCCTACGTCAACGCGCTCCCCGTGCCGGCGGAGGATCGCTACAGCTGGTATGCCCGGGAGTCGATCTGGAAACAGGCGATCCAGGGACCGGACCAGCTGCGCCAGCGGGTGGCCCTGGCGCTCAGCGAGCTGTTCGTCGTCTCCTCCGAGGACAGCGACCTCTCCTGGGCGGAGTCGACCGCCGCCTACATGGATCTGCTCAACAGGAACGCCTTCGGCAACTTCCGGACGCTGCTCACCGACGTGACGCTCTCGCCGGCCATGGGCGTCTACCTCGACATGCTGAGCAACGACAAGGAAGACCCGGAGACCGGCCGCAACCCGAACGAGAACTATGCGCGCGAGATCCTGCAGCTCTTCGCCGTGGGCCTCTACAAGCTCCATCCGGACGGCACCTTGCAGCTCGACAACCAGGGGTTGCCGATCGAGACCTACGACCAGGAGGTGATCAAGGGGCTCGCCAAGGTGTTCACCGGCTGGACGTTCGCCGGCCAGGACCACTCCCAGAGCTGGCGCTTCTACTGGCCGGAGCAGAACTGGCTCCTGCCCATGGAGGTGTGGCCCGAGCACCACTCGACGGGGAGCAAGCAGCTCCTGAACGGTGTCCTCCAGCCGGCGAACCAGACGCCCCAGGCGGACTTGAATGCGGCGCTGGACAACGTCTTCCAGCACGCGAACGTCGGGCCGTTCGTCTGCAAGCACCTCATCCAGCGGCTGGTGACGAGCAATCCCAGCCCGGCCTACGTCTACCGCTGCGGCCAGGCGTTCGCCAACAACGGCCAGGGGGTGCGCGGAGACATGAAGGCGGTGCTGCGCACCATCCTGCTCGACTGGGAGGCACGCACCACCACCGTCCTCGGGCAGCAGGGCTTCGGCAAGGTGCGCGAGCCGATGGTGCGCTTCGTCACTCTGCTGCGTGCGCTCAAGGCACAGCCGCCGGCCGACGGCCGCTTCCGCTACTACTGGCAGGCGAGCGCCGAGTGGGGACTCAACCAGGCCCCGCTGCAGGCGCCGACGGTGTTCAACTTCTTCGACCCCACCTATTCCCAGCCGGGGGTGGTGGCGGAGGCCGGCCTCGCCTCGCCGGAGCTGCAGATCACCAACGAAACCTCGGTCTTCGGCACCGCGAACTTCCTGCACAGCGCGATCGAAGGCTACGCCGACGATAACACCGAGATCACCCTCGACTACTCGTACCTGACCGGCGCCGGGAGCGACGCGGTGCTGCTCGACCGGGTCAACCTGCTCTTCTACTCCGGCCTGATGAGCACCGCGACGCGGACCACCTTCGCGCAGGCGCTGGCCGATCCCGACTTCCCGACCCAGCCGCTCGAACGGGCGCAGACCCTGGTCTGGCTGGTGAGCCTCTCCCCCGAGTTCGTGGTCCAGAGATAGGAGCCCTGCGATGAGCGATCGGAGCCGCATCGTCACCCCGCCCCCCGCGACCGGCCTCACCCGCCGCTCGTTCCTGCGCTCGGCCTGCACGGCCGTCGGCATGACCTCGCTCGCCTCGACGGTCTTCGATCTGCGGCGCATCGCCGCGGCGGCCACCCTGCCGGGCGACTACAAGGCGCTGGTCTGCGTCTTCCAGTACGGCGGCAACGACAGCAACAACCTGCTGGTGCCGCGCGGCACCGACTACACGGCCTATGCCGCGGCGCGCAGCAACCTGGCGCTGTCGCAGGCCTCGCTCCTGCCGGTGACGCCGCTTTCCGGCGCCGGCGGCCGGCAGTGGGGGCTTCATCCGAGCTTGACCGGCGTGCGCAATCTGTTCAACCAGCAGCGCATCGCCCTGGTGGCCAACGTCGGACCCCTGGTGGCGCCGGTCACCCGCGCCGAGTACCTCGCCGGCACCGCGGCCCTGCCGCCGCAGCTCTTCTCGCACAGCGACCAGACGGTGCACTGGCAGACCTCGCTCCCCGACCAGCCGGTGCGCACCGGCTGGGGCGGCCGGGTGGCCGACCTGCTGCACACGCTCAACGGGACCTCCGAGGTCTCGATGTCCATGTCGCTCGCCGGCAACAACACCTACCAGGTGGGCCAGGCGATCACCCAGTACCAGCTCTCGCCGGACGGCGCCATCGGCCTCGGCTGGTACTACGACGGCAACGAGTGGAACCATCCGCCGTCGATCGCCGTGCGCCAGCTGATGGCACAGAGCTACGGCAATCTGTTCCAGACCGGCTACCGCAACACCTTCCAGCGCGCGCTCGACCAGGACCGCCTGCTCTCCGCCGCTCTGAACGGCGCACCGGCCTTGACCACGGTGTTTCCGGACACCGACCTCGGCCGCCAGCTGCGCATGATCGCCCGCATCATCTCGATCCGCGAGACGCTCGGCCTGCGCCGCCAGGTGTTTTTCTGTGCCGCCGGCGGCTATGACACCCACGACGGCCAGGTGGGAGCCCAGGCGAACCTGGGCGCGCACGCCGACCTGTTGACCGAGCTGGACGGCGCCCTCTCCGCCTTCTACGCGGCGACCACCGAGCTCGGCGTGGCGAACGACGTCACCTCCTTCACCGCCTCCGACTTCGGCCGCACCTACATCAGCAACGGCGACGGCTCCGACCACGGCTGGGGCTCGCACCATCTGGTGATGGGCGGTGCGGTGCTCGGCGGCCGGTTCTACGGCACGGTGCCGACCCTCGCCGTCGACGGACCCGACGATTCCAGTGAGGGCCGCTGGATCCCCACCACCTCGGTCGACGAGTACTCGGCGACGCTGGCGAGCTGGTTCGGGGTCTCCGGGAGCGACCTCTCGACGGTCTTCCCGAACATCGGAAGGTTCAACAACCCGGACATGGGGTTCCTGGGGTAGGAGGAGGGCACCATGAAGGTGACGGATTGGCTCCCGATCGACGGACGGCGGGTGCTCGGGGCGGTGCTTTGCCTCGCGCCCCTCCTCGCCACGGTGCCGGCCCGGGCGGCCGGCGACGTGCTCTACCTCGCGACGCTCACGCCGCAGAACGGGGCGGTCAGTCTCGGTGCCGGCCATGCCACGCTTCTCCTCGCCGCCAACGAGCGCACCGCCGCCCTGCGCCATTCGTTCTCGAACTTGAGCACCGTGCTGACCGCGGCCCATATCCACGCCCCGGACGGCCAGATCCTGTTCGACCTGGACATCGCGGAGCCGGCGCCGGACGGCACGCTGACCTGGACGATCACCGCCGCCGGCTCCTGGCAACGGCCGCAGATCCTGAATGCGCTGCGCACCGGCCAGTGCTACCTGAACCTGCACAGCTCGGCGTATCCGAACGGCGAGATCAAGGGCTTGTTCCGGATCGCCGGCGGCAGCACCGACTTCACACCGCCCCCACCGCCGCCGCCCCCGCCCCCGGGACCGCCCACCGCCTCCGGGGCCGCCCGCTTCCTCACCCAGGCGACCTATGGCCCGACGGTCACGGCGATCAACTCCCTGCGCAAGCAGGGGTACAAGGCCTGGCTCGACGCGCAGCTCAACCTGCCGCCCTCCGCCTCGCACCTCGCCTACATCGACGCGCTCCCCGAGCCGGAGGACGAGCTTTACGGCTGGTACACCCGCGAGTCGATCTGGAAGCAGGCGATCCAGGGGCCGGACCAGCTGCGCCAGCGGGTCGCCCTGGCGCTCAGCGAGTTGTTCGTCATCTCCTCGGAGGACAGCGACCTCTTCGAAGCCGAGCCGACCGCCGCCTGGATGGACCTGCTGCACCGCGACGCCTTCGGCAACTTCCGCACCCTGCTCCAGGACGTGACGCTCTCGCCGGCGATGGGCATGTACCTCGACATGCTGAGCAACGACAAGGAAGATCCGGAGACCGGCCGCAACCCGAACGAGAACTACGCCCGGGAGATCCTCCAGCTCTTCACGATCGGCCTCTACAAGCTCCATCCGGACGGCACGTTGCAGCTCGACAACCAGGGGCTCCCGATCGCCACCTACGATCAGGAGGTGGTCAAGGGGTTCGCCCAGGTGTTCACCGGCTGGACCTTCGCCGGGCAAGACCGCTCGGAAGACTGGCGCTTCTATTGGCCGGACGAGGAGTGGCGCCTGCCCATGGAGGCATGGCCCGAGCACCACTCGCCGGGGAGCAAGCGGCTGCTCAACGGGGTCGTGCTGCCGCCGAACCGGAGCCCGCAGGCCGACCTGAACGCGGCGCTGGACAATGTCTTCCAGCACCCGAACGTCGGGCCGTTCGTCTGCAAGCACCTCATCCAGCGGCTGGTGACGAGCAATCCGAGCCCGGCCTACGTCTACCGCTGCGGCCAGGCCTTTGCGAACAACGGCCAAGGGGTGCGCGGCGACCTGAAGGCGGTGCTGCGCGCCATCCTGCTCGACTGGGAGGCGCGCACGACCGACGTCCTCACCCAGCAGGGATTCGGCAAAGTCCGCGAGCCGATCGTGCGCTTCGTCGCCCTGCTGCGCGCGCTCAAGGCGAAGCCCCCCGCCGACGGCCGCTTCCGCTATTACTGGCAGGCGAGCTCCGAGTGGGGCTTGAACCAGGCTCCGCTGCAAGCGCCGACGGTGTTCAACTTCTTCGATCCCACCTACTCCCAGCCCGGCCCGGTGGCCGACGCCGGTCTCCTCTCCCCCGAGCTGCAGATCACCAACGAGACCTCGGTCTTCGGCACCGTCAACTTCCTGCGCAGCGCGCTCGAAGGCTACGCCGACGACGACGCCGAGATCACCCTCGACTACTCGTACCTGACGAGCGCCCCGACCACGGCGGTGCTGCTCAACCGGGTCAACCAGCTGTTCTACGCCGGCCTGATGACCCCCGCGACGCGCGCCGTCTTCGCACGGGCGCTCGCCGACCCGGACTTCCCGACCGAGCCCATCGAGCGCGCGGTGACCGTGGTGTGGCTGGTGAGCCTTTCGCCGGAGTTCATCGTTCAGCGGTAGTATCCAGCCGCGGGCGCCAGTGAGCGAGGGGCCAGCTGGGCGGGGGGCGTATACTCGCGGTATGCGATCCGTCGCCGACGACTTGCGCGAGGAGCTTCAGGACCAGGGGCTCCTCCTTCCCTTCGAGGAACGCATGGCCCTGGCGTTGCGGCTTGGAGAAAGAGGCCTGGAGATGTTTTGCCAGGCGAGCGGGCTCGACCGGGAGACCGCAATCCGGGAGATGCAGCGGCAACGCCAGGCGGGGCGTGTTCCTTCCAAGTGCATGTCTGATCTGATCGGATGAGCCTGCTCGAAGAGATCCGCTCGATTCTGGAGGAGGCGGGAGTCCGCCATGCCCTGATCGGCGCGCTCGCCCTTGCCGCCTACGGGATCAACCGCGCCACCGTCGACCTCGACCTGTTCACCGCCGATGCCTCCTGCTTGAGACCCGAGCTCTGGGCCGCTTTGCGAGACCGTGGCATCGCCGTCGATGTCCGCAAGGGAGACCTGACCGACCCCCTGGCGGGTGTGGTGCGGTTCCAGGCTCCCGGCGAGAGCCCGATCGACGTGGTCGTCGGGAAATTCGCCTGGCAGACGCGGCTCCTCGAACGGGCGGAGCCCATCGGCGGAACGCTCGTCGTCCGCGCCGCCGATCTGGTCCTCCTGAAGCTCTATGCCGGAGGTCCTCAGGACGCATGGGACGTGCAGCAGCTCCTGGCCAGGCCTTTTCGCGAAGATCTCGTGCGGGAGGTCGAATCGCGCCTCTCCGACCTCCCGTCGCGGTGTCGCCGCCTGTGGGGGCGGCTCCTCACACCCCCGGCCAGAGAAGCCGGAAGACGAGCCCGGTGACCTGGGCGTAGACCGCCGCATCGGCGAGGCCCCCTCGGCAGGTGCTCGGCAGGTGCTGCTCGGCAGGTGCCAGGTGAAAGAGCAGAAATCACGCAAGGGCAGCAGGGGCTGGCCGGGGCCTGTGGAGTAGGGAGCACCGCCGGGGTGTGTCAGTTTTAGACTGCTTGCGCTTCCGCCGCATACTGAGGTGGCACCTGTTGCCGCCGGGGCCGGCCGGAAGCCGGCTCCAAGGATTCAAAGCGCGTATCCTCGCTGGCAGGACGGTGGAGGAGCCGGTCTCGAACCCGGGGCCCGTGACGGCGACGTGCGCCGGCCCCGCCCGAGCCCAAAAGCCGCCTTCATCCCGACCTTGATAAGCTCTGCGCCATTGGCGCACGATCAGCGCCGTGGTCATCGTGGAGACCAGGTTCTTCACAGCGAGGATCGGCGAAGTCCTGACCCCAGAGGAGTATCGGGCGCTCCAGCTGGAGTTCGTCCAGCAGCCTGCCGCAGGCAAGGTGATCCCCGGTGGCGGCGGGCTTCGGAAGCACCGTTGGGGTGCCCTCGGCCAAGGGCAAGCGTGGGGGCGCGCGGGTGATCTATTTCTGGCACACCGCCTCCGAGACGATCCTCATGCTGTTTGTCTATCCGAAGAACGAGCGCGGGGATCTGACGCCGGCACAGCACCACGCCCTCCGCGCAGTCGTCGAAAAGGAGTACCCATGAAGCAGGAGCTGTTCGAGGAGCTGTTCGCGAGCGTTCGCGAAGGGGGAGAGATCCTCCGCGGCGAACGGAGCGCGGCACGGTCGTTTCGTTTCGACGAGCCCGATATCCGTGGTATCCGGGAGAAGCATGGGCTGAGCCAGCCTGGTTTCGCGGCCATGATGGGGATCAGCGTCGGGACGCTCCGCAACTGGGAGCAGGGACGGAGAAAGCCGGAAGGGAGTGCCCGGGTTCTTCTCGAGGTCGTCGAGATGCACCCGGAGGCAGTCTTCGATGTCGTCGCGAGAGGGCCTGCCGAGAAGCCCACCTAGAAGGTAGACAGCACCTGTTGCCGGGGTGAGCCCTTCCTTCTCACTCGCCGGCGGCCTCCAGGAAGCTCTTGACGAGCTCGCGGTTGTACCAGATCCCGGCGTCTGTCGCCTTCGCGATGAGAGGCTTCAACTCCGAGATCAGGCCCTCGGCCTTCGCGCGGCCCAGGAGGCCCAGCGACCCGGTGACTCTGAGGCCCGAAGCGAGGGCACCGCGGCGCCCCTTCCATTCGTCGATTGCCACGGTGCGGACGCCGAGGTCGAGGGCGAGTTGGATGACCGCGGCTTCTCCCAGATCGAGGCCGGCCAGCAAGGCGGGTGAAGGCGGTTTGGCCAGGGACTTCTTCTTGAGCCAGGCGGGCGCGGCCCAAGGGTGGCCCGAGACGTGCCCTTCGTCGAGCTCCCGCCAGACTTCCGCTGGGCAAAAAAACTCGTAGGGCAGGCGGCCGATCAAATCCAGGCAGCCGATTCTGGCGAAGGAGATCAGCGGCCCGGTGTTCACGACGATCGGTTCAGCCATGCCGCATGAACTCCACCTCGGAGTCGAGATCCTCGGGCTGCAGGTTGCTCATGGCAACGCCGATCCGAGGGAGGGAGAGGAGAAAGTCCACCCTGCCTTTGCCGCAGAGCTTTGCGGCGAGGCCCGAGCTCAGCCGGCCTACTTCGTAGAGCTTCGCGGCAAGGAGGAAGCGGGCCTCTTCGTCGAAGGCTCCGCGCGGCAGGCCGCTACTGAAGAGGACGTCGTCGCCGTAATCGATCGTCAAGCGGTGTTGCATGGCGGCCTCCCGGTCCTAGACTAACACGACCGGAGCGACAAGCCCGAGGGCCTGCCGGGAAGCTCTCTTAGAGGTAAGATCGGAGGTCGAAGGAGATCCCCGTGAACCGACTCATCGCATGGACCCTCGCCGCCGGCTTGGCCGGCGCCAGCCTCACCGGCACCGCCGACGCCGCGCAACCGACGCCGCAAGCTCTGCTCAAGGACGCCCTCCTCTGCCAGAGAGACCCGCTGGCCACCGTCCGCACGATGGCGGAGAGCGGGTCGGCCCACTTCGATCAAGGCTTCGCCGCGGCGACGTTCGGCGAGGAGCTGGACGAGATGGACGTCGTCATCCTGCGCTCGCCCCTCGAAATCGCCGGCGCCAAGACGTCGTCCATCCTGCTGACCTTCGCCCAGACCGAGGATTTCGGCGCGCTCGTGTACGGGCGCTTTGAGGGGGACTATCGCAAGGTCGTCGCGGCCTTGAAGCTCGCTCCCACGGCGAAGAAGGACGGCCTGCGCCTCGGTGAATTCACGAAGGCCCTGGCGGTCGACGCAGATGGCGAGCCCGACAAGGTCTGCCCGATGACGATCGCGCTCACTCCGCTGGAAGGCAACGCCTTCCTCCTCGGCTGCGGTTGGTGCAACGGCTGAGATACACTCGCCGTCACTCATGAGCCACCCCATCCTTCGTTCTCTCTTCGCCGTTCTTCCCCTGGTTCTCTTCGCCTGCGGCGGCGATGCCGCGCCGAAGGCGGAGGAGGCCGCCCGGGTGGCGCCGGCTCCCCCGGCGGCTCCGACCCCTCCGGCGCCGGGCGTCGACAAGGGTGAAGCCCCCTCCGATCCGTTCGGCTACTACTTCCTGGATGCCGAGAAGCCGATACCCGGCTGGGCGGCGGAGATCGACCACCTGCATCTCTCCACCTTCGACATGAAGGGGGAGGAGATGGTCACGGTTCCCCTCTACGGCTTCATCCGGCCCAAGGCGGGCGACGACTACAGGCTGGTCGACCTCCAGCAGGACGGTGCCCTGTTCTCCTTCACCACCCAGGAGATCGGCGGAGTGGCCTTCGCCTTCGAGGGCCGATTCCTGAAGACGGGCAACTTCCCGGAGGCGCCCCCGGAGGGTGTCGTCCTCTCCGGCCGGCTCCGCCGGTTGCAGGGCGGGAAGGCGACCGGAGAGATGAACGCAGACTTCGTCTACACCCAGGGAGACTGAGATCCATATGCGCCGGAGCCTTTTCCTGGCCCTCTGTGGCCTGTGTGCCCTCGCGGCGGTGCGGCCGGGTGCCGCCTTCGCGGCGGGAGACATTCACACCGTCGACTTCCGCAACTTCGTCTATCACCCCTCCTGCGCCGACTTCGAGTCGCAGGAGGCCCAGGTTCCCGTCCGCGTCACCGACGGACGGTTCGAAGCCGCCGCCGGCTCGGACCTCGAAGGGGTGTACTTCGAGGTCGAGGGCGCGGTCCTCTATGGCGATCTGACCGGCGACGGCCAGGACGAAGCGGTGCTCCGGAGCTTGTGCAGCACCGGCGGCACCGGCCGCTTCGACGAAGGCTTCGTCTACGGGATGAAGGACGGCAAGCCTGTCCTCCTCGGCCGCATCCCGGGCGGCGACCGCGCTTCGGGCGGCGTCCGCTGCGTTCGGATCGAGGACGGCGCCTTGAAGGTGGAGCGCATCGGCAACGAGTCCGGCGCGGCGCGCGGCATCGACTTCATCGACACCGAGACCTGGAAGCTCCAGGGCGGCCGTCTCGCCGAGGCGGGCAAGGCCGCCCGTCGCTCGCTCGGCTCCACCTCCGGCGCCAAGCCGATCCGCTTCGCCAAGGGCGCCTCCTCCGGAACCGTCACCGGGACCACGAACGGCGTCGACGCCTACGTCCTGCAGGCCCGCGAGGGGCAGACGATGAACGTCAAAGTGACCTCACCGCAGAAGAACGCAACCTTCGAGATCCTCATCGACGACTACACCGTCTCCTGCCGCACCACCGAATGGACCGGCGAGCTGCCCGCCACCGGCACCTACCGCCTCTTCGTCCTCGCCACCCGCGGCAGCGCCGCCTATGAGATGACGGTCGGCATCCGCTGAGCCCGCTGAGCGCTTTCTCCTTCTGAGAAGGAGAAATTGGGCTAGAATTCTCCTTCCAGGAAGGAGAATCACCCCGCGCCATGGCCACCGACGACACGACTCCGGCGCTGCGCGCCGTCCTCGCGGAGAAGCTGGGGGAATCGCTCACCGAGCCGATTCCCTCCTCGACGCCCCGCCAGGTGCATGGCACGGTGAGCCTGCCGGGCAAGGCGACGGCGGTCATCGGGATGCGCCGGGCCGGCAAGACGACGTTCCTGCACCAGCTCCGCCGCGAACGGCTCGAACGCGGTGTCGGCCGCGCGTGTCTTCCCTACCTCAACTTTGAGGACGAGCGTCTGGTGGACCTGCGGGCGGACCAGCTCCATCTCGTGCTGGAGGAGCATTACCGGCGCCATCCTTCTTTGCGGGGGAAGGAGCGGGTCACCTGGTGCTTCGACGAGATCCAGGTGGTTCCCGGGTGGGAGCGGTTCGTCCGGCGGATTCTCGACTCCGAGTCCGTGGAGGTGTTCCTGAGCGGCTCCTCGGCGGCGCTGCTCAGCCGAGAGCTGGCGACGGCCATGCGCGGGCGGGCCTGGGAGGTGGTGATCCACCCGTTCAGCTTCGAGGAATACCTGCGCCATCACGGGCTCCCGGTCCCGGAGCCCTCCGGAGTCGTCGGGTCCCGGCGGCGTTCGGCCCTGGAGCGGGCGTTCCTCGACTACCTGGTGGCCGGCGGCTTTCCCGAGAGCCAGGGGATGAGGGTACCCAACCGGCACCGGCTGCTCCAGGACTACGTCGACGTCGCCCTGCTGCGCGATGTGGTCGAGCGGCACGGCGTCACCCAGGTGGCCGGCCTCCGCTGGCTGGTGCGGCATCTCCTGGGAAACGCCGCCGGCCTGTTCAGCGTGGAGAAGTTCTACGCCTCTCTGAAATCGCAGGGGTTCAGCATCTCCAAGGACACCGTCCATCAGCTTCTCGGCCATCTCGAGGATTGCTTCCTCGTCCGCACGGTGTGGGTGGAATCGGAATCCGAGCGGCGGCGGATGGTGAACCCGCGCAAGGCCTACCCGGTGGATCCCGGCCTGATCCCGGTGTTCGATCCGTCCGGGAGACCCAACGTGGGCCATGCTCTGGAGACGGTGGTGCTCCTGGAGCTCGAACGCCGCAGCGCACGGGTCAGCTACGTGCGGACACCCGAGGGGCGCGAGGTCGATTTCCTGGTGCGCTACCCCGGTGCCGGGGAGGAGCTCCTCCAGGTCTGCGCCGACTCGACGGGCGCCGCCGTGGCGGAGCGCGAGCTGCGCGCGCTCGACGAGGCCGGCCGGCTTTTCCCCCATGCCCGGAGGCGTCTGTTGACTCTGACGCTCGATGGAGCCCCTCGCGAGGCTCCACCGGGCGTCGTCGTGCAGCCCGCCTACGAGTGGCTGTTGGCCCCCTGAGCCCCTCCCCACCTGTGGTAGCGTCCTCCCTTCAACTCGAAGGGAGGAGCCCGTCATGTCCGGAGCACGCCGTTGTTTCGCCCTCGCCGTCTGCGCCGCCGCCCTCACCGCCTGCGCCACCACCCCCTCCGCCCCCAAATCCCCCAAGGCGGGAGGCCCCTGCGACTGGAGCTATTCCAACCAGGCGGCCTGGCCGACGATCTGCCCGCAGTACGCCGCGTGTGGCAATGGCAGCCGCCAGTCGCCGATCAACGTCACCGGCGCGCTCGCCCGCTCCTTGCCAGCCCTGGAGTTTGCCTACGGCCCCCGGCAGGTCACGGTCGTCGACACCGGCCATGACATCCAGGTGCAGCTGCCGGCGGGGGGCAGCACGTCTCTGACGGTGGGCGGCCGGACCTACCAGCTCGCCCAGTTCCACTTCCACGAGCCGAGCGAGCACACGGTCAACGGCCAAGGGGCCGCGATGGAGGTCCACTTCGTCCATGCCGACCAGGGCGGGGAGCTGACGGTGGTCGGGGTTCTGATGCGGCCCGGGGCACACAATGCGGCCATCCAGAGCATTCTCGACGCCCTCCGCACGCAACAACCGACCTTCCTGGACCCGGCGAGCCTCCTGCCCGCCGACCGCTCCTACGAAGGCTATGCCGGCTCGCTGACCACCCCGCCCTGCACCGAGGGTGTCCGCTGGCACGTGCTGCACGGCTCCATCGAGCTCTCCGGGTTGCAGATCGCCAACTTCAAGACCTACTACTCAGGCAATGCCCGGCGGATTCAGGACCCCAACGGGCGGGTGATCCTGACCAAGGAGTGAGCCGGAGCCTGTGATACCGTTTTCGCCCATGAGCACTCACATCCAAGGACCGGTTCGCGTGCGCTTCGCGCCGTCGCCGACCGGCTTTCTGCACGTAGGGGGCGCCCGCACCGCGATCTACAACGACCTGCTGCGGCAGAGCGTCGGCGGCGCCTTCATCTTGAGGATCGAGGACACCGACAAGGAGCGGTCGAACGAGGCGATGACCCGCCAGATCCAGTCCGCCCTGGCCTGGATCGGCACCGTGTGGGACGAAGGGCCGTTCCTGCAAAGCGAGCGCCTGGAGCGCCACCGCGAGCGGGCCGCCGAGCTGCTCGCCAACGGCCGCGCCTACCGCTGTTTCTGCACCGCGGAAGAGCTGGAGGGCCGACGCAAGGCCGCCGAGGCGGCGGGCTCGGCCTTCCTGTATCCGCGCACCTGCCTGGCCCGCCCCCAGGAGGAGCTCGACGCCCTCCTCGCCGCGGGCGCACCGTTCGTCGTCCGCCTGCGCATGCCGGACGACCACGTCCGCTTCGACGACATTGTCCGTGGCGCCATGGACTTCCCGCCCGAGGCCCTCGACGACTTCATCCTGCTGCGCTCGGACGGCTCGCCGACCTACCACATGTCGGTGGTGGTCGACGACATCGACATGGGGATCACCCACGTCATCCGCGGCGAGGACCACCTCTCGAACACGCCGAAGCACGTGCCGCTGTTCCGCGCGCTCGGCGGCACCGTGCCGACGTTCGCGCACCTGCCGCTCATCCTGGGGCCGGACAAGAAGCGCCTCTCGAAGCGCTACGGCGCCACCTCGGTGGAGGAGTTCCGCAACGAGGGCATCCTGCCGCAGGCGCTGTACAACTTCCTGGCCCTTCTCGGCTGGAACCCCGGGGATGACCGCGAGGTCATGACCCGCGAGGAGATGATCGCAGCCTTCACGGTCGAGCGGCTGAACGACTCGGCCGCCGTCTTCGACCGCGAAAAGCTGTGGTGGATGAACGGCCAGTACATCCTGCGCCTGAGCCTCCAGGAGCTGTGGCCGCATCTGGAGCCCTTCGTCGAACAGGCCGGCCTGGCCGGCGAGGACCGCGAGCGCCTTCAGGCCGCGCTGGAGCTGCACCGCACCCGTGCCACCACGCTCAAGGAGCTGGTCGAGCTGGTCCAGCCCTACTTCCGCTCCGAGCTGACCTACGACCCGGCGGCCTGCGCCAAGTTCCTGAAGGACGCGAGCCTGCCGGATCTGCTCGACACGCTGCGCGCGCGCTTCAACGCCCTGCCGGCGTTCACCAAGGAGGCCCTGGAGGCCGCGTTGCGCGCTCTGTCGGAGGAGAAGGGCGCCAAGGCCGGCGTCCTCATCCACCCGACCCGCATGGCCCTCTCGGCCAGCACCGGGGGACCGCCTCTGTTCGATCTCATTGAAGTGATGGGCCGCGAGGCGACCGACCGCCATATGGGCCGCTTCCTCGCCTTCCTGCGCGAGGGGGGCAAGCCCGCCGAGGGTTGACCTCCCCGCCCGGGTTTTGTACTCTTACGCCTGCCTCGTTGGGAGGTCGTTCAACGGTAGGACAAGCGGCTCTGACCCGCTCAATCGGGGTTCGAATCCCTGCCTCCCAACCAACTTCTTCTGCTTTTTCCCGGGCCGCCGCAAGGCGGCCTGTTCGTTTCAGCCCTTGACCGTCCAGCCCTTCCCGGTCAGCAAGGTCCGGATGGCGTCGCGTTGATCCCCCTGGATCTCGACGCCGGTCTCGACGGCGGTGCCCCCGGTGCCACAGGCCTGCTTCAGCTCGCGGGCCACCTGCTTCAGCCACTCGCGGTTCTTCGGCAGGCCATCGACGACGGTGACGGTCTTGCCACCGCGGCCGGATTTCTCGATGCGCAGCTTGGCGACGATCTTCGCAGGCACCGGCTCGTCGACCGCGGTGCCACAACGGCAGTCGCGCACCGGCCAGCCACACCGGGGGCAGGTCTTGGGGGCATCGCTGGAATAGACGAGGCGGCCGGGCTTTGCAGGCATGGTGGAGAGAAGCTTACCGCGCCGGGAGGGCCTTCTCGATGGTCCGGGCGGCGTTCGCGCCCACGCCGGCATGGCGGGCGTGCTCGCGCCAATGGGACACGGCCGTGGCGACGGTGTCGAGGATCTCATCCGCCTCCTCCTCCGCGATGCCCGCCGGGCCCGCCAGCTGTAGAAGATGCCGGCGGGTTGGCGCGCGGCCTTCACCGGCGACGGTCATGGTGTGCTCGCCGGCCGGACCCGGCGCGAAGACCAGGTCATACGCGGGAGCGAGCTCCCAGCCCCCGTCAGGGGTCATGCGAAACGCGAAGTTCTTCACGTGATCGTCGCGGTTGTGCGCCAGCACGTTGAAGGCGGCGCGGCGGAACGCCTCCAGAACCTCCAGCCGGTTGCGCGTCAGCACGCGCGTCACCTCCAGAAGCTGCCGGTAATCGCAGCTCGGGATGCGGAAGTTGGCATGGATCAGGTTGCCGAAGGTGTGCACGTGGAAGCGGTGGTTGCCGGCCCGGTCGAACCGTTCGGCTGCGAAGAACCGCTCCCCCCGCGCGGCTTCGAACAGCCGCGTGGCCGGCAGGCGAAGCCCCGCCTCCCGGGCCATGAGGGAGTAGGCCAGCTCGGCCGCTCCCACCTCCGGCCCGTCCTCGGGAGCAGGGAACTTGACGATCCAGTGAGAGTAGCCCTCCGGCAGGTCGTCCTCTCCCGAGAGGATGTCCTCTCCCGCCACGCCGACCAGCACTTTGGGCCGGGCACCTCCCGGGCTTCCCCCGGCGCGCAGAAGCTGAGGCAGCACCGCCTTCGCGGGACCCTGCACGACGTCCCGTGCGGCACGCGCCATCGCGTGCAGGTCGAGCTTCCGTGCCGTGAGGTCTCCGGGGTCGTCAGGCGGGTGATAGGTGAGCGCTCCCATGGTCCGCGTCCCCAACCAGGCCAGCCGGTCGAGCACCGACACCTCGGCGAGCGGCATTCCCTGCTGAGTAAAAGCCCGGTCCATCAGCAGCAGGCCCCAGCCATCGGGCAGGGAATCGTCGAACAGGCCGAAAATCGGGCCGAAGCTGTGATCCCGGTGCTCGATCAAGCCCGGCTGCGGGGGCAGCTTGAACGGAGAAAGCCAGAGCGGATCGCGCAGGAAGGCCGGGTCGTACTCGAAGAAGATCTGCCGGCGCGCCGGCCGGGGTCCGGCCTCGGCCAGCCAGCCGACGGTGCGCTCCACGCCCGGCTGCCGGACGAGGCGCACCTCCAGCTTTCTCACACCCGCCCCCGCCGCCGCACAGGTTTGCGCTCCGCCGCTTCGAGCTCGGCGATCGAGGACGCGGGAGGCGGCAGCAGCAGGGCGTCGAAGTCGTCCAGCCGATGCAAAGCGAAGGCGAGGAGGAGGACGTGCTGCAGCGAGGCGCGACCGGACGCCTCGAACCGCCGGAGCGACGCCAAGCTCACGCCGGCTCGCTCGGCCAACGTCGCCTGCTTCCACCCTCGGTCCAGCCGCAAGGCCTTCACCCGCGCCGCCAAGGTCTGGCTGACCTGCTCCGGCAGGCGCAACGAGAACCTCTCCATGGGGTCCGCCTCCTCTCGACAACCGCCATTATACGAGCGCTTCGGGCTTTCTGACGGCAGAACCGCTCACCGGTGAGCGATTCCTTGGTGTGCGTCAGGCCGCGTAGGTGATCGCCAGCTTGCCGATCATCCGCCCGGATTAGGCCAGGGTGTGCGCCTGTTGGTGGTTGGCGACGGTGAAGCCGGCGAGCGTCTCGGTCAGCGTGGTGCGCAGCCGGCCGGCGTCGGCCAGGTCGGCCACCCGGTCGAGGATGCGGTGTTGCTCGGCCATGTCGTCCGTCGCATGGCTGGAGCGGGTGAACATCAGCTCCCAGGCGAGCGTCGCGCTCTTGCCCATGAGCGGGCTCACGTCGAGCTGCTTGGCGCCGAGGATCGAGCAGATCGAGCCCTGCGGCGCGATCAGCTCGCACAACGCGCTCCAGTGGCCCTCGAAGTCGTTGGTGCAGAGGATGTAGTCGACGTGCCGCCGTCCCAGGCTGCGCACCGACTCCAGGAGGTTCCGGTGGTCGGCGATCGCGTGCGCCCCGAGGTCGCGGCACCAGCGGGCCGACTCCTCCCGTGATGCCGTGGCGATGACCTCCAGCCGGGTGAGCTGCCGGGCGATCTGGATCGCGATCGAGCCGACTCCTCCCGCTCCGCCGACGATCAGCAGCGCCTTGCCGGCGCCGCCTCCCTCTGCGAGGCGCATCCGGTCGAAGATGGCCTCCCAGGCCGTGAGCGCGGTTAGCGGCAGCGCCGCCGCCTCGGCATCGGTGAGCGTCGCCGGCTTGCGGCCGACGATCCGCTCATCGACCAGATGCAGCTCGGCGTTCGTCCCCTGGCGTTGGATGCTCCCCGCGTAGAACACCGCGTCCCCGGGCTGGAACAGCTGCACCAGCGGCCCCACCGCCTCCACCACGCCGGACGCGTCATAGCCGAGGATCTTCGGCTCCGGCAGGCGCACGCCCTGGGCGGCGCGCTGCCGCTGCTTCCAGTCCACCGGATTGACCGAGACCGCCCGCACCCGCACGAGAAGGTCGCGCGAACCGGGCACCGGCGTAGGCGCCTCGAATGCGAACAGGCTTTCGGGATCGTCGATCGGCAGCGAGGTTTGAAGACCGATGGCTCTCATAGGATGGTTCGCCTCTCCGGCGGACATCATGATACGCCACCCGCCGCCTCAGCCACGAATGGATGAGCTTTGACGCGCGGAACTTGCCTCTCCCTCCTTACCGAAGCAGAGGGGCCTCTGTGAGCGACCCTCCGCCCGGCGAGTCTGCGGGGCGGAGGGTCTTGCTTTGGGAAGGTTGGCCGATGAGTCTGCGGCCTAGTTTTCGACGACGCTCTGGAGTTGGCCTGCCCGGACGAACCCACCATGGACAGGGACCGCACCTGAACCAAGCACGTGACCATCCTTTCCGTCGAGCAGCACGAAGCTCACGACTACGCCCCCCATGTGAAAGATGGGCATACCGCCAAAGAAAGTCCAGAGGTTCTTCTTGGTGTAGAAGGTACCACCGCTTTTCTGGAGCTTGACGATCAGGAGCAACGCACCCTTTGCAAGAGAGTCGGCGACGACGGAGTCTCGTACGACTTGGGTCAAAGGGACCAGCCCTTTGTCGTTGGTCGCCGTTAACTTGCTTAAAAATCCGTCGTAGAGAGCAACCGCAGCTCTCAAGGTGTCGCCCGCCTCTTTGTGGAGTGAGGCGTTTTCTTGAAGATTTCTCTTCTTCGCGGGGTCTTTCTCGGCTTCCGCGGTTTTTGTAAAATGCGCTGTCATCTGGTCGTGGAAGCTTGCAATGTTGATAGCTTTTACCTTGAGTCCAGAAAGGTCGGATAGATCCTTGAGGATGCCGGCTGCTGGGTCCAAAACTGACCCAGGGTTGTAAGTTCCCAGGAGCTGAACGGTGAGCTGTTTGCCTGAGCTGGCGATGCGGCCAGCCAGTGCGTGTACCAAAAGAGAGTCATCCTGAGAGACGTCCACGCCGCCGACCGTGAAATCTGACCGGAAAAAGCCGACCAGCTTGCTAATGGCTTCGAGAGCGAGCCCTGCCGCGGGCAGGAAGGGGGTCTCGCCACCCGTAACCCCGATCGGCTTCGGTGCCTTTGCTTTGACGTCGTCAGATTTTACAACCGCGTTGTTGAAAGCCCCTCTGGTAAGCGCGACCTGGGATCGGAACGCGATCAGCTCCTGGAAACTCGGTATTTCCCCTGCCGCATAGAGCAGGATTGTTTTCGGGCCTTGCGGAAGTTCATCGGTGATTCTCTGGGCTGCCGCATTGACGGCTTTGGCCGCCAGCAAGGTGGCTTCGGCCGACCCTGCCTTGTCCTTGAGCGTGACATCGCCGGAAATACCCGAATCTGGGACTCCTCCGATCTTGGCCTTGAGGGCCGCCAAGGCGGCTTCGGCTGCCGCCTTCTCTGCGTCTGACGCAGCCTTTTCCGCGTCTGCCTCGGCTTTCCGTGCTTCCGCCTCGGCCTTCCGGGTCTCCGCCGCGGCCTTGGCTGCCTGGGGATCAGGGTTTTGCGGCTCTTGTCCGGTTGCCATGAAAGCGATTCCTCCCATTGATAGCAGTGCGATGCTTGCGATGCGCGCGATTGACCACGAGTTTCGCGACATAAGTAGCCCTTTCAGAAGTCGACGCCGGCGCCCGTCACGCGATGATCTGTAGCGAGCTCCCAGGTGGGAACGGCGAAGTTCGCCACCAGGGGTTGGCCGTCGAAATGAATACCTACGACTCTGGCGGATGTGATATCGATCACGGCTGATCCGGAGTTTCCTCCGAGAGTTGTGCAATCGTGAGCGAGCGCATTCACCGTGCGCTCGAACGACGGAACCTTTGCGAACCCCTTCAGTCGGCCCGGCTGCAATCGCTTCTTGTCAAAGACACTGCGGAAGATTTCGTTCTGCTGGATCGAGCTTTCGCTTGGATCTTGAGCCGGATAGCCTACGACCATCGCCAATCTTTCCTCCAGTTGGCTGGGGGCCACAGTGCTCAGCGGCAACGGGATGACCCCGGCTGGAAGCTCTGAGGTTTCAAGGATGGCGATGTCCCACTCCTCAATGATCAGAGCTGGTGCGGTAACTTCGAGAATCAAGGAGGCACTTGACCCCACCTCCTCCTTCAGATCGATGGAGATGCCGATTCCCGGGGTGAACTGGAGCTGCGCGCCCGCTCCCACTCCCTGGGTAAAGAGCGCAGCGACGTGCCGATTCGTCATCAGCCGCCGAGCTCCACAAACGAAGGCGGTCCCCGCGATGGTTCTCTCTGGATGTCCGACCAGCTCCACGCGCCCGATCCCGCGGATCAGAGGCTCGAGCAGGGAGCGTTGGTTGTTGATGTCTTGCCAAAGAGAGGGGAGAGAGGCGAACGAGTCGCCTTGGATATCGAAGGCAGGCCGGGCGCCATTGGGCAGGATGATACTCTCTAGATGAAAGAGATCCCTCTCGTCGAGAGGATCACCTCGTTCGAAGCGGCGCCAGGAGTCGATTGCCTCGGATGTGACCGTTGGGGTACGGGAACCGGCTGCCTCGGTCTCAGTGCTCTCCAACTCGAGCGCGGGAGCGACGATCTCCTCCAGATGCTCGACCGAGAGCCCATCGCTCTCTTGGATCTCCCGAAGCTTCCTCATGACAAGTAGCTGACGCTGGTTCATGGCTGCACCTCCACGATGTGTGAGCCGGTGCTGGTGCTGAGCTCCGGGCTCTCCAGAACATGAGACGGACGAAAGTGGCGAGTTTCCCTCCACTCGCCCCGCTCTGGATGAGAGCGCACTGCGCGGCCCGCCGAGCCGGCCATCGGCTGCGGCTCCGCGCTAGCCCTGAATTGAAAAACTTAATTGCATGCCGGTGGCCCACCGCCGCTAGGGCTCCTACTGTCGCCGCCTTCCGCGGCCCTCGGATAGACCCCGGTTAATCAATCCGCAGGAGAGGGCCGCTGGGCGCTCGCCAAGGCAGGGCGAGGTCAGGCGGTGCGGCGGGGCCTCTATGGGCTCGCGCCTCCCTTCCGAAGGGTCCTGCCGCACCCCTTCCTGGTCGCCAACCTGCTGGTTCGCGGGTCCTACGTCAGCCTCCAGGCGGCTCTTGCCCAATACGGCCTGATTCCGGAATACGTTCCGGTGACCACAAGCGTGACCCCGGGCCGACCCGGCCACTGGGACACTCCGCTGGGAAGCTACCTCTACCGCCAGCTCGGGAAGGACCTGCAGACCGGGTTCCGGCGGACCCTCCTCGCCGGCGGGCAGGAGGCCCTCGTCGCCGGCAAGCTGGCTCTTTCAGTGGCACCCGTTTCGGCGCGCCGCGTCTGGCGCGTCCGCCGCCCAAAGGCTCAGTGCGGGAAAGGATTCTGAGGATCGAAGGGTTTCACCTTGCCACAATCCGCCCGCAGCCATTTGTAGTTGACGGTGGCTTGGACCTTCTGCTTTCCGCCTCCGGTCCCCATCACCATGTCGGAGACCATCACCATGCTCTCGGAGCTTGTGATCTCCAGCCGGGTGTCGCCCTCGACCGTCATGTTTCCCGTGCACGCGGTGTGGGCCACGATGAGGCGCGGGGTGGACTGCTTGATCTCGTTCTTGCACTTCAGACCGGGCGGATTCTGGATCTGAGAGAACCCGTGGTCCAGGACCTCGGCCGTGTAGCACACCTGGGTCGGGGTGCTCATGCCGGAGACCCTGGCTTCCCACAGGCCCGGCTTCACGTTGAGCTTCTGCGCCCGGGCGGAGCCGGCGGAGAGGAGCAGGGCGAGGGCGGCGAGGACGAAGAGCGGCTTCTTGGGCATGGGATCCTCCGCGCACAGGCTGCGACAAGAGCCGCTCCCCGTCAAGGGTCGCCCTCAGTCGAGCCCGGCCTCCCGGTATTCGCCGTAGACCTCTCGCAGGGTGTCCGCGATCTCGCCCAGGGTCACCTCGGCGCGCACGCAGTCGAGGGTCGAGGGCATCAGGTTGCGGTCCTCCCGGGCCGCCTCGGTGAGCTGGCGGAGGGCCGCCTCCGCACGGGCTCCGTCGCGCCGCGATCGCAGGGCGCGGAGACGCTCGACCTGATCGCGCTCGGCCGCGGGGTCGATGCGCAGCACCTCCGTGGGGCTCTCCTCCTCGGCGGTGAAGACGTTGACGCCCACGACCTGGGCGCGCTTCTCTTCGATGTCGAGCTGGTAGCGGTAGGCCGCGTCGGCGATTTCGCGCTGCTGAAAGCCCTGCTCCAGGGCGGCCAGGGAGCCGCCCATCTCTTCGATTCTTTGAATGTAGTGCCGTGCCCGCTGGACGATCTCGTCGGTCCACGCTTCGATGACGTAGGAGCCGCCGAGGGGGTCGGCGACCTCGGCGACGCCGCTTTCGTGGGCGATGACCTGCTGGGTGCGCAGCGCGAGGTGGACGGCCTCTTCGGTGGGGAGGCCCAGGGCTTCGTCGAGCGAGTTGGTGTGGAGCGACTGCGTGCCGCCGCAGACCGCGGCGAGCGCCTGGATCGCCACGCGCACCACGTTGTTCATCGGCTGCTGCGCGGTCAACGTGGAGCCCGCGGTCTGGGTGTGGAAGCGCAGCCAGAGCGAACGCGGGTCTTTCGGCGCGAAGCGCTCCTTCACCAGCTCGGCCCACAGGCGGCGGGCGGCGCGGTACTTCGCCACCTCTTCCAGGAAGTTGTTGTGGGCGTTGAAGAAGAAGGAGAGGCGCGGCGCGAACTCGTCGATCGCCAGGCCACGGTCGAGGGCGGCCTGGACGTAGGTGAGGCCATGGGCGAGGGTGAACGCCACCTCCTGCACCGCCGTCGAGCCCGCTTCGCGCATGTGGTAGCCGGAGACCGAGATGGTGTTCCACTTCGGCACCTGCTCGGCGCAGAAGGCGATGACGTCGGTCACCAGCTTGAGCGAGGGGCGCGGCGGATAGATGTAGGTGCCGCGGGCGGCGTACTCCTTCAGGATGTCGTTCTGGACGGTTCCGCCCACCTTGTCCCAGGAGACCCCTTGCTCCTCGGCGACCACCAGATAGAGGGCCAGCAGGGTGCCGGCCGTGGCATTGATCGTCATCGACGTGGTGACCCGGTCCAGCGGGATGCCGTCGAACAGCCGCCGCATGTCCTCGATCGAATCGATGGCGACGCCGACGCGGCCCACCTCGCCGAGCGCTTTGGGGTGGTCGGAGTCATAGCCGATCTGGGTCGGCAGGTCGAAGGCCACCGAGAGCCCCGTGGTCCCCTGGGAAAGCAGGTACCGGTAGCGCCGGTTCGACTCGGCGGCGCTCGAATAACCGGCGTACTGGCGCATCGTCCAGTGCCGCTTGCGGTACATGTCGGCATAGAGCCCGCGGGTATAGGGAAACTGGCCGGGATCGCCCAGCCGGGTGTCATAGGGGATGTCTGCCGTATCGGCCGGCCGGTAGAAGGGATGAACCGGGATCTCGGACGAGGTCGTCTTCTCCGCGGCGGCGACTTTGGCGGGAGGAAGGGTGTCGGTGGCCATGGCGCCATTATAGAGATCTCCCTCCGCTCCTTTCCCGGTCTCCCGGGTGGGCGGCGCACGGCCCCCCGGGCAGGCGGTTCTCTCTGCTAGAGTTCTCCCCATGGCAAAATCGATCCTCCTCCTCTCCCTCCTCCTCTCTTCCGGTGTCGCAGAGGCCGCCACATTGATCGTGGCCAACAAGGCGGAGGCGACGGTCTCCCTGGTGGCGTTGCCGGAAGGGAAGGTGGTGGCCACGTTGCCGGTGGGGAGCGGGCCGCATGAGGTGGCGGTGTCACCGGGCGGCGGGCTCGCCCTGGTGGCCAACTATGGCCTCGCGGGTCCGGAGAACGCCGGCTCGACCCTCACGCTCCTCGACGTCGCCGCCGCCAAGGTGGTGCGGACGATCGACCTCGGGGAGCACCGGAGGCCGCACGGCATGGTCTTTCTGGACGAGCACCGCGCCCTCGTCACTTCCGAGGTGAGCAAGGCGCTGCTGGAGGTGGACGTCGAGGCCGGCAAGGTGCTCTCCACCGTCGCGACCGGACAGGAGATCTCCCACATGGTCGCGGTGACGCCGGACGGCTCCCGGGCGTTCGTCTCCAGCATCCGCTCCGGCACGGTGTCGGCGATCGACGGGAAGGCGAAGGTGCTGCTCAAGAACGTACCGACCGGCGACGGGGCGGAGGGGATCGCCGTCACGCCCGACGGCAAGCAGGTCTGGGTGACCAACCGCGCCGTGGACACCGTGTCGGTGCTCGACGCCGCGAGCCTGGAGGTGCTGACTTCCCTGCCCTGTGCCTCGTTCCCCATCCGCGTCGAAGCGACCCCGGACGGCTCGCGGGTGCTGGTCTCGAATGCGAAGTCCGGCGACCTCGCGGTCTTCACCACGGCGGATCGCAAGCTGGAGCGCCGCATCTCCCTGGCGCCGACCGCCAAGGAGACCGACGGCCGGTTGATGGGCGATTTCGGCAGCAGCTCGGTGCCGATCGGCATCGAGATCGCGCCGGACGGCAAGCGTGCCTACGTGGCGCATGCCAACGCCGACCAGATCACCATCCTCGATCTGGAGACCTGGACGGCGGTCGGCTCGCTGACCGCCGGCAAGGAACCGGACGGGATGGGGTACTCGAAGCTGGATGCCCCCTCCCCTGGCCCCTCCCCCGCTGAAGCGGGAGAGGGGAAGCGCTCCGCCGGGCTCGCCAGGATTTGAGCTTAGACTTCCCTTGGGTGGGAGGGGGCGCCCTCTCCCGCTTGCGGGGGAGGGTCGGGGAGGGGGCCTACCCGTGCTCCCCGTGCTTGCCGCCGCCTTTCCACTCCGGGTCGCGGCGCGCGAAGGAGTCCAGCTCGGCGGGGACCTCGATGAGGGTGCGGGTGACGTTCGGGTCGCAGGTGTCGTTCTCGCACTCGTAGGTGTAGACGTTCCACTCCTCCCTGCGGCTGTAGGCGCAGAGGGTCTGATACGTATTGCAATGTCCGCATTTGACCGATATATTGCGGATGTTGATCTCGTCGGCCATGCCGCTCCTCTCTTGGCGGGGCGGGTGGACGCGCCCCGTGATCTGGCATGATCCCATACATGACACGACCTTGGTGGCTGATCCTGACGGTGCTTCCGGCCGTCCTTCCGCTCGCCGCCCAGGAGCCGGCGCCGATCGACCCGGCGGCACATTTCACCGAAGAGGTGGCGGTCGCCTACGTGCTGGTGCCGGTGGTGGTCCGCTCGGGAGCGCGCTACGTCAAGAACCTCGACAAGAGGGACTTCCGGCTGTTGGTGGACGGCAAGCCGGTGCCGATCGACAGCTTCGAGTACCGGCTGGAGGCTCCGGCGAGCGTGATGGTGCTGCAGGACCTTTCGGGCAGCATGGAGGGGCGCAGCCTGGATTTGAGCCGGGAAGCGGTGCGGTTCTTCCTGGACAAGGCGCTGCCGGGCGATGAGCTGGCCCTGGCCACGTTCGCCGGGGAGGGGCTGGAGGTGGAGGTGCCGTTCACCTCGGACCTGGGTGCGCTGCGCGAGTCGATCCTGCTGTGGAAGGGCTGGAGCACGACCGCCCTCCATGATGCCGTGACCGCGGTGCCGGGTCTGTCGCAGAGCGGCAAGAACCCGAAGCGGTTCGCCATCCTGCTCACCGACGGGCTCGACAACGCGAGCAAGATCGCCCCGGAGCAGGCGCGCGATCTGGTGCGGCAGGCGCAGGTGCCGGTCTACGTGCTCGGCATGGCCACCGGAGACCCCTTCCAAATCGACGCCGAAGGGAAGAAGATCTACCGCTACGCGGATGTGCTCAACCTGTTGGCGACGACGACCGGCGGCCGGTATTACTCGATCTCCGGTTCGGAGGACCTGCAGAAGGCGCTCGCCGCCATCCTGGACGATTTGCGGCACCAGTACGTGCTCGGTTTCGCCACCTCCGAAGGACCCTCGCGCCAGCGTGACGTTCAGGTCCAGGTGAAGGCGGGAGACCGCACCGTGCTGTTCCGCCGCGGCTACAAAGGACCGCCGCCCGCTCTGCGGGCCGCAACAGGAGGATCAAGATGAGGACGAAGCTGTTTTCCATCGCGTTGAGCCTGGCCATGGTGCTCGCCCTGACCGGTTGTGCCACAAAGAAATATGTGAAGCAGGAGACGGGCGCCGTCAATACCCGGGTCGACGGGGTGGAGGGGCAGGTCGAGGAGGCGCAGGCGCGGATCGACAAGCACGACAAACGCCTCGGCGAGCACGAAGAGCAGATCGGCGAGGCGTCGAAGACCGCCCAGGAGGCTCTGGCCCGGGCGCAAGAGGCCGGCAAGCTGGCGGAGGGCAAGTTCCTCTATGAGACCGTGCTCACCGACGAGAAGGTGAAGTTCGGCACCGACTCCTCCGACCTTTCGCCGGAAGCCAAGGCGGCGCTCGACGTTTTTGCGGAGCAGATCGCGGCGCAGAACAAGAGCGTCTACCTCGAGGTGCAGGGCCACACGGACAGTGTCGGCTCGGACAAGTACAACGAGGAGCTGGGCCTGCTGCGGGCGGAGGCGGTGCGCCGTTACCTGAGCCAGGCGCACAAGTTCCCCCTGCACCGGATCAACGTCATCTCCTACGGCGAGACCGCGCCGGTGGCGGACAACGCCACCCGGGAAGGGCGGTCCCAGAACCGCCGCGTGGCGCTGGTGGTGCTGCAGTAGAAGGAGGCAGGCGCCAGGGCGGATCGGCCGGATGGGTCCGATCCGTCCCCTTTCCTATGCCTCGGAGGCGGCCTTGAGGATCTTGCGCAGGGAAGGGCCGTCCATCACGCCGGACTGGATCAGCGCGATCTTTCCCTTCTTGTCCACCACCATCAGCGTCGGCAGGGCGTAGATGCCGAAGCTGCCCGACACCGAGCTCTCCGTGTCGAGCAGCACCGGATAGCCGAAGGGCTGGCCCTTGACGAACCCGCGCACCGTGGCCTCATCCTCTCCGACGTTGGCGGCGAGGAACTGGACCCCTTTGCCCTCATAGTCCTTCTTGACCGTCTCCAGGATCCGGGCCTGGATGCGGCAGGGTCCGCACCAGGTGGCCCAGAAGTCGACCACCACCACCTGGCCGGGGAAGTCCGCCGGTCCCAGCTTGCGGCCGTCGAGGGTCTTGAGACGGAAATCCGGCTTGGCGCCGACCGCGCTCTTGCTGCCCACCGCATCCTTGCAGCCGAAGAGGAGGAGCGAGAACAGCGCCGCGAACATCAGAACGGTGCGCGGCGAGCGGGAGGGCGGGGTGGTGTGGTTCATCGTCATGGCCTCGCAAGCATACGGCAACCCCCGGGCATCGGGAGCCGCCAGAGCCGGATTTCGTGCGAGGTAACAGCGCCGGCCGGGGGTGGGATTCCCGGGGGGCGGGTGCCCCCCGGGGGGACCCGCCTCAGCTGCAGCCGCTGGTCGAGCCGCAGTTGCCGCACTTGTAGCAACTGCCGTTGCGCACCATGATCGAGCCGCACTCGTGGCAGCTCGGTGCGTCCTGCTGGTAGAGGTAGGTGGCCTTGGTGGACATCACCGTTTCCACCTTGACCGCCTGGGCGACCGTCTCCAGGCGTCCGCCACCGACGAGCGGTACCGTCGCCGGCATCCCGGTGGACGGCTCGTCGCGCAAGATCACGCCGGCCGCCTGCTTGTCCTCGCGCGACAGGAACTTCGAGGCCAGCCAGCGGAAGATGTAGTCGGTGATCGACTTGGCGATCGGGATCTCCCGGTTCTTGGTGAAGCCGGAGGGCTCGAACCGGGTGTGACTGAACTTGTCCACCAGGGTCTGGAGCGGCACGCCGTACTGAAGGGCGATCGAGATCGAAGTGGCGAGCGAGTCCATGAGACCGGAGATGGTCGATCCTTCCTTCGCCATCACGAGGAAGATCTCGCCCGGCTGTCCGTCCTCATAGAGGCCCACGGTCAGATACCCTTCGTGCTCGTTGATCGAGAACTTGTGGGTGATCGCCTGCCGCTCGTCCGGCAGCTTGCGGCGCAGCGCGCGGCGCTCGGGGGCGGGCTCCACCGCCGGCTCGTCCTTGCGGCGGGTGGCCAGCGGCTGGCTCCGCTTGCTGTTGTCACGGTAGATCGCCACCGCCTTGAGCCCCATCTGCCACCCTTCGATGTAGGCCTTCAGGATCTCGTCCGGCGTCGAGTCCTCCGGCATGTTGATCGTCTTGCTGATCGCCCCGGAGATGAACGGCTGCACCGCGGCGAGCATCTTGAGATGCCCCATGTAGTGGATCGACCGCGAGCCGTGCGCCGGCTTGAACGCGCAGTCGAACACCGGCAGGTGCTCCTCCTTGAGCAGCGGCGCGCCTTCGATCGTGTCGTGGTCGTCGATGTACTCGACGACGGCCTGGATCTCGGCCTTGTCGTAGCCCAGCCGCTTCAAGGCCTTGGGGACGGTGTTGTTGACGATCTTGATCATCCCGCCGCCGACCAGCTTCTTGTACTTGACGAGGGCGATGTCGGGCTCGACGCCGGTGGTGTCGCAGTCCATCATGAAGGCGATCGTGCCGGTCGGAGCGAGCACCGAGATCTGGCTGTTGCGCAGGCCGTAGCTCTCGCCGAGCTGGAGGACCTCGTCCCAGGACTGCCGGGCCGCCTGCAGCAGGTCGAGCGGAACGTGGGCCGGCTCGATCCGCTTGATGGCGTCGCGGTGCTTGCGCATCACCCGCAGCATCGGCTCCCGGTTGAGCGCGTACTCGGAGAACGGCCCCATGGCCCCGGCGAGCCGCGCCGACTGGGCATAGGAGGCGCCGGACATGAGGGCGGTGATCGCCGCCGCGTAGTCGCGGCCCGCGTCGGAGTCGTAGGGAAGGCCGCGCGCCATCAGCAGGGCTCCCAGGTTGGCGTAGCCGATGCCCAGCGGCCGGAACTTGTGGGAGTTCTCGGCGATCCGCGGCGTCGGGTAGCTGGCGTTGCCGACGATGATCTCCATCGCCGAGATCACCACCTCGCAGTCATAGCGGAAGCTCGCCACGTCGAAACCGCGATCCGCATCGTAGTACTGCATCAGGTTGAGCGACGCCAGGTTGCACGCCGTGTCGTTCAGGAACATGTACTCGCTGCAGGGATTGCTGGCGTAGATGCGATCCGTGTTCGGGCAGGTGTGCCAGTCGTTGATCGTGGTGTCGTACTGCAGACCCGGATCGCCGCACACCCAGGCCGCTTCCGAGATCGTCTTCATCAGGTCGCGCGCCTTGAAGGTCCCCAGGGGCTGGCCGGTGATCCGCGCCCGGGTGGACCAGGTGCCGTCGTCGACCACCGCCTTCATGAAGCCGTCGGTCACCCGCACCGAGTGGTTGGCGTTCTGGTAGGCGATCGAGTCATAGGCACCGCCCGGGACGTTGAAGCTCCCGTCGTAGCCCGCCTCGATCAGCGCCCAGGCCTTGCGCTCCTCGACCTCCTTGCAGCGCACGAAGTCCTCGATGTCCGGATGATCGACGTCCAGGATGACCATCTTGGCCGCCCGCCGCGTCTTGCCACCGCTCTTGATGACGCCGGCGAAGGCGTCGAACCCCTTCATGAAGGACACCGGGCCCGAGGCGGTGCCGCCCCCCGCCAGCGGCTCCCTGGCGGAACGCAGGCGGGAGAGATTGCTGCCGGTGCCGGAGCCGTATTTGAAGAGCATCCCCTCGGTCTTGGCGAGGGTGAGGATGGATTCCATCGTGTCGTCCACCGAGTTGATGAAGCAGGCGGAGCACTGCGGCTTCTCCTCGTGGCCGACGTTGAACCAGACCGGCGAGTTGAAGCAGGCATGCTGGTAGAGCAGGATGTGCTTGAGCTCCGCCTGGAAGGTGGCGGCGTCCGCCTCGCCGGCGAAGTAGCCGTCCTGCCGGCCCCAGCCGGTGACGGTGTCCACCACCCGGCCGATGAGCTGCCGCACGCTGTGCTCCCGTTCGGGGGAGCCGAGCTGGCCACGGAAGTACTTGCTCACCACCACGTTGGTCGCCGTCTGCGACCAGGACTTGGGAAACTCGACCCCCTTCTGCTCGAAGATCCTCTCCCCCTTCTCGTTGGAGATCACGGCGTCGCGCGCCTCCCACTCGACGGTGTCATACGGGTCCACCCCCTGGGCGGTGTGATACCTCTCGAAGTGGAGCCCACGCGCAGCACGGGTCTCGGAACGGGTCTCTTTTTTTGCGCGCTGCGCTTTCACCGCCGATTGGGTCATTGTCCTTCTCCTTCGTTTCTGGGGTCGTTCCTTGGGGCACCTGCTGTTCGAAGACAACTCCCCCAAACTACTCCAGGCGGCGGCCGGAATCAAGTCCCCACCACAACATCTTGTGTGTCAACTTGCGCCCGGCCCCATCCCTTGTCTTGAACTTGTCTTGACATCGCCCCGGACGGGACGGTTTTCGGCGGATTCCTTACAACCTCCGAGGAGGGGGATCGAGGCAGCTTTTACACGGGGGGATGTGTTAACCTCCGTTCGGTCCCTCCCGGATCGCCTTCCCGGCCAGGAAGGCACGACCCTTCAACCGACCTATTGAGTGAGGGCAGCCATGAAGAGGATTGTCCATGTCGTGGGCACGGGCACGATCGGTGAGCCGCTGCTCGGTTTGTTCACCGACTTTCGCGAACGGATGGGCGTCGACGAGGTCACGTTCCACAAGCGGACGCCCCTGGCGCACGACCGGTCCCGGTTGCGCCACCTGATCGAGCGCGGTGCCAAGCTGGCCGTCGACGAGGATGTGCGCAGCGAGTTCGAGAAGATGGGCCATGAGGTGAGCTACGACAGCCGCGAGGCCCTGGAGCGGGCCACCGTGGTGGTCGACTGCACCCCGGCCGGCAACGACAACAAGGAGAAGCTGTACGAGGGGCTCACCGGTCCCAAGGGCTTCCTCGCCCAGGGCAGCGAGTTCGGCTTCGGCAAGCCCTACGCCCGTGGCGTCAACGACGAGACCCTCGTCCCCGGCGAGGACCGCTTCATCCAGATCGTCAGCTGCAACACGCACAACATCACCACCTTGATCAAGACGATCTGCAATGAGGGGCCGGACAAAGAGTACTCCCTGCACAAAGGGACCTTCGTCTGCATGCGGCGGGCGAACGACATCTCCCAGGCGGACAGCTTCGTGCCGGCCCCCAACGTGGGCAAGCACGAGGACCCCGACTTCGGCACCCACCACGCCCGCGACGCCCATTACCTGTTCGAGACGCTGCACAAGGACATGAACCTGTTCTCCAGCGCGGTGAAGCTCAACACGCAGTACATGCACTCGATCTGGTTCAACCTGGACCTGACCCGCGACATCACGATCGAGGAGGTCCGCCGGCGGCTGCGCGACAACCCGCTGGTGGCGATGACCGACAAGCGGTACGCCAACCTGATCTTCAGCTTCGGGCGCGACCATGGGTACTACGGCCGCATCCTGTCGCAGACCGTGCTGGTCAATCCGACCCTCGCGGTGCGCCGCAAGCGGGAGGTCTACGGCTTCTGCTTCACCCCGCAGGACGGCAACTCGCTCCTCTCCTCGGTGGCCGCGGCCCTCTGGCTGATGGACCCCGACTGGGAGAGCGTCGCCACCCGGCTCAGCCCGCTCAAGCGCTGGCTCTACCGGGAGATCTGAGGAGGAGCGGGCTGCGCCCCGTCGAGCTGCGCTTCGGGGACCTCCGCCTGGAGGGGTGGTCGCGCGCCGGAGACGAGACCTGGGTGCGGGTGCATCCGCCCGGTCTCACCTTCGACGTGGGCCGTGGTGCCTTGCAGCTCGCCGGGGCGCAGGACGTCTTTCTGACCCACGGCCATCTCGATCATGTGCTGGGGCTTCCCTACGTCCTTTCCCGGCGTTCGCTGCACCGGTCGGCGCACACCCGGGTGTTCTGCCCGCAGCCGATCGCCGGGGCGGTGGCGGAGCTGATCGGCGCCGCGGAGCGGCTGGAGAGGGCGCAGTACCGCTACGACCTGATGCCTCTCACACCGGGGGACCGGGTGCCGGTGGGACGCCACCTGACGATCGAGGCGTTCCCGTCCGACCATGTGGTCCCGGGCCTGGGCTATCACCTGTGGCGGCGGCGGCGGCGGCTGGCGCCCGATTTCATCGGACTGCCGCCGGCCGAGCTGATCGCGCTGCGCGAGCGCGGCGTGGAGACCGCCGAGGTGGTGGAGGATCTGGAGCTCTCCTACTGCGGCGACACCGGCCCCGGCGTCTTCGCCACCGAGCCGCGCGTGTTCGAGAGCCGGGTACTGGTGGTGGAGTGCACGTTCCTGGGCGAGAAGCACCGCGACAAGGGCGCCCATTTCGGGCATCTGCACCTGGACGACTTGATCGCCCGGGAAGGCGACTTTCGGAATCAGGCGGTGGTCCTGCAGCATCTGTCGCATCGGCACAAGGTCTCGGAGCTGCGGGAGGAGGTGGACCGGTGCCTGCCGTCGCTGGCCCCACGGATTCATTTGCTGGTCGAGGAGGTGGAGCGGTGAAAGGACGCGGAACCCCAGGACGCGGAGGGCGTCCACCTGCCAGAGGGGACAGACGGCGCGACGATCGGCCGGCCGGTGGCCGGCGGCCGGTCGAAGCGCGCCGCCGGGTGGCCCCTGCGCCGCCGGCGCCGCTCCCCGCAGCCCCCCCGCCGGGTGCGCGGCTGGCCGGGGTCGACGTGGCGGTGGTGCGCATCGAAAAGCTGGTGGCCGGGGGCGAAGGGCTCGGGCGCATCGACGGGGTTCCCCTGTTCGTGGCGCGCTCGGCGCCCGGCGACCTTCTGGAGGTGCGGCTGACCGAGCGCCACCCGGACTACGGCCGGGCCGAGATCGTGAAGCTTCTCGAGCCCGGGCCGGGGCGGCGTCCCGATCCCGTCCCCGAGCTCAGCCGGGCCGGCATCTGCGACCTGCAGCATCTGGACGACGCGCTGCAGACCCGGCTCAAGGCGGTGGCGGTGTGTGAGACGCTGGAGCGCCTCGGCGGTCTCCGCCTGCCGGAGAATCTGAAAGTCGTGGCGGGCGATCCCTGGCACTACCGGCTGCGCACCCAGCTCCACACCGAGATCGATCCGGTCGGGGGCGGGGTTCGCGTCGGCTACCACGCCCGTGGCACCAACGAGGTCCTGCCGGTGTCGCGCTGTCCGCTGCTGGTCCCCGAGCTGGAGGCGGTGCTCGCCGACCTGCCCGGCGTCCTCTCCGGTATCGAAGGCGGCCCGCCCCCGAAGCGGATCGACGTCGCCGCCGGGGACCCGGGTGGGGGCATCTCCGTGGCACCGGTCATCCCCGGCCTCCCCTCGGGCGAGGTGACGCTCACCGTCGGCGACCTCCTCTACGGCTACGATGCCCGCACCTTCTTCCAGGGACACCGCGGCCTCCTGCTGCGCCTGGTCGAGGCGGTCGTCGGTTCGTGGGAAGGCGAAGAAGCGTACGACCTCTTCGCCGGGGTCGGCCTCTTCGCCCTGCCGCTCGCCCGGCGGTACCGGCGGGTGGTGGCGGTGGAGGCGGACACCAATGCCTGCCGCTATGCCCGCAACAACGCCCGGCGCAACCGGATCTCCCATCTGGAGGTGGTGGGCCAGGCGGTGGAGAGCTGGCTGGCGGCGCTCCCCGTGGGAGTCGACCGGGTGGTGGCCGATCCGCCCCGCGCCGGCCTGGTGTCGAAGGTCCGCCGCGCGTTGCTCGAGAAACGCCCGAAGCGTCTCACCTACGTCTCCTGCCATCCCGCCGCTCTGGCGCGGGACCTGCGGTTCCTGACCGCGGCCTATGAGATGGAGAGCGTCGCGCTCTTCGACCTGTTTCCGCAGACGGGCCATATGGAGGTGGTCGTTCAACTGACCTGGCGTGGGCCGGCGGAGCCGGCGGAGCGCAGCGATGCCCCGGCGTTATCGAACCCAGACTGAGCCGGCGGCCTTTCCTCTGCTGCCGGCGACGGCGCTGCGCTCCGCGCTGCGCCAGGGATACACGCGCGCCGACTTGCAGAGCGACCTGCTGGCCGGCATCGTGGTGGGCATCGTCGCCCTGCCGCTCTCGATGGCCCTCGCGGTGGCCTCGGGGGTGGCGCCGCAATACGGCCTGTACACCGCCATCATCGCGGGCTCGGTGATCGCCGCCCTCGGCGGCTCCATGGTGCAGGTCTCGGGGCCGACCGCGGCCTTCGTCGTGCTCCTCGCTCCGATCTCGGCCCGTTTCGGCCTGGGCGGGCTGGTGATGGCGACCCTGATGGCCGGTGCGATCCTCATGCTGATGGGGATTCTGCGCCTCGGCGGCCTGATCCAGTTCGTCCCCTACCCGGTGACCACCGGTTTCACCACCGGCATCGCGGTGGTCATCGCCACCTTGCAGCTCAAGGATTTTCTGGGCCTCACCGTGGCCCACCTGCCGGAGCATTACCTGGAGCGCGCCGCCGCTCTGGCGCGGGCTCTCCCGACGGCGCGCTGGCAGGACCTCGCGGTCGGCGCGTTCACCCTGGCGATCTTGCTGCTGTGGCCACGGATCACCCGCAAGGTGCCGGCGCCGCTGGTGGCACTGGCGGTCGCCGGGGTGGCGGCCTTCTTCCTGGCGCAGTGGCTGCCGGGATTCGAGGTGGCCACCATCCGCAGCCGCTTCTCGTATACGGACGGCGGGCAGATCTTCCGCGGCATCCCGCAGCTCCCGCCGCTGCCGGTCCTCCCCTGGAACCTGCCGGGCCCCGACGGCCGGCCGCTCGGCCTGTCGCTCGGCCTGCTGCGCGACCTCGCACCGCCGGCGTTCGCCATCGCCCTGCTGGGGGCCATCGAGTCGCTGCTCTCGGCGGTGGTGGCGGACGGCATGACCGGCGGCTCGCACGACCCCGACGCCGAGCTGATGGCACAGGGCACGGGCAACCTGATCGCCCCGTTCTTCGGCGGCATCGCCGCCACCGGCGCCCTGGCGCGCACCGCGACGAACGTCCGCTCCGGCGCGCGGTCGCCCCTGGCGGCCATCTTCCACGCCGCCTTCGTGCTGGTGGCGGTGCTCGCCCTGGCGCCGGTCCTCGGCTACCTCCCGATGGCCTCGCTCGCCGCACTGCTCCTCGTCGTGGCGTGGAACATGAGCGAAGTCAAGCACTTCGCCCACGCGATGCGGGTGGCGCCGAAGAGCGACGTGCTGGTGCTGCTCACCTGTTTCACCTTGACCGTGGTGTTCGACATGGTGATCTCGGTGACCGTCGGGGTGATGCTCGCGGCGCTCCTCTTCATGCGGCGGATGGCGGAGGTTTCGGGCGTGCGGCTGGTCGACCAGCATCCGCTGCTCGCCGGGCTGCCGAAGAGCGTCCTGGTCTACGAGGTGGCCGGCCCGCTCTTCTTCGGCGCCGCCCAGAAGGCGATGAGCGCCCTGCACCGGGTGCCGACCGGCATCAAGGTGGTGCTGCTCGACCTCTCCTCGGTGCCGGCGATGGACGCCACCGGTCTGGTGAGCCTGGAGACCGCGGTGGAACGGCTCGAAGCGCTGGGGGTCTCCGTGGTGCTGGCGGGCGTCCAGTCCCAGCCGCTGCGGGTGCTCGCCAAATCCGGGCTCTCCCGCCGCAGCGAGCACGTCGAGGTCTACCAGAAGATGGAGCGGGCGGTGGCGGCGGCCCGGCAGCGGGTGGAGCCGCGCCCGAAAGTTCCGTTTTAGAGAATCCCTCTACAGCCCCAGAAGGAGCCGGCGGACGCGGTCGCCGCGCTGCCGGCGGAAGCGCTCGAGCTCCTGCCGCTGCTCCGGTGTGAGAACGGCGGAGAGGCGGTGGTGGGAGCGGTCGAGGATCTCGACGACCCGCGGCATCATCTCGCGGCGGACCTCCCGCGCCTCGCGGGCGGCGTCGGCGAGGATCGCGTCCACCTGCCGCCGCTGCTCCGCGGTGAGATCGAGCCGGCGGTCGAGACCGGCCGCCAGGAAGCGGTTTCCGAGCGTCGCCATCCCTCCGGGCTGGCGCAGCTGCCGCAGGTAGAAGAGATGGGTCCCCAGAATCCCCACCAGCACCCCGACGAGGAAGAGCCCCGCCACCGCGGCCAGCGCCGTCGAGCGCTTCATGGAGCGGCCTCGCCCGGAGCCAGGACGGCCCAGGTCAGCAGCTGGTCCGGGCTGGCCTCCGCGGCCAGGAGGTACTCCGGAGGCGTGGGCTGCGAGATCCCCAGCCAAAGGAGGGCGACCGCCACCGCCAAGGCGGCGGGCAGGGCGCGCAGGGCCGCCCAGCCCAGGACCTCGGCCGGTTGCGGCAGGCGGGCCACCACGCGCCGCGCAAACTCCGGGCCGGGCACGATCCCCGCCTCCGTGGTCCGAAAGACTTCACGCGCCGTCTCCAGGCGGCGCGCGAAGGCCGCGCACCCGGGGCAGCTCTCCAGATGACGGGCCACGTCCGGGCCGGCCTCTCCCCGGGTCAGTCGGTCGCGCACGCTGCCGTGTTTCATGTCCAGCCCTCCTCCAGGACGTGCCGCAAGCGTCGGCGCGCGCGATGCGCGCGCACTTTGACGTTCACCCGGCTCCAGCCCAGCCGCTCGGCGATCTCGGCCACCGACCACCCCTCTCCTTCCAGCAGCACGAGCAGGAACCGATCCGCCGCCGGCAGCCGGGCGAGGAGCCGTTCGACCTCGATCCGTGCGTCCGGGCTGCCGGCCGGCGCCGCCAGGGAGGCCTCCGCCTCGGCGTCGAGCGGCTCGGCGGCATGGCGCTCCTGGCGCAGCCGATCATAAGCGCAGCGCAGGCAGAGCCGGGTCAGCCAGTGCTCGAAAGGCGCCTCGGCCCGGTACGTCCCCAGCTTGGACCAGGCGCGGAGGAAGGTCTCCTGCGCCACCTCCTCCACCTCTTCCCGCCGGCGGAAGAAGCGGCCGGCCAGGCGGAACACCCGCTCCTGATGCCGGCGCACCAGCGCTGCAAAGGCGTCGGGATCGCCCGCCCGGCTGGCGCGGACCAACGCGGCTTCGGAATTCGCGGCCTCTGCCATGATCTCGACCCGCCCCATCGTATCCAGGAACGTCGCCATGAGGATCTCCAAAAGCTCCCCTTTCATCTGGACAGACGGACGACGGCGGCGTCCGGTTACGGCGCCGAGGAGGTTGCGCTCACCCGGGTTGCTCGGCACGGGATCTGTCCTTGTGTGCAGATCACCGGCAACCCCTACGTCGGCCCCCGGGCCTTCCATGAAGCGGATCGCGGCGGCTTCTTCGGCCGCAGCCGGGAGATCCGGGAGCTGCGGGCTCTCGCGGTCTCCCGGCGGGCGGTTCTGCTCTATGCCCCGTCCGGCGCCGGCAAGACATCGCTCCTCCAGGCCGGGCTCCTGCCCGCGCTGCGCGAGATCCCTGGCGCCGCCTGCCTCCCTGTCGTCCGGGTGAGCGGCGAGCCGCCGGCCGATCTCGCGGTCGCCAACCTCTATGTCTTCAATTTCCTCGGGTGTCTGGCCGGCGAAGGGGGCACACCCGCAGAGCTGGCGCACCTCTCCCTGCGGGAGGGGCTCGCCCGCGCGACGGCGGCGCTCTGTGCCGCCTCCCGGCCGGACGAACGGCCCGCGGTCTTCTTCCTGTCCCTCGATCAGGGCGAGGAGATCTTCTCCTTCGCCCCCCACCGATTCGCGGAACGCAAGGCTTTCTTCCAGCAGCTCCGGGAGGCTCTCGACGCACACCCGGAGGTGACGCTGATCCTGGCGCTGCGCGAAGACTGGCTGGCCCATCTCGATCCCTGGCTCGACCTCCTTCCCGACCGGCTGCGCACCCGCTTCCGCCTCGAGCTCCTCGGCCGGGACGAAGCTCTGCGTGCGGTGACCGGGCCGGCGCAGACGGCGCACGTCGCCTTCCTCCCGGAAGCCGCCGGCCGCCTGGTGGATGATCTGCGGCGCCTGCGCGTACAGGGGATCGACGGCCTGCGCGAGGAGGTCCCCGGCCCGCACGTGGACCCGGTGCAGCTCCAGGTGGTCTGCCGGATGCTCTGGGAGCGTCGTCCTCCGGGGTCCGCGGAGATCGGCCTGGCAGACCTTGAGGCTCTGAAGAGCGTCGACCGGGCTTTGGCGGACTACTGGGCCGACGAGG
Organism: Holophagales bacterium UBA5704; assembly: GCA_002420005.1. Classification (GTDB taxonomy): domain Bacteria; phylum Acidobacteriota; class Thermoanaerobaculia; order Multivoradales; family UBA5704; genus UBA5704. The sequence goes on along the minus strand of DIHE01000054.1, from coordinate 33,071 downwards.
CCGCGAAGGCTGCGGCGGCGGCCGGAATTCCCGAGCGGTCGGTGCGGCGCTGGGTCGGCCGCCAGCTCATCACCTCCGGAGGGCTCCGCGGACAGGCGCTCCTCGAAGCCGGCGCCACCCAGGGGCTCGACGACCGCGCCCTCCACTCCCTGATCGAGGCCCACCTCGTGCGCGCCGAGCGCCGGCGTGGCGCGCTCTGGCTGGAGCTCGCGCACGACCGTCTCATCGAGCCGGTGCTGCAGGACAACAAAGCCTGGGAGGAAGAGAATCTCTCAGCCCTGGAGCGTACGGCCGACGCCTGGGAGCGGGCGGGCCGGCCGGCCGGCGGGCTCCTCACCGGCGGGCCGCTGGCCGAGGCGGAGCTCTGGGCCGCGGCGCATGCTGCCGAGCTGTCGCCCGGGGAGGGAGACTTCCTCGCCGCCTGCCGGCGAGAGCGGAGCCATGGACGGACCCGGCGGCTGGCCGCAGCCGCGGCCGTGCTCCTGGTGCTCGGCCTCGTGGCCATCCTCTTCGCCGTCCGTGGACAGCACAAGGCCCGCCGGGAGGCCCTGGTGCACGGCCTTGTCGCCCAGGCCCGCCTCGCCTTGCAGGACAACCTGGATCTCGCGGTGCTCCTGGCGGCCGAGGCCGACCACCTCGGCGGCACATCGCAGACACGCCATGCCCTGTTCGAGGCCCTCACCGCCAGCCCCTCGCTGACCGCGCTCCTGCGCCACTCCCGGGGGCGGGTGCTCAGCCTCGCCTTCCATCCGGAGGGCCACCTCCTCGCGGCGGCCCTGGACGACGGGACCGTCCAGCTCTGGGACATGCGGGGACAGCAGACCGCCGCTGCGCCACTCCGCGTCTCCGGCGGCCGCCTGTGGAGCGTCGCCTGGAGCCCCGACGGACGCCGGCTCGCCGCCGCCGGAGAGCAGGCCTTCTTGCAGCTCTGGGACCGGGCCACCCCCTCCCTGCCACCGCGGCGGCTGGCCCTCGACACGGACAAAGCGTCCGACCTCGTCGGCTGGGCACTCGCTTTCAGCCCGGATGGCCGCACCCTTGCCGCCACGACCTCGAAGGACGAAGTGCGACGTTGGGACGTGGCCACCGGAGCACCGGTCGGCCCCCCTCTGCGGGGTCCCGACGACTGGGTTCCCGCCCTCGCCTGGAGCCCGGACGGCAAGCACCTTGCCGCCGCCTCCATGGACAAGAAGCTCTACCTCTGGGAGGCGCGATCCGGACGCCTCCTCTGGGGAGACGACCGGGAAAGGCATGCCGAGGGGATCTACAGCGTGGCCTTCCATCCGGACGGCCGGTTGCTCGCCTCCGCGAGCCACGACGGGTCCGTGATCCTGTGGAATGCAGCCGACGGCGCCCAGCAGGGCTGGCCCCTCCATCTCGTGGAGGGTCTGCCCCGGAGCGTCTCCTTCAGCCGGGACGGCCGGCTGCTCGCGGTGGGAGGCCATCGGGGAGAGGTCGCTCTCTGGGACCTCGAGACGAAGCGGCCCGCGGGGCCTCTCCTCCGGGGTCCGGCCGGCGACCTGATCAGCCTCGCCTTCGCGCCGGGCGGCGGGATCCTCGCCACCGGCCATGGATCGACGATCGCCCTCTGGAGCGCGGAGCCCTCCGTGCCCCTGGGCCGGCGCAGCCGGCTCCGTCCGGCCGCCCTCGCCCTCTGGCGCCGCCGGGCCGAGGGCACGCCGCGCGCCGATCCTCCGCCTCCACCCGGCCTGCCCGTCCACCGGACCACCGCCCGCGCCTGGTCCCCCGACGGCGGCCGGCTCGCCACCGCGGATCGTGATCACCGCGTCTTCCTGTGGGACGCGGCCACCGGCGAGTTGGTGGCCGGCCCCTTCACCGGCCATGCCGAAGAGATCGTCGGGCTCACCTTCGAAGCCGGAGGCCGGACCCTCGTCTCCGCCGACCGCAAAGGCACCCTCATCCGCTGGGACGTCGATCCCGCCTCCTGGCGCGAGCGGGCGTGCCGGCTCGCCCGGCGCAACCTGACGCCTGAGGAGCGGCGGACCTTCCTGCCGGACGTCGCGTCGGTGCCGGCTTGTGCCGGCCGCTAACCCGAAATCCTGCAGACCGGACCTGTCCTCCGAGAAAGGAGAGCGATCATGAAACCGATCCGGGTGATTCCGGCGCTCCTCGCGCTGCTGGCCCTGGCCGCCGAGGCGCAAGACTGCACAAACTGCCTCTACACCGACCGCGGCGACCGCGAGGAGGGCCGCGTCACCCAATGGAAGGTCTCCGGTGGCAGCCTGGAGCTGCTGGGCGTCCACTACAGATCTCCCCGCGGCAGCCTCAAGCCGTCCGACAAGCTCCATCTCTACTTCTGGCTCCCCGCCTCCGAGACACCGCTCATCGAGGTGCGGGAACCGAACCATAACTATTTCATGCTCCCCAAGAAGAAAACCTATCCGGCCGGCCTTCAGGAGTTCGCCTGGCCACGCGCCGCGGCGGTCGACCCCCTGCGGCTCGATCCGGCGTCTTTCCTCTCCCGGGTCAGCAACCGCGAGGAGACCGTCTACTACCCCGTCTTTCTTTCGAGCGGCGCCCGGCCGGAGCCTGGAGGGCGCTACATCTTCCTGTTCCGCAGCGGCGCCGGCCTGGATGTGACCTGCACCCTCTTACGCCAGGAGGCCGGCGGCCTCGTACCGATCCGCAAGTTCCCTTACGTCGAAGAGCTCGGCGGCATGCTGCCGATTGAATGGGACGGCCTCGACGACAAAAAACAGCCCGTCCCGCCCGGCCGCTACGTCCTCAAGCTGCGCGGCGACATGCTCGCCGAAACCATCCGCCCGATCAGCGAAAGCTACAGCTTTGAGCACTATGGCAACTTCAACTGATCTCCGCTACCGGAGGCGGCTCTTCCTGGTCCTCTCGGCGATCACCGTCATCACCCTGGTGGTGATCGCCGTGATGATCTTCCAGACCCGCGCGACTCTCGTCGAGCTGGACCTGTCCCTGAGCGGCGCCGAGCTGACGGTCCTGCCGCCGGCCGATGCCCGTTCGCGCAAGACGGCCGGCGATGTGCCGGCCCGGACCCGGGTCGACCTGCTCGATCCCGCGCTCCGGCTGCGCAAGATCGACGTGCGAGAGGCCGATCGGCTCAGCGCCCTTCTCGAAGAGCGGGGCTCCGTCGACCTCCGTCCCCAGGTGGGCGGCGCCATCTGCTTCGAAGCCGGCGCCCCGCTGGAAGCCGGCCTCCGCCTCTTCCGTCCTACGCGCGTCACCATCCTGCCTGCCGGCCGGGATCGCCGCTCCGGTGGCGCCGTGGTCAAGCTCACGCTGGGCGGGACGAAAGCCGACAGTTGGAGCGGCACGATCCCCGCCCAACCGGAAATGCGCCTCGAGCTGCGCAACGTGGAAGTCCGCGCCGCCGCCGCTGCGGTCACCATCGACCGGGGCAGCGAAGACGTCTCCGCAGACTCCCCCGTCCTCGAGCTCCACGGCGGCTCGCGGCGGGCCGAAATCGGTCTCTTTCTACTTCCTGACCGAGGCCCCTCGACCCTCTTGCGCGTCGTCGACCTCGCCACCGGCGACGAAGCCTCTCCGCGGAGCCTCTCCTTCTCCTCGACCGAGCTCCGGACTCTGGCTTTCGAGAACCGCCTCATCCTGCTCGAGCCGCAGCCCGGCGCAATGCAAACCCTCCTTCACCCCTCCCTGAAGATGTCGGATCTCCAGCTCTTCCGACCTGACCCCGTCGAGCCGGAAAGCTATGTTCTCGGAGGCCGCATCCGTTTCCCTCTCGGCGAGAGAGAGACGGTCGAGGTCGCCCCGGGCGCCCTGCTCTCCCTGGACGCGCGAGAGCCTCTGACCCTCACCTCCTGCTCCCTCACCAGCGGCCGATTGGAGATCGCCGTGCGGGGCAAGGTCGCCCATCTCGCAATGGGTCCCACCGCGGACCTCCACACCGAGCTGTTGCCCAACCTGTTCCGGTGGCTCTACACCCACGAGCTGCGCAAGCTCATCTACGGAATTCTGGCCTCGGTCCTCGGGACGAGCCTCGCGCTGCTCAAGCTGTTCGGAGGGTTCAAGGAATGATCTGCAAAGAGGAGAACACCATGTTCCGCAAGGATCGCTCGCGCGCACTCGGGATCACCTGCCTGGCGCTCGCCGGTCTCGTGGCAGCCAGGCCGGGCCTGGCGGACGAGGGCGCCTGGCTCAAGAAGCTCACGGTCCAGATCCAGGTCCAACGGGAAGGAGAGGACGCGCCGGAATTCGGCTCGGGCGTTGTCCTCTGCAGCCAGGACGACTTCGTCTACATCGTCACCGCCTATCACGTGATCTATGAACGCCAACCCGGCGCAATCCGGGGAAGCCGCAGCAACGTGATTCAAACCGAAGCTCGCTTCTTTCAGGTGGCCGAGCCGGTGGTGGAAACCCAGGGCGACCTCGACCGGAAGCAACCGCGCTTCGAGCCTTATCCCGTTCCCGAAAAGGATCTGTTGCTCCTCACTCTCGACATGCGAAAGGAGCTCCCGCATGCCACGCCGGGGCAGCTGCCGACCGCGGTCACCCTCAACACGGCCGACTGGGAGGTCCGGGCGATCGGCTACGCGAAGGAGACACGCAAAGGGGAGAAGGAATGGGTCGAACGCAAAGGCGCCATCCTACGGCGGGACGGCGACTTCCTCAATCATTCTGCGCAGCTGGAAGAAGGTTTCTCCGGAGGCCCCCTCTTCGATAAAGCCGGCGGCCTGCTCGGCATCAACATTCAGTTCATCAAGGACCCTGCCGACGAAAGCAGGCGGATCGGGCAGGCGGTGCCTATCGATCAGGTCAGAGAAGCGTTCAGCAAGAAACTTCCCGCTTCCTGCTGGGGAAATCAAGAGGAGCTTGAGAAGACCCGGAGCGCCCACAGCACCTACAAGACGGGCATCCGGGCGATCAGCCTCTCGAACTGGTGCGAGGCCGAGGATCTGATGCGCAAGGCCATCGAGGATCAGCCTCTGGAAGGGGGAAGCGTCCACTTGCAGGGAATGCGTTACACGACCTACCTGCCGGTCTACCACCTGGGGCTCGCACTCTACAGACAAGGCCGGTGGGGAGAGGCCTATCGGGCCTTCCGGGAGTCCGGCGTCCAGGGAGAAATCCAGAAAGACAGGAGGAATCGCCGGTTCCGGAGATACCTCGAAGAGGCCAAGGAGAACCGCGAGACCGAAGAACCCTCGGCGGCCTCCCCGTGTCCACCCAAAGACCGCTGAGCATCCCATCGCGATCCACGAAAGGAGACGGCACCGTGTCCATCAACAAAGTAGGTCCTCTCGCTGTCCTGGCCCTTCTCGCCTCCGGCACCGCATGGGGCCAGGTCCAGACCGGCCCTCAGTTCAACTTTATCTCGCCGGGAGCCCGCAGCCTCGGCATGGGCGGCGCGTTCATCGGGCTGGCCGACGACGCGACGGCGGCTTACACGAATCCCGCAGGCCTGACCAATCTGACCATCGGAGGCTCGGAGGCCGCGGTCGAATACCGCCAGTTCAACAACACCACGTTCTTCGTCGAAAGAGGGCGGCTCGATGAAACCTTTGCGACCGGGCGAGGCGTCGACACGATCAACCGCCTCGCGAGAGGCGAAGCGGAGGCAACGACGAGCGGTCTCTCCTTTCTTTCCTACTCCAAAGTCCTTCCACACGGTTTTACACTGGCCCTCTACAGGCACCAGCTCGCAAACTACTCGTCTGAACAAGCCAAGCAGGGAATCTTTCTGACCGACCGCGACACCTGCATCTGCGATCGCAGCTACCCTTCCCTCACGGCGGTCGATCTGAGAATCGCCAACTATGGAGCCTCGGTTGCCTATGCCTTCGAGCTGCCCGCGAAGGACCAGGACACGGGTTCGGCCGGCTCGATCTCCGTCGGGCTCGGCCTCACGCTGTCGGAGCTCGACCTGAATTACCAGAGTCATTTCTTCGGCTTCAACGCGAGGACCGGCTTCGACTGGATCGACCGCCAACCGGGAGGTTTTTTCGGCCCCGCGGACTTTACGCCTGACAACGCGTTCGCAGCGCAAATAGCCCAGGGCAAGGACCATGCGCAAGGATTCAACCTCGGCGTTCTCTGGAAGCAGGGCTCCGGTTCAAGCATCGAGAAGCACGAGGAAGCGCCGGCCAGGTGGCGCCACCACCTTCGGAATGGCCGTTGGAGCGTAGGTGCGGTGTACAGAAAGGGCCCATCCTTTCAAGTCGACGGCTCGATCAGAGAGAAAAACGGCGCATCGGGCACAGCGACGCTTGGCCTGCGTGTGCCGGACACCTACGGGCTCGGGGTTGCCTTCAGCATGGGGGAGGGAGAAACAAAGATCACCCTCGACTTTGATCGCATCCGCTGGTCGCAGCGGTTCGACGAGATCATTCCCCAAGGTGTCGACGACCGAAGCAAATTCTCTCTGGCCGACGCCAACGAGCTTCACCTGGGCCTTGAACAGGTCGTCTTCGTCCTCGAGGGGCAGATCATCGGCACCCTCAGGCTCGGTGCCTGGCGCGAGCCCGCTCACGAAGTCGAATATCAGGGATCGGAGCCTGAGAACAAGGTTTTGTTCCCGAAGGGGCGCGAGATCACCCATTGGTCCGCGGGTGTCGGCATCGTCCTCAAGGAGGACTACCAGCTCGATACGGCGTTGGATCTTTCAGATCGCGCCAAGACGGTGTCGTTCTCTGTTGTAAAGTTCTTCTGAGGCTCGTTGCGCTCAGCAACTGTTGAGGAGCATGACCATGAACCGTTCACTGCTGATTCTTCTCGCAGCAACCCTCATGCTGGCCGCTCCGGTGCATGCGCAGACCGTCTACCACCTGCCTGAGACATCGGAGCCGTTTCCCTTTGGCCGGGCGAAGGCCCTGTCATGGCCCGCCCCTTCCGAACACCTCCAGACGACCGGCGAGAGGGCCAAGGGCGCCGGGCCCCGGCCGTTTACCAGCTCGCGGGTGATCGTTTCCGGGACGCCACCGTTCTACCCTCTTCCCTATTCTCCGGTGGGAAAGATCTTTGTCGAGTGGCCTGATGACACCTTCAGCTACTGCTCAGGGGTCGTCATTGCGCCGCGCATCCTGTTGACCGCAGGCCACTGCGTCCTCCGGCCAGAGCTCGGTGCCTCCGGCTTTCCCCTCCGCCTGGTGTTCGCACCTGGTTATTTTCTCCGGCCCGAGGTGATCTGGGAGGCCAGCGCCTTTCTTCCAAGCCACGGCTGGGCTCAGGGTGGAGGAGTGCTGCCAAGCGGAGCAGACTTCGCGTTGGTCGAGCTTGCGGACAACAACTTTGGGCGCGTCGGCGACGCGGTTGGATGGTACCCGATCGCCAGCCGCCGCCTGTTTCCCAACCACGTGACCATCCTCGGTTACCCCCTCGCCTATGACGGAGGAGAATTGATGCATGGTGTGGCCTCCCAGAGTTTCGGGAGAGGCGCGAAGGGAACCATCCTCTATCCTGGGGACATGGGGGCCGGTGCCGATGGAGGGCCGCTGATCGAAAAGTTCGGCGTGGCCGCCAAGGGACAGACCGGCGGAGGCTTCAACCTTGTCGTGGGGGTCACGTCGTTCGCCTTTCAAGACCGAGACGGGTCTTCGCTGATTGTCGCTTCTGAGCTGAATGAGCAGTTCCTTGTTCACCAACGGCTCATCTGCGACCTGGATGCTGGAAATTGCGACGCAGTCGCCGAGGAGTAACTCGCGAAACCGCCCGCCCGGCTCGCGATCCCGGTCACCCGGCCGCTGGAGTTGGCGGCCTGCGTCCGGTTACAGCGCCGTTGCCCGGAACTGTGGGTGTAACCGATCCGCCCCGGGGCCTGTCTGGCGCAATGAGGGGCAGGAGCCCCGCAACCGCACCCACGACTTGAAAGGAGACTCTCATGACCCGCACCACCAAGACGATCGCCGCCCTCGCCGCGACCGCCCTTCTCATCCCCGCCCTCGTCCTGGCCGCTCACCGGAGCTCCCGCGCCGGTTTCCCCCACGGCCTCGCGAAGCGGGCGGTGGAGCGCCTGGACCTCACCCCCGAGCAGGTCCAGGACGTCCGCGAGATCCTCGCCGGCCACAAGCAGGAGCTCGCCGGCGAGCTGGCGCGCATCAAGGACGCCCGCGGCAAGCTCTTCGAGGCGATTCACGCCGAGACCTACAGCGAGCCGGCGATCCGCAACGCCGCCGCCGCGGTCGGCCGCGCCGAAGCCGATCTCGCCGTGACCCGGGGCCAGATCACCCAGGAGGTCCGTCAGGTCCTCACCCCGGAGCAGCAGGCCGAGGCCAAAGAGATGCTCGCGGACGTCCGGGCCTTCGCCAACGCCTTCGCCGATCGCCTGCGCGACCGCCTCACCGGCGATCCCCTGGCCGGTCTCTGAGGCTCGGCTCTCCCGAGGGGGGCGTGCCGTGGGCACGCCCCCTCCCTTTTCTGTTCCGTAGACCTCGATCCCGTTGAACCGGGCGGCCCGTCAACACCAAGTGGTGCCGCAGCAGTAATCGTAGTCGCAGATCTTGTAGATGGTGGGGGTGCCGAACAAGACTCTGGTGGTGCAGGTGTAATAGGCCTCTCCCACCAGGACGGTGTAGGTGGAGTCGCTGTAGTAGGCGCAATAGGCGGGCTTCTGAGTCGCCGCCAGAGCATCGGGGGTCTGGCCCAGCGAGAGGCCCAGAACCGCCAGCACGGCGATCATCGCGACCAGGAGTCCGAAGCGGCGGCTGCGGCGCAGAACGGCGAGGACTTTGCTCATATGCTTACCTCCGGAGACAGACCCAAGGCTCATCCGAGGATCTCCTAACTTATCCAGGTGCTTGGAGGCCGCCAAAGCGAGCCTCTCCCGGCGCGCTCGTGCGCGGGAGGCCAAGTAAAAGGATGGAACCTACTTCGGGGAGCGTTCCCGCGGGGAGCTTCCCGCCTCATTTACCGTTCGTGGCGGCCGGACGCGGGACCGCGGGAGGAAGGTGCCCGGGCGGCGAACGCGGCGCCACCACCTCCGCCGTGGTCAACAGATGACACCTGCGGAGCGGCTCCAGTGGCTGGAGGAAACGGTCGATGAGATGCGGCAACTCCAGGGCCTGGCACGAAAGGGCCGCGTCGTGGCGGAGGACCAGCTCACTTCGTAAGCTTCCGGGGTCGGCACGTCCCGGGAAGAGGCCTGGAGATAAGCTGACGGGCTCGCTACATCCGCTTCCGGAGTCAGCGCTTCCCGAGAAGTTTCCATTAGATCAGCCGATGGGCTCATCCCGGAAGGAGAAGGAGCCGTCACCTCCCGGGAAGTCGCCGGAGATACGCAGACGAGCTTGCCTCATCCGCTTCCGGAGCCGGCGCTTCCCGAGAAGTTGACGGTAGATCAGTCGATGGGCTCATCTCGGAAGGAGATGGGGTCGTCCCATCCCGGGAAGTGCCCAGGAGAGAAGGAGACGGGCTCGCCACATCCGCTTTCGGAGTCGGCACTTCCCGAGAAGTTGCCAGGAGATCGGCCGACGGGCTCACCTCGGAAGCAGATGGAGCCGTCCCATCCCGAGAAGTTTCCAGAGAGAAGCAGACGGGCTCGCCACATCGGCTTCCAGAGTCGGCACTTCTCGAGACGTTGGCAGGCGATCAGCCGACGGGCTTACCTCGGAGGAAGATGGAGGCAGCCCGTCCCGAGAAGCTCCCGGGAGAGAAGGAGCCGGGCTCGCTCCATCCGCTTCCGGAGTCAGCACTTCTCGAGACGTTGTCAGGAGATCAGCCGACGGGCTCACCTCGGAAGGAGAGGGAGCCAGCCCACCCCGGGAAGTTGTCAGGAGAGAAGCACACGGGCTCACCTCGGAAGGAGAGGGAGTCAGCCCATCCCGGGAAGTTCTCAGGAGAGAAGCAGCCGGGCTGACCACGGAAGCAGATGGGGCAAGCACTTCCCGAGAAGCTCCGAGGTGATCGGCAGAAGGTCTGACCCCATCGGCAGATGGGATGAGCCCATCGCGGGAAGCTTTGAGGTGATCGGAGGATCGGATGACCGCGGCGGCTTCTGGGGAGCGCCTGGTTGTTGCCTTCGAAGCCCCGTGCCTTGCCGAGCTGGCTGCCGCTCCTGGCGGAGCTTGAACATTTCCGGCCGCGCTGACCCGGGGCCGACGCTGCGCTCTGGCCCCGGGCTCCATGCTGCCGGCCCCTCCGGGGCCTGGATGGTGGGCGCATGGCGGAAGCGGGGGACGAGCGGATGGCGGCTGCTCATCCCGGGATGTTCCCGGAAGATCAGCGGACGGGCTCATCCCGGAAGATCATGGTGGCTGCGAAGCCCGAGAGGCTCTGAGGAGATCGGCGGGCGGGCTCGCCACATCGGCTGGCGGAACCAGCATCTTCGGAGCGGTTCTCAGGTGATCCACGGATCGGATGGCCACGATCCGGGGCCTGGCCTGGTGGGAACGCGGCGGAGTCGGAAGGTGAGCGGTGCCGCGCAGGTCTTTCGGCGACTCTTCGTAGGAGCCTGGTGAGCCGGGCGTGCCCGACAAGGAAGACCCAGCCCGGTCACCTCCGGGCTGGGTCGGTCGGAGGGATGCGGTCAGTAGACCTCGATCTCGTTGAACCGGACGTAGCCGGGCTGGATCGCTGAGCCGGATCGGCCGAGGACCCGGATGCGGGTGGTCGAAATGGTGGGAAGGCCGGGGTGAGACCGGAAGACGCTGGTGTTGCCGGTGACCGAGAGCCAGGGCGCCCAACCGGCACCGGTCCAGTATTCGACGTCATAGGCGCCGACCTCGTAGCCGCTCGTGGTGTAGAGATCCACCCGCGAAGCGTTGACCGGCGTGCTCCAGGTCAGCTCCACCCACTGCGGCAGAGGCTGGTTGGCATCGTTCGCCCAACTGTCGAGGCCGCCGAGGAGCGTGCTGCGGCTGCCGTCGTTGACGCGCGCCGGGGAGTAGCAGTGAGGACCCGGGACGGAGCCGGAACAGAAAGTGGACGATGCGGAGGCCGTCGCCTGCAGTGCGAGGTTGACGCCGCTCGGCGGTACCGCCAGGCTCTCGCTGCGCTCCCAGATCCGCAGGAACGTCTCCGCCGACTGGTTGAGATGGTCGAGATAGGTCGCCGGGACCTGCACCGCCGCGAGATCCGCCATCAGCTCGGGGAAGAGACCCACATGGCCGAAGCCCTGGCTCTGAAACCAGTTCGGGCCGCCACTGAACGTGATCTGCAGGCGGTCGACGGGGCAGTCGCCCTGGTACCGCGGCTGCATCTGGCGGGTGAATCCATTGAGATCGGCGCCGAAACCGACGTTCAGGCCGCGATCGACGGCGTACATCAGGGACTGGGCGAACGAGCGCGACGAGCCCTGGCAGCGGTTGGAGACCGGCGAGCCGGTCGGATAGCCCACCGGGGTGTATTGGTGGGTGTGCTCCGGCCCGGTGCGCAGACCGATCATTCCGCCGGTGTCCGAGATCATGTGGATCTCTTCATCGAGCAGGAACTTTTCGTTGCGTTTGGCGTGTGAATCGCAGTCGGCGATCGTGTCCCAGGTGTGCGTGTGCGAGTAGATCAGCGGGTATCCCCGGGGGAGCGCCAGATCGTAGACGTCCCGGAACGACCGCCGGGAGAGATGCGAGACGTCGAGCAGCATGCCGCGGTCCATCATCGCCCGCACGAAGGTTGTGCCTTCGGCGCTGAGCCCCCGCTGATTCAGATAGTTGACCCCGTCGCAAGCTCCGGCGACGCCCGCTCCATTGCGGCAGACGATGTCGTTGATGCCGGTCACGTCCCCGAGCAGGACCTCGACGAGGTTGGCCGCATCTTTGAGCGCCGGGATCTGCGCCGCGCCGGCGAACCGGTTGTCGGCGTGGTGCACCACCTGGACCGAGCGGATGCCCAGGCTGCGCCAGGCGTCGAGCTGGGGGAGGAAATCCCCAGAGGGGAAAAGCTTGGTGATCTCCACGGAGAAGACCAGGGCGAGCTTGCCCTGCGCGATCAGTGACCGCGCCTCGGCCGGAGTCGTGGCGATGCCGACCCAACCACCATTGCGCCCGACGAAGTCCCGGGCGCGTTGCAGTTGCCGCGTGACCGAGCTCATTTCATCGCAGGAATAGCGCCGGAAGAGCGGCGGGGTGTTGATGCAGAGGAAGTTGGAGTCGGCCAGCGAGACGACCATGATCTGGAGGCCGCCCTGATGGGCCTGCCGCAGCCAGTCCTGCCACATCTGTTGATGGGCGATGGTGGTCCAGGTCGGCCAGCCCTCGAAGTGCGGTTTCGGACAGGTGCCGGGAATGGTGATCCACCCGATCTTGCGGCAGCGGCGCGGGTCGTAGCCCCGGCGCTTGCCGAGGTGCCAGCCGGTGTCGCCGACCCCGGAGCCGCAGAACTTGGGATTGAGGAGCTCACCGACCACCGGCCAGAGGGTCGTCCCATGGGTCTTGAACGGAAAGCTGCCGTCGCAGCGAACGACCGCCGGATTGATCGGGCCTTCGACCGTGCCCCAGAACCACCCGCCGCCGAAGCTGTGCTCGGCCATCAGGTGGGAGTGGAGGTCGACGTAGCCGTCGACGGCATGGGCCGCCGCGGCGCAGCCGGCGAGCCCGAGGGCGAGGAGAAAGGCGCGCGCGGCGGATCTCATTGCGGTTCCTCCTGGAGGTCGGGCTGACCGGGGAACGCTTCGTCGACGTAGGCCAGGGATTCGATGCGGCCGTCGGCGAGGCGCAGGCGCTGCGTCATCATGCCGTTCAAATCGCCCAGATAGAGGACGCCCGCCGCCTCGTCGAGCGCGAGGCCATGCAGGCCGGCGAACAGCGAGCCGAAGCGGGTCAACGTCTCGACCGTCTCCGCCTCGCTGTCGTCGGCGCGGGTGACCCGCACGATCTCGCCGTCGAGCAGGGCATAGGCGACCTTCAGCCCTTTCTGCTCGAGAACGATGGCGAAGGGCTCTTCGAAGCTGCTCGGCAGCACCTCGGGGCCGGAGCCGGCGGCGAGCCGCTGCACGACCTCGTCGCCGCTGCTCGTCCACAGCAGGGAGCCGGTGGCGGCGTCGAAGCTCAGCCCATAGGGAACGTTCAGGCCGCCGGCGACCACCTCGACGCCGGTGCCGTCGAGATGGCTGCGGCGGATCGAATGGGTCGGCGTGTCCGCCCAGTACCGTCGGGCGTCGGGGGACGGCAGGTCCGTCGACGACGAGCCGGCGGGGAGCAGGCGGCCGGACGCATCGGCCTCTACGACGACCGAGCGGACACTTTGCGCCTGCACAGGCGGGCTCGCGAGGAGCGGCGCGCCGAGGGCGAGGACAGCCAGAATGCAACGAGTGCGGCGATTCATGATCGATCCTCCTTGGAAATAAAGCGCCCGGCCACCCCCTGAAGAGCGACGGCCGGGCGGGTTCGATCGAGACGCGGAAAAGGAGGACGACAGGGATCAGGCCGCGACGAAGCGGGCGGCCCTACCGGATGCGGGTGAGGAAATACGTGGTATTGCCACCCGGTTCGAGGAACGACCAGGTGGAGGCGGGCGGGCTGGCCGGCTGGTTCTTGTTTCTGCGGTCCTCGTCATCCAGGAAGACATAGCCGCGATCGAGCGCCCACGACGGCGCCACCCTGGGGGTGCGTCCGCCGAAGACGCCGTACGGCATGCCGAGGGTCGGGAACTGGCTGTTCGGCACGCCGGAGGCGGTTCCGGCCGCCACGCAGAAGGCCATGTTCGTGTTCTTCTCGGGTTGCACGGTATAGGTCGGGCTGCCGCCGGGCGCGGTGTCCCAGGAGGCCGGCCGGTTGTCCTCGTTGTCATGGAACCGGTCGAACCGGGTCATGCCGTCGGGGCAGGCCGGGGCGAGCGACACCACGGCGAAATTGGCCCCCGCCCAGGCCGCCGGGGAGAACAGCCGGCCGTCCACGGCGCACAACCGGAAGAGCGTGTTGCGGTTGGACACCGTCGCGCCGATCCAGCCGCCGCGGTTGTTCGCATTGCGGTTGTCCTCGTTGTCCAGGAACACGTCGTGCTCCGGCAGATCGCTGCATCCGCCCGGGCCGGCGATCACACCGACGAGCGGCGTCGGAATCGCCGAGCCGTCGCAGGCCAGCGAGAGCGTCATGCTGTCGACCGCCGTGTCGTCCTGGATGTAGACGTTCAGGTTGTGGAACAGGTTGATGTCGGCCAGAATCGTGGAGGTTCCCGTCGACAGCGTTCTCAAGTCCAGCTCCACCGTGGTTTCCTGCCCCGGCGTCATGCGGTAGCCGAGGTCGGCCAGCCGGGCGCCCCAGCCGCGCGAAGCCCCGGTGACCCACAGCGACAGGGTGTCGTTCTCCGCATAGTCACCTTTCATCGGACGCAGGTGCAGCGTCAGCGTGGCGGTGCGGTAGCCGAAGAAGGACGTGAAGGTGAGCGGGAAATGATGGCCGAAATGGAAGTTGGGACGGTCGGCGTCGAAGCCCACCCAGCGCGCCGGATCGAGAACGCCGACCGCCGTCCGGATCTCGGCGGTCAGGTTCGCCGGGTCGTAGGGGAGGGCGTACTGATCGCGCACCCCCGCCGCCGTGGCGAGATACATGGGGCTGGCGCAGGCGGCGAGGAGGCGGCCTGCATCATCCGTTTTCTCGACGGTGGCCTCCGTCCCGGCGGGTACCTCGGTGGCGCAGGTCTCGCTCTGCGCCTTGGCGGCGTCGACGCTCCCCGGCTCCGGCCGGTACAACCCCAGCAGCGGGTTGGTGGTGTCGAACGTCTGGTCGAGCTCCACCGGCACCGCGGGGGCGCTCTCGACCCGGGCGGTGGGTGCATCGCATTGGGCCGGCAGGGTCTTGCCGGTGTCGTCGAGGTCTTGCGCCAGCACGGCGCGGCCGGCGGTGAGAAGCAGAAGGACGGCGAGCTGTCGGACGGAGCGGTGGCGGGCCATGGAATCTCCTTTCAACCAGGAAGAAAAGTCGCCCGGCCACCCCCTGAAGAGCGACGGCCGGGCGGGTTCGATCGAGACGCGGAAAAGGAGGACAACAGGGATCACACCAGGAGAAATCGGCGTCTCACCCTACGGGCACTGGAACCGCACCTGGTAGTCGAGGCAGGCGCCGTCGGTCTGCCAGGCGTTCTGGCAGATGCCGCCGGTCCCCGGAGTGCAGGAGTAGACCTCGCCGGTATTGCGATAATCGACCCCGGTGAGCGTGGCGCAGTCGATGCCGATCGGTGCGGCACCATTGCAGATGTTGATTCCGGCGGCGCGGAAGTCGGCGAGCGTCTCCCAGTCTCCGGTGCCGGAAGGATCGTCGCGGTTGAGCCAGGCGGTCCAGGTGCCGGTTCCGCCGTTGACCTGGATCGTCCGGCGGGTGGTGGCATCGAGGCGCCGTCCATGACCGTCGGAGAGCGCGGTCAAGGCGATCGGCTTCGGTCCCACCGTCGGCCAGGTCTTGTACGCCGAGGTGAAGCTCTGGGGTGCGCCGCTCAAGGCGGCCGAGGTGCCGTCGCCCCAGCTCAGGTCATAGCTGACGGAGTCGCCATAGGGCCAGCAGGGGCGCATCTTGGCGTCATAGCGCTGCGAGGTGCTCACCGGCACGGGGCTCTGCGCGACCAGCATCGGCCGGAGGGCGCTCGATCCTTCTTTCCCCAGCAGGTCCCAGAACGCGATGTGACGGTTCGGGGTCGACCACAGATTGTCCCAGCGCCGCGGCCGGGAGCCGAAGATGCTTGCCTGGGCCGTGATGCGCAGTTGCCAGTCGAGGTCGAAGGTGAGGGCGTCGACCGTCTCGAACGAGCCGTCGCCGTCCGCGTCGCCGCAATTGTTGCCGTAGAAACCCCAGAGGTCGCCGTGCAGGTAGGGACGCACGCCGACCTGCGCGTAGGCCACCCACTCCGAATACAGATAGGCGCGCAGAGCGGCCTGCGCGTACACGGACGGCTTGATGTGCCCGGAGACGCTGCCGGTCAAGCTTTGCGTGTTGCTGCTCGTCTGGTTGAAGTTGGCCCAGCCGATGCAGCCGTAGGTGAAGGTGCAGGTGTAGTCGAACGCTCCTTGCGCGGTCTGGCCGGCGTTGTAACTGATCGATCCGGTGAGGCTCGCCGACAGCTCGAGGCCGGCGGTGATCGGCAGGTTGAACCCGATGTGCACGGGAATCGGGCCGATCAGAAAATCGAACGAAAAGAGGAACGGCTTGGCGATCTCCCACTCCCAGGGATGGGGATTGGCGTAGTTCACCGTTCCGCTGAGCGTGGCGCCATAGCCGGCCAGCAGGTTGCCGTAGGCGCGGGCGTGATCGAAGAGGATGCCGTACGGAATGCAGACCCCGAAGATGCCGAAGCGCTTGAGCTGCAGCCGGACTTCCCCGGTCGCCGTCCCCTGGATGTCGCCGTTCAAGGTCAGGTTGCCGCTGAAACCATTGCCGAAGTTGCCGCTCGCCAGGGTGATCGGGCTGCCGAGATTCACCGTCTTGCTCTTGACGATCACCTTGTTGGAGCAGCGGCCGAAGAGGCGCTCCTGGGGGCTGCCGAAGGGGTCGAGCAGGTCTTCGGGCTCGGCCAGGGCGAGGAGCGCGGGGGTGAGGCGCCCTTGCTGCTGCGAGGCGATGATCTCCTGGACCGTCGCCTGGTCGAGCACCAGGGTGCTGTCCTCCGCCGTGCCGGCCTCGCGGAGGGCGTCGGCCCGGATGTCGTCGGGGAGGGGCACCGTCTCGGGGGCGACCGATCCGTCCACCAGGAGGAGGTTTTGATCGAAATACCGTCCTCCGTCGTCGGTCGCCCAGCCCTGGGTGTTGACGAGCTTCCATCCCTCGCCTTCCTGCAGGATGCGGGTCTGCGGTCCCACCGGCTCGGGGTCCACGGTCGAGTCCTGTGCGGTGGCCCGCACGGAGGCACAGGTCAGGGCGAGGAGGGCGGCCCACAGAATGAGTCCCGGACGTTGCATCGCAGTCTCCTTTCAGCGTTCGAAAAAAGGGCCCGGCGGGCACCCTCGCGGGCAGCGGCCGGGCGGGTTCGATCGAGACGCGGAAAGAGACGCGAACCGGGATCACCGCCCGGAAAGAGCCTCCAGAAGAGAGGGTGAGGCCTGCAGGCAGAAGTAGCCGTCCGGGTGCATATCGAGCAGGCAGGTGTAGTCGTCCTTGGGCAGCTCGGAGACCTCCTCGCGCTCGGTGAACAGCAGGAAGGGGGAGAGGCCGCCGTCGAGCTGGCTCACCGCCGGCTCCTCCGTCCATTTGCCGTCGAGGCTCAGTGCCAGAAGGACTCTCTGCTCGGACGGAGCGCCCGTTGTCTTGTCGGTCATGTAAAGGGTGGCGGCGATGTACAGCGTGCCGGTGAAAGTGGTCGGCGAGCCCCCGGTATTCTTGGCGAGGGTCAGGACCGACTGCGGCTGAGCGATGCCGGGAGCGAGGGTGACCGTATAGGTGAAGCTCTCGGTGTTGCTTCCATCGAGCGGGTCCGCGAGGTTGAAGCCGAGGGGCATGACGCGAATCTGGGTTTCCGTCCCCAGCACCCGGGTCTCGAGGACACCCAGGGGAACGCTCGCGCCCCAGCCGGCGACGTTGCTGCCGTCGTTGGTGACCGGCAGGCGGGCATCCCGCGTGGGCCGGCAAGGATCGCAGGCATCCACCAGGGCCACCCCCAGATAGGACGGCTCGGCGTCGGTGAGCTGCAAGGGGATCACACCGGACCCGGCGGCGGCGGCGGCGGCCGGAGCGATGGAGGTGGCCACCAGCAGGGAGAGGAGGCAGGTGAGACGGATGGTCTTCATGGGTCGCGTCTCCTTATCAGGAAAGTCATGGAGTCTCGTCGCGCAGACCCGGCATCGGGTGCGCTACGTCAGACGCGGAGAAACGGGCGCGGAGGGATCACCGCGGCTCCACCCTCGCGGTGCAGGCGGCGAGGACCTTCTCGATCCGGGCGATCTCGACGGTGTTGGGAGGCGTGCCCGTCCGGCGGATGGCAAGGGCTTCGTCGAGGAGAGGCCGCGCTTCGG
Organism: Holophagales bacterium UBA5704; assembly: GCA_002420005.1. Lineage (GTDB taxonomy): Bacteria > Acidobacteriota > Thermoanaerobaculia > Multivoradales > UBA5704 > UBA5704. The sequence goes on along the minus strand of DIHE01000054.1, from coordinate 15,256 downwards.
CGGCGCCGCCGCGGCCGCACAGCACGCTGCCGAGGCCGAGCAAGGAGGCGGCCAGGGCCGGGTGGCGGTCGGGGAGCAGCTTGCGGCGCAGCGCGAGCGCCTCGCGGTAGAGCCGTTCCGCCTCGGCCGGCCGGTGCCGGAGAGCCGACAGGGAGGCCAGGGTGTTGAGCGACTCCGCGACCTCGGGATGCTCGGGGCCGCGCACCGTGCGCCGCAGGGCCAGGCCTTCGCGCACCAGCGCTTCGGCGAGATCGAGGTCGCCGAGGTCGCGGCGGATCAGAGCGAGATTGTTGAGGGCGTTGGCGACGTCCGTGCGGTGGTCGCCCGGCAGCGCCCGGTACATCGCGGCGGCGGCCTCGCACGGCTCCAGGGCGGCGGGGGCGTCGGCCTTCTTGCGCAGCACGTTCGCCAGGCCGAGCAGCGCGTCGGCGACATCGAGGTGAGGCCCCCTGTAGTTGCTCTGCAGGATGGCGAGCGCCTCGCGCTGGACGGTCTCGGCCGCCGCGAGACGGCCGAGGCGGTCTTCGACCGTGGCCAGGGCGGTCAGGGTCAAGGCGAGATCGGGATGCCTGGCTCCAAGGACGCGCCGTCGCAGGCCGGCGGCCTCGCGGAGGAGGTCCGCCGCGGCCTCGTACTGACCATGGCCGTGCAGCGCGACGCCGAGGTTGTGCAGGCTGGAGGCGGTGCGGGGGTCGCCGCCGTCGAGGCGGCGGCGGAAGATCCCGCGCGCTTCGGCCAGCAGGCGGGCCACCTCCGGAGTCGGCTTCTGCTCGAGCTCGAGGGCGGCCAGGTTGAGGAGGCTCTCGGCCAGCTCGAGCTCGGCCGCGGGGCCGCCGCCGCGGCGCAGCGTGATCGCCTCGCGCAGCAAGGCCGCGGCCTCCCGGGTGGCTCCCTGATCCCGGCGCAGCAAGGCGAGGCCGTTGAGCGTCTCCGCCACCCCGGGCGAGCCGTCCTCCAGGCGGCGGCGGATGGCGAGCGCCTGCTGGTAGAGGGGCTCGCTCTCGGCGGCATGGCCCTGCTGGCGCAGCACGTCGCCCAGGAGGTTGAGGGTTGCGGCGAGGTCGCGCTCGGCCTCGGGGCCGGCGAGGCGTGCGCGCACCGCCCGCGCCTCGGCCGCCGCCTCGCGTGCCTCCTCGGCGAGGCCCAGCTCGTCGTAGACCTCGCCGACGACGTGGAGCAGGTGGGCGCGGGTGGCCGGTTCGGCGGCCAGGCTCGGGGCACCTCCCGCTGCGGTGCCGGCCGGTGCGCGAAGCTGGCGCAGGCCTTCCGCCAGCACGTCCCGCACCGGCACGTCGGCACCCCGGCTGCGGGTCGGATCGGCGGCCTTGAACAGGTTGACCAGAAAGCTGGACACCGCCTCCGCCCTCCGCCGCTGGCGCTCGGCATGATCCCGCTGCTGCCGCACCTGCTGTGCCTGGTAGAGCGCGAGCGCCACGGAGACGAGGATCGCGAGCAGGAAGGCGCTGCCCAGCCGGTGGCGGCGGATGGTGCGGCTCAGGCGGTAGGCGAGCGTCGGCCGGCGGGCCTTCACGGGCTGGTTGGCGAGATGGCGCTCGACGTCCTCGGCGAGCTCGCGCGCCGAGGCATAGCGGCGATCCGGCTCGGGATCGACGGCCTTGAGGACGATGGTGTCGAGGTCCCCTTCGAGCCGGCGGGCCAGCCGCGCCGGCTCGAGGGGCAAGCCGGGTGCGGCGAGCATCCGCACGATCCGGCTGGGGCGCCGCGTTCCGGCCTCTCCGAGGCGCCGGGCCGCGGCCGGGCCGGACCAGCCCGTCAGCAGCTCGTGCAGCAGGAGGCCCAGCCCGTAGACGTCGGTGGCGGTGGTGACCGGCCGCCCTTCTCGTTGCTCGGGGCTGGCATAGTCCGGCGTCATCGGCGCCGCCGCGCCGGTGGTCAGCGCGGCGTCTCCGGGCAGCGGAGCGAGCAGCTTGGCGATGCCGAAGTCCAGCAGCTTCGGCACCCCCCCGGCATCCACCAGGATGTTCGCCGGCTTGAGGTCGCGGTGCACCACCAGGTTGCGGTGCGCGAAGGCGACGGCGGCGCAGACGTCGAGGAACAGGCGCAGGCGTGCCTCGACGTCGAGGCGCCGCTGCTCGCAGAAGTCCCCGAGAGGCCGGCCCTCGACGTGCTCCAGGACGAAATACGGCAGTCCGTCCGCCGTCGAGCCGCCGTCGAGCAGGCGGGCGATGTGGGGATGCACGAGCTGGGCGAGGATCTGCCGCTCGGCGACGAAGCGGCGGATGATCTCGTCGGTGTCCATCCCCCGCTTGATCACCTTGAGGGCGACCTGCTGGGTGAACGAGCCGTCATCCCGTTCGGCGAGGTAGACCGTGCCCATGCCGCCGCGGCCCAGCTCGTGGAGGATGCGATAGGGGCCGATGCGTGAGCCCGCGGCCACCGCTTCCGCTCGGGCGGGGAGGTCTTCTCGCAGCGGCAGCCGGTCCTCGGCGAGCAGGTCGCCGGTGGCCCCGTGGGCCGCCAGCATGGCGCGCAGCCGGTCGGCGAGGTCGGTGTCCGCGGCTTCCAGCGCCGCGAGGGCCGCTTGGCGCTCCGGGCCGGGAGCATCGGCCGTCGCGAGGAAGATTTCTTTGAGCCGCCGGTAGCGCTCAGGTTCCATGCTGCGGCAGTCTTCCCTCGATCTCCACGAGCAGCCAGGCGCGGGCGGCGGCCCACTCGCGCTTGACGGTGGCGGTCGAGATCGCCAGGGCCTCCGCCGTTTCTTCCACCGACAGCCCGGCGAAGAAGCGCAGCTCGACGATCGACGCCTGGCGCGGATCGAGCTCCGCGAGCGTGACCAGGGCGCGGTCGAGCGCCAGGATCTCCACCTCCCGGCAGGCGTCGGCGGCCGGCAGATCGACCAGGGTGACGCGGACCTGCTCGCCGCCCCGTTTCTTGGCCTGGCGGCTGCGGCAGTGGTCGACCAGCACCCGGCGCATCATCTGGGCGGCGACGCAAAAGAACTGGGCGCGGTTCTGCCAGTCGCCCTGCCGCTGCCCGAGCATGCGCAGATACGCCTCGTGCACCAGGAGCGTCGGCTGCAGGGTCACTCCGGCACCGCCCTCGCGCAGGTATTTCCCGGCGAGGTGCCGGAGCTCGTCGTAAACCTGCGGCATCAGGTCGTCGACCACCGCACGGCTTGCTGCGGGGGGTTTGGAGGGAGGAGTTGGGCTACCGGTCGCCATGGCTTCAATCTGTCTGTGGAGCCTCAAGTATACGGTCACAGGAGGCCGGGTGTTCTGTCTGTCGATGCAGCCCGAAGCCCTACGGTCGCCAGACCGTCACCAGCCACCAGCGCAGGCTGTCCCCGAAGACTTCGGGGGCCGGTTCCTCCACGACCTGGGCCACGCCGAGGCGGACGTTCAGCCCGGGGAGACGCACGATGGGCTGCGGGGCGAGAGACCAGGTCCACTCCAGGCCGGCCAGGGTCAACCAATCGGTCTTGGGCTCTCCGCGGCTCCAGACGCGGTGGCGCTCGACGAACAAGGGTGCGGGGAGAGGGCCGAGATGCAGCTCGGCGCGTCGGGACTCGTGCTCGCCACCCACCAGGGTGTCGAAAGGGAGGGCGGGCACAGACATCCGCCCGGCGAGGACGGAGGGCGGGAGGAGGCTGCTCTCCGGGCCGCCGACGCGATAGAGATCGATCGGCTGGCGGAGGCCGTCCGAGGTGTCCCGCCGCCAGGCGAGGGAGAGGCCGGTGGCGCCGCGGTCGATCGACAGCCGGGCTGTACCCCCGGAGCGATGCCAGGAATCCCCGGCCGTGCGGCCCGTCTCGGCGCCCAGGGAGAGAGCCGGTGCGATCCGCCAGTCGCCGAGGCGGTGCTGCATCGACCAGCCGGCGGTGAGGGTGCCGGTCTCCCGGTCCTCCTCGTTCAGCAGGCGGGCGGCGAGGCGCAGGCCGCCACCGCTCCGGTGCCAGGTGCGGCCGGCCCACAGCTCGAAGCCGCGGCGATCCGCTCCGCGGCCCTCCTCCACCGAGAACAGATGAGCTCCAACCTCCAGCGGCCGGCCGCGCCAGGTCGCCGCGAGGGCGCCGCCCCGCCATCCGTCTCCGCCGCCGGCGGCTCCGAGCACCAACCCGTCGAGCCGGCCGACGATGTCGCCGACCCGCAGGCCGGCCTCGAACGTGGAGCCGGAGGAGGTCGCGCTCCCCGCGATCAGGGGGAGCAGCTCCTGCCGGCCGAGCCCGAACCTCCGGGACGGCGCGACCTCGGTCAACGCGAAGGGCTCGGGTGCCGGGGGAGGCACGGGGCGGACGGCGGGCGCGAGATCGGCGGCGAGGTCGGGTGCGCGGCCGGTGCCGGTCAGGATCTCGGGGGTCAGCTCCAGCCGCCGCAGGTCGAGACCGTCGCTCTCCAGGGAAAGATAGAAGAGCGCCTCGCCGTCCGGTGTCGGGGCCGGGGAGAGCGCCGCCCCCTGCGTGGCGGTGAGGCGCCGAGGTGGGGCGGCCGGGTCGTCCACGGCGAAGGACCAGAGATCGACGAAACCGCGGTCGCCGGCCACTGCGTAGAGGGTCCGGCCGTCCGGGCTCCAGGCCGGCGTCGCCAGGGTGCCCTCGGAGGGGTGGGCCAGCTCCGTCTCCCGGCCGGAGGCGAGATCGAGCACCACGAGGCGCCAGCTCCCGTCGCGGTGGCGGGCGAAGGCGAGGCGCCGGCCGTCCGGGGCGAGGCGCGGGCGGTCGTCCACCGTCTCGACCGAGGGCCGGGTGACCGGATGCTCCGCGCCGGTTGCGAGGTCGAGGCGCACGATCGAGGAGTAGCCGTCGCGGTTGCGCACCGCCACCGCCCAGTCCGGGTCGGCTGCGAGCGGCGAGGGCTCGGGATCGCGCAGGTCGGCCTGCCGGGTGAGGCGGCGGACGTCGCCGGTGGCGACGTCCCAGCGGAAGAGATCCGGATGCAGGAACCCCTCCGGATCGGGCTCATAGCGCACGAAGAGGACCGCCTGTCCGTCCGCCATCCAGCGCGGCGTGGTGGCTTCGATGCCGTCGGGGGAGGCCAGCTCGAAGAGCGGTTGGCGCGGCAAGGGGCCGCCCGGCACGGCCGGCACGTCCTGCGGGTCGCGCTCCTGGATCTTGCGGCGCTTCTCGTCCTGCTCCGCCGCGGCCTTCTCGTCCGGTGCGGTGTCCCAGACCACGAGGCGGGACGGGCGCTCACGGCGGTCCACCTCGACGACGAGGCGGCGGCCGTCCGGCGAGAGGGCCGGGGTGCCCACGGTCCACGAGAGATCCTGCCAGAGCACGCCTTCCACGGGGGCACCGGCGCGCCGTTCCGTTTCCAGGGCGCGCCAGGTCAGCTCGGCGCGGAAACGGTCGTAGAGGTCCTCGGGTGTGTCGCCGAAGACACCGCGAAAGGCGTCCTCGAAGCTGCGGGTCTGCCGGGCGGACATCCGCGCCCACAGGTTGCGCAGGCTCCCGGGTCCGGCGCGCTCCTCCAGCCATTCGAGATAGGCCGAGCCGAGCAGGTAGGCCATCGACATCCCCTGCCAGGCCGCGCCGTCCGAGGCGAGCCGGGAGTAGGAAGGCAGCCGCCCGGCCTGCGCCCAACGGCGCAGGATGGCGGCGCGCAGGTCGCCGTTCGGGCGGCCGGCGCCGGTCAGCCGGCCTTCGACGACCGTGGCATACCCCTCGGTCACCCAGCGCGGTGCCGCGAGGGGAATCGGCCCCACCGGAGCCACCTGGGAGAGCAGCCGGCGCGCCGGGTTGCGCGACGGCCGCAGGAGATGGACCAGATGGGTCTCCTCATGGACCAAGAGAGTCTCGGACCAGTCGCGGTAGTGGCCGAGCACCGACTCCGGGGCGGGCGGGCTGGTCCACAGGAGCATCCGCGGCCAGCCGAGAATCGGCAAGGCGGTGCCGTTCGGCTCGGCCACCGGATCGGAGACCAGAACCTCGACTTTCTCCGGAGGCGCATACCCCACCTCGGCCACCACCCGCTCCCGGATCGCCTCCAACCGCACGGCCGCCCGCCGCGCCCAGGCCTCCGACGGCGCCGGGTGGTGCACCCGGAAATGGGGCGTCTCGAACGTGCGCCAGTCCGCCGAGGGACCCTGGGCGAGAGCGGAGCCGGCGCAGAGGGTGAGGAGCAGGAGGGCGGCGGGGTGGCGCATGGGGAAAGAGTACCGAAAAGGACCCCGAGGTCTCCAAGGACAACAAAGACGCGAGATTTTGTCCTTGGTGTCCTCGGCGACCCTGGGGTCTTTTCTTTCCTCCCCCCTACGCCGCGGTCACCGGCTGTTTCGCCTTGCCGCGGAAGAGGCCGGCGAGCCGGGCGAACGGCCGCCACTCGACGACGTCGTCGAACAGGCTGTAGGCCACCGGCGTGCCGATCAGGGTGAGCAGCAGCGCCATGGTCTGGCCGCCGATGATCACCGAGGCGGTGGCGCGGTTGGTCGCCGCACCGGTGCCGGAGGAGACCACGAGCGGGATCATGCCGGCCACGAAGGCCAGCGTGGTCATCAGAATGGGGCGCAGCCGGTCGCGGTTCGCCCAGCGGATGGCCTCCTCCCGCGGCAGGCCGTGGGCGCGCAGGTCGATCGTGTGGGCGATCTGCAAGATGCTGTTCTTCTTGACGATGCCGAACAGAACCAGGATGCCGAGCGAGGAGAAGATGTTCAGCGACTGGTTGAGCATCAGCAGCGACAGCAGCGCGAACGGCACGGTCATCGGCAGCGCGAGCAGGATGGTCACCGGATGGAGCCAGCTTTCGAACTGCGCTGCGAGAATGAGGTACATGAAGACGATGGAGAGCAGGAAGGCGACCAGGAAGCTGACCGCCGCCTTGCCCTGCTCGCGCGACCGGCCGGTGAGGCCGTAGGAGTACGCCGCGGGCATCTTGAGCTCCGCCGCAGTCTTGTTGAGCGCGTCGATCACCGTCTGCGAGGAGTAGCCGGGGAGCATGTTGGCGTAGAGCATCACCTGGCGCCGCCGCGAGATGCGGTTGACCAGAGACGGCCCTTCGCCTTCCTGGAGGGTCACCAGATCGCGCAGCGCCACCCGCCGTCCGGTCATCGCGGGGACCTCGGCCTGCTCGATCCCCTGCCGGTCGCTGCGGTCCCCCACCTCGGCCCGCACGTGGACCTCGTACTGCTCGCCCCCCTCCATGTAGCTGGTCACCTCCTGGCCGCCCACCAGGACGTTGAGGGTCGAGGCGATGTCCTGCACGTTGACACCCAGGTCGGCGGACTTGTCGCGGTCGATCCGGACGCCCAGCTCGGGCTTGCCGACGATCAGGTTGGTGTCCGGATCGACGACGCCGGGTTGCGACTTGAGGACGTCCATCAGCTTGGTCGAGTACCGGCTGAGCTGATCCAGATCGGGTCCGCCGATCCAGAACATGATCTCGGCGTTGATGCCGCCGCCGAAGGCGTTCACCTGCGCCACCTGGTTGCGCAGGCCGAGCGCCGCGTACTGCGGCAGGATGTCGGTGCGCACCTTCTGCATGACCTCATACTGGTCGAGCTCGCGGTCCTCGACCGGCTTCAGGGCGACGTAGATCGAGGCCAGGTTCTTGGTCTGCTGCTGGTCGTCGCCGATCGACATCAGCGTGCGCTCCACCTCGGGCAGCTGGCGGATGCGGGCGGCGATCGACTCCGCGATCTTGGCCGTCGCTTGCAGGCTCGTCCCCTCCGGCGTGCGCACCTGCACGTCGAATTGCGACTCGTCGTCCTGCGGGATGAACGTCTTGTCCACCGCCGTGCCGAGGGGGATCGCGGAGGCGAACACCACGAGCATGATCACCACCACCACCCAGCGGTGGCGCAGCGACCAGTCGAGGAGGGCCATGTAGGACCGTTCGACGGCGTTGTAGAGGCCGGCGCGGCTTTCGGCGTGGGCCGAATGGCCGGCGGTGAGGAGGTTCTCCAGCTGCGGATTCGTCTCCTCCCCCTTCTCGCCGGTGGCGTCGGTGGAGCCGCCATGGGTCGCGCGCAGCCAGCGGGAGCACATCATCGGGGTCAGGGTGAAGCTCACCAGGAGCGACACCGCCACGGCGCAGGCCATGGTGATGCCGAACGAGTTCATGAAGCGGCCGACGATGCCACCCATGAAGGCCACCGGCAGGAAGACCGCGATGAGCGAGAGCGTGGTCGCGAGCACCGCCAGGGCGATCTCGGCGGTACCCAGGCGTGCGGCCTGGCGGGGGGTGAGCCTCTTCTCCTCCAGGTTGCGGAAGATGTTTTCGAGCACCACCACCGCGTCGTCGATCACGATGCCCACCACCAGCGCGAGCGCCAAGAGGGTGATGACGTTCAGCGTGAAGCCCATGTATTGCATCGCGGCGAACGTGGCGATGAGCGAGGTCGGGATCGCCACCGCCGCGATGACGGTGAGGCGGAAGCGCTTGAGGAAGAGGAGCACGATGCCGGCGGCGAGCAGCGAGCCGAGGATGAGGTGCTCCTGCACCGCGTGCACCGCCGCCTGGATGAACGCCGACTGGTCGCGCACCGCGACCATGCTCCAGCCCGCGGGGAGCTGGGCGCGCAACGACTCCATGCGTTCCTTGACGCGGTCGATCACCGCGATGGTGTTGGTGCCGGACTGCTTGCGCACCTGGAGCACCACGGCGGGCTGGCCGTCGACACGGGCGAGCGAGGTCTCATCGGCCATGCCGTCCTCGACCCGGGCGACGTCCTGCACCCGCACCGGGTAGCCGTTGCGGGTGGCGATCGAGAGGGTGCCGAACTCTTCCGGAGTGGTGACACGGCCATAGGTGCGCAGCGTCAGATCGCGCAGGCCCTGCTCCACCTGGCCGCCGGGGATCTGCACGTTCTGCGTCTGGAGCGCCCGTACGAGGTCCGCCACGGTGAGGTCGAGCGAGGCGAGCTTGTCGGTGTCCGGAATCACGTTGATCTGCCGCGACCGGCCGCCGATCACCCGCGCCTGGCCGACGCCGAGGGTGGATTCGATCTGCCGCTTGAGCGTCTTGTCGGCGAACTCCGTCAGGTCCCGGATCGGGGCCGGACCGGAGAGCGCGATGGAGAGCACCGGCGTCGCGTCGGTGGCGAGCTTCTGGACGATCGGCGGATCGGCCGAGCGCGGCAGCTCGGCGACCACGGCGCTCACCTTGTCGCGCACCTCCTGCGTCGCCACGTCGCCGTCCTTTTCCAGCTCGAACTGCACCATCACGAGAGAGATCCCCTCCGAGGAGATGGAGGTGAGCTGGTCGATGCCGCTGATGGTGTTGACCGCCTCCTCGATCTTGTCGGTGACGTCGGTCTCCATCTCCTCCGGCGAGGCGCCGACCACGGTGGTGGTGACCGTCACCATCGGGAAATCCACGTTGGGGAAGCGGTCCACGCCCAGATTGAAGTAGGAGACGATCCCGACGACGACCAGGGAGAGGATGAGCACCGTCGCGAAGACGGGCCGCTGGATACAGATTTCGGCGAGCCTCTTCATCGGGTGCCTCTCACTTCAAGTCGATTTCCACCCGGGCGAACAGACCGGGCGACAGCCGTCCATCGGTGTTCGCCAGCAAGGTCTCGACCTGCACCGTGCGGGTCGCCGGATCGACCACGCCGCCGATCTGGGTCACCTTGCCGGTGAACACCTCGCCGGGGTAGGGGTCCACCGTGGCGCGCACCGGCTGCCCTTCCCGCAGGGTGGCGAGATAGCGCTCGGGCATGCGGAAGCGCACCTTGATCGGCGAGGTCTGGGCCACCACGAAAGCGACCGTGTTGTCGCCCAGACGTTCGCCCGGGTCGGTGCGCCGCTCGGCCACCACGCCGGTGAGCGGTGACACCAGGGCGGCGTCCTGGAGCTTCTGGCTCGCGAGATCGCGCGCCGCTTCGGCCGCCGCGACCGCGGCGCGGGCCGATTCCAGAGCCGAGAGCGACCGGTCGAAGGCCGCCTGCGACACCGACTGCTTGGCGAGCAGCTCCTTCTTGCGCTCGAAGTCGCGCTCCGCTTCGCCGGCATTGGCCTTGGCGCGGGAGACCTCGGCCTCCGCGCGCTTCAATTCGAGCGCCACGTAGTCGGACTCCAGCGTCAGCAGCGTCTGGCCACGGCGCACCCGGGCACCTTCCTCGACGTAGACCCGGGCCACCCGGCCGGGGTTCTTCACCGAGAGCTCCGAGCGCACCGGCGACACCAGCTCGCCATTCGCGACGACCGGGCCGGACGCCGGCTCGGGTGCGGGGGACTTCTCGGTGGTGTCCTCGGCCTGGGCCGGCCTGGCGACCGAGGCGACCTCGCGGACGTCCTCCGGCAAGGGCGGCGGGGCGGTGGTGGCGGCGGGCGTGCCGTCGGCCGGCTTCTCCGCGTCGGCCGCGCCCGAACCCCCACACCCCAGGGCGCAGAGCCCGAGAGCGGTCAGCAAAAGAACGAAGGTCGGCTTCATTGTGCACCCTCCGGAGAGATCGTTTTCTTGAGAAGACCGGCGGCGGCCCAGGCGCGCAGCTCCGCGAGGTCATGGTCGAGCTGGCTGCCGGCCACGGCACGGCGGGCCTCGGCCAGCGAGGTCTCGGCACTTTCCAGCTCCAGCGAGGTCAGCTCCTGGGCCCGGTACAGCTCGGACGCCTGGCCATGCTCGGCCTCGGCGGCGGTGAGCTGCTCTCGGGCCAGCTGCAGGCTCGCACCCGCGGATTCCAGCTCGACCAGCGCCTGATGGACCTGCTCGCGGATCACCTGCTGCACCTCCTGCACCCGCAGCTCGGCCTGTTGCAGGCGTTCGCGGGCGAGGACGACCTTCCCCTTGAGCTCCCCGCTGGAGTAGATCGGCACGGACAGGCGGATCGAGAGCTGCCCGTACTGGTCGGTCGGGAACGAAGCGCGCTGCTTGACCCAGGCGCCGTCGGCGGTGATCAGGGGCAGGAAGGCCCCCTTCTGCTTCGCCACCTCCAGCTTGGCGATCTCCAGGGCGGTCCTGGCCTGCGCCAGCTCGGGACGGTTCGCTTCCGCCTCGGCCAGCAGGGCCGCTTCGGCGGGCAGCGCCGGGAGGAAATCGCCCGGTGGCGCCACTGCGAGGGGACCCTCGACGCCCAGGCCGAGCCGCAGGTCGCCCATCGCCGTCTCCCGCGCCTGGCGGGCGGCGGCGATGCGCCGCTCCGCCCCCTTGGTGTCGGCTTCGGCGCGCAGCACGTCCACCCGCGTGGTCTCGCCGGCTTCGAAAAAGATCTGGGCCTGGTCGCGCCGCCGCCGGGCGAGATCGAGGTTGAGCTGCTCGACGGTCAGCAGGGCCTCGGCCTGCACCGCGGCGAGGTAGCTGGAGGCCACGCCGAGCAGCAGGCGCTCCTCGGCGTCGGAGACACCGAAGCGGGCGGAGGTCACGCCCAGGCGCGCCTGGCGGATCGCCTTGCGCTCGCGGTTGCCGGCGTAGATCGGCTGCGCCAGGGTCACCCGGTAGCTCCAGTCGTTCTCGGCGAGCAGCGTACGCGCGTCGTCGCCTTCGCCGAAGGTGACGGACTGGTCGTTGCGGGTGTAGTTGCCCTGGAAGGCGATCTTCGGCAGGATGGACGAAAACGCAACGTCCACCTGCGCCTGCAGAGCGTCGACCTCGACCCGGGTGCGGCCGAGCGCCGGATTGCCGGCGAGCGCCCTCCCGAGTGCCTCCTGAAGCGTGAGGCGCAACGGGCTGCCGGGCGTCACAGGGGAGGGCTCCTGCGCGAGCGCGGGAGCCGCCATCAAGAGAAGGGGTATGAGGAATCTGGCTTTCACGCAGGCTCTCCTTGCAGCTCGGCTCCCATGGTCGCGGGGGCCTTCAGACCGGACGCCAGGAAGACAACCAGGTAACGGAGCAGGGACTCATGATCCCCGCACTTGCACAGACCCGCCGAGAAGCGCTCGACCATCTGGCTGCACGACACCACGTGCGCCATGGCACCCGCGGAGAAGTGAAAGCGCCAGATCATCTCCTGCCGCGACAGGTGGGGGAGACGCTCGTGGAGCCCGGCGATGAAGCGATCCGCGGTCGTTCTGAATTCCTCCAGAAGCATCGACCGCAGCTCTTCGCTCGGCTCCATGAAGGCAAGGCCCATCAGCCGCGCGAAATCCTGTCCCCCCTCGGGCGTCTCGCGCACCCGCCGCAGGAGCGGAGCGACGAAGGCCGCGAGCACCTGCTCGACGCCGGCCTCCCCGGCCTCGTCGCAAGCCACGAGCAGCCGCAGCCTCTCCTCTTCCAGCGGGCGCAACCGGCGGGCGAACACCGCCCGCACCAGGCCCTCCTTCGATCCGAAGTGGTAGTGGACGGCGGCGAGGTTGGCGCCCGCCTGCTGGGTGATCATCCGCAGCGACGAAGCCTGGATGCCATGCTCCGAGAACAGCTTCTCGGCGGCGTCCAGCAAGGCCTCGCGGGTGTCGACGTGGGGCTCGGTGTGGGGTTCGGTCACGGCCATGGTTCAAACGTCCGTTTCAAACAAACGTTTGAATCGTAGGCATCCCCTCACCCGTCTGTCAAGCCTTGTCCGCCGTCGGGTGGCTGATAGACTCCGGCTCCCAGGCAGAGGAGAGATCATGCACGAGGGAAAAGTTCACGTCGTCGCCCTGTTCGTCGCCGCGCCCGGCAAGGAGAACGAGCTGGCGGAGCTTCTGGAGTCGTTGGTCGAGCCGACGCGACGGGAGGCGGGTTGCATCCGCTACGACCTGCTGCGCGGCCTGCCGGGCGAGGCGGGAGACTTCGCCTTCGTCGAGGAGTGGGAGAACGAGGCGACCCTGGACGCCCACTCCCGTTCGGCGCACCTCCAGGCGGTGATCCCCAAGGTCGTCCCCCTCCTGGGAGCGCCCGCGAACGTCGCCCGGTACCGGCAGATCCGATGAGCGGCCCCCGCTTCGCCGTCCTTGCGGACGTCCACGGCAACGTCTGGGCCCTCGAGGCGGTGCTCGCCGATCTGCGGCGGTGCGGGGCCGACGAGGTGATCGACCTCGGGGACGTCCTCTATGGTCCCCTCGATCCGGCAGGAACGGCGGAGCTGCATCGGGGAGCGGGCATCGCGGCCGTCCGGGGCAATCAGGACCGTGTCCTCCGAGAGCCTCTTCAGGAGATGAATCCCACGATGCGTTTCGTGCACGAGGTCCTCACGCCGGATCACCTGGCCTGGGTGACCGGCTTGCCGGTGCGCCTGGAGCGGGAAGACCTCCTGTTCTGCCATGGCACGCCGGAGCACGACGACGGGTACCTCCTGGAGACGGTGACCGCGGCGGGGGTTCACCTCAAGGAGGAGAGCGCCGTCGAAGCGCTGCTCGGGCCGGTCCCGGCGCCGGTGACCTGCTGCGGTCATAGCCACGTGCCGCGGGTGGTGTCCGTGGGCGCGCGCCTGGTGATCAATCCCGGCAGCGTCGGCCTGCCCGCCTATGACCACGACGACCCTTGGCCCCACGTCATGGAGGCGGGCAGCCCGCACGCGCGCTATGCCCAGCTCACCCGTACCGCGGCGGGCTGGCGCGTCGAGCAGAGGATGGTTCCGTATCCCTGGCAGGAAGCAGCCGCGCAGGCGCGCCGCAACGGCCGGCCGGACTGGGCGGAGTGGATCGCCACCGGGAGGGCGAGGCGGTCATGAACGAGGCGATGGAGATCGATCTCCCCCGCCGCACGGTCCTCGGATTTCTCGAGATCTCCCACCTGTTCGACGAGCGCGACCGCCGGGAGCTCGCGACCTTCGTCGCGTTCGTCTTCGAACATCCCGACTGTCTCCTGCGGTCGAACCTTGCGGGGCACCTCACCGCCTCGGCCTTGGTGGTGGACCCGGAGCGGCGCCATCTGCTGCTGATCCATCACAAGGCGTTGAACCGCTGGCTCCAGCCCGGCGGGCACGCGGACGGTGATCCGGATCTCGAATCCGTGGCGCGCTCCGAGGTCTCTCAGGAGACCGGCCTCCGCGAGATGAAGCCGATCACGCCCTGCCCCTTCGATCTCGACATCCATGCCATTCCGGAGCGCAAGGGCGTCCCGGCGCATCTGCATTACGACGTCCGCTTCCTTTTCGAAGCCGACCGCGACGCCCCCCTGCGCGGTGCCAAACGGGAGGTCCACGACGTCGCCTGGGTCCCGCTGACGGAGCTGGAGAGCCGAGGGCTCGACGAGTCGGTGCTGAGGCCCGCGCGAAGAATCGCCGGGTTCAAGTGAGCAGGGAGGAAGGATGGATTGGTAGCCCCCTGGGGGACGAGTTCGAACACCGCGCCACCTCATTGGCTCCCGCCCTTCGCGCACCTGGAGAAATTCATCAGGCGTGTGGATACCTTCCGGCGCCAAGAGGTCGCGGCTTGAGAGATGGAGGGAGAGGCCATCGTCGGCCGGCCCGCCCATCCGTCGTCTGCTCGACGACAAACTCGTGGCCCCGCCGAAGAGCATGAGACGAACCGTCGAATCGCCGTCACGCCTGATGACGACCTCCTGCCCCGAGGCCGCCTCCTCGATCAGCTCGCCGAGATGCCCTCGGCTTCTTTGAGGTTCACCATGATCAATGGGGGTCAGGATACCACTCCTTCTAGGGCACGCATGGAGAGTTTCGTTCCGCTCGCCCACATCCCTCTCCGCGAGAGAGGTGAACCGAAGGGGCCGGAGGGGGTGGGGGCCGCAAAATCGGCCGCGCGGAGCCACGCGCAGGTCCGCACGCGGCTCGCGCAGAGCAACGCGCAAGTCCGCACGCGGCCCCGGGGAGCCACACGCAGGTCCAGGCGCGAGTCCGGACAAAGGCACCGGGCTCTAAGAGAAGGGAGGGACAGCCGAAGGCGCAAATAGAAATTTTTCTATATATCATCCCTGGCTGGGCCTCGGCGGGGATGACTCCCCAACCACCCACCCGCTCAAGCACGGCCCGCCTCGTGGACGACCCCGCCCCCACCTTGTTGCTGACGCAATCTCCACCCTCGCTCGGCTGGCCAGCATCGCGACGGCCACCTCCCCCTGGCCCGTCCCGTGCTGAAGCGCATCGCGTGTTCCCAGCTCGGATCGGGCACGGCACGGCCCACCACCTCGCTCGGTCGAGCCACCGTGGCGATGCCCACCTTCCCCCACATCGCTGACGCACACTCCCCCGCGCGAGCTCGGCCCACCGTCGTGGACGACCCCGCCCCCACCTTATTGCTGACGCAATCTCCACCCTCGCTCGGCTGGCCAGCATCGCGACGGCCACCTTCCCCCGGCCCGTCCCGTGCTGAAGCGCATCGCTCGTTCCCAGCTCGGATCGGGCACGGCACGGTCCACCACCTCTCTCACTCGGGCCACCGTGACGATGCCCACCTTCCCCCGCATCGCTGCCGCAAACTCCACCGCTCAAGCTCGGCCGGCCATCGTGGACGACCCCGTCCCCACCTTGCTGCTGACGCAAT
>DIHE01000135.1 GCA_002420005.1 Holophagales bacterium UBA5704 | reverse complement strand
ACACGGGGGGCACCCGCGGGTGTGGGGTTTTTGTGGGTTGGTGGGGGTGGGGTTTGTGGGGGGGGGGTGGGGGAGGGGGGGCGGGTTTGCCGGGTGGGGG
Source organism: Holophagales bacterium UBA5704 (assembly GCA_002420005.1). Lineage (GTDB taxonomy): Bacteria > Acidobacteriota > Thermoanaerobaculia > Multivoradales > UBA5704 > UBA5704. The sequence continues at coordinate 6,593 of DIHE01000135.1, read as the reverse complement.
TGGGCTACAAGTAGGCCGAGTCGTGGTCCGGGTGGAGGGACACGAGACGGAGGAAATCCCCGTCTCGGTAGCCGATGGCCCGGATCTTCAGGCTGAGGCGAATCGAGCACGCCTTGGCTCCGGTCGGTGTCCTGATGTGCTCCACGGCCTCCCAATTCAGCCCGGGGTGGCTGTAGACGGCCTCCCACTCCAGTTGGCGAAGCCGCCGCAACGCGGCGACGACCTGCTTCAGCTCAGCGGCTTCCAGGGCGAAGAAGTCATCTTGGAACCCGGGGCTGTTGAGGTCCAGCCGGACGCGGCTACTCCGAGGCGCCACGGACCCGCTTTGCCCCCGCGTGCCGCTCTCGCCGGGCCAGTAGCTCGTCGAGGTCGGTTTCCACTGGCGGGTTCTCCGCCGCCCAGGCCATCCCCTTCGCGATCGCCGACCGGTGAGGTTCCTGGAGGGTCCACAACTGGCTTTCAGGAATCATGGCGACAGGTGTCAGCAGAATGCTGCCATCCCCTTGGCGGTTCATCCGCAATGTCTTTCCGGCGAAGCTCTTGCCCAAGGAGATCTGACCACTCTTTCCGACAGTCTTGATCTCGGTACTTGTCGTGCTCATCTGCGTGCCCTCATGCCATCATGCACCGGGAGCATTCTAGCCTCTCGTGAGCACGTTTGTCACGATGGAGACAGCCCGGTAGCCCCAGGGTGCCTCGGAGGGCTCCCCGCATGTGCCGATTTGACGCCGCGGCGCCGGGTGGGCTACACTTCGCCGCGCGTTTTCGTCGGGGCGTAGCGCAGCCTGGTAGCGCACCTGCCTTGGGCGCAGGGGGTCCTCAGTTCAAATCTGGGCGCCCCGATATCCGACGGTGACTCAACGCGGCTGCCTGTAGCTCAGTTGGATAGAGCGGCGGCCTTCTAAGCCGCGGGTCGGGGGTTCGAATCCCTCCAGGCAGGCCATACGTTCCTCGGGTGCTGCAAAGCTGTGTAACTCCTCGTAGAATGAGGCAGTTACCGGTGTTCGAAGTGCTCCATTCTCGAGCTGGATTCCCTCCGGGAACAGAAACGACTGAAACCTCTGCCGCTGGTCGAGGCTGGCTTCCAGCCAAAGCCGCGGTGCGTTCAGGGAGACCCGCTCGGCGAAGCCGAGGACGGCTTCGATGTCCAGCTCGTCCGACCTCTGGTCGTGCTGGTCGATCTCGGCCAGGGCCATGGCTTCGTTCAGCCTGTCGAGCTGGTCCTTGTAGGTGCCCTCGTCGATGACCTTCTGGTAGATGAAGGCCTCGACGAGCTGGTCTTTGCGCCGCTTGACGTCTGCGAGCTTCCGCTCGGCGGCGGTTCGCCGGGCTGCGACGTCGTCTTTGCGGGCCTTCCAGACGTCCAGGACGATGGCCCGGAAGAGGGTCAGGAACTCGGGCCGCGGCCGCAGGCGCTCGAGGAGGCTCAGGAACAGGGTTTCGAGCTCGCTCTTCGGGAGGTTGGTTTTGCGGCAGCGGGCATTCGGCGGGCAGTGGTAGTAGGCGTAGCGCTTGCTCTTGCCCTTGGACCAGGAGCCGGTGAGGGGCTGCCCGCAGTGGCCGCAGGCCGCGAAGCCCCGCAGCGGGAAGTCCGGGTTGTTGCGTTCTCGCGGCACGATCTCGCCGTTCTTGGCGATCAGGCTCTGGCACCGCCAGAAGGTCTCTTCGTCGATCAGGGGAGGCCAGTTGCCGGAGGTCTCGATCTCCCAGGTTCGCTGGACGATTCGGCTGATGTAGGCCGGATTGGCGAGCATCTCTCCCCATTTCTGAGGCGACAGCTCGCCGCCCTTGCGCGTGCGGAGACCCCTCTGGGTGAGCTCTTCGAGGACCTGGGCCTTGGTGTACAGGCCGGTGGCGAAGCGCTCGAAGCCGAGCCGGACCAGCGGGGCGCGCTCGGGATCGAGCTGGAGGGACTTGCCGTCCGCGCGGTAGCCGAGAGGCGGCCGGAAGATCCATTGCCCCCGGCGCAGGGCTTCCTGCATGCCGGCCCTGGTCCGCCCGCCCCGGACGTCGTTGTCGAACTGGGAGAGGGCCGCGAAGATGCCTTCCATGAACTTGCCGGCCGGGGTCTCGTCGATCGGCTGGCTCACCGATCTCAGGGTGACGCCGAGCCCGGCCAGGTGCCGGCGGATGATGGCGTGGTCGAAGGCGTCGCGGGCGAAGCGGTCGACGTTGGTGACCACGAAGACGTGGATGTTCACGCGCCGTCTGTTTTGCTCTCGCAGGTACGTCAGGGCCGCCTGCAGCTCGGTGCGGTTTGCGGTCTTGGCGGACTCGCCTCGTTCGATGAAGACGCGATCGATCTCCCAGCCGTTGAGCTTGCAGAAGGTTCGGCACTGGTCTTCCTGCACGGGAAGGGAGAGATTGAGGGTCTGCTCTTTGCTGCTGACGCGGGAGTAGATGATCGCCCGGAGTGAGGTCATCCTGAGGGCTCCTTCGCAGAGGGTTCGGTGGTCCGGTTCCTCGTGGCCAGAAAGTGCGTGACGGTGATGTCGGCGAGGCCGTAGAGATCCCGGCGGAGGCGTTCGAGCTGGGCGTCGGTGAGATCGCGCCCGGCAGCTCCCAGGATCTTTCGGCACTCAGCGAGAGAAATCATAGCACATCTAGGCGCCATAAGATAGTTTGCAAGAGATATTTACGCCGCCTGAACGGGCAAGGGATCGGGATTCTCACACGGCTTTCCTGTGGCCGGGCGCGGCTTGGTGGTTGCGGCACCGCTCGATCACCTTGCGGATACCTATCGGGGTGAGCGGACCTCGGCAGCCTCGGAAGAGAGGCTCCGAGCGGCCCCAGAGCTCGGCCTCGGTGAGCCAGACGAGCAGCCGGGCTCCGAGGTCGGTGGGAAGGACGATGGAGCCGGTGGTGCCGTAGCGCTGGAACCGGACCACGGCTCGGCGATTCTCCATCGTGATGGCCGAGGCCCGGAGGGCGGCGATCTCGACGGCGCTGAAGCCGGCGGCGACCAGGGCGAGGAGAGCTCCGTCGCGCAGTCCCACGGCTCGGCCAGAGCGCATCCGGCCGGGATCGACGCGAGTCAGGAGGGTGTGTGCGTGTTCGGGATGGAGACGCATCAGCAGGGCTCCGCGGGCGGTTCCGGTCTCTTGCTCTTCGGGGATGGGTGGTTCGGCATTGTGCTCCTCCGTTCGTCGGAGGCAGGTTTCTCCAAGAGCGCAAGAACACCAAATCCGGGGCGCTTCCCCTCCGGATGTAAGTCGTTCGAAAATCATGAGTTAGGTGCTCCTGTGCGGAGCGCGTCATGTCCAATTTTTTTGGACATGGTCGCGGTCGCCGGGCCGGTTCTCTGCGCATCGGTTTGGGTGAAGGGGACCGGGAAGGTGTCGCGGGTCAGGGCGACGAATCTCCATTTCTTCGCATCCCGGCGGGCGCGGTCTTTCTCGCTGTAGGTCGCGGCGGGCTCGATGAAGCCCAGCTTGCCGGCGCGCCGGAGGAGCTGGTTGGCGGTCTGCGGGCTGACGTCCAGGGCCTCTCCGGCATCCCGGCAGGAGAGGAAGAACTCGCCATCTGTGCTCCGTTGCCCGAGCCAGTAGCAGAGCGACACCAGGCCGCGGAGCAGCGCGTCTCCGGTGCGGCTGAAACGCACTCCGAGGTCGAGCGGGTTCTCGGCGGCGAGCCGGGCAGCCTCTTTCACGAAGGAACCGAGAAGGTAGGGCGACTCGACCGCGTCCCATGCGGAGATGAAATCGGTTCGAGGATCGCTCTGCTGGTTTCTGGAGTCGAAGTCCTGTAGCCCGAGGTCGAGCCAAGGGTTGGGAGACTCGGGATACATCTCGGCGAGCTCGGTATCGATGCGAGCCGTGGCAGCTTCGGCGTCGAGGCGCGCAAGGTCATCGTGATCTTTCAAGCATCGCGCGAACATCCAGGCAGGGCTTCGGTAGTCTTGGGGCTGTCTGGAGCCGAGATGCCCCAGGAGCTCCTTCGTGCTCCGGCTCGCTGCTCTGGCGAGCAGGCTGCGGAGGTGAGTCTTTTCTGCCGCGAATGGTGGTGGGCTCGGCATGTAGGCGCTCTCCTTCGTCGGAGGGCAGTTGAGCCGATGAGCTCACCGGACGTCAAATGGACGGCAGGGTCCATTCTGTTCGTAAACGACACATTCCACAGGAGATCCTCGATTTGAGGAGCGAGGGGTATGGCGCGATGAACGATCCAAATCAGCGGCGCCCGGGGGTTCTCGTTGCCATGCTTGACACAAGAGGCATAAGAAACCCAGGAGATTCAGGAGACCCACAGAGTTTGGAATTCAGGTAGGGGGAAGGGTTCTTGAGTTTCTTGTGTCAACCCCGCTTTAGCTCCACGGATACGTAGAGTGGTGCTGTCGGCCCCGCAGGGGCCCGAGACCGAAGGTCTCGCCTGTCCGGAAAAAACTGGGCATCCGCGTCCGGTTTATAGCTGAGCGGAAATTCTCTGCCACAATCCGCGAGGCGCCCCAACGAGCGATTCCGGTTCCGCCGACGGGGGCGAGTGGCCCTGAGACCGTCTCGCGAAGCCGCGGAGGGTTTCGGTGCTTCGGCTGGTGGGGGTGCCGCCACCGGTCGCATGGCCGCCCGGAAACGGCGCTTGAAGGCGGCGGTACCGCTCCGGCTGGAGAGGGAGGCTCGCGGGAGCGCCTCTCTTTCTTCTACCCGGCCGGGCGGGATGGTGGACTGTTGGCCGGTCACGACGAGAGCGATGTCATCGAAATCCGTCGACCCGCGCCGGTCTGGCGCAGCCGAGCGGCGAGCTCTCGGACTCTATCGACCGTAACCTCCCGGCGGTGGGCGGCCGCCTGGAAAAGGCGGAGGGCGGCCATGGACTCTCGATCTACGTCCTGAGCCTGGAAGATCGGGAGCATCTCTTCGGCGAGTTGCTGGACATCGGTCAGGCGCTCTGCTCGGAGATAGAGGATCGCCAGGTCGAGGGAGACCATGGCGGCGTCGTAGCCCCATTGGTGGACGATGAACCCTTCCCGCGTTTCGAGGTAGGCCTGCTCCGCCGCGGCGAGATCTCCTTTCCCGGCGGCGATGTCGCCGCGGAGCCAGAGCAGGCGGAGCCGGGCCCAGGGTTCGGGGAAGCGGCGATACAGTGGCTCGTCCATCTCCAGTTGATCGGCGGCCTCGTCAAGGTGGCCGGCGGACACCAGGTAGAACGCCCGGTTGTAGTGAGCGCAAAGGTGAAGGAACGGGTCTGATTGCGGTCCGAGGAGCCCGAGAGCCGTCTGCGTGGTCTCGATGGCCTGCCCGAAGGAGCCGCGGGCGCAGTAGGTGTCTGCCAGCTTGATGAGGGCTCGGGCCTGGTCGTCGTGAGACCGCGCGAGGCCGTAAAGGACGGCGGCCCGTTTCAGCAGCCGTTCCGCCTCGGGAAAGCGGCGCTGGTCCTTGCGGAGAGAGCCCATGAGGTCGTCGACGCGGGCGATGACCGCAGGGTCTGTGACGCCGTGCTTGTCCATGATCTGGCGGGCCAGCGCGAAAAGCTCTTCAGCCTGGCTGTTCTCGTCCTGGGCTCGGCAGGCGTTGGCTCTCGCTGCTGTGGCCAGAACGTAGAGCTCGTAGAACTCCGGCGTGCCCGGGTTCCGGTTCGCCACCTTCCAGGCCAGCTCGGCGAAGTGGAGCGCCTCGGCGGGCTGACCGGGGAGGCGTCGTCGGCTCTCTTCCAGCAGCAGCCGCACCAGACTCGGGCTGCGAAAGCGGCTGCGGGCCGTGGTGAGCCGTCCTTCGCGATCCTCGGGGGAGAGAGCCAGAAGCTCCGCGAGCTCCCGCCGCGCGCCGCGCAACTCCCTCTCTTCCGGGGCCATCCATCGCGGGATGAGAAGTGAGAGCGACTGCAAAAAGCGCCTCCAGGTGGAGGGGTCGGCTTTCCGCCTGAACGCATAGGCCTCGGCCTCGACTCGACAGTGAGGACATCGGGCGAGCAGGTGCTGGGCCTGGAGGTCCCCCAGAACGTCTCTGGAAAGCTCTCCCTGCTCGACAGCTTGGTACAGCTCGCGCGAGATATGGATGTCGTCCATGAGCGCGGGAGAGGATAACAAAAGTCGGTGCCGAGAACGCACCTCCGGAAGGAGAAGGCGATCGCCGGCACCGAAGGGCAGAACACGAGCTAGCCGTCCGGGTCCATCCCGTGACCGCGGTCGGGTTCCGCTGACGGCAGATCCCCGGGGTTCGGGCCGTTGCCCAGGAGGGCGACGAGAGCCCCGAGAGCATTCCAGAGCGAACGCAGCATCTTCTTCGTCCTTTCCGGCGCGGCGACCGCTACGGCGTATGCCGAGGGGCCGGCCTAGAGAAGAAGGTACTCGGGTGAGCGCCGACGAATCTCGGTTCGCAGGGCGGAAGGGTCGAGTGACCAAAAGAGTGATTCTGGTCACCGGGGTTTTCCGTCGAGGCGGGTGGCGGAAGTGGTTGCGGGACAGTGGGTTAGGTGGGGGCATCCGTCGTTCAGAGCCCCTCGCGGGCGGGGCGGAGGCCGAAAACGAAACCCGGGTTCCGTTTTTTTGCTCGCAAAGGCCCGTGGGCGTTGGATTCTTGGCTTGGGACGGGGGTCAAAAGGGGCGTTTTTGACCTATCTTAGGGACATATGAAATGTGGGGTGGTTGGGGGGGCGCCGCG
>DIHE01000107.1 GCA_002420005.1 Holophagales bacterium UBA5704 | reverse complement strand
CGCAGGTCGAGCTCCCAGGAGGTCAGGGTGCCGGTGTCCGCCGAGGCGAGGTCGCGGACCTTGAGCTTCCAGGCGCCGTTGGTGGCCTTGCCGTTGAAGGCGGAGAGCGCCTGCGCCGGCGCGGTCAGGTCGGCGTAGACCGTGTTGATGTTGTCCGTCGTGCCGCCCGTCCGGTTGTGGAGCAGGACGGTGGTGTTGTCCGGGCCGATCAGGGAGACCTCCAGGTCGCCCTGGTAGGTGTGGGTGATCGCCACGCGCACGGAGAGGCTGGTGACGGTGCCCGTCGCCGCCACGTTGATCGTGCTGGTGATGCCGGTCGTGTTGTTGTCCGGGATCGCCGTGTTGACGGTCGCCGTGGAGTACCCGTTGAAGGTGATCTTCCACGTGTTGAGCGTTCCGACGTCGCCCGCGGCGAGGTCGCGCACGCGCAGCTTCCAGGCGCCGGCGGTGTTCTTGCCGTTGAAGGCGGTGAGCACCTGGTTCGAGCGGGTGGTGATGTTGTAGGTGGTGTTGATGTTGTCGGTCGTGCCGCCGGTGCGGTTGTGGAGCAGGACCGTGGTGTTGTCCGGGCCGATCAGAGCCAGCTCGAGGTCACCCTGGTAGGTGTGGGTGAGGCCGACGGTGACGCTGACGCTGGTGATGGTCTGCGAGGCGGCCACGTTGATCGTGCTGGTGACGCCGGTGGTGTTGTTGTCCGGCACCGCCAGGGCCGGAGCGGCCGAGGAGGTCAGGACCTGGTTGCCGCCCACCGGGCAGGTGCTGGTCGTCGCCGTCGCCTGGGCCGAGTTGCCCGAAGCGCAGGCGCCGACGGCCTGGACGACGTAGTAGTAGGCGGTGTTGCAGGTCAGGCCGGTGTTGGAGAACGACGTGGTGGCCGAGGTGCCCACCTGGGTATAGGGTCCGCCGCTCGTGGTGGAGCGCAGGATGTTGTACGAGGTGGCTCCCGCGGAGGCCGTCCAGGAGAGGTTGATCTGGCTGGTGCTCACCGCGGTGGCGGTGACGCCGGTCGGCGCGGCGGGCGGCGTACAGGCGGCGCCGAAGTCGACGATCGCGAAGCCCACGTTCTCCTTCTGGGCGTTGGTGGAGGAGCCGGGGTAGAAGTGCCGGGTGTCCACCCAGGCCAGGTAGGCCTTGCCGTTCTTCACGTCGAGGCCCATGTACTCGCCGTACTGGTTGCTGTTGCGGTTCGGGTTGTCGGTCGAGTTCACGTCGGTGTAGCTGATGCCGCTGTTGTTGAACTCGGTCGAGTTCTGGCTGGCCTTGGTGTTGGCCTCGAAGCTCACGCCGCAGTTGGTCGAGCGGGTGGTGTAGATCTCCACCTTGCGGTTGTTGGCGTCGTTGCGCGCATCGTGCCAGGCGACGACCACGTTGCCGTTGGACTGGTCGACCTGCAGGAAGGGATGGAACTGAGTGCGGGCCGCGAGGCCGTCGTCGTTGACCTTGACCGGGGTGCCCCAGGTGGTGCCGCCGTTGGTGGAGCGGGTCACCCAGATGTCGGTCTCGGTCGCGCCACCGGAGGTGTAGTCCCCGTAGGTGGCATAGAGCGTGCCGTCACAGGCGCCGCCCGAGTTGTCGACGTCGATGGCGCCGAAGGGGGCGATGCCGCGCTGGTCGGCGACCGGCGGCTTGTTGGTGCCGGAGAAGCCGGCGAGGTTGTGGTCGTGCACCTGGACCGGGGTGGACCAGGAGACGCCGCCGTTGGTCGACTTCGTGTAGAACATCCGCTCGTCGGTGCAGGTCGAGGCGCCGCAGGTCAGGGACTCCCAGACCACGTGCACGGTGCCGTTCTTCTGCACCGCGATCTCGCACCCGAGGTCCACGCCGCCGACCGGCGCGGTGGGCAGGTCGACCTCGGTCCAGGTCACGCCGTTGTTCGTGGAGTAGGCGAACTTCTCATTGTTGGAACGGTCCCAGCAGGTGTAGTGGCGGCCGTAGAACGGGCTGGTGGCGGTGTTGTCGATGGCGTAGAAGTTCTTGTCCTCGAGGGTGCCGGTGGCCCAGGCGTTCTTGATGACGCCTTGCTTCACCCAGGTGGCGCCGCCGTCGGCCGAGCGCGCCACGACCATCGAATACTGGGTCGTGGTGGCGGTGGCGCAGAGCAGCATGTAGTTGAGGAACACCTCGTTGTTGTCGTTCCAGTAGAGCGCCGGGTCGGAGCCGAAGACGGTGCCCGAGCAGGTGCCCAGGGTGAACACGTTGTTCGACGGGGCGCAGGTGTAATCCCAGGTGGCGCCGCCATTGCTGGAATAGAAGATCGACTGCGTGGCCTCGTTGTTGCAGGCCGCCCCGGCGTTGCCCCAGGTGTTGGCCGCCGAGACCATCTGGTTGGTGTTGCGGTGGTTGACCGCGATCTGGATCTCGCCGTCGTATTCATTCGGCGGCGGGACGTCGGTGGCGGCGGAGTTGCGGTTGGTCCCCGCAGTGGCCTTGCTCGGGTCGGCGACGATCTCGTCGCCGGTGTCGACCGGCCAGCCGGCCAGCAGCTGGTCGACCCGCTCGTCGCCGTAGCGCTGGCGCGCCAGGGGCTCGTTGAGCTGAATCCACCGCACGTGCAGGTCCTGCATGAAGCGGGGAATCATGATCTCGTAGTGCCGCACTTCCATGTCGATCTCCAGGCGCTCCAGCGGAGAGAGCGGCATCCGCTTGAGCAGGGCGTCGACGGCGGCCTGGTCCTTCATGTTGGCGTTGGCGCGCTTCTCCAGAGCCTTGATCTGGGGGTCCGCCTGGAAGGCGTCATACGCGGCGCGCAGGGTCCGCCGGAGGGCGGCCTTGGACATCGGCTCGTCGGCACGCGCAGTGCCGGTGGCCGCAACGGCGGTCAGGCACACGGCCGTGAGGAGGGTGCGAACGATTCTTTGCATGAGAATGGAATCTCCATGAATGTGGGGGTGCCGGGTCCGGTGGATCCGGTTCGGCATCGGGGCGCACGGGCTCGTGCGGTTGGGTCCCATGAGTAGAGGTGCGCGACGGCCCCCAAAGCGAGCCGCTCTCGGTCAAATTCCTGTATGATGTTGAGGCGCCTGGTTTTGGCGGGCGTCTTCTGGAGGATCAAACGTTGAAAAGAGCCTTGTTGATCGCCACCCTGCTCTCTCTCCCCTGTGCGCTGGTGCCCGCGTCGGCCCAGGAGCTCACGGAGGAAGCCTTCTTCATCCCTGCCGGGCTGGACCCTTTCGATCCAGAGCAGATGCTGGCGGCGGCCACCGCGGTGGCGTGCACCGATGCCGGGATCGCGACCGAGCCTCTCGCCGACGGCGCCGAGGGGTTCACCGTGCCGGGAGAGTTCCTGGTGCCGACCCGCGAAGACCCCTGCCGGGCCTTCGAGGTGCCGCTCAAGGTCGGCGTCCCCTACAAGGTCATCCGTGTCGAGTTCGACCTCTTCCTCGACCGCTGGGTCACTCCGATCTTCAACAATGTGACCAGCCTGCGGCGGACCAGCCCGAAGCGCCACGAGCGCATCCTCTATTACGCCGTGATCCTGCGCGGCGACCGGCGGCGCACCCTTCTCGATCTGGGCGCGGAACGCCAGATCAAGAAGGACCATCCGTGGCAGGAGGAGACCCAATACCGGATCGTGATGGAGGCCAACCTCCCCTCCCGGCGGATCTACATGGACGTCTTTCAGGGAGAGGACCGGGTGTTCGGGGTCGATGGCAAGATGACCGCGCGCGAGATCAAATCGCTCGGCGGCGACCGGGTGGTCAAGGTGGACTTCAGCCTCGGCGGAGTGGCGTTCAACGCCTATTTCCCGGTGTATGGCTGGAAGTTCTCGAACCTGAAGGTCGTCGCAGAGTAGGGCGCCCGCGGCCCCCACATGGCGACCTATGCCATCGGGGACGTGCACGGCTGTTTCGAGACACTGCAGGGTCTCCTGCGCCACCTCCAGTACGACCGGCGGCAGGACCGCCTCTGGATGGTCGGAGACCTGGTCAACCGCGGCCCCCGCTCGCTCGACGTCCTGCGCTGGGCGATGGCGGAAGAAGACCGCCTCGTCGCCGTCCTCGGCAATCACGACCTGCACCTCCTGGGCGTCGCCTGGGAGGTCTCACCTCTCAAGCGCCGCGACACGCTGGGCGAGATCCTCGCGGCGCCCGACCGCGACGACCTCCTGGAGTGGTTGCGGCGCCGGCCGCTGTTCCACCGCAGCGACGGCTGTGCGCTCGTGCATGCCGGCCTCTTTCCCGCCTGGAGCCTGGAGAAGGCGCAGCGGCTCGCTCGCGAGGTGGAGGAGGGCTTGCGCGGCGACGCGGCGCCGGATCTGGTGGCCTCGATCGACAAGCGGACGGCGGATCGCTGGCGCTCCGGTCTCGCAGGGCCCGGCCGCCTGCGCACGGCGCTCGCCGGCTTTGTCCGTCTGCGCACGGTGGGCAAGGATGGCGCGATGTGTCCGGAATTCAGCGGTCCTCCCCATGAAGCACCGAAGGGATGTCTCCCCTGGTTCCGTGCACCCGGCCGCCGGAGCCTGGAAGAACAGGTGGTGTTCGGCCATTGGGCCGCCCTGGGCCTCTGGCGGCAGGATGGCGTGACGGGTCTCGACACCGGGTGTGCCTGGGGCCGGGCCCTGACCGCGATACGTCTGGACGACGGGGCGGTCTTTCAGGTGCCGGCGGTGGAACGGTGAGGGAATCCGTCCGCTAAGATGCCCTCCATGAGAAGACTCTTCGCCCCCCTGCTCCTCGCTCTCTGCCTTCCGTGGCCTGCCATCGGCGCGGAGGCTCCCACCGGCCCGCTCGGGCGGATCGACTTTCCGACCACCGCCTCGCCCGCGGCGCAGGAGCACTTCCTGCGCGGCGTGGCGGCGCTGCACAGCTTCTGGTACGACGAGGCGGCGGACGCCTTCCGGGCCGCCCAGGCCGCCGAGCCGGGTTTCGCCCTGGCCTATTGGGGCGAGGCGCTGACCTGTGACCACCCGATCTGGGGCGAGCAGGATGCGGCGGCGGCCCGCCGGGTCTTGCAGCGGCTGGCGGCGACGCCGGCCGAGCGGGCGGCACGGGCCGGCAATGAGGTGGAGCGGGCCTGGCTCGCCACCGTGGAGGCCCTCTATGGCGAGGGGGAGAGCGACGCGCGGGCCCGCGCCTATGCCGAGTCCCTGCGGCAGATGCACGAGGGCCGGCCGGACGACATGGAGGTGGCGAGCTTCTACGCCCTGTCGCTCATCGGACCCGCCCTCGCCTCCGACGGCGGCCCCTTGGGCGAGCCGCGCGAACGGCTGTTGATGCGCGCCGCGGCGCTGCTCGAAGAGCTGGTCGACCGCAACCCGGAGCATCCGGGCGTCCTGCACTACCTGATCCATGCCTATGACGATCCGGTGCATGCGCCGCTCGGCCTGCGCGCCGCCCGCACCTATGCGCGGGTCGCCCCGGCGGCCCCCCACGCGCTCCACATGCCCTCCCACATCTTCGTGCAGCTCGGGCGCTGGGATCAGGTGGCGGCGTCGAACGAGGACGCCTGGGCGGCGTCGGTCGCCTGGGCACAGCGCCGGGGTCTCGGAGTGGAGAAGCACGACTTCCACAGCCTGTCCTGGCTCGCCTACGCCTACCTGCAGCAGGGGAGGATCGCCAAGGCCCGGGAGGTCCTGGAGATCGCCCGCGCCGCGGCCCGCCAGACGGACAACCCGCGGGTGACCGGCGCCCTCGCCGCGATCGAAGCGCGCTTCACCATCGAACGCGAGGCCTGGGGGGAGGCCCCTCTGCCGGCTGCCGGCGAGGCCGAAGCTCCCCAGGCGGAGACCGACAAGGCCCACGCGGGGCATGCGATGGGCGACGGCTCCTGGACCGCGCTCTACACCGCCGGGCTGGCGGCCGGACGGCGCGGTGACGCGCCCGCGGCGGAGGCGGCCCTGGAGCGCCTGCGTGCGACACCCTCCGGCACCGATCAAAGCGTCGCGGCGATCCTGGAGAAGCAGATCGAAGGGCTCGCCCTGCTGGCGCGCGGGAAGGAGGAGGAGGGTTTGCGCCGCCTGGCCGAGGCGGCGGACGCCGAAGCGGGGCTGACGCCTCCTTCCGGGCCGCCCGAGCTGCTGAAGCCGGCCCAGGAGCTCTATGGCGAGGTCCTGCTCGAACGGGGCCGGGCGGCGGAGGCGCTGCGGCAGTTCGAGCGCTCTCTCCTGCGCATGCCCAACCGGACGGCGTCGGTGCGCGGCGCCGAGCGCGCCGCCGAGAGGATGGGACGATGAGCGGAAGCGGCGAAGGCCGGGACTCCGTCTGGGAGCTGATGCGGCTCCTGTTCAAGGCCCACCCCTGGCACGGGGTGTCGATCGGACCCGAGGCGCCGGAGACGGTCACCGTGTTCATCGAGATCGTGCCGACCGACACGGTCAAGTACGAGATCGACAAGCCGAGCGGACAGCTCAAGGTCGACCGGCCGCAGGCGTTCTCGAACGTCTGCCCGACGCTCTACGGCTTCGTCCCCCAGACCTACTGCGGAGAGCGGGTGGCGGCCTTGTCCCAGGAGAAGACCGGGCAGGCGACGCTGCGCGGCGACGGGGACCCGCTGGACATCTGCGTGCTCTCGGAGAGGAGCTTCTCGCACGGAGACATCCTGCTGCAGGCGGTCCCCGTCGGAGGGCTCCGGCTGCTCGACAAGGGGGAGGCGGACGACAAGATCATCGCCGTCCTCAAGGGAGATGCCGCCTACGGCCAGGCGCGCGAGCTCTCCGACCTGCCGCCGGCCCTGGTCGACCGCCTGAAACACTACTTCCTGACCTACAAGCGGCCTCCGGGCACCGCGGAGACCCCGATCGCCGACGGCGGTCTCTATGGCCGCACCGAGGCCCTGGCGGTCATCGAGCGGAGCCGGGAGGACTATCAGGCCCTGTTCCCAGACCTTCAGGGACGACTGTTGGAGGCACTGCGGAGGGATTGACGGCCTAAAACTTCCTCACAAAACCTCAAACCGGCTAGAATCAGCCTGGACGATCCAGGATTCCGAGCGGACCCGAATGACTGCGACCCCACCCAAGACGGAGGACGTCCGGCGTTGACCGGGCTGGGAGCCTCTCCATTGTCCTCTCTTCCTGCGGAGAGGCGGCTCTTCCAATTCGGGGAGTACCGGGTGGACCCTGTCCGCCGGCGGATCCTCCGTGGCGGCGAGCCGATCGCGGTGACCTCCAAGTCCTTCTCCCTGCTGATGGTGCTTCTCGAGCGCCGCGGCGAGGTGGTGGAGAAGGAGGAGCTCTTCCGCCGGGTGTGGCCGGACACCTATGTCACCGAGGCCAACCTGACCCAGAACGTCTCGTCGTTGCGCAAGGCGCTCGGGGAGAGGGCGGGAGACCGGCGTTACATCGTGACCGTGCCGGGCCGGGGGTACGCGTTCGTCGCCGAAGTGGTGGAGGTCGCCGGAGATGGATCGGGCATCTTTCCCACCCTGCGGGCCGAGGATCTGCGGGCGGCCCCGGCGCGGCCGCAGCCCGTCACGGCCGATCCGGAGGCGGACACCACGGAGATCCCGATCGTCCGGCTCGAGGACCTGCCGCCGCGGAAGGAGAAGGCCAAGGAAGAAGATCCGGTTGCGCCGGCCCCGGCCCCGGCTCCCCGGCCGCGTTGGCGCCGGCGCTCCCTCCTCCTCCTCGGTGGCGGCGTCCTGCTCTTCGCCGCGGTGGTCTGGGCGGTGCTGCTGCGGTGGCCGCCGTCGCGCCCGGCGCCGGCTCCGCCGGCCGCGTCGGCACCACCGCAGGCGGTGCCGGCCGGGCAGCGGCCGACGATTGCGGTGCTGGGATTCCGCGACCTGGCGGGCAATCCGGAGACCGCCTGGCTCGGCGTCGCCTTCGCCGAGATGTTGACCACCGAGCTCGCCGCCGGAGGGCAGGCGCGGCTGATCACCGGCGACAACGTGACCCGCGTCCGGCAATCGCTGGCGATTCCCTACACAGAAGCCCCGCGGGGGCCGGATCTGGTCCGGCTGCGCTCCATCCTCGGTGCCGACCTGGTGGTGGTCGGCACCTATCTCGCGCTCGAGGGCGAAGGGGGCTCCCGGCAGGTGCGTCTCGACCTGCAGGTGATGAAGCTGCCGGAGGGCACGGTGGTCGCGATGGTGCCCGACGTCGGCAAAGAGTCCGGCCTGTTCGAGATGGTGGCGCGGGTGGGGGCGCGGTTGCGGCAGGATCTCGGTCTCGGCGGGCTGTCGCAGGAGCAGACCCGGGCCGTGCAGTCTCTCCATCCGGCGGTTCCCGAAGCGGCGCGGCTGATGGCGCAAGGTCTGGCCCGCCTGCGCGCCTTCGACCCGATGGAGGCGCGGGTCCTGCTCGAAAAAGCGGTCGCGGTGGAGCCGGAGTCGGCCGTCATCCACTCTCTCCTGGCGCGGGCCTGGAACGACCTCGGCGAGGACGCCCGCGCGCTGGGCGAGGCGCAGCGCGCGCTCGAGCTGTCCCGCGGCCTGCCCCGGGAAGAGCGCCTGGTGATCGAAGCCCGCTTCTTCGCCGCCGGCAAGCAGTGGGCGAAGGCCGCCGAGATCTATCGCTCCCTCTGGACTTTCTTCCCCGACGATCTCGACCACGGGCTGCAACTCGCCGTCATGCTGGTCAACAGCGGCCGCAGCCATGAGGCGCTCGAGGTCCTGGCGATGCTGCGGCAGTGGCCCACCGGGCGTGACGATCCGCGGATCGACCTCGAAGAGGCGCGGGCGGCGCGCCGGGTGGCGGATCTGCCGACCCAGCAACGGGCGGTGCAGAACGCCGCGGCGAAGGCGCGCAAGTCGGGGGAGCGGCTGGCCCTCGCCCGGGCGCTCATTCTCGAAGGGGATGCGCTCGTGACGATCGGCCGGCCGGCGGAGGCCGTCCCCCGGTTTCGCGAGGCCGAGGAGCTGGCTCGCGCGGTGGGGCATTCCTGGTACGCCGGCATGGCGCTGTCCAACCTGGGCGGCGCGCTCCAGACCCTGGGCCGGCTCGAGGAAGCGGAGCAGAGAAACCAGCAGGCCCTCGCCATCGCGCGCCGGCTCGGCTCCGCCAATGGCACGGCGAACCAACTCTTCAGCCTGGGCCTGGTGCACAAGGACCGGGGAGATCTCGACGAGGCCCTGGCTCTCTTCGAGGAGGCGCGCGCCGGCATGCGGGCCATCGACGACCGGCTGATGCAAGGCCGGGTCGCGTCCCACATGGTGCCGGTCCTGTTGCAGAAGGGGGATCTGGCCGCAGCGCAAGAGCTGGCGGACGATGCCGTCAAGGCGGCTCGCGAGGTGGGGAATCGGGCGGACGAAGCGCAGGCCTTGGCTGCCCTCGCCCAGGTGCGCGCCAGCCGCGGCGATCTCGCGAGAGCGCGCCAGGACCTGGAGACCGCTCTGCACCTCCTGCTGGGCTTGCGGGTGCCTGCGCTCGCCGCGTCGACGCTGTCGTCTTCCGCCGACGTCTTGTCCCGCCTCGGTGTCACCGAGCTGGCCCGGCGGCGCCTGGAGCAGGCGATCGCCACCGAGAAAAGGGCGGGCGACAAGCTGGTCATCACCGGCCAGGTGCTCAGCCGGCGGGCACAGGTCGCCTTGCGCGGTGGGGACGTGGCCCAGGCCCGGACGTTGCTCGAGGAGCTCCTGCTCCTGGCCCGCCGATCCGGCGCCCGGGTGTACGAGGCCTCGGGTTTCTACGATCTCGGGCGCGTGCAGCTGGCGGCGGGAGATCGGGCGGGTGCCCGGGCGTCCTTGCAAAAGTCTCTGAAGATCGGTGAGGCCACGGGGGACGGCCTGCTCGCCGCTCAGGTGCGCATCGAGCTGGCGCGTCTGGCGCTGGTGGAGAAGAAGAATGCCGAGGCGGGCGCCCTGGCCCGGGACGCGGCGGCGTGGCTCGTCCCGCGGGGATTCACCGGGCTGGACGCGGAAGCGCTCGCGCTGGCCGCCGAAGCTTCGCTGCGCGCCGGCCGTCCGGAGGAGGCCGAGGAGCCCTTGGAGAAGGTGCGGGGCGTCGTGGCCTCTCTCCAGGACCGTGAGCTGGGGCTGCGGCTGGCCGCTTCCCTGGCCCGCGCCGCGGCCGCCGCGGGCGACCGGGACGGGGCCGCACGCGCCTTGCAGGTGGTGATCTCCGATGCGCAGGCGAAGGGCTTCCTCCTGGTGGTGGGGGACGCGCGCCGCCTGCTCGCGGAAGTGAACGCCCTGGCACGGCCTGCGGAGGCACGGTCGGCGGAGCGCGGCGCCCGCGAAAAGAGCCCGGGCTAGGGGCCGGCCCGGCTCAGGCCTGGCGGGCGATCAGGTCGATCTCCACCAGCGCTCCCTTGGGCAGCGCCGCCACCTGCACCGTCGAGCGCGCCGGACGGTGCGTGCCCATCGCTTCGGCGTAGATCGCGTTCAAGGTGGGGAAATCAGCCAGATCGACGACATAGACCGTGGCCTTCACCACCTGGTGGAATCCGCAGCCGGCGCTCGCCAGCACTTCCCGAAGATTCTTGAAGACCTGCCGGGCCTGGGCTTCGAAGCCGCCGGGGACCAGCTCGCCGGTGGCGGGGTCGAGGGCCACCTGGCCGGAGGTATAGAGCCAGCCGTCGAGCGAGACGGACTGCGAGTAGGGGCCGATGGCCTTGGGGGCCTCGTCGGTGTGGTGGTATTGCATGGGCGCGGTTCCTTTTCTCAAGAGCCGGCGGACGCATTCGTCTCGTCCAGGACGGCGATGTACGGGAGATTGCGGTAGCGCTCGTCGAAGTCCAGCCCGTAGCCCACCACAAAGAGGTTCTCGATCTCGAAGCCGCGGTAGTCGATGGGGACCTCGACCTCGCGGGCGGAGCTCTTGTCGAGCAGCGCGCAGAGCCGCACGCTGCGGGCGCCGCGGAAGCGCAACAGGCCGAGGATGGTGTTGAGGGTGTGGCCGGTGTCCACGATGTCCTCGATCAGCAGCACGTCCTTGCCGCGCACGGGCAGATCCACGTCCTTACGGATCCGCACCTCGCCCGGCGTCGTGCTTCCCCCGTAGCTGGAGGTCTGGAAGAAGTCGATGGACAGGGGGACCTTCAGGTGCTTGAGCAGGTCCACCATGAAGAACACCGATCCCTTGAGCACGCCGATGCAGAGCAGGCAGTCGCTCTCCGCATAGTCGCGGTCGATCTCCGCCGCCAGCTCGGCGACCCGCTTGTCCAGATCCTCCCGTTTGACCAGCACTCGCATCCGGTTTCCCTTTCCCGCCGCCTTGGCATAGAATTCTGGAGTTATTCTGGTTCTTCTATGGCTACAGTCCAGGAGCTCAACGTCCTCCATCGCCGGTACGCCGATTTGTCGCACCGGTTCCGCGCCGGGTGGACCTTCCACCAGTTCCTCCAGAGTCTCGGCAAGAGCATCCTGCAGCGCCTGGAGGACGCGCATTCCGCCGCCTTCCAGGACCTCTACACCGAGCTGAAGGAGATCTCCCAGAGCTTGAACGCCGTGGAGGGTGATCGCATCCGCCATCGTCTGGACGCGGTCGATCACCGGCTCTCCGAGCTGATGACGGCGCTCGACGAGGAGGATACCAAACTCGCCCCCGACTTGATGCGGCAGTTCTTCCGCCGGATCAAGACGTACGACGACAAGATCCTCACCCAGCTCGTCAAGTTCTACATCTACGTCCAGCGGGGTGGACCTTGGCCGCCCGACCGGCTGGACAAGGTCGACTTCCTGCTCGCCCGCCTGAGCGAGGTGGAGGACGACCGGACCGGCGACCTGATGCTCTCCGACACACCGCGCCTGACCGAGATCTACCAGGGTCTGTGGGCGATGCTAGGGGCCGAGACACCGTCGCGCGAGGTGGTCGAGATGTACCGCCGGCAGATCGACGCCATCCGTGGCGAGGTCGCGCAGATGGACACCATCGACCGCCTGAACGAGGCCGGCCTGGTGCGCGTCTACCGCGACATGAAGCACGACCTCGGGGCGCTCTACTTCCACCCCGAGCTTCTGCTGTCGATCCAGGATACCAACCTCGCCTTCCGGAGCCGCATCGAGAGGATCTACCGGCAGGAGGAGCGGCGGATCGTCGCCGAGTACCAGCGGGTTTTCGAGCTGGAGCGGGAGGTGCCGGTCGACCGCGAGCTGGACGTCGAGCTGGGCGAGTTCCGCCAGGAGATCGAGCGGTTCGAGCGCAAGCTGCAAAGCCAGGAGTTCAAACTGGAGGACATCGCGCAGATCCGGCAGCGGGTGCGCGAATTGTTGCCGCGCCTGACCGCCGCGGACCATGGCCGGCTGGAGCCGCGAAGCCAGCCGCTGCACCACCTCGTGACGCCCACCACCGGCGAGCACATCCTGAACGCCTCGGCGCAGGCGGCGGAGGCTCCCCTGGAGCAGCACGAGGAGGTGCTGGGCGACGGCTACCGCCGCCTGCTCGATGCGCTGCGCGAGGTCAATCCGGAGCTCGCCGCCGAGCGGGTGGTGCTCAGCCCCGACATCTTCCCCTTGCGCCTGGAGCCGCGTGAGGTCACCGCCCACCGGCGCCTGTTCGGCCGCAAGCCCTGCGACCGCCACCTGGAACAGTTCCTCCTGGAGGCGGCGGCCTTGCGCATCCGGCTCAACGAGGAGGCGCAGGAGATCTCCGGCATCCTGGACGAGACGTCGATGACCGGCGAGTCGCCGGCCTTCGTCCGCGCCCGGGCCGCGGCGCGGCTGGCCGATGCCTACCTCTGGCGCTTCAGCCACGTGATGACCCAGGCCGGGCTCCAGGCCGATCTGTCCGAAATCCGCCAGCTCGAAGTGCTGCGCATGCGCCTGATGCGCGACTACTCCGGCCTCTGGCTCCTGGTCTGGAAACCGTTCTTCAACCGGCGTCCGGGTACGACCCTGGCTTGACGACGAGCGTCCTCCTCCACGATCCGTTCCGCGGCGTCCGGGCCCTGGCGGCCTTTTTGGAGCTGCCGGACGACGTCTACCACGGCGACCCGGCGTACGTGCCGCAGGCCCGGGAGGACGTGATGGCCGCCCTGCAGCGGCGCGAGCACCTGCGCACCCAGCGCGCCTGGGTGGCCACGGTCGACGACGTCCCGGTGGCCCGCCTGGTCGCCCGCCGCTCGCCGTCGCTCTGCGATGCCGCCGGCCGCCCGCTCGGCCTTCTCGGCTTCTTCGAGGCCCGCGAGGAGCCCGAGGGGCACGAGGCGGCCCGGCTCCTGTTCACCGAAGCGGTGGCCTGGCTGCAGGAGAACGGCGCCGGCCGGATCGTCGGGCCGATGGAGACCGACACCTGGCACCGCCACCGGCTGAACGTCGGCCCCTTCGACGATCCCCCGTTCCTCCTCGAACCGTACAATCCGGCCTACTACCCGCAGATCTGGGAGGCGTCCGGGTTTGAGGTGTTGGAGGACTGGCTCTCGAAGCAGGTGGACCCCACGGCCGTGGTGGCCCATCTACAACCGCGGGCCGCCGCGGCGCGGGAGATGGGCTACCGCGTTCAGGCGCTCGACCTGCGCCGCCTGGGGGAGGAGCTGCGCCGCGTCTACCGCCTGTCCCGCGAGATCTTCGCCGACAACTTCCTCTACACCGAGATCCCGGAAGAGGACTTCCTCGCCCTCTATGGCGGCACCCGGGCGTTGCTCGATCCCGATCTCGTCCTGTTCGCCGTCTCTCCGCAAGGGGAGGACGCCGGCTTCCTCTTCGCCTATCCCGACCGGTTCCGCGCCGTGGCGGCGATGCGGGGCCGGCACGGCCTTCTGGCGAAGCTGCGCTATCACCGCCTGCGCGACGACACCGAGGCGGTCGACTTCAAGACCCTCGGCGTCCTGCCCGGCCACCGCCGTGCCGGCGTCGCCGCCCTCCTGATGCACGAAGGCCACCTGCGCGCGCAGGGCAAGGGGTACCGCGCCGCCAACCACTGCCTGTTCCGGGCGGGCAATCCTTCCGGGGAGATGGACGGCGGGGCCGGGCGCATTCTGCGGCGCTACCGGATGTACGCATGGCCCTCCACCCCGGAGTGAGCCGGCCGCCGGCGAACGTCCTCGCCGTGCTCCGCGAGGTCGCGGAGCGCCTGCCGGAGCGGCCGGCGCTGATCGCGCCACACCCCGGAGGCGGCTCGCGCGCGATCACCTTCCGCCGGCTCACGAACCGCATCGACCGGGTGGCGGCCGGGCTGCGGCGGCTCGGCCTCCTGCCGGGCGAGCACGCGATCGTGATGGTCCCGATGTCGATCGAGCTGTACGTGGCGCTCCTCGCGGTGCTCCAGGTCGGCGCCGTGGCGGTGTTCGTCGATCCCTGGATCGGTGCCCGGCAGATCGCCGCCTTCGCCGCCTCCGTCGCGCCGCGCGCCTGGATCGGGGTGCCGAAGAGCCACCTGCTGCGCCTGCTGGAGCCGGCGCTGCGCGCGATCCCCTGGTCGGTCACCACCGGCCGCCGCCTCGCCGGCTTGCCGGCCCGCCGCACCCTCGCCGAGCTGGAGGCGGAGCCGGGGGACGGCGTCCTCCATCCGGCCACGCCGGAGGAGCCGGCCCTGATCACGTTCACCAGCGGCTCCAGCGGCGAGCCCAAGGGGGCGAACCGCACCCACGGCTTTCTCCGCGCCCAGCAGCGCGCGCTGGCCGCCGAGTTTCCGGCCGCCCCCGAGGACGTGGACATGCCCATGTTCCCGGTCTTCTCCCTCAACAACCTGGCGGTGGGGGTGACCTCGGTCCTCCCGGACATGGACTTGCGCCGGGTCGATCGGGTGGAGGCGGGGACGGTGTTGCGCCAGATGACGGCCCACGGGGTGACCACCTGCACCGCCTCGCCGCCCTTCTTCGACCGCCTTGCCGCGCACCTCGCCACCGCGCCGGGGGAGGCGCCGCGCCTGCGCCGGCTGCTCACCGGAGGAGCCCCGGTGTCCGACGCGCAGCTCTGTGCCTGGCGCACAGCCTTCCCGGACACCGAGATCCTCGTCGCCTACGGTTCCACCGAAGCCGAGCCGGTGGCCCATCTCACCGCCGAGGAGCGCCTGGCCGCCGTCCACACCGGGCGTCCCGAGGCTCCGGGCTATTGCGCCGGACGACCGGTGGAGCGTCTGCAGGCGCGCCTGCTGCGCATCCACGACGGCCCGGTGGAGCTGGGAGAGGACGGCTGGGCCGCCTGGGAGGCCGCGCCGGGGGAGATCGGCGAGCTGGTGGTCGCCGGAGAGCACGTCTGCCGCGACTACTACCGCAACCCGCGCGCCGTGCGCGAGAACAAGATCGCTGCGCCGGACGGCACCGTCTGGCACCGCATGGGAGATACCGGTTCCTTCGACGCCTCCGGCCGCTTCTGGATCGCCGGCCGGGTGCATTCGACGATCTGGAGAGGCGGCGAGCCCGTCCATCCCCAGCTCGTCGAGCACGCCGCGCGGGGAGAGGACCCGCGCATCCGCCGGGTGGCGGCGGTGGGCCTCACCCCCCGATCCCCTCTCCCATCGCCCTCCCCCCAACCGGGAGAGGGGGCGCCACCACCCTTCCCGCTCGCGGAGCGTTTGGTGGTGGTCGTCGAGACCTCCGCCGGGGAGGAGCTGCGCGAGGACGTCCGCCGCCGCCTCACCGCCGCCGGCCAGCCGGTCGACGAGATCGTGCTCACCACCAAGCCGCTGCCGGTCGATCCGCGCCACAACAGCAAGATCGACTACCGGCGACTGCGGGAGAGTCTGGACCTCGCCCCCTGGGAGGTGGTCTACAATGGCCCGATGAACCGGCCTGCCGCGACCCGGCTCCTGATGATGGCGAGCGCCTTGATCCTCGGTGCCGCCGGCCTCGCCGCGTCCTTCGCCCCCGCCGAGCTGCTCGCGGCCTGGGGGGCACCGGCCCCCCCGCAGGCCGAGGTCCTGGTGCAGCTGACCGGGGCGCTGTTCTGCGGTTTCGCCCTGCTCAACTGGATGGCCAAGGGCGTGATGATCGGCGGCATCTACGCTCGACCGGTGGCGCTCGGCAACTTCCTCCACTTCGCCATGGGCGCGCTCGCCCTCGTCAAGAAGCTGGGCTCCCACGAGCCGGGCCCGGCGCCGGCCGTGGCGCTCGGAATCTACGCGGTCTTCGCCGTCCTCTTCGGTCTCCTTCTGTTCGGCCGTGTCCGGCAGGGGTGACCGGCGGTCGGCCGGTCGGCCGCCGGGTTCCGCGAATGGGGTAGAGTGGCGCGAATGAGCCAGCCCCCTCCTCCCAAGACCTCCGCTCCCAAGAAGGGCGGCCGGTATGACCGGTCGATCGTCGATGGCCCCCTCCTGCCGGCGGTGTGGAAAATCGCCTGGCCGACCATGCTGCAGAACGTGATCGGCGGGTTGCAGGGGATGGTGGACCATGTGATGGTCGGCCACTACGTCGGGTACAACGGCAATGCGGCGATCGGAGTGTCCTGGCAGATCTTTCTGGTCGTCGTGGTGTTTGTGTCCTCGCTGTTCACCGGCATGAGCGTGCTGGTCTCCCGCTACGTGGGGGCCGGCGACGAGGAGAACGTCAACCGTACGGTCTATCAGGCGTTCCTGACCGCGGCCGGGCTTGCGCTCGGGGTGCTCGCGCCGCTCGGGTACCTGCTCACGCCGCGGCTGCTCCATCTGGTCAATGCAGCACCCGCGGTGCAGGCCGAGGCCATTCCGTACCTGCGCGTGATGTTCGTGCTGAGCTTCGGGATGCTGCTCTTCTTCATGCTCGGGGGCGCCTTGCGCTCGGCGGGGGATGCGCGGACGCCGCTGCGCCTCGGCGTGGCGATGACGCTGCTCAACGTGGTGTTCAACGTGATCCTCATCCGCGGCCTCGGGCCGATTCCCGCCTTGGGCACCGCGGGTGCGGCGTGGGGGACGGTTCTTGCCTCCGGGCTGGTGGCGGCCTATGCGCTATGGAAGTTGTGGGGAGGTGGCTGGGTCGTTTCCTTTCCCCGTGGCGGTTCGTGGCGGCCGGACGGGAGCCGCATCCGTGCCTTGTTCCGGCTCGGCCTGCCGACCGGTCTCCAGGGGATTGCGATGAACCTGGGCGGCGTGCTGCTCCTCGGCTTCATCGGCTCGCTCGCCCAGAGCGCAGCGGCGCAAGCCGCGTACGCCGTCTCCTACACCCAGTTGTTCTCGCTGGTCACCTGGACGGCCATGGGCCTGATGGGCGCGGCGTCCGCGGTGGCCGGGCAGAACCTCGGTGCCGGCCGGCCGGAGCGTGCCATCCAGGCGGTGCAAGGCGCGGCGCGCATCGCGCTGGTCGGGGCCGCCGTGGTGGGCTCGGTCTTTCTGTTCCTGCCGCGGCCCTTGCTGGCCGCATTCGGCATGAACGAGCCCACGGTGGTCGAGATCGGCGTCGTGCTCTTGCGGGTGTTGAGCGTCTCCGGCCTGTTCATCGCCGTCGCGCTCACCTACACCGGCGGCCTGCAAGGCACCGGGGACACCAAGAGCCCCCTCTACATCTCGCTCATCTCGCAGGTCGTCCTTCCGGTCGGCCTCTGCTTCGTCCTCCAGCAGCTGGGCCGGCTGGAGCCGCTCGGCATCTGGCTCGCGATCCTCCTCGGCCACATGACCCGCTGCGGGCTGAGCGTGCTGCGCTTCCACCAGGGCAAGTGGCGGAGCCTCCGGGTGGAGGGGTGAAGGGCCGGCTTACCGCCGATCAGTTCGCGAACACATCTTCCAGGCGCTCTGCTGACAGCACCCGCTCTGCCCAGTCGAGGAGATGCTCGGAGTCCGCACCGCGCAGACGTTCGCGGGTCTGCGAGTCGATGCGGCCGAACTTGCGTTCGAGCTGCCGTAGCAAAAGGTCCTGGCGGCCCTCCTGGCGGCCCTCCTGGCGGCCCTCCCGGCGGCCCTCCTCACGAAGCTCGCGGTTCCATTCTTCGACTCTCTGCTCCAACATGGCTCTGAAATCCTCCAGCCCCAAGGCTTCTGGAATCGACTCGTCTTCTCCATGGCGCGGTAGCAGGACATGGTAGAACCAGGCGAGAACCGCTCCTCGGAGCAAACCGTCCTCTGGTCCGCTCAGCAGCTCAACCATCCGGCTCGCACCCTTGCCGAGAGCCTGCCGGTCCCGGCTCTGTTCCAGCCAGAACACCTGCGCTGCGACGCTCTGCCGCTGCTCGAGATCTTCCAGCGTGTACCGGCCTTCGTCGATTACAACAAAACGCAAGCGCGGCAAGTAGTCCGCCGCCACCCCTTCGACCCGCTCGATCAGCTCCGACAGCTCCTGCGGCGCCCGCCACTCAGCGGTCCTGGTACAACAAGGCAATGTATGCCATCAGGCGTACCGCCATGAAACGGTCCACCCGCGACTGGTGCTCGATCAGGATATAGACGTAGACGGGCGCACCGTCGTGCAGGAGCAGCTTTCAGAGAATGTCCCCATCTCGGCCCTTCAAGTTTGCCGAGACGAACGAGGCGTTCTCCCGCTGCAGCGTCGAAAAGTCGAGCCGCTCGACCCACGGCTCCCGGATGAAGCCGCGCATCACCTCTTCGACCATGCGGGGAAAGGCAAACAGAGAACGGTAGATTCGGTCGTGCTGGCCCACAAGCTTCCTTTCTTCCTGCCTGGGTGCAAGGCTTGGAACAGGTGACATCTCCTCTCCAAGCGTGTCCCCTGGCCATGAATGGTATCACCAGAGAACATCACACGCCGAGGGGTGAGGCTGCTCACCCCTGCTTGAGCACCAGGCATCCCGCCATCCGGTCGTGCAAGGTCTGCTTCTGCGAATCCCCGAGCATCATCAAGAAGCCGATGTAGAGGATCACGGCGGAAAGGAGCTTCCCAAAGTAGCGGCCGGTGGCGCGTCCGAAACTGATCCGCCGGCCCTCCAGGTCGGTGACGCGCAGGCCGAGCATTCGTTTCCCCGGGGTCCCCCTGCCGGCCGAGGACTCGAAGCCGGCGTAATACAGCCAACCGATCAGGAAGGACAGCCCGAGTCCCGCGTCGGAATCGAAGTCGGCGGAGTAAAAGAGAAACAATGCCGGTAATGTCAAGATCCATACGAGGATTTGATCCGCGATCAGCGCGCCGAGGCGTGCACCAAACGAAGCGTATGAGACCTGGATCGGCGGGTTGGACGGTGCGGGAGCTGGGACCGGAGGAGCGTAGGGCGCAAGGGCGGCCGGCGTTGGGGTGGCGGGTGCAGACCCCCAGGCGGGGAGAGGTGCAGGAGCGGAAATCGCTGGAGTAGATGCCGGCCAAGCCGGCTGAGGGGCTGCGACCGGCGGCGGCGCAGGCTCGGAGCCGGAGACCGCGGCCTCCAAGGCTCTCCGGAATTCCCCGCAACCGCTGTACCGCTGGTCCGGCTGCTTGGCGAGGCCGCGCAGCACGGCGTCGTCCAAGGCCGGCGGCACCGAGGGGTTCCAGCGCCGCAGCGGCTCGGGTTGCCGGTGGACGTGCGACTCCTGGAGGACATAGTCGGTGTTTCCTTCATCCTCCTCCTCGGTGATGAACGGCGGCCGGCCGGTCAGCATCTCGTAGATCACGCAGGCTGCGCTGTAGACGTCCGTCCGATGATCGAGCTTCTTCGGCGCGCGGATCTGCTCCGGGCTCATGTAATAGGGCGTGCCGAGCGAGGCGCCGGTGCGGGTGCGGCGATCGTGGCCGATCAGGAGCGCGATGCCGAAGTCCATCAGATGGGCGTGCCCGCTCTGGTCCAAGAGGACGTTCGACGGTTTGACGTCGCGATGGATGACCCTCTGGCGGTGGGCGTAATCGAGCGCCTCCAAAAGATCGGAGGCGATGTGCGCCGCCTCGGCGAGGGGGAGAGGGCCCCGGGCCGCGGCGATCCTCTCGTCGAGCGGTTGGCCGCTCAAGAGGGGCATGACCAGGTAATAGACGCCCCCTTCGCGAAAGAAGTCGGTGACCCCCAGGATGCGCGGGTGCTGCAGGGCCGCCTGGGCCCGCGCCTCGTCGAGAAAGCGCGCTTCGAACTCGGGAGCCCGGGCAAGATCCGGCGCCATCGCCTTGATCGCCACCTGCCGCTGCAGCATCTCATGCGTGGCACTCCACACTTCGCCCATGCCTCCCTCGCCGATCTTCCGGTCGAGGACGTAGTCGCGGATCCGTTGTCCCGTCTGCATCGTGATCAGCCTTTCATCGTACCTTGAGAACCAGGCAATCAGCCCATTCGTCGTGCCAGGTCTTTTCTGCCCAGCTGCAATTCTTTACCTCTGCTTGCCGTCATAGCACAGCTGAAAAACATGCGTTATTTTCTCGGGACTGGCGCGGTTTCTGCCTTTTCTCTAATCTCTAAGGCTTGCTTACACTCGTCCTTGACATCGACGAGTGATAAGAGCGCTTCTTTCCCGGGTTCCCACTTATTTATAATGGCTGACATCCTGTCGCTTTTAGCAGAAGGTACCCCTTTTTCTGACTCTAGTGCGCGGATGACGCCGTCTGCGCACTCACTCATGATCTTTACCTGTTCCTGAAGACGCTCGTTCTCGGAACTCAGATTCTCCAGCTGCCTGCGAGTTCCGGCAGCCGCCTCCTGTATCTCTATTAGGCGCTGGTCCAGCGTTCTCCGTTCACTCGCATGCTTCTTTTCAACCAATGCCATCTGCTCGTTCATCTTGTAGAAGACGGCAGATCCACTTGTCAGGACGATGATGAGAACGAGAATAAGACCTGCCGAGAAACTGTCTCTGTCCATGGTAGTCTCCGTTGCTCAGGCCTATCAAGAGATTGCGGGAGATTTTTTCCGGAGTCGTTGAATTATAGAGCGGCTGATCTTGTAGAATCCCCAGCCGGGCAGGCAGCAGAAGAACAGTAGCATGGTCGCCGTGAAGATTCTCTCTGCCGTAATTGCGCTGAATAGAGCGGTCGACTCAATCGCGCCGAGCAGAATCCAGCATCCACTCAGGACCCAAAGAGACGGAGAACCCGAGCTGATCTGAGGCGGATCGGGCAATGGTTCAGGCAAAGCAGGCTCACTTCCAGCGGCCTCCACGACACGGCAGAGGTATCGGTGGTAGACGGCGGGCGGCTCGAGATCCATCTGGGCCCCGAGTTCCTCTGCCACTTCCTTGATAAGTTGATGAAGGTGCGCCTGCTGATCGCAGCACAGCGCGTTTCTTCCTGCGATCGGCCCCCTCGTAAATTTTACATTTGCTGCCGATGTCAGCATCGGAACAAGATACTTGCCGGCGCCCCAGCGTGCGCCAAGCTCGCAAGTAACATAATATGAATCATTGCTAGCCTCTGACAGCAATCCAATCAGGACGGCTGACTCTCGAACCTCCAAGCGCAGTGTCTCGTCGGTCGCTGCCCCGCCGGGGAGCCGATAGCCATCGACACTGGTACACCGAATGTCATCACTCTTCAAGCGTAGGGCTGAGCGAAGAAAGTCGGCTAGAGCCTCCGCCAATTTGTGATCCTTACTGCTGTGGCTGATAAATATTTTTACCATACACGCCCCTTTTCGCTTCGCACATTGCATTCCGAGTCATCGCACGATTGCCCTCTATTGCGCCGGGGGCGGAGCGTTCTTGATGAAGAGGCCGATGCCGTACCAGCAGGCGGCCTGGCTGCAACGGGGCATGGAGACCTTCAACCGGTACTCGCCGGATCGCGGAGCGTCCATGGCGAGCACAGGGTGATCGTCTTTGTCCAGGTTCTGGGTGATGAGCGTCTCGCCGTCGTAGACCGCGAGGTCGAGATCGGAACAAGAGCGATCGCACTGGCCGACCAGGGCGTAGGTGTTGCCTGCGGTCAGGGTGAGAGTGAGGTCCACCGATTCCTGGGCGGCGACGTGGTTCACGTAGAAGTCGGTCGCCTTGGTATACGTTCCGGCGAGATTCGACTCGGTCTCGGTGAGGTAGCTCCGGACTTCTTTCGAGTAGTCCACCGGTGGCTCCGGAGGACCCGGGGCCGGTGGCGGGGGAGCTTCTGCGGTGGTGGCCGGCTCTTCCACCGGCATCACCGTCGTCGACTCCTCAACCTCCGGCTCCTCCTCTTTCTTGGACATCATGACCCCGATCGCGACCAGGGCGACAAAGGCAAGCACGATACCCAGGCCGATGCCCCAGAAGAAGCCGCCACGGCCTGGGCGCGGCGCGGTCACCGGGATCGGCGGTGGTCGGTGGGCGGCGGCGGGAAGAGGCGGCGGCGATGCGGGTTTCAGGTTCACCGGCGAGACGGCCGGTACGGGCACCACGCCTGCGGCGGCGGCGTCGAGGGCGCGCTTCAGCTCGCCGCAGCCGCCATAGCGCTGGTCCGGGTCCTTGGCCAGGCCGCGCAACACGACGATGTCGATGGCCAGCGGCACCGCCTGGTTCCAGCGCCGGATGGGCTCCGGGATGCGGCGCAGATGCGCCTCCTTGAGGGCGAAGTCGGTGTCTCCGTCGCCGTCGTCGACCAGGAAGGGAGGCCGGCCGGCGAGCATCTCGTAGATCACGCAGGCGGCGCTGTAAACGTCGGCGCGGTGATCCATGGTGCGCGGCGAGCGGATCTGGTCCGGGCTCATGTAGTACGGCGTTCCGAGGGTGGTGCCGGTGCGGGTGCGGCGGTCCTGGCCGACCAGGAGGGCGATGCCGAAATCGGTCAGGTAGGCATGGCCGTCCCGGTCGAGCAGGACGTTGGAGGGCTTCACGTCGCGGTGGATGATGCCGCGCCTGTGTGCGGCATCGAGCGCGTCGAGGAGGTCGGCCGCGATGGCCGTCGCCTCGCCGAGGGGCAAGGGGCCGCCGGCTTCCTCCAGGCGCTCGTCCAGCGGCCGGCCTTCGATCAAGGGCATGATGAGGTAGTAGACGCCGCCTTCGCGGAAGAAGTCGGAGACGCCCAGGATGCGCGGATGTTGCAGCAGGGACATGGCGCGGGCTTCGTCGAGAAAACGTTTCTCGAACTGTGGGTCCGCGGCGAGGTGCGTCGCCATGGACTTGATCGCCACCGTCCGGCCGAGAACCTGGTGGGTGGCGCTCCACACTTCGCCCATCCCGCCTTCGCCGATCTTGCGGCCGAGGACGTAATCCCGGATCTGCTGGCCTGTCTGCATCGGGCTCTCCTTCAGGCGACCTGCCGCGGGCCTTCGTCCCGGCTTTCAGGTGCAGGCGCCGGTGCTTCGGGCTTGGACGGCGGATCGGGAGACAGAAGATCGATCTGCAGGTCCTTCACTTCAAAGGGGAGGGTGAAGGTGGTCCACAGGGCATCGACGGTCAGTTGTCCGGTCACCTGGACCTGGGGCCGGCGTCCTGCGAGCAAGGCGCGGCTGATCGCCAGCGCGGCCTCCGCCGTCGGAGGAATGGCGACGTCGGCGGTGACCTCGGCTCCGGGCGCGAAGAGCACGGGCTTGCCTTCTTCCGGGTTCCAGACGCCGGATGCGGCCTCCGTGCCGTCGACGGTGATGGTGTAGGTGGTCGAAACCAGCGAGACCTCGAGGGGGGTGTCGTTGCGCACCCGCAGGCGCAGGGAGAGCTGGTCGTTGCCGGTCACCAGGTCCGCCAGGCCGGCCACGCGGTCGAGGAGATTCTGGAGGAGGCCCTGGCTCTCCGGAGCGGTGGCGGTGGAGGGGAAGCGGACTTCTTCGAGCTTCACCCCGATGCGCAGCCGCAGGTAGCGTTCGACGATCCGGGGGAGGGCGAGCCCCGCGGCGAGGCAGAGCAGCACCGCGAGGGCGGCGGCGATGCGGCGGCCGTGGCGGCGGCGCGGCGGCGCCGGTGGCGGTGCGGCGACGGTGAGCGTCGCGCCGTCCTGGTCGCAATAGTCCGCGGTGCCGGGGTAGCGCGCGCCGCAGCGGGGGCAGGTCTTGTCCATGGCTCAGCTCGCCAGCTTCGGCAGTTGCACGAAGTGCCACACCGTGGCACCGGTGCGAATCGTGGCGCCATCCGGGAGCTTGCGTTTCTCTTCGACGCTCTCGCCATCCACCAGGGTTCCGTTCATGCTCTTTTCGTCATCGATCCAGAAATCCTGGCCACGGTAGACGAGGGTCGAGTGGCGGGAGGACATCTGGGTGTCGTTCGGCAGGGAGATCTCGCAGTCCGCATCCCGGCCCAGGTAGTTGCGCCCTTCGCGCACCGCGAAGAGCTGGCCCTCGGGTTTCCAGGTGTAGGTCACCAGCACGGCGACGATGCGGCGCAGGCCGCCGGCCTCGACGCCCTGGGAGCCCGCGGCGGACGGGCCGGCGTCGAAGACGGTCTTGCGGCGGCTCACGGCGCCACCCGCCGGAGGGGGCGGGACCGGTGCCGCCGGAGAGAGCGGCGCGGCGGCCGGTGGAGGCGTTTCGTCCTCGACCAGGGTGCGACTGCGGCCGGTGGACACCGGGATGGGGGGCGGCCCGGCGGGCGCGCCACTCGCGGCGCAATAGGGGCAGGAGTCCCACCCCGGGTCCATCGGGTGCTTGCCGGCGGGGCAGTAGCGCACCGGGGTGTCGGCCGCGAGCCGCGCATTGCAACGCATGCAGAAATTGGCCTGGTCGCGGTTCTCGGTCTTGCACTGAGGACAGATCTTGCTCATGGCGTCTCCGTCTTTCCGGTTGGGCTCCAGGGCACGATGAGGATCTCCACGTCGCGGAAGAGTCCGGCGAGATCCTTCGGCCATGGCTTGGCGTGGTAGCGGCGGTTTCGCTTGGCGCCCCGGCTGAGATCCCGCGAGATGTCCTCCGCCTCCTTTTGGTGCCGGCGGTCGCGAAAGTAAACCCAGCCGCGCGGGAATCCCTGGGGCCGCGCGCCCGACCCCGGCAGGACCTGAGGAACAAGGTCGCCGAGCAGGCGCCGGAGAGGCTCCGTTGGATCCTCTCCGAGGATCAGGGTCCGTGGCCGGGCGTCACCGGTCGCGGGCGCGTCCGACCGATAGGTCTCGGTGGAATCCTGCTCGGCCTCGTCCTCGGGCGGTGCGGTTTCCTCCTCCGGCTGTGCCTCTTCTTGCGGCTTGGTCGGGCGCTTTGGGTCCGTCGGGCGTTCGCGCTGCGCGTTCTCCTCTTTTTCCACCGAGGGTTTCACCTCCGGCTTGTCGTCATCGGTCGACGGTCTCCCGGAGAACACCCAGCCGGCGAGGAACGCCAGAATCAGCAGCAGGGCCACGATCCCCCAGGAGAACGGTCTGCGCGGGGCCGCCCGCGGGAGCGGCGCCGGGGCGACGGCCGGAGGGGCCGCCACGGGGAGAGGCGGTGCCACCGCCCGGGCCGAGCCGCCGGCCGCCAGCAGCACCTGGACGCTCACGTTGTCCTCGCCACCTGCTTCGAGGGCGAGGCCGATCAGGCGGTTGGCGATGTCCTGGGCGTCGCCTCCGAGGAGCAGGGCGGCGCGGATCGCAGAGTCTTCGACGTAGCCGCACAGGCCGTCCGAGGCAAGCAGGAGAAGGTCGCCGTCCTGGAGCTCGAACGGCTCGGAGACTTCGAGCACGAGGTCGGCTTCCTTGCCGAAGGCCCGGGTGACGACGCTGGCGTCGGGATGATCTTTGGCTTCCTCCGGCGAGAGGAGGTTCTTGTCGAGCATCGCCTGGATGCGGGTGTGATCGCGGGTGCGTCTTGAGAGCTCACCGCCCCGCAGCAGATAGGCGCGGCAATCGCCGGCATGGGCGAGGCGAACCGAACGGCCCGCGACCAGGGCGAGCACGCCGGTGGCCCCCATGTTGGCGGTCGCCGGGTCGCCGGAATGGGCGCGCCGGTAGACCTCGGCGTTGGTGCGCCGTGCCGCTTCCTGCAAGGCGTCGGCGGGCGCGGTGCCCGCGGGCATTGCGCGGAGATGGGTCTCCAGGCCGTGGATCACCATCTCGGCCGCCTGAGCGCCCCCTTGGTACCCGCCGATGCCGTCGGCCACCACGAAGATCTCTCCGAAGGGGCTGTGAAAGCGGCTGATGCGGTCCTGGTTCTCCTCGCGCACCTTCCCCTGGTGGGCGCCGGCGCCGACGCGCAACGGTGCAGAAGGGGGTCCGGTCATGACGATCTCCTTGCCGAGAAAGGTCCGTGGATGTCGCGCAAGCGGAGCTGCACGGCGATGGCGGTGACGAGGGCCATCAGCACGGCTCCACAGACCGCGGCGACCCGGGGGAGGGGCGAGCGTATTGCGTCGGGGAAACAGCGGGCGGCGAGATCCCTGGTGTCGGTCGGCACGGACGGCGGCGGCGGATTCCCTTCCGTTGCGACGGGATTGACCGGGGCCGGGGGTTCCGGCTGTGCGTCGCTTTCGAGCAACAGCAGCCCTTCGAAGGCCCAGCGCGACGGCATGGCATGGGCCAGAGGCCGGATCGGCTCGGGCATCTTGTCGATCGGCTGCATCAGACCGCCGAGGATGACCATGGGGAGGAGCAGCAGCGGGACGAGCGCAATGGCGGTCTCCGAGGAGCGCGATGCGGACGAGACCAGGAGCCCCAGCGCCAGGCCGATCCAGGAGGCGAGCAGGAGAAATCCGTACATCGAGCCGAGGGGGCCGCGCAGATCGAGAACCAGGGCCACGATGGCGAGAAGCGCACCGCATTGGAGGGCGCACAGGCCGCCGAGCACGCCGAGCTTCGACCCCAGATAAGAAGGAATCCGCAGCGTGATCATCCGTTCCCGGCGATAGATCGCCCATTCGCCGACGATCTCGCGGGCGGAGTTCGAGCAGCCGAACCAGAGCGCGGCGAGAACCATCAAGAACAGAGAGGTTTCGGAGGCCATGCGTTCGGCGAACAGGTCGGCGGCCTTGCCGTCTTCCCGGTAGAAGACGGCGCCGATCAACAGCGCGATGAGCGGCGCCTGGGCCAGCAGGATCGCGAGGTTCGTCCGGTCGCGCAGCTTCACCGCGAGATTGCGTTGCAGCAGCGTCCACCCCTGGGACCAGGCGTTGCCGCGGGATCTCCGGGTGGATGTCGCCGTCGCCGCCTGCGCCGGGTTGGTCCCCGCCCGCTGATCCACGTATTGTTTCTTTTCGGGGCTCGCCGCATAGCGGGCGATCCACGTGCTCATCTGCGGGACCTTGGCCAGCCCGCGCAGCATCAAGTCCGGCGAGGGCTCGGGATCTCTGTCTGCAGCCGGCTCGAAATAGTGCACCGCCTCCGGGTAGGCCGGGCCGAAGTAGACCAGGCGGCCGGGCTCCGGGGTGCCCGGCTGTTTGGCGACGAGCACCAGGGAGTCCATCAGCCGGAAGACCTCCCGGCTCGGCTGGTGGATGGTCAGCAGGATCGTCTTGCCGCTGTCGGCGAGCTCTCGCAGAAGCTTCATGACCATCAGCGCGTCCTCGGAGGAGAGGCCCGAGGTCGGCTCGTCGAGGAAGAGCACGAAGGGATCGGTCAGCAGCTCCATCGCCAGGTTGACGCGCTTGCGCTGGCCGCCGCTCACTCCTTTGTGCTCGGCGGAGCCGATCAGCACGTCGGCGGCCTCGGTGAGCTGGAGCTGCGCCAGGACCCGATCGACCCGGGCGGCGATCTCGGCCGGCCGGGTGTCGGCGGGCAGGCGGAGCCGGGCGGTGTAGGTGAGCGCCTGCCGCACCGTCAGGTTGCCGTGCATGATGTCGTCTTGCGGCACATAGCCGATGTGGGCCCGGAAGCGGTCGTAGGAGGCGTAGAGATCCTGGCCGTTGAAGAACACGGCCCCGTGATCGGGACGGAGGTACCCGTTGAGCGCGTTCAGCAAGGTCGTCTTGCCGGCGCCGCTCGGTCCCATGAGCCCGACCAGCTCGGAGGGATAGATGGTCAGGGACACGTCGTCGAGCAGGCGGCGATCCGGGACGTCGACCGTCAAGCCGCGGGCTTCCACGGTGACGTTGCCGCGGTAGTCGCGTTGCTCGATGCGGTCGAGGCCGGTGAGCCGGAAGGTGTAGCTGCCGAGGCCGATGGTGGCGCCGAGGGCGACCGGGACGCGCCCCGAGACCCGTCGGCCGTCGACGAACGTGCCATTGGTCGATCGCAGGTCTTCGGCGAAGACCTCGTCCCCCCGGCGGCTCAAGCGGGCGTGCTGCGCGGACACCATGGGGTAGTCGAGGACGACGTCGCACGAGGGATCGCGGCCGAGCACCAGGGTGTCCTTGCCCCGGAAGCTCAGGGTCTCGGCGGCGGAGCTACCGAGCGACAGGCGCCCGCCGAGCAGGCGGCTGGCGGGGACCGGCAGGGAGCCGAAGTAGACCGTGTCGGTCGGCGCGAGCGGTGCTTTCTTGATCTTCTCCGCCGGTGCGCCGAGCGCCGTGCCGTTGGTCGATCCCAGGTCCTCCAGGACGAGCCCCCCGGCGGTCTGCACGATGCGGGCATGGTGCGCGGACACCATGGGGTAGTCGAGGACGACGTGGTTGTCCGGCTCGCGGCCGATCGTGATGACCCGGCCCCCCGGCGGCTCCTCGACGGTGGCCATGGCGGCGCCACAGGCGTCGCAGAACGAAGCCTGGGCTTGGTTTGCCTGGCCGCAACGAGGGCAGGGACGTTTGGGCATGGTTTCTCTCCGCTCTCCGGGTCAGGGAAGGAGCACCACGAGCTCCGTGCGCCCCACGCGGAGGCGGTCGCCGGGTCCGAGGGGCCGCGGGGTCGCCACGGGCAGCCGTTCGTCCTGGACGAACGTGCCATTGGTCGATCCCCGGTCCTCGATCACGAGGGAACCCTCCCGGAACGTGAGACACGCATGGCGGCCGGAAAGGTGAGCGTCGTCCGCGATCACCAGGCTGTTCTCCGCGTCTTCCGCGTCGGCACCGATCCAGAACGGGCTGCGCTCGACCGGAATCCGGGTGCCGGCAAGGCCGCCGGTCTTGACCTCCAAAACGGCCGTCGGCGCTCCGGCCGCCGGAGGCCGGAATTCCTGCCGGAACACGGTGTGCCGCCGCGGAGCGCGCGGAGGTCCGGAGGCCGGCTCGGAACGGGCGGTGACCGGCGAGACGACCGGGATGGGTTGCGACGCATGGGTCGGCAGGGCCGCCGGGGGTGCGGTGGCGAGAGGTGGTTCCGGCCGCCGTGGCGAAGGCGCCGGCACGGCCGGCAGGGCGTGGCCGGCGACCGGCGGGACACGGCTTCGGCCGCGTCGGCCGAGCCACCAGGCGACGAGCCCGAGAAGCAGAACGGCCCCGACGGCGGCGGCGAGAATCGGCGGGCTCTTCAAGCGCGCCAGCCAGGTGGGCGGCGGGGGCGGGGGCGGAGTGGGTGGCTTGACCTCGCCGGGCGGCAGGGCCACCATCGCATGGTCTTCGAGCACCTCGCCGTTGCGGGTCCAGCGGACACCGAGGCGGTGGGGGGCACCGTCGCGTGGCAGGTCGGGAGCGGTGAACCGGGCCACCGGCGTCTGGCGCAGGCGCTCGATTCCGGCCCCCATCTGGCGCTCCAGGTCCTTCCCGGACTCCGCGGGAGCATACCCACCACCGGTCAGGTCGGCGAGCCGTTCCAGGTTGCTCAGATAGCGGGGATCGATCTTCGAGAGACCGATGGCGTCCACCGGGATACCGAGAGACCGGGCCCGCTCGATCACGTCATCGAGCTGGTAGGCGGTGCCTTCGTCCCGGCCGTCCGAGACGACCAGCAGGCGGCGCCGGGTGCCCGGCTTCTCCTCCAGGAGCGCGAGCGCCTTGAAGAGCGCCTTGAACAACTCGGTGATGCGGCCTCTGGTGGCCAGTCGGTCGATGGCGGTTCCCAGCTCGCCCTGCGGAGCGCCGAACGGAGACTCCACGAGGACGTCGTCCGCGAAGCTGACGAGGGCGATCTCCTCCTGAGGACCCCGGCTCGCGGCGAGGTTCTTCAGAGCCGCCTTGAGCCCTGCGAGTGGAGCACCCGCCATGCTGCCACTGACGTCGACGGCGACGACCACGGCCATCTGGCGTCCGGATGTGTGGAAGGGGACGACGGACTGCGCCGTTCCAGCCGCTCGGCCGTCCTCGGCGACCAGGGCCAGGCTCGCGGCCTCCGGCATCGTCTGCACGGCGGGGGCGTCGAGGACGACGTCGATCCCGGGAGGAGGATCGGTGAACACCGGGCCGAGACGCAACGTCGAAGCACCGGCCGAGCCGGCGAGGGCAAGCCCCAGGCCGAGTGCCAAGAAAAGTCCGACCCCACAAGAGCTGCAGCGCATACTCCTGGCCTCCTCCGGAATCAGTTTCTGTAACGGAGCGGAACCTTCTCTAGTGCTGGAAGATCCATCTCTTCACAGTCGGCTCGCCGGCAACCGGCGCTCGTTGGCTTGATCAAGAACTATAGTGGCTCCGCAGTGCGCGCGCAAGCCTGCGGGGGAGGGCATCAGGGTCCCGTGAGAACGCGAGGGTTGGGGGTTCCCCCTCTCCCGGGTGGGTGTGAGTGCGGGTGGGAGAGGGGGCCAGGGGGTGAGGGTCTTTGGGCGGGGGAACGCTCCGGCAATACACGACTCTGACTGAGCCCTGGGGGGTACCTCAGCCCGGGCTGCGAACCTCGAAATCGTCGAAAGCGCATTCAGCGGTCTGCCCACCTTGTTCAAAGCCGATGCCGAAGTCGACGCCCCCGGACGAGATCGTGGCGTCTTCGAAGGCGTCGACGACTTCGTCGTTGATGAGGAGGATGAAGCGGCCTCCTTGGCTCAGAACGGCGAGCCGGTTTGTCTTCCCTGCACGAATCTGCGGCGCGGAGGTCCAGTCGCGAATCATCCGCCGGTAAGGCTCCCAGACCGACAAGCTGAACCGGGTGTCGTTGACCGAAAAGTTATAAAAGTGCCCGTTCTCCTGCTTCTTGAAAGTCAAGGCGCAGTAGGAATCAGTTGGGCCTTTGATCTTGCGAGTTGAGACACTTGCAAAGAAGTTACTCTGCGAGCCGCCGAAGGTGTGGCCGGTCTGGTGAAAGACCGATCTCTTGCTAGTTCCACCAAGGTGGTACTCGTTTTGATCGTAGTGTTGAAAATCTTTCATGAATTCCCCGTCTCTGGATTCTTCGGACAGATTGCTGTTCTTGCTCGAGAAATCATCGACTATCAGGAAGGGCCAGGATTTTGCTCTTTGAAGCATATCGAGAATCGAGGCGCGGTCTTGCGTATCCTGGGCGCTCGCCTCAAGGCTTTCCGATTGTTTCCTGCTGGCCTCGAGCTCTTGACGGAGATTGGCAGCTTCTTGAGTCGCTGCTGACAGAGAAGATTTCTGCCGGGCGATTTCACGACTCTGGTTCTTCAGCAGAAGGCCTGTACACAGGAGCCCGACTGCCACCGCCACGAGAGCCGCGAAGAAGGCGGTTCTCCAGCGTTTGTCGGTTTTTGGGGAGACGGGGGCCACAAAGGGCTTGACCTCTTCGACCGGCGTCTCCTCGGCCGGAGGCCGTTCCTCAAAGGGGCTCAGGGCACGAGCCAGCTCGCCGCAGCCGGAGAACCGTTTGTCCGGCTCCTTTTCCAGCGCCCGCAGCGTGAGTTGCTCGAGCTTCTCCGGGACCGTCGGATTGTGTTGCCGTAACGGAGTCGGAGGGTTGTGGACATGGGCATACTCGACGTCGAAGTGCGAGTCTCCCTCAAAGGGAAGCTTTCCAGCGAGCATCTCGTAAAGCACTACGCCCATCGAGTAAACGTCGGTGCGGTGATCCAGTGTTTGAGAGCTGCGAATCTGCTCCGGGCTCATGTAATCCGGCGTGCCCAGGGGAGACCCGCTGCTGGTCAGCTGCCGGCCGTCGAGCATCTTGGCGACCCCGAAATCTACGACCTTCAGCTGGCCGTCTGCCGTGAACATCAGGTTCGACGGCTTGATGTCGCGATGAATGATTCCACGCCGATTCGCATGGTCGAGGGCGACCAACGCCTGGCGGGCGAGGCTTACAGCTTTGGCGACAGGAAGGGGGCCCTCGTTCTTTTCGAGCATTTCGGCCAGGGTACCGCCCGGCAGATATTCGATGACGATGAACAGGTCGGAACCGTCTTCGAGGAAATCCATCACCCGGGCGATTCCCGGATGGTGCAGTTGGGCCTGGGCTTGGGCCTCCCGTTCGAACCGCTCGCGGACTTTGGGGTCACGGCCGAGCGCCGGAGAGAGGATCTTGAGCGCCGCCGGAATGCGGAGAGTTTTGTGGAAGGCGAGAAAAACGATACCCATTCCGCCTTTGTCGAGCTGGCGTTCAAGGACCCAGTTTCCGATCCGGCGCTTCGAGCTGTCGCTCACGTGGGTTTCATCCATGCTCATCGCCCTCAAAGAGAATGCATGTGGCACGCGGTGGAATCAGTTCTGCGGCCGCAAGACCACGAGAAGCTTTACTCCGTCTTGTTCCGTTGCGATCTCGAAAGGCCAGGTCTGATTTTGATAGCCGA
This sequence comes from Holophagales bacterium UBA5704, assembly GCA_002420005.1. Taxonomy (GTDB): domain Bacteria; phylum Acidobacteriota; class Thermoanaerobaculia; order Multivoradales; family UBA5704; genus UBA5704. Next base: position 25,452 of record DIHE01000107.1, on the reverse strand, counting down.
GCTTTCCCGCCAACTCCTCGCCTTGCTTGGCAAAGTCGTGGCGCCAGTAGACGGTGCCCGGCGTCAGATGCTCAAGCAGTTTTCCTTCGAGAGGCTCGGGGTCCGGCACCTTTCCGAGGAAGGCCTGGAGAGCCGCCCTTTCGGGTTCGGCGAGCTCTACGCCTGATGGGCTCAACACGGCCGCCTTCGGCGCGGGAGATACCTCGGTTGCAGGAGGAGCGGGTGGCGTGGGCGCCGCGCCACCCGCGGGGCCGCGTGGCCCACGGGCGGCGACGGCCACGGCGGCTGTCGGGAAGAAGCTGTTCCCTGAAGGCCAGGGTTTCTTGGCGTAGTTTTCTTCGCCTTTGGCCTGGAGAGCTTTGACAATCTTGTCCGCGGCAGCACCATATCCGGTGCGGAAGTAGACAGCCCCCTCCTTAAACGGCTCGATCGGTGCTTCCAGCGTCACCTGCCCAAGCGGGCTGAGCCGCGCTTTGAGCTTGTCTTCTTTCGCCAGGAGGACGATTTCGGGAGTCTTCTTCGGCAGCTCGACACGAGCAGGCTCCTGGCCGGGCGGCTTCGTCACAGGAGTCTCTTCAGGAACTTCCTTGGGGTCTTCCTTCAGAGGCTCCAGGATCTCCTCGGCGATTCCCGGAGCCGGCTCTGTCTCCAGGGTGACCGATTCGGCTGCCGGGTCGGTTGCGTCCGCCGGGCCGGAAGTGGAGGGCTCGGTGGGCACCTCCGGCTCCGCAAGGGTCTCGGCAGGCTGGTGACCGGGGATCCACTCGCGCCAGGGGAGGAGCGTGCCGGCCAGGAAGCCCACCAGAATCAAGGGAAGGACGAGCAGGAAACCGGGCAGACCGCGGCGCGCTGCAGGAGCTGACGCTTCGTCGGCGAGCGGGGGCATCGCGGCCGGTGCAGGGCCGCCCTGTACCGCGATCAGCTGCACGCTGACGTTGTCCTCTCCTCCGGCGCGAAGCGCCAGAGCGATCAAGGCATCGGCGGCCGCCTGGGCATCGCCGCCTGAAGCCAGGACCTCGGCGAGGGCGGCGTCGCCGACATAGCCGGACAGACCATCGGAACAGAGGAGCAGGCGGTCGCCGTCGCAGAGATCCCGGGGCGGGGCGATCTCCAGCTCGACCTCCGGTTTCTGGCCGAAGGCGCGGGTGATCACACTGGAGTCCGGATGATCGCGGGCCTCGTCTTCGCTGAGGATCTGGCGGTCGATCATGGCCTGGACGCGCGTGTGATCGCGGGTCAGCCGTGTCAGCCGGCCGCCGCGCCACAGATAGGCCCGGCTGTCGCCGGCATGGGCGATCCAGACGCGGTGGCCGGAGATCAAGGCCAGTACGCAGGTCGCCCCCATCTTGGTCAGACGCGGGTCCGTGCCCTGGGCGAGCCCGTAGATGCGCGCATTGGTGCGCGTGGCGGCCTCCTGCAAGGCCGCTTCCGGGGACGTCCCCGGATCGAGCCCGCCCAGTTCCTCGCCGAGGCCGTCGATCACCATCTGGGCGGCGGTGGCCCCGCCTTCGTGGCCGCCCATGCCGTCCGCGACGATGAAGACGTCCCCGAGAGGGGAGTGGAGACGGCTGATCCGATCCTGGTTTTCTTCCCGCACGAGGCCGCGGTCGGCCTTGGCGCCGACACGCAGCACGACAGGGCGGTGCTCTTCCATGGCTCCCCCGGCTCTCCCACGCTGGCGAGAGATTGAGCTCGATCCGATGGTTCGCCATTTTAGAAGCGACGGGGCGCCGGTTGCAAGCCCCTCCCGCCTCGTACCGCAATCATGACAATCGAAGTGTCACTTCACTTCTGATCCAGCGTGAACGACTCGAACGGCGATTCCACGACCATCGTGCCACTCGGCAGGTGGTGGAGCTGGAGATTGAATTTCAGCTCGTGGTGGCCGACGGCCATGTGCAGCTCGTCGTAGGGGATGAACAGCTTGAAGTCCTCGAATTCGGTCGAGTCGTACTCGGGGGTGAAGTTGTCCCACACGGCGACCTGGCCGTTGGGGGTGCCGAAGTCGTCGTCGAAATTCTTCAGGATCTCGCCGTTTTCGTAGTGGAAGTAGGCGGTGGCCTGGCAACTGTCCTGGCGGGCTCCTTCGATGACGAAGTGGGCATGGATGAGCATGCCGCTGCGCCCGTCGTCCTGGATGTTGTGATCGACCCAGGTCTTCACGAATGTGCCGGCGACTCCGTCGGCGGATTCGGTGACCGGCACCGTCTCCTGTGGTGGCGTGGTCGTCTCGCCGGTCGAGGTTTCGGCCGCGCCGGGGGTCTCCGCCGTGTTGGGGGTGTCCGCCGCGTCTTTCTCGGAGAGCCAGGTGCCGAGGCTGTAGAGCCCGAGGACGGCGATCACGGCGCCGCAGCCGATGCCCAGGAAGAAGCCGCCGCGCGACTTCTTGGGGGCGGCGGGGGCGATCGCCGGCACCGGGGCCTGGGGGTAGGGGGCGGGGATCGGCGGGGGGACCGCGGCCACCGCCGCGTGGACCGGGGCGGGAGGTGGAGGAGGCACCAGGTAGGGGGCCGGTTTGGTGGTGAACGTCGGGCCGGGCGCCACCGGAGGCGGCGGCAGGGTGGGCGGCATCCGGATCGGCTCCGGCGTGGCCGTGGCGGCGGCCAGGGCCTGGCGGAAGTCGGCACACCCGGGGTAGCGCTGATACGGCTCCTTGGCGAGACCGCGCAGGACCGCCACGTCGAGGTCGGCGGAGACGGAGGGATTCCAGCGCCGGATGGGCTCCGGCAGTTTCTGGAGATGCGCCTCCAGGACCACGAAGTTGGTGTCTCCCTTGCCCTCGCCGATGAACGGCGGCCGTCCGGCGAGCATCTCGTAGATCACGCAGGCGGCGCTGTAGACGTCGCAGCGCTGGTCGAGACCCTGGGGGGCCTGGATCTGCTCCGGGCTCATGTAGTACGGCGTGCCCAGGGAGATCCCGGTGCGCGTCATGCGGTCCTGCCCGGCGAGCAGGGCGATGCCGAAGTCGGTGAGGTTGGCCCGCCCGTCCTTGTCGATCAGGATGTTCGACGGCTTGACGTCGCGGTGGATGATCCCGTTCCGGTGCGCGGCGTCGAGCGCGTCGAGGACGTCGCCGGCGAGCCGCAGCGCCTCGCCGAGCGGCAGGGGGCCACGGGCCTCGGCCAGGCGGTCCGCCAGCGAATGGCCGACCACCAGCGGCATCACCAGGTAATCGACGCCGCCTTCCTGGAAGGCGTCCATGACACTCAGGACGCGCGGATGCTGGATCTTGGCCTGCGAGCGGGCCTCCTGGAGGAAGCGCTTGCGGAGCGAGGGGTCTTCGGAGATGTGCGACGCGAGGGCCTTGATCGCCACCTGGCGCTCCAGGATCTCGTGGAAGGCGCTCCAGACCTCGCCCATCCCCCCCTGTCCGACTTTCTCGACGAGAACGTAGTCTCGGATGCGTTGGCCGGCTTGCATGGCGATCTCTCCGTCTGTTGGGACACCGGACGTCGGTGAAGAGTTTATCCGCTTCGACCTCCGCCGCAAGCGAAGGGCGAGACTTGACGCTCGCCCCGGCGCCAAACCGCCGGAGAACGTGTAAGGATCTACCCATGCCGACCCTGCTCGCCGCCATCCAACCGATCGTTCCCGCGCCCGGGCAGGAGTCCGTCTGGGACTACCCGCGCCCGCCGCGCGTCGAGGCGACCTCCCGCCATCTCCAGGTGATCTTCAACGGTGTGGTGATCGCGGACACCGTCCGCGCCATGCGGGTCCTGGAGACCAGCCATCCCCCGGTGTACTACTTCCCTCCCGAGGACGTCCGCCGCGACCTCCTGCACGAGAACGAGGACGGGAGCTGGTGCGAGTGGAAGGGGCTGGCCCGCTACTACGACATCGAGGTGGGCGACCGCCGCGCCGCCTCGGCCGCCTGGTACTTCCCGCTGCCGAGCCGTATTTATGAGGAGATGATGGGCTGGATCGCCTTCTACCCACAGCGCGTCGACCGGTGCCTGGTCGATGGGGAGGTGGTGGTCCCCCAGCCCGGGGGGTTCTACGGCGGGTGGATCACCCGCGACGTCGTCGGGCCGTTCAAAGGGGAGCCGGGCACGGAGGGATGGTGAGGCCGCCCCGGGCGCGGTACAATTGCGGAATCCCGAGACTGAAGGAGATCCCATGCGCCGCTGTGCCGCAGCTCTTCTGCTGCTCCTCCTCGCCGCCGCCCCCCTGGCGGCCGGCCCCATCGCCCTTCTTTCCAAGGCCGACCCGGCCCGCCCGTCGGACAGCGCCGGAGGGGCGGGCGAGATCGCAGGGTTGAGCGACGACGGCCGGTACGTCGTCTTCTTGAGCGATGCGGACAACCTCCTGGCCGGGGTGGTCGACGGCAATGCGGCCAAGGACGTCTTCCTCTACGACCGGCTCGCCGGAACGACGGTCCTGGTCAGCCATGCGGCGGGCGCTTCGACGACCGCCGGGAATGGTGCCGCTCTGAGCGCGGCCGTGAGCGCCGACGGCCGCCGGGTGGTTTTCCTGAGCCAGGCGACCGATCTCGTCGCCGGCCAGGTGGACGGCGTGCTCACCCCCGACGTCTTCCTGTGGGACCGGGTCACCGAGGCGACCGTCCTGGTCAGCCATCGTCCGGGGCTTCCGGCGACGGCCGCGCAGGATGGCCGTGGGCAGCTCGCGATCAACGCCGACGGCGCCTGGATCGCCTTTCTGAGCAACGCACCGGACCTCGTGGCGGGGCAGAGCGACGGCGCCTCCACGACCGATGTCTTCCTCTACGACCGCGCGACCGGCCTCAACACCCTGGTCTCGCACACCGCGGGCTCCGCGACGACCGCGGCCGGCGGCGCATCGGCGCCCGGTCTGAGCGCCGCCGGGAACCTCCTGGTCTTCGTGAGCAGCGCCGCGAACCTGGTTCCCGGACAGGTCGAAGGCAATGGCGGGGAGGACGTCTTCCTGTACAACCGGGGGACCGGTGGGAGCGTTCTGGTGAGTCATGCCTCCGGCGCGGCGGCCACCACCGCCGGCTCCAGCTCGTTCGTGCCGCAGATCAGTGCCGACGGCAGCCGGATCGCGTACCAGAGCTTCGCCGCGAACCTCCAGGCCGGCCAGATCGACGTCAACGGCGTGGTGGGAGGCGACGTCTTTCTCTACGACGCCGCCTCCGGCACCAACACCCTGGTCAGCCACGCCCTGGGCTCGGCCGCCCAGACCGGCAATGCCGGTTCCCGCGATCCCGTCCTGAGTGCCGACGGCCGCTTCGTCGCCTACCTGAGCAGTGCCGGCGATCTGGGGCCCCAGGCGGAGGATTTCAACCGGGACGTCTTTTTCTACGACCAGGTCACGGGCGTGAACACCCTGCTGAGCCAGAGGGCCGCGAGCTCTTTCACGGAAGTCCAGCCACCCCGCATCTCGGCCGACGGCGCCTGGGTCGGTTTCCTGAGCGAAGATCCCGCCCTGGTGGCGGGGCAGGCCGATGACGTTTTGACGTGGGACGCCTTTCTCTGGTCGCGGGTGTCCGGCGCCCTCTCCCTGGTGACGCACGAGCCCGGCTCCACGACGGACACGGCGGGCAATTCCGCCACGGACCTGCGGATCGACGCCACGGGGAGCTGGATCGCCCTGGCCAGCCGGTCGCCGGGACTGGTGGCCGGCGGCGAGGACCACAACACGCTGGCCGACGTCTTCCTCTACCAGCGGGCGGCCGGATCGCACACCCTGGTCACCACCCGCGGCGGAGCGGTCTCGGCGTCGGCGGGCAGCAGCCATCTCGACCAATGGACTCGCGCGATGCCGAGCAACGACGGGCGCCGGGCCGTCTTCACCAGCCGGGCGCCGCATCTCCCGGTGCCGGGGCTTGCCGACGGCAACGACGCCACCGACGTCTTCCTCTACGACCGGGTCACAACCACGATGACCTTGATGAGCCACCGGAGCGGCCTGCCCGCGACCGCCGGCAATCGCGCCTCGTTCGAGCCGGTGTTGAGCGCCGTTGGCCGGGTCGCGGTGTTCCTGAGCGATGCGACCGATCTGGTGCCCGGCCAGGGGCCGCGTCTCACCCTCCTGCCCACCAGCCAGCTCTTCCTGACGGCGCTCGGGACGGCGGAGACCACCCTGGTCAGCCATGCCGCCGGGCTTCCCGGGACGCCGGCCGCCGGGTGGGCCTACAAACCGGCGGCCGTCAGCGGCGACGGCCGCTGGGTGGCCTACTCGCACCTCGGCACCGACCTGGTCGCCGGGCAGGGGACCACCGTCGATGAAAACGTCTACCTCTTCGACCGGACCACCGGAACGAACGTCCTGGTCAGCCACGCCGGCTCGTCGCCGGTGCAGCCGGGCAACGGCTTTTCCCATGCTCCGTCGATCAGCGCCGATGGACGATACGTCGCCTTCCGGAGCACGGCGTCGGACCTGGTGACCGGGCAGGCCGGCGGCGTCTTTCTGTACGACCGGGCCACCGGCTCGGTGACCTCCGTGGCCACCACGGGCGCCGCCCCCTTGGCGATCAGCGCCGACGGCCGCCAGGTGGTGTTCACCGGCGGCTCCAACGTCTACCTCTGGGACCGGGTCCTCGCCACGACCCGGCTGGTGAGCCGCTCCCTCGCCTCACCCACCACGCCCGGCAACGGTCCCTCGAGCCTGGGCACCTCCGACAACCCGCAGGTGCTGAGCGCCGACGGCCGTTGGGTGGTCTTCGCGAGCACCGCCACCGACCTGGTTCCGGGCCAGGCGGGAGGCCACCCCGGGATCTTCCTCTTCGACCGGATTTCCGGGACCGTCTCCCAGGTGAGCGCATGGGCGGGCTCGCTCACCACCAGCCAGCCGGCGCTCAGCGGAGACGGCCGCTTCGTCGCCTATGGGAGCGAGGCGCACGATCTGGTCCCCGGCCAGGTGGATTCGATCGGATCGCCGGACTTCTTCCGGTTCGACCGCGAGGCGGGCACAACCTCTCTGATCTCACACGTCCCCGCCTCCGCCGTCACCACCGGGAAAGCGCTCTCCGACGCCACGCTGGAGGGTCCGCGGCTCAGCGCCGACGGCGCCTGGAGCACCTTCGCCAGCCTGTCGCCGGATCTCGTCCCCGGCGATCGCGACGGGACCAAGGACGCCTTCCTCGACGCCAACCTCCTCCCCGGCCGCGACTTCTACACCGTGTCCCCCTGCCGGCTCATCGACACCCGGAAGGGGCCGGCCCTGGTCTCGGGTGGGAGGAGCGTGCTCCCGGCCCACGACCTCTGCAGCATCCCGGCGACGGCGCGCGCGGTCGCCGCCAACGTCACGGTGATCCAACCGTCGGGGGCCGGCTACCTGACGTTCCATGCCGGAGACAGCGGGCCGGAGACGACCAGCACGCTCACTTTCGCCGCCGGGCAGCTGCGCTCGAACAACGCGATCATCCCCCTGGCCTTCGACGGCACCGGCACCTTCGCCGTGACGCCCCTCGTCGCGGGGAACGGCTCGGTGCATCTGACCGTGGACGTGAGCGGCTGGTTCGAGTGAGGAAGGGCGGAGCCGCGCCTCGGGGCGATACTTGAAGAACGCCGGCGGAACCGCGCAGTTTTTAGCGGTGGGCGGCCGGGCCGCACCGGTTCCCAGGCACAGAACTGTGAAGCGCAGGTGCTGCGCTCGCTGCACAGCCGCTGTGTCTCCTACCTTGATACCTGTGTATCTGATGTTCAGGCGTAGATCTGAAGCTCTCAGCCCCACTGTTTCGAGCTTTGTGATGGTGCTTGCGATCTCCATGGTCGAGAACTTGAAACGCAGTGTCTGGGACTTATATCTCAGTGCCTGCGCTTCCAACTCCATGACTGTGCGGTTCGACTTCGCGGCGGAGTGACGCGAAGAATCGTCTCCCAGCGAAGGAGGATCGCGGTTGGCGACAAAAGACAGGTCCTTGTTTGCCCGCGTCGGGCGTTGGCGCAGTTTGTCGGGCGCTGCTGAACACGCCATCTTGTGCTCCTGGACACACGCACCCGGCTTCGTTAAGCTGCTGGTGTGAAAGCTCCCCATCGACGTTCTCGCCGGAAGCTTCCGGGTTGGCCGGGGATGGCTTCGAGCCGCCCATGACGTCCCGCGAGCGTCCGGTTCATCCGGAAGGCACCGAGGTGCAGTGCGTCGTCCGCCGGGTCGAGCCTTTCGGGGTGTTCGTGGAGCTGGCCGACGATCCGGGGGCCTCCGGGTTCATCCGGCCGCGGGAGTGGAGCTGGGCGCGCCGCGGGGTGGATCTGGCGCAGGTTGCGCCGGTCGGGGAGACCCTCCGGGCACGGGTGACCGGCCACCGTGACGGTGAGCTGCTGCTCAGCCGCCGGCTCTCTCTGCCCGATCCCTACATCGACTTCCGCAAACGTCACAAGGTCGGCGACGTCGTGCTCGGCCAGGTCGAGTTCGTCACCCAGAAGGAAGGAGGGGTCAAGGTCGTCCTGGCCGACGGGACGCAGGCCTTCATCCCCCGCTCCGAGCTGCCCGATCTGGCGCTGCGCCAGGAGGGGTTCGGCCTGCTCGGCCAGGACCCGGTGCGCGCCTGCATCCTGCGCTTCGAGGACGCCGAGGCCATCCTGAGCCTCAAGGAGTACCTGCGGCGGCGCGACCAGGCGGAGGCGAAGGACGACGACCGGATGACGCTGCGGGCGCATCCGGCGGTGGGACCGGTGCTCGAAGAGCTGAGCCTCAACTATCAGCTCCAGGAGATCCCCGAGCCGGAGATCCCGGATTCGCTGCGCGAGCGCATCCGCCGCATCCTGATCGTGGAGGACAATGAGGGGGTTTCGGAATCGCTCGACCTGGTGTTCGAGCATCTCGGCTTTGCGCGCGACGTGGCGCGGTCGGTCGAGGAGGCGCGGGTGCGGCTGCGCGAGACGGCGTACGATCTGCTGATTCTGGACCTCAACATTCCCGGCGGCAGGGGGGACCAGTTGATCGGCGACCTGCGCCGCGGTGTCCGGCCGCCCTACGTCTTCGTGCTGACCGCCGCCCCCGAGCAGGAGTGGGCCGCGGTGATCGACGCCGGCGAAGGCCTCGTCGCAGGATTCTTCCAGAAGCCGACGAGCGCCCTGCGGCTGGTGGCGCATTTGAGCGCCTTGATCGACCGGCGGCCGTCCCCCGGCGACGACCGGGGGCATTCCGCCGCGTTGGGCGGGCTCGAATTCCGGCCGGACGACGTCGCCGGCTGGCGCGCCGCACGCGGCCTGCCCAACGGGCGGCGTGGGATGATCGAGACCTACGTGGAAAGCCTCCGCGAGGAGACCGGGGCCTCGCGGGCGTTCGTGCTGGCGATCCGCTCCGGCTCGCAATTCGAGCGGGTGGCGGGCGATTTCGCCGAGCTGACGCGCGAGGTGCAGCAGAACCTGGACGTCAGCCCGGTCGGTAATCTGATCCGGCGCCGCCAGTTTCTCGCCGTGCCCGACGTGGCGAAGCGCAAGGAGCAGTTCCAGCACCTCCTCCAGGTCGTTCCCGCCGGCTCCTTCGCCGGCTGCCCGCTCGGTTACCGCGACGAAGCCGAATATGGCCTCTTCCTCCTCGGCGAGCGGCCCAATCAGCTCCGCCATGCGACGGAGGAACGCCTGCGGGTGGCCGCCGCGCTGATCGGCAACCTGATCGCCGAGGAGAAGCTGGAGAGCGTGGTGACGGCGAACCAGGGGGTCCTCCTCACTGGTTTTCTGGCCGACAGCTTGCTGCACGAGATCAAGAATGCGGTGCAGGCGCTCGACGGTTATTCGGCGGTGCAGGTGCGGCTGGCGAAGAAGCACGCCGCGGACTTCGGCGCCATGTCGCCCCGCGAGGTGGTCGAGGTGAAACGGGCGACGGTGGGGATTCAGGGAATCGCCGGGCAATTGAACGATCTCGTCCAATTGTTCCGCAATCTCGCCGGCGCGGCGGAGGTCGAGGAGCTCGATCTCGCCGCGACGCTGCGGCGCCTGCTGGATCTGATCAAACCGCTGGCCGACGACAAAGGCGTGGTGATCGCCGAGCCGGTAATGGACGAGCGGATCCCCGGCCTGCGCCTGGAGCCGAAGCTGCTCGACCAGGCGCTGCTCAACGTCCTGATCAATGCCGTCGAGCAGATGGAGGTGGGAGGCGCCGGGCTCCACGTGCTGCGCGTCCGCGCGGATTTCCATCCGGAACGGGAGCATCCGGTCACCATCGAGGTGTCGGACACCGGGCCCGGCATCCATGCAGTGCACCAGAGCCGGATCTTCGACCTTTTTTTCACCACCAAGAAGCGCGGCACGGGGCTGGGGCTCTACGTCTCCAGCGCGTTCGTCCAGCAGATCGGCGGACGGCTCCGGCTGCACGAAAGCTTTCTTTACGCGGGTTCCACCTTTCTGGTCGAGCTGCCGCGCCGGGTGCTGGCATGAGAATCGCCGAAGAGCTGCCGACCTGCATTCTGATCGTCGACGACAAGGAGCACGTGCGCGAATCGCTGCGCTCCCTGGTGTCGCTCGAATCGCCGTATTACAAAGTCCTCACCGCAGCGCATGGCGCGCAGGCGCTGGCGTTGCTGGAACGCGAGGAGATCGACGTCGTCCTCTGTGATTTCATGCTGACGCCCGAGATGAACGGAACCGCGGTCACCGAGGCGATCCGGCGGCACCACCCGGCGGTGCGCGTCGTGGTGTTCACCGGCAAGGACCTGCCGTCGGGTACCAAGCTGAAGGTCCTCGAAGCCGGGGCCTTCTCCTATCTCAGCAAGCCGATCAATCACGACGAGCTGCTGCACGGCATCCGGACGATCAATTCGATCCGCCGCACCGAGGTGCTCGGCCGGTGCTTCGAGACCTTGTCCCGCATCGCGTTCCGCCTCCAGGAGACGTTCGACGAGGAGGAGCTGGCGCAGCGGGTGGTGGCCGGCGCCGGAGAGCTGGGCTATCACCGCGCGCGGCTCTACCTGTTCGACGAAAAGCGGAAAACCCTCGCCGGCAAGGTGGCCCTCGGCCTGCCGGCGGAGGGCTTCGCCGGCTATGAGGTGCCGTTCGCGGCGTCGCCGATCATTCAGGAGATCTTCAGCCGGGACCGGCCCACGGTCTGGTCGGAGGAGGAGATCCGCCGCCATTTCGGCGAGAAGAGCGTCGAGCCCTGGCTGGCCGACATGGACCTGCGCGGCATCTCCTGGATCGATTGCCCGCTGGTGGTCGGCAACCGGCGCATCGGCACCCTGGCCGTCGATCACCACGACCGCCCGGGGCGGGAGTACACCCGGGACGACCTGCGCATCGTCGGCGTGTTCGCCGGGCTCGCGGCGCAGGCCCTGCACAATGCCCGGCTGTTCCGGCAGGAGCAGGCGCGCCACCAGTCCGGCCGCTTGATGGTCCTCGGCCAGATGGTGGCGGGGATCGCCCATGAGATCAACAATCCGCTCAACAACCTCCTGCCCGCCGCGCGCGATCTCGAAAGCGGCTTGGCGCGCCAGGGTGCCCTGACCGAGCGCAGCCAGACCTATCTGCAGATCATCGAGCGCAACGGCGAGAGGATCCAGAAGATCGTGCGCCAGCTCCGCGAGTTCGCCCGGCCGCGGGAATTCCGCCGCGAGCGCTTGTCGCTCAATACCGTGGTCCACGACGTGCTGGGATTTCTGGAGACCCGGTTCCGCAACCGCGACGTCCACCTCCATCTCGATCTCGATCCCGCGCTGCCCGAGGTGCTGGGCGAGCCGACGCGGTTGCAGCAGGTGCTGATCAACCTCCTGGTCAACGCCGAGGAGGCGATGGAGGAGCAGGACGAGCCGAAGGAGATCCGCATCGTCACGCGGGCGGCTCTGCCGGAGCACGTGGTCCTGCTGGTGAGCGATACCGGGCCGGGCGTGCCGCCCGCGCGGCGCGCGGCGTTGTTCGATCCTTTCTTCACCACCAAGGGGCCGAGCAAGGGAACCGGGCTCGGCTTGTCGATCTCGCAGGAGATCCTGACGTTGCACGAGGGCACGATCGGGCTGGCCGAGGCGCCGGGTCCGCGCGGCGCCTGCTTCAAGATCGAGATGAAACAGGCACCCGCCGAGGCCGGGTGAGGAGAGGGAGATCCCGTGGAAGAGAGCCGCCGCTGCATCCTCGTCGTCGACGACGAGGCCGATTTTCGCCGGGTCATGAAGCTGCACTTCGAGGATCTCGGCGACGAGGTCCTGGAGGCCGCGGACGGTGTCGAGGCTCTGGAGGTCTTCGCCGGTGCCGGCGGACGGATCGAGCTGGTGATCACCGACATCGCGATGCCCCGGATGGACGGCGAACGTCTGATCCGCGAGCTGCGGCGCCGGGTCCCGCATCTGTCGATCATCGGGATCACCGGTCACACCGAGCTGCGCGACGTGCTGCGGGCGGTGGATCAAGGGGCGTATTTTTATCTCTATAAACCGCTCGATCCCTGGCCGGTGGTGGAGCGGCTGGTGGACAACGCCATTCACATGTACCGCGTCCGGAAGAAGGAGCTGGAGATCTCGCGCCTGCTGCGGACGTACATCGTGGAGACGTCGGAGGCGCCGCTCTGGGACCCGGATCTCGGGCATGTCATCCGCTTGGACGTCGCCGCGCTGCCCATCGAACGATCGACGCCCAGCGGCGATTTCGTCGAATGGTTCAGCCGTTCGCCCGGAGAGGTTCGTTTCTACGTCTCCGATTCCTCGGGCCACGGCGATCTCCTTCCGAGCTTCCTCGCCTGCGTCTGCAACATGGCGCTCCACCGCAGCCATCAGGGCGGCCGGCCGACGCTGGAGGAGGCGCTCTTGGCGATGGACCGCGCGGTGGGACTGCTGCATGCGAAAGGGGGCCTGGACAAGAGCCGCTACGTCAGCCTGTTTCTCGGCCAGATCGATCTCGCGAAGGGCGAGCTCGAATACGTGGGGGCGGGCCATCCGGCCGCGTTCCTGCTGACGCCCGGGGCGGACGGGGAGGCACCCGGCAGCCGCCGGCTCGGCTCGACGTTCCGCCTGCTGGGACCGCTCCAGGTGGGGACACCCGCCGCGTTGCGGGAGCCGCTGCGCCCGGGAGACCTGCTGTTCGTCTACACGGACGGAGCGAGCGAGCTGCTCCAGGGCGACGACCGGATGGTGGCGGGATGGGATCGTCTGGAGGCCTTCCTGCATCCGCACCTCCATCTCTCCGCGGAAGAAATCGTCCGCGAGGTCGCCGCAAAGCTCCACGATTTCGCCGGCGCCACCGGCCTCCCCGACGATACGACGCTCCTGGCGATCAAGGTGCTGGACGGGGGAGTCCGGGAGTAGAAGCCGCACCGGAAGGGCACGGGCCCCCCGTCGTCACCCCCTGGGAGCGCTGGCGTCTCGCCGGCATTCAAATAGATCGGGCCGAAGGCCCGGCCGCTGCCGTTTCCGTGGCTGCGATGACCCCGGTCGTCCGACGGATCGGACGGATCGGACGGATCAACCTCGGAGGTGGCGACCGCCCCCCCTACGTCGCCGCCCCGATCTCGCGAATCCACCGCGCAAACAGCGGCACCGTCACCTGCCACCCGCCCGCCCCCGCGCCGGCTGGGCGGATGAGCTGCTCCCGCGCGAGATCCCGCCGCGCCTGCCGCAGGGTCTCCGCTGCCGTCGTCCGAGAGATAACTCGTGTGGCTCCGGCCTCCCGCCCGGCGGATGGCCACCTCCACGAGCGGGTCGAAGTTGGTGGTGAGGACCGCCTGGCCGAAGGTCTGGGGGCAGGTGACGAGCAGGCGGCCGAGCGCCTCGACGCCCGGCGTCTCGCCGGCCTCCAGAAAAACGGGCCGAAGGCCCGGCCGCTCCGGTCTCCGTAACCACGGCGGCCGGCCAGGAACCGGCGGTTCAAATACCGGTCAGAAGGAAGTCGATGGCGGCGATGATCTCGAAGCGGCGTGTCTCAAGCTGAGTGACCGCCGCTCCAAGCTCGCCTCTTGGAATACCGGCCATGTGGGGGGTGAGCAGGATGTACGGCTCTCCCTCGATCTCGAGAACGGGCATCAGAGACCGCAATGTCCGACCCTTCATCGCGGAAGTCGGGCGCAGTGGCACGACCACTCGGGTCTCCAGGTCGTTCAGGAGGTCGTTCTGAACATCAAGCAGGAAGGGGACGGCCGAGGACGTTTGCGGGTTCTTGTTCCGATAGACCGTGAACTGGGCCATCAGAAGCCCCGCAAGCCGCTGCTGAACACACCATCTCGCGCGACCAGCTCGTTGTAGGCCTCGATCGCCTCGCGGTTCTCCGCCCGCCAGGCCTCCCGTTGCCTCTTCTGCACTTCCAAGGCGATCGCCTCTTCCAGAAGGGCGGCGAGGTTGACGCCGAGATCGCGTGCCTTCTCCAAGAGGTCACCGTTGACCCGGAGCCGGGTCGGCTTGCGGGCGGCTGCTGGATCGAAAAGGCCGCCGGTCGTGCGAGCGTGGGCTTCCATGGAGTAAGTATACGCCCCTACGCCGCCGCGCTGCCAAGCGCGGGTGCCAGGTGAATGTTGCCGGCCCTTCTGCCGGGTGCCCCGCAGGTGCCTGCCTGCGAGGTCGAGAGCAACCACGAGGGTTGCCCCTACAGGTTCACCGGTCGTGTCGTGCCCATTCCGGCGACCACCCCCTACGCCGCTGCCTCGATCTCGCGAATCCACCGCGCAAAAGGGGGGCGGATCGGGTCGGGGGGGCGGGGGCTTGAGGTGCACGGTGAGTTGCCGTACACTGCATTCGAGGAGAACGCCCATGGCCACGTCGACGCACCGCCTTCCATCCGCCGATCGCGAGCTGAAGAATCATCGCATCGAGCTGCGTGTCGCTCCTTCGGCCAAGCTGGTCATCCAGCGTGCGATGGCGGTCTCCGGGCTCACGGCGGGAGATCTCGCCTATGAAGGCGCTCGCCGGGTTCTCGACGAGCATGAGCGGATGGTGCTCCAGGGGGCGGATCGGGAGGCGTTTCTCGCCGCCCTGATGGATCCGCCCGCGCCGACCGCGAAGCTGGTCGCGGCGTTGAGGCGCCATCGCGACGCGATTTCAGGGTGACCTCGCCTTGGGCTTCGTGATCGAGCCGCTCGGCAAACAGCACGATCGGGCGGGCTTTTCTTGCGGCCAGACGGATCTCGACTCCTGGTTCCGGCTGCGCGCCGGCCAGGACGAAAAGTGCAACGTCGCCCGAGTGTTTGTGGCGGTGGAGCCGGACCTGGGCGTCGTGGGCTTCTACAGCTTGAGCACGCTGTCACTCGTTGTGGAGAACCTTCCCGAGGAGCTGGCCCACAAGCTGCCGCGCTATGGCGCCATTCCGGCCGCCTTGATCGGCCGGCTTGCACGCGACCAGCGGGTGCGCGGGCAGGGCGTCGGCGAGATTCTCCTGGCCGATGCCATTCAGCGCATCCTCCAGGCCGGGCGATCGATCGCCGTCTTTGCCATCGTGGTGGACGCAAAGGACACGCGCGCAGTGGACTTCTACAAGGCTTTTGGCTTTCGGCCGTTCCCACTTCAGCCCCGGCGCCTCTTTCTTCCCACAGCCACGGCGGAAGCCGGGGTTCGTCAGCTCTGAAGGCACCCCGCGGCGATTTTTGCCCATTTCCGCAAAGGCGAGCATCCTTTCTGTCGGCCTGTTGAGGATTTGACCTCGCGTTTCACCATCTTTGTCGCCTATGATGGCCGGCGCGGGAGCGATCCTGCTCCCCGGGGGGACGCCATGATGATCCGTAGATGGGTTCCGATTGCGCTCCTGGTGTTGTTCTTGTGGCCGGTGTCTCCTCTGCTCGGGGAGGGCCGGGTGGCCGTCGAAGGGATGTGGGAGGGGGCGATCGTCTACACGGCGGCCGAGCAGGAGGTGGACTTCCGCCTCCATCTCTTCCTGGACGCCCGCGGCGTTCTGGCCGGCTTGATCGACATTCCCACCAAGCCGGTCGAAGGCGAGCCGCTCGGCGGGCTGCGGCTCGACGGGTCGGCGATCTCCTGGGAGCTGGTGCGCGACTCCGGGACGTTTCCTTTCACCGGGACGGTGACGGCGGACGGCTCTGAGATCCGGGGCACCTGCTCCGACCGCGGCCGGACGGTCGAGTTCTGGCTGCGGCGCCTCGATCCGGCGGCGGCGGAGCCGGTGCGGGTCAGTCCTCCCGTCCTGTCTCTCGCGGCGAACGGTGCGGAGCTCAAGGAGCGGTTCAATGCCGATGCCGGCAAGGTCCGGTTGGTGATGCTCCTCTCCCCCGGCTGAATGTACTGCCGGGTGAGCGCCCGGGTGGCGCAACGCTACGCACTCGACAAGATTGCCGACGACCGCCTGCGGGTCTACGTCGTCTGGGGCCCTTACAAGGAAGAGGAGACGGTGGAGGACGCGCGGCAGGCCGCACCGTTCGTGCCGGATCCGCGGGCGACCCATTTCTGGACGGCGAGCCTCGCGCCGGGTGACCTCTTCAAAGAGTCTCTGCAGCCCCTGGGCCTGGGGCCGGGCTCTCCCTGGGATTCCTTCCTGACGTTCGAGGCCGCGGCGGTCTGGGAGGAGGAGCCTCCCGTCCCGGTTTCTCTGATGCACCGCAACGTCGCCGGAAAACCGATGCATGGGGAACGCCTGCACGCGCTGCTGGGTGAGCTGTTGTCCGACAAATCCCGTACGGACGGCCAGCCGCCGGCCCGTGCGCCGGACCTGCATTGATCCAAGGAGGGTCTCGTGCTTCCACGTTTCGTGCACCAGTTGTTCGACACACAGGCGGCGCGGACCCCCGACGCCCTCGCCGTCGCCTCCCCGGAAGAACGTCTCACCTATCGCGAGCTGCACGAGCGCGCCGCGCGGCTTTCCCGGCACCTGCGCGGGTTCGGCATCGGTCCTGAGCGGACGGTCGGTGTCTGCCTGGAGCGTTCGCCGGATCTGGTGGCCGCCGAGCTGGCGGTTCTCCAGGCCGGCGCTGCCTACCTGCCGCTTGATCCGGCGCATCCGGAGGAACGGCGCCGGTTCATCGCCGCGGATGCGGCGCTTCCGTTGACGATCGACCGCGCCTTCCTCGCGGCGATCGCCTCCGCCCCGGCGGCGGGCGGTGCGGCGCCCTCTCTCGCGGTGGAGCATCTCGCCTATGTCATCTACACGTCGGGGTCCACGGGGCGACCGAAGGGGACCGAGCTGACCCATGCCGGGCTGCGCGGTCTGGTGGATTGGCACGTGCAGGCCTATGGGCTCGGGCCGGCCGACCGGACGACGCTGCTCGCCAGCCCGGGTTTCGACGCCGCGGTCTTCGAGACCTGGCCGGCGCTCGCCACCGGAGCGAGCCTGCACATCCCACCGGCCGAGGTGATCGCCGCGCCGGCCGATCTTCTCGCCTGGCTCGCCGCGGAGCGGATCACGGTCTGCTTTCTCCCCACCCCGCTGGCCGAGGCGTGCTTTGCGCTGGAGCTGCCGCCGGATCTGGCCCTGCGCGTGGTGCACGCCGCCGGGGACCGCCTCCACCGGGTGGCCCGCCGCCTGCCGTTCCGGCTGTTCAACCTGTACGGGCCGACGGAGTGCACGGTCGCCACCACCGCGGTGGAGGTCGAGACGGGGGGGCCGGGCGAGGATCTCCCGCCGATCGGCCGGCCTCTCGCCGGGGTCCACGTGCATCTGGTCGATCCTGGCGTCGAGCCCGTGGCGGCAGGCGAGGCGGGGGAGATCGTGGTCGCCGGTGCCTGCCTGGCGCGGGGTTATCTGCGGCGTCCGGACTGGACGGCCGAGCGGTTCGTCCCGGATCCCTGGGCGCACGAGGGTCCCGGAACGCGGCTGTATCGCACCGGTGATCTCGCCCGGGAGCTGCCGTCCGGGGATCTCGACTTCGTGGGCCGTCTCGATCATCAGGTCAAGATCCGCGGGTTCCGCATCGAGCTCGGCGAGGTCGAGGCCGCGCTGTGGGGCTGCCCCGGGGTCGGCCAGGCGGTGGCGGTGACCCGTCCGGGAGCGGCCGGGGAGCCGCAGCTCGTCGCTTATGTGGTGGCGGACGGCGCGGCCGGGCCGCCGGCGGCGGAGGATCTGCGGCGCCGGCTCCTGAAGACTCTCCCCGAGCCGATGGTGCCGTCGCGGTTCGTCTTCCTGGAGACGCTGCCCCTGTCCCCGCAGGGCAAGGTGGACCGCCGTGCGCTGCCGGCTCCCGGCGAACGGGACGGCGGGGAGAGCGAGCCGCCGCGCACCGCCGCGGAGGCGGCGCTGGCGGCGGTCTGGCAGGAGGTCCTGGGGATCGCGCAGGCCGGCCCCGGGGATTCGTTCCTCGCCCTCGGCGGGCATTCCCTGCTGGCGGCGCAGACCGTCGCCCGGGTGCGCGACCGGCTGGGGGTCGAGCTGTCGCCGCGCGATCTGTTCGAGGCTCCGGATCTCGCCACGCTCGCGGCGCAGCTCGAAGAGCGCAGGGGAGGCGCGGCGCCGGCCCTGCCGCTCGTGCCGGTCCCGCGCACCGGGGATCTGCCGCTGTCGTTCGCCCAGGAGCGGGTGTGGTTCCTGCGCGAGCTCGATCCGCAGATCCGTTCCTACCAGGCGCAGGCGATGATCCGTTTCCGCGGCCGGCTGCAGGTCCCCGTGCTGCGGTGGAGCCTCGGCGAGATCGTGCGCCGGCACGAGATCTTCCGCACCACGTTCCCCACCGTCGGCGACCGGCCGGTGCAGCGGTTCCACCCGGCCTGGGAGGTGGAGCCGCCCGTGGTGGACCTCTCCGGCCTGCCCGCCGCCGCGCGCGAGGGGGCCGCCGCGCAGGCGGTCGCGGACGAATGCCGGCGGCTGTTCGATCCGGCCTGCCTGCCGCTGGTGCGCTGGACGCTGCTGCGGCTGGCTCCCGAGGAGCACGTGTGGCTGCACGTCGAGCATCACCTGGTGCACGACGGCTGGTCGTTCAACCGGCTGCTCGAAGAGCTGATGGTGCTCTATGCCGCGGGCTGCCGGGGCGAAGCGTCGCCGCTCGCCGAGCTGCCGTTGCAGTTCGCCGACTGGGCGGTCTGGCAGCGCGCCTGGATGCGCACACCGGAGGCGGCGGCGCAGATCGCCTGGTGGAAGCAGACCCTCTCCGGCCGGCCCGCGGTGCTCACGCTGCCCACCGACCACCCGCGCTCGCGCAAGCAGAGCTTCGCCGGCCGCGTCGACCGGCTGGAGCTGCCGGCGTCTCTCGGCTCCGCCCTCCACGCCGCGTGCCGGCGCGAGGGAGTGAGCCTCTACACGTTGATGCAGGCCACGTTCGCGGCGCTGCTCGCGCGCCAGGCCGGGCAGGACCAGGTCAACGTCGGCTCCGCGGTGGCCAACCGGCGGGGCCAGGAGACCGAGGCGATCGTCGGCATGATCGTCGACAACGTCGTGCTGGCCAACGACCTGTCCGGCGATCCCACCGTGCGCGAGCTGCTGCGGCGTTCCTGGCGGCTCGCCCTGGAGACCGCGGCGCGCCAGGACATCCCGTTCGATCTCGTCGTCGAGGCGGTGCAGCCGCCGCGCGATCCGGGGTGCAATCCGCTGTTCCAGGCGAGCTTCAGCTTCCATGACTCGCCGCTCTCCGGGCTCACCTTCCCGGGCCTCACCGCCGAGCTGACCGAAGGGCTGTCGAACGGCTCGGCCAAGTTCGACCTGAACGCCATCGGCATCCCGCGCGACGGGCGGATCACCTTGATGTGGGAGTCCGCGACGGCTCTGTTCGAGGCCGCGACCATGCAGCGGATGATCGGGCACTTCCTCACCCTGCTCGCGGGGTTTGCCGGCGATCCTTCGCGGCGGGTGTTCGAGCTGCCGCTGCTCACCGCGGCGGAGGAGGCGCAGATCGCCGGCTGGAGCGGCGGCGGGGAGGTTCGGCCGCCCGCCGCACGGAGCGTTCAGGAGCTGGTGCTGGACCGCGCCCGGCGCACGCCGGACGCCCTCGCCGTGGCCGGGGACGGCCGGCGCCTGACGTACGCGGAGCTGGCGGCGCTCGCCGGGCGGATCGCCCACCGGCTGCAGCGGCTCGGGGTCGGGCCGGAGACGCGGGTCGGCCTGCGTCTGGAGCGGTCGCCGGAGCTGGTCGCCGCGGCGCTCGGGGTGCTCGCGGCCGGCGGCGCCTACCTGCCGCTCGATCCGGGGCATCCGGAGGAGAGGACGGCGTGGATTCTGGACGATGCCGCCGTGGCGGTGCTGATCACCGGGGATTTCCTCGCCGACCTGGGCGAGGGAGAGGCGGCGGCTCCGGTGGCGACGGATCCCGGGAACCTCGCCTACGTGATCTACACCTCGGGGTCCACCGGACGGCCGAAGGGGACCGAGCTGTCGCAGGGCGGCCTGCTCCACCTGATCGACTGGCATCTGGGCGAGTACCTGCGCGCGGCGGGTCTCGGGCCTGCGGATCGCTGCACGCTGCTGGCGAGCCCGGCGTTCGACGCCTCGGTGTGGGAGATCTGGCCGGTGCTCGCGGCCGGGGCCAGCCTGCACGTGCCGCCGGAGGCGATCCGCGCCGCGCCGGAGGCGTTGCTCGCCTGGATGGCCGCGGAGAAGATCACGGTGGCCTTCCTGCCCACACCGCTCGCCGAGGCGTGCCTGGAGCTGCCTTTGCCGCCGGACCTCGCGCTGCGCGCCGTGCTCACCGGGGGCGACCGGCTGCACGCCGTCACGCGGCCGTTGCCGTTCCGCCTGGTGAACCATTACGGGCCGACGGAGTGCACGGTGGTGGCCACCGCCGGAGAGGTGAGGGCCGGGGAGGCGGCGTTGCCGTCGATCGGCCGCCCGCTCGCCCATCTGTGTGCGCGGGTGCTCGATCCTCGAGGCCAGCCGGTGCCGGTGGGGATCCCCGGTCAGCTCTACGTCGGAGGGGCCGGGCTCGCCCGCGGCTATCTGCGGCGGCCGGGGCCGACCGCGGCGGCGTTCGTGCCCGATCCTTTCGGCCGGGAGCCGGGCGCGCGGCTGTACGCCACGGGCGACCTGGTGCGCCGGCGCCCGGACGGTGCGCTCGATTTCCTCGGGCGGATCGATCACCAGGTGAAGATCCGCGGTTTCCGCATCGAGCTGGGCGAGATCGAGGCGGTCCTCGCCGGCCACCCGGCGGTGCGCAGCGCGGTGGTGGTGGTCCGCGAGGGAGAGCTGGGGGCGCAGCTCGCCGGGTATGCGGTGGCCGGCGAAGAGGTGACGGCCGGGGAGCTGCGCACTTTTCTGGAGGAGCGGCTGCCCGCCCCCATGGTCCCCGCCGCGGTCGCCGTGCTCGCCGAGCTGCCGCTCACCCCCAACGGCAAGGTGGACCGGGCGGCCCTGCCCGAGCCGGACACGGCGGCGGGTGGCGGTGAAGGCGCGGTCGCGCCGCGCACGCCGGTCGAAGAGCTGCTCCAGGAGATCTGGACCGGGCTGCTCGGCGTCGAAGGGATCGGTGTGCACGACGATTTCTTCCGGCTGGGCGGCCACTCGCTCCTCGGGGCGCGGATGCTGGCGCGGGTGCGCGATGCGCTCGGCGTGGAGCTGCCGGTCAGCCTGGTGTTCGACCGGCCGACGCTCGCCGGGCTCGCGGCGGCGGTGGAGGAGCGCTTTCTGGAGCAGGCGGAGAGCCTGGCCGAGGAGGTGGCACCATGACGGCGACGGTGGCGGCGCGCGCCCTGCTCGAAGAGAGGCTGAAGCGCCGGGCCTCCGGTGCGCCGCCGCGCCCGGGGATCCCCCGCTGGAGCGCAGACGAGCCTCCCCCGGCCTCGTTCGCCCAGGAGCGGATCTGGTTTCTGAGCCGGCTCGAACCGGACAATCCGGCCTACAACATCGCCCGCGCCTTCCTCCTGCGCGGGCCGCTCGACCGCACGGGCCTGGCGCGGGGCTGGCACGCTCTCGTGGTGCGGCACGCGACGCTGCGCACGACGTTCGTCTCCCAGGGCTCCCGGCTGGTTCAGAAGATCGCTCCGGCACCGCACGAGCCGCTCCTCCCGGTCCTCGACCTCACCGCCCTGCCGGCGCCGCGGCGGGAGGCCGAGGCCGAGCGGCTGCGCCACGCCGAGGCGCGGACACCCTTCGCGGTGGAACGGGAGGCACCGCTGCGCCTGCGGCTCGTCGCGCTCGCCCTCGGCGAGAGCCTGCTCCTGCTCACCCTGCACCATATTGCGGCCGACGGCTGGTCGATGGACGTGCTGTTCTCCGAGCTGTCGGCGCTCGCCGCCGGGCGCGCGGCCCTGCCGGAGCTGCCGGTCGGCGCGGCGGACGTGGCGGCCTGGCAGCGCCGGCGCTTGCAGGGGGAGCTCCTGGAACGCCTGCTGGGATACTGGAGCCGCCGCCTCGCCGGGTTGCCGGCGGTTTCGCCGCTCCCCGCCGACCGGCCGCGCCCGCCGGTGCGCACCTGGGCCGGCGGTCTCCGCACCGTGGCGGCCGATCTGCCGGTGGAGCTGGTGCGGCAGGCCGCAGCGGCGCGCGGCTCCAGCTCGTTCATCGTGCTCCTCGCCGGCTTCTTCGCCCTGCTGCGGCGCACCACCGGCGGTACCGATCTCGCGGTGGGCTCGCCGGTCGCCGGCCGTGATCGCAGCGAAACCGAGGGGCTGATCGGCCTGTTCGTCAACACCCTGGTGCTGCGCGCCGATCTGGCGGGGGACCTGACGTTCGAGGAGATCCTCGGCCGCACCCGCGAGACGGCCCTGGGCGCCTTCGATCACCAGGAGATGCCGTTCGACAAGCTGGTCGAGACGCTCGCACCGGAGCGTGATCTCTCCTCGACACCGCTGGTCCAGACGCTGTTCGCGCTGGAGACCACGGGCAAGACGCCGCTCGTGCTGCCGGGGGTCGAGGTCGTGCCGCGAGAGGTCTGGAGCGGCACGGCCAAGGTGGATCTCTCGTTCACCGTGCTGCAGGCCGGCGACCGTCTGTCGATGGCGGTGGTGTGGGCGCGCGAGATCTTCGACGCCACCACCGTGGAACGGCTGGCCGGGCGCTACGCCCTGCTGCTCACCGCCGCCCTCGCGGACCCCGGGCGGCGCCTGGCGGATCTGCCGCTGCTGGCCGCGGCGGAGAGGCACCAGCTTCTCTGCGAGTGGAACGACACCGAACAGACCGGCGCGGCGGTGGAGCGCACGGTCCACGCGCTGGTCGCGGAACAGGTGGCCGCGCGGCCGGATGCGGTGGCGGTGGTGGCCGCGGGAGGCGGGACCGCGCTCACCTACGGCGAGCTGGGGGCGCAGGCCGGACGCCTGGCCCGCCGGCTGCGCGCCTTGGGGGTCGGGCCCGAGGTGGCGGTGGGGGTCTGCCTCAACCGCTCGCCGGAGGCCGTCGTGGCGCTCCTCGGCATCCTCCAGGCGGGCGGCTTCTACGTGCCGCTCGAGCCCGCCTATCCGCGGGAGCGGCTGGCGTTCATGCTGGAAGACAGCGCGGCGCGGGTCCTCCTCACCTTGCAGCGCCACCTGGCCGCGCTGCCCGCCCTGGAGGGCCGCTCGGTGGTGGTGCTCGACCGCGATCCGGCCGGAGCCGGAGACGCGGTGGACGGTCTGGGCGACGGCCGGGAGGAGACCGGCGGCGCCGGGCCGGACCACCTCGCCTACGCTCTCTACACCTCCGGCTCCACCGGCCGGCCCAAGGGCGTGGCGGTGCCCCACCGCGGCGTGGCACGGCTGGTCCGCCAGACCGGTTTCGCCACCCTCGACGCCACGGAGACCTGGCTGTGCTTCGCGCCGATCGCGTTCGACGTCTCGACGCTGGAGATCTGGGGATGCCTGGCGAACGGCGGCCGGCTGGTCGTCTTCCCGGGCTATACACCCGCGCTCGCCGAGCTGGGTGAGGCGATCGGGCGCGAGGGCGTGACCTCGCTCTGGCTGACCGCCGGGCTGTTCCGGCAGATGATCGACGGCGCCCTGGAGAGCTTCGGGGGCGTGCGCCAGCTCCTGGCGGGCGGGGACGTGGTCTCCCCGCCGCACGCCGAGCGGGTGCTCGCCCGCTTCCCGAAGCTGACCCTGATCGACGGCTACGGCCCCACCGAGAACACCACGTTCACCTGCTGCCACCGTCTGCAAGGGCCGCAGAAGCTCGCCGGCTCGGTGCCGATCGGCCGGCCGATCGCCGGCACGGCCGCGGTGCTGCTCGACGACGCCCTCCAGCCGGTGCCTGCGGGCTCGGTGGGGGAGCTGTGCACCGGGGGCCGCGGGCTCGCCCGCGGGTATGTGAACCGGCCGGAGCTGACCGCGGAGCGGTTCATCCCCGATCCCGTCGCGGGCGAGCCGGGAGCGCGGCTCTACCGGACGGGGGATCTGGCGCGCCATCTGCCGGACGGGAGCTTCGAGTTTCTCGGCCGGCGCGATCAGCAGGTCAAGCTGCGCGGCTTCCGCATCGAGCCGGGCGAGATCGAGACGGCGCTCGCGGAGCACCCGCAGATCCGTGCGGCGGTGGTGGTGGCGCGCGCCGAGCGGCCGGCCGCCGAGAAGCAGCTGGTCGCCTACCTGGTGGCGGTGGACGGGTCGGAGGCCGTGCCGG
The DNA here is from genome assembly GCA_002420005.1 of Holophagales bacterium UBA5704. GTDB lineage: Bacteria > Acidobacteriota > Thermoanaerobaculia > Multivoradales > UBA5704 > UBA5704. The sequence continues at coordinate 1,231 of DIHE01000107.1, read as the reverse complement.
CCGATCTGCGCGCCTTCCTGCGCGAACGGCTGCCGGACTTCATGGTGCCGGCGGTGTTCGTGGTGCTGCCGGAGCTGCCGCTCGATCCGAACGGCAAAGTGAGCCGCCGGGCGCTCCCCGCCCCGGAAGACGCGGCCCGCTCCGCCGACCGGCAGACCTCCCGCACGCCGCCCCGCACGCCCATGGAGGAGCTGCTGGCGGGTCTCTGGGCGGAGGTCCTGGGCGGAGATCCGCCGGGGATCGAGGAGAGCTTCTTCGACCTGGGCGGGCATTCCCTGCTCGCCATGCAGGTGGTGGCGCGGGTGCGCGAGATCTGCGAGGTGGAGCTGCCGGTGCGTGCCCTGTTCGAAGGGCCGACGGTGGCGGCGCTGGCGGTGCGGATCGAGGCGGCGCGCCGGGACGGGGAGGCGCCGCGGGTGCCGGCGATCCTGCCGCTCGCCCGGCGCGACGAGGCACCGGCCTCGTTCGCCCAGGAACGCCTCTGGTTCCTCGCCCGGCTGGAGCCCGGCAGCCCGTTCTACAACATTCCGTCCGCTCTGCGGCTGGAAGGCGGCCTCGATGTCGCCGCCCTCGCTGCGAGCTTGCGGGAGATCCGCCGCCGTCACGCGGTCTTGCGCGCCGTGTTCGCGATGACGCCGGAGGGGCCGGTGCAGCGCTTTCTCCCTCTGGAAGCGGACGGCGGCGGGCTGCTGCAGGTCGACCTCACCGGCCTCCCCGACGGGGCGCGGCAGAAGGCGGCGCAAGGGCTCGCCGGCGACGAGGCGCGGCGGCCGTTCGACCTGGAGGGCCGCCCGCCGCTGCGCACCGTCCTCGTGGCGCTTGCGCCGCGCGAGCACCGGCTGCTCCTCACCCTGCACCACATCGTGGCCGACGCCTGGTCGATGACCTTGCTGGCGCGCGAGCTGTCGGCGCTCTATGGCGCATTCGCCGAGCGCCGGCCCTCTCCGCTGCGAGAGCCGGCGGTGGGCTACGGCGACGTCGCGGCCTGGTGGCGCCACTGGCTGACCGGCGAGGTCCTGGAGCGGCAACTCGCTTTCTGGCGGCGGCGGCTCGCCGGGGCACCCGCCCTGCTGGAGCTGCCCACCGACCGGCCGCGCCCCGCGGTCCTGCGCTTCCGCGGCGGCCACGCTCCGGTGCGGCTCACGGCCGACCTCGCCGGGCCGCTCGCGGCGCTCGGCCGGCGCTCGGGCGCCACGCCGTTCATGACCCTCCTCGCCGCCTTCCAGGCCCT
>DIHE01000100.1 GCA_002420005.1 Holophagales bacterium UBA5704 | reverse complement strand
GGGGGCGGCGGGGCGACTTCCTGAGTGGGGGGCGGCGGGGCCACGGTCGTCGTCTCGACGTCCAGGTCCTGCGCCGGGGTCGCCGGCTTTTTCTTGGGGCAACCGACCAGCAGGGTCACCAGAACCGGAGCCACCATCCAAACCATCCACTTGCGGTTCATATCTGATCTCTCCTCAAATCCGGTACAGCGTGTCAACGGCTCGAACACAGCACATCTCGAGGTCGAATGATATCACCGCTCGGGGAGCAACCGCGACCAGTCCGGCATGTCGTTGTTCCCCTCGCGGGTGAGCTGGCGCGGGTTGCGGCCGTCGATGTCCACCACGTACAGCTGCTTCGTGCCGCTCTTGCGCGAAACGTAGACGATTTTGCGGCCGTCGGGCGAGAAGGTCGGCGATTCGTTCTCTCCGGCGCCGGAGGTGATCACCTGGGTCCCCAGGGTCACCGCGTTGGTCACCGCTATCTGGAACCGGCCGCCCCGCCGGCTGGTGTAGGCGATCAGGTCGCCCGCCGGGTTCCAGGCGGCGCCGTCGTTGTAGTCGCCTTCGAAGGTGAGGCGGCGCTGGTTCGACCCTTCCTCGTCCATCAGATAGATGTGCGGGTTGCCGGCGCGGCCGGAGGTGAAGGCGATCTGGCCGCCGGACGGGCTCCAGGACGGGTTAGTGTCGATCGCTCCGGAGTGGGTGAGGCGCCGCAGGTTGGCGCCGTTCCGGTCGGTGGTGAACACCTCGACGTTGCCGTCCACCGAGCGGGCGAAGGCGACGCGCTGGCCGTCCGGGGCGAAGGTCGGGGTGGTGTTGAGCGAGCCGGACTGGACGATCGGGCGCTTTTTGCCGCTCGCCAGCTCGGCCAGGTAGATCCCGGGCGGGCCGTTGAAGAACGAGGTGTAGGCGAGCGCGGCGCCGTCGGGTGCCCAGGAGGGGGACATGGAGGTGGAGCGGTGGGCGGTGATCCGCCGCGGGTTCTGCCCGTCGTAGTCCATCACCCAGATCTCCTTCTGGCCCGAGCGGTCGCTGGTGAAGGCGATGCTGGTGAGCGAGATGCCGCGCTGGCCGGTGAGAAACAGGATGACCTCGTCCGCAAAGGTATGGCCGACCCGGCGGGCGACCGCGAGGGCGCCGCGGTAGCGCTTGGCGAGGATGGCCTGGCCGCTCGCCACGTCGAACAGGCGCCCCTCGAACACGACCTTGTCCGCCTCGGGGCGCAGCTCGCCGATCAGCAGCGTCTCGACGCCGGTGGTGCGATAGGCCTCGAGGTCGCGGGCCAGGTCACCGGTGAGCGCCAAGCCCTGGAACGCCTCGGGGCCGCTGATCTGGAACCAGCCCGAGCTCTGCAGGTCGTCGCGCACCACCTTTTCCAGCTCGCCGGCCGCCGCCGCGGCGTCCGGCGTGAAGCCGGCGCCCCGGCGGAAGGCGGGGATGCCGAGCTTGACCTGCTTCTGGCCGATCGGATTGAGCACCAGGGTGACGTTGGGCTGGGGCGGCGTCTCTTGCGGTGCCGCGGCGGGCGGTTCCTGCGCGAAGATGCTGGGCAAGGCGAGCCCCAGGCCGAGCAGGGCGGCGGCGGCGGCGAGATGGAAGGCTCTCGATTTCATGGCACCTCTCGGTGGGCGGTTCAGTTGACGATCAGGTTGACCCCGAGGGAGCTCCCCTTGAAGCCCCTGGGGAGGGGAGGAAACGGCGCGGCGCTCTCCACGGCCCGCAAGGCCGCGAAGTCGAAGGAATTGTACCCCGAGGACTCGATGACCCGCAGGTCGCGGATCGCGCCGTTGCGGTCGATCTGGAAGTGGAGGAGGGCGGTGACCTCTCCCATGTTCGGGCGCTGCCACTGTGCATCGATCAGCGACAGCAGGCGGTCGAGGTAGTAGCCGTAGGTGAAGTCGGGGTTGTCGACGCCGATGCGCGAGCCGAAGGCGGTGGTGCCGAGCGGGCTGCCGGTGGCCGCGCCGCGCCGGCCGAGCTGGTCGCCGGTCTCTCCCGCGGCGACTCCGGGCGGCGCCTGGGTGGGGGCGGCCGGTTCCGGCTTCGGCGCCGGCCGGCCGGTTTCCGGCTTCTTCGGCGCGTCCTTGCGCGGCAGCACGGGGGCGTCCGGCGCCGGTCGGGGCGCCACCTCGGGCGTCTCGGGTTTCTTGTCCGGCACCGGCTCGGGCTTGGGCTCGGCGGGGGCGGGTTTTTCTTCGGCGGCCTCGCGGCGCTTGGGGGGGGCCGGCCGCCGCACGCCGAGGGCCTGGGCGGGGATGACCTCCACGGGGACGAGCTGGAGCGGCTCGCGCTTCGGTTGCAGGGTGGGGAGGATCAGGGCGGCGGCGAGCGCCAGGGCGTGCAGCAGAAACGCGGCACCGAGGGCGAGCGCTTCCGGGCGGCGCGCGTCGCGCCGGGTGCGGGCGGCGAGAACCCGGTAGACCTCCTGGCTCACCTCATCTCCGCTTCTTCTTCGCCGGCTCGGTGACCATGCCGACGTGGACGATCCCGCCCTGGTGGAGCACGTCGAGCACCTCCATGATGCGCCCGTAGCCCACCTCGCGGTCTCCTTTGAGAAACACCGAATCGTCGCCCCGCGCCGCGGTCTGCGCCTTCACCTGGTCGACCAGGTCTTCGATCTCGACCGGCGTCTCGCGCAGGAAGATCTTGCCGTCGCGGTCGATCGAGAGGACCAGGGGGTCTTCCATGCGCAGGGGCAGCGGAGCCGCATCGACGCGCGGCAGGGCCACCTCGATGCCCTGGTGGAGCATGGGGGCGGCGATCATGAAGATGATGAGGAGCACCAGCATCACGTCCACCAGGGGCGTGACGTTGATGTCCGCCATCACCGGATCGTCGTCGTCGCCGCCGTTTCCCAGGGTGAACGCCATCAGGTGAAGTTCCGCTCGGCCAGGTTGAGGAACTCGAGGACGAAGTCGTCGAGCCGCATGCGCAGGCGCCGCACCCGCTGGCCATAGTAGTTGTAGCCGATCAGCGCCGGGATCGCCGCGGCGAGGCCGGCGGCGGTGTTGATCAGCGCTTCGGCGATGCCCGGGGCGACCGCGACGATCGAGGTGGAGCCGGAGAGGCCGATGTCGCGGAAGGCGACCATGATGCCCCAAACGGTGCCGAAGAGGCCGATGAACGGCGTCGCCGAGGCCGTGGTGGCGAGGAACGGAATCCAGCGCGTCACCCCCTGCAGCTCGACGCCGGCCGACCGCTGCAAGGTCCGTTGCAGCGCAGAGAGCGAGGTGATGCGGTAGGCCTTGCGCTCGCCGGGCCGTTCGGGCTCCGGAGCGTTCTTGATCTGGCTGTCGATCTCGGCATAGCCGGCCTGGAAGATGCCGACCAGCGGGGAGGCCTGGAGCTTCGAGGCCGTGGCGTTGACCTCGCTGAAACGCTGGCTGCGGTGGAAGGCTTCGAGGAACTTCTGGCTCTGGCGGTCGGCCCGGCCGAGCTGGACGGCCTTGCCGATGAGGATCGCCCAGGAACCGAGGGAGAAGAGGACCAGCGTGGCGAGAATGATCTTCGCCATCGGACCCGACTGCCAGAAAAAATCGAGCAGGCCCGGGCTCTTCTGTGGCCCGAGCTGAAAGAACAAGAACGAGATCAGACCCATGCGCGCTCCCTTGAACGGACTCGTGCGTGCCAAAGCGGCGTGACCGGCCGCTCCCAGCGAGGGGGAAGCAAAGCACATGCCCGGGTGTTTGTCATCTGGCCGGAGCCCCGCCTTCCGGCATCTCGACGGCGGGTGGCGGGAGGACCACCTTGTTGCGCCGCAGGAAGTCGTCGAGCGCGCTCTGCACGACGGGGAGGGCCTCGTCGAGGGTGTCGACCCAGACCGCGGCCTGGAGATCGCCCGGCGAGGCGAGACCGTGCCGGATGATCTCCTCTTCGACGAAGGCGCGCAAGCCGCGCCACATGGGACCGACGAAGATGAGCGGCCGGCCGTTGAGCATCCGCACCTGGAGGAGCTGCCAGACCATCAGGGCTTCCAGGGTGGTGCCGATGCCGCCGTCGACCACGATGTAGGCGTGGGACAGGCGGATGAACTGGTGGAGGCGGGAGAAGAAGGTGGAGTGCTGGGCGACCTCGTCGAGGAACGGATTCGGCTGCTCTTCCATCGGCAGCAGGATGGTCAGCCCGAACGACTTGGTGCGGTGGCGGTAGGCGCCGGCGCGCGCCCCTTCATTGGCCGCCCGCATCAGGCCCGGCCCGCCGCCGGTGACGATGTCACAGCCCATGAACGACAGCCGGCGGGCGAGCTCGCGCACCCTGCCGTAGATGGCGTCGTGCTCCTGGATGCGGCTGGAGCCGAAGATGGCCACCCGGAAGTAGCGTTGTTCTCCCGGCGCCGCGCGGTCCAGCCGGTGGATCAGCCGGTAGAGCAGGAGGATGGCCTGGTCGAAGCGGCGCAGCAGCCAGGTCCGCTGCTTGCGCCGCCAGCGCTGCCACACGGTCTCCTCGGCCGGCGCAGGGGGGGGCGGCAGGCGGATGCGGTGAGAGGAAGAGGCCATGGTCAGGGGAGATTGTAGCCGGGAAGGCCATGATAGGCTCCCATGGCCTCTCGTGACGAGCCGCGAGGCTCTCGGGATCTACGCACATGAACGATCTGGACTGCCACGTCTATTACGATTCGACCCGGACGGCCGTGCCGCCTGCCGACTGCAGAGCCACCCGTCTCGACCTGCAGGCCGATCCGGCCGCGGGCCATGACCTGATCCGGCTCGGCCTCTCCCCTTCCACCGATCTGCCGGCGATGGTGCTGACCGAGCCGGGAGGTAAAATCCGCGTGCTCGGTCTGCGGCTGAGCGCGGAGGAGATGGGGCGGCTGGCCGGCGGCTCCGGGCTCGGCACGGCCCGCCTGACCGTCTACAGCACCGCCTGGTGCCCGGATTGCCGGCGGGCCAAGCGGGTGCTCGAAGACGCCCAGGCTCCGTTCGAAGATGTCAACATCGACCAGGACGCGCAGGCGGAGGCGATGGTCCTGGAACGCAGCGGCGGACGCCGCGTCGTGCCGACCCTGCGTTTCGACGACCGCCTGTGGGCGTTCAACCCCGACCCGCCGCTGCTACGCCGGTTGCTCACCGCACGGGCGGCGGGCGGTCCTACGACCTGAGGAGAGATGTCGCATGAGAATAGCGGTCTGCATCAAGCAGGTCCCCAACACCGAAGCCCGGCTGCGGGTGAGCCGCGACGGGACGTGGCTGGAGGAAGACGACCTGCCCTTCGTCATCAACGAAAACGACACCTTCGCCCTGGAGGAAGGGCTCAAGTGGGCGGAGGCGACCGGTGGAGAGGTGGTCGTCTTCAGCCTCGGGCCGGATCGGGTCAAGGATGCACTTCTGAAGGCTCTCGCCGTGGGGGCCGCCCGCGCCGTCCACCTGGCGGACCCGGCCTTCCTCGGCGGCGACGCCCTGGCCACCGGCCGCGCGCTCGCCGCCGCCATCCGGCGCGAAGCGTTCGACCTGGTGCTCACCGGCTCGCAGTCGGACGACCTGCGCTTCGGCGGCACCGGCTCGATCATCGCCGGCCATCTCGGCTGGCCGCACGTCTGGCTGGTGATGGGCGTCGAGGTGGAGGCGGGGCACCGCACCGCCAAGGTGACCCGGGAGATGGAGAGCGGCGTCAATGAGATCTCCCGCGTGGCCCTGCCCGCGGTGCTGGAGATCCAGGCCGGGATCAACCATCCTCGCTATGCCTCCCTCAAGGGCATCATGGCCGCCAAGAAGAAGGAGATCTCCCGGCCGACGCCGGCCGAGCTCGGGCTCGATGCGGCGGCGGTGGGTGCCGCCGGCTCGCGGCTGGAGGTCGTCTCGGTGGCCTTCCCGGAGAGTGGCTCCGGAGCGCAGATGCTGGAAGGAGACGTGAAAACCGCTGTGGCAGCGCTGGTGGAGAAGCTGCAGAAGGAAGCGAGGGTGCTCTGATGGCCAAGATCTGGGTCGTTGTCCAGCAGCGTGAGGGGCAGCTCCCGCGCATCTCCTGGGAAGCCGTCGCCGCGGCACAGAAGCTCGCCGCCCATCTCGGGGGGGGCAAGCCGGAGGCGTTCGTTCTGGGTGCCGGCATCGGTCTCGCCGCCGCCGAGGTGGCCAAGGCCGATCTGGCGGCGGTCCACGTGGCGGACGATGAGGCGCTCCGCACCTACACGCCGGGCGGGACCATCGGCGTCCTCGCCGCGGCGATCCGCGCGGGCCGGCCGGACTACGTGATCTTTCCCCACACCTATCAGTCGGTGGACTTCGTGCCCCGGCTCGCCCAGGAGACCGAATCCGGTCTCCTCCCCGAGGTGACCGGATTCGCGGCCGGCGACGGCGGTCTGGTCTGGACCCGTCCGATCCTCGGCGGCAAGCTGCAATCGAAGGTGAAGGTGAAGGGCGAAGGGACGGTCCTCGTCTCGGTCCAGTCGGGAGCCTTCCCGGCGGACGGTGTGATCAAAGGCGAAGCGCCGCTCCAGCCGCTCGCGGTCGATCCCGCGGGCCTGCGGGCGGATCGCGAGATCCTCGGCTATGAAGAGGTCGCGGGCGAGAAGGTCGACCTGACCAAGGCCGACTTCATCGTCGCCGCCGGCCGGGGAGTCGGAGGCGCCGACAAGATGGGACCGCTCGAAGAGCTCGCCAAGGTTCTGGGCGCCGAGATCGCGGCCAGCCGGCCGGTGATCGATGGCGGCTGGCTGCCGCGCGACCGCCAGATCGGTTCCTCCGGGCAGACCGTGGCGCCCCGGCTTTATGTCGCCGTGGGCATCTCGGGGGCCATCCAGCACCTGGTGGGCATGAAGGGTTCCTCGGTGATCGTGGCGATCAACAAGGACCCCGGAGCGCCGATCTTCAGCGTGGCCCAGTACGGCATCGTCGGTGACCTGCACGAGGTGGTCCCGGCGCTGACCGCGGCGATCCAGGCGGCCAAGGGGTGACGCGGGGGCGCAGCGGCGCCGGCGCGTGGTGGCGTCATCGAAGGGAGGACCTGCTGGCGCTGGCCCGGCAGGAGCATCCTCTCTATGTCTACGACGCGGCCAGTCTGGACGCCGCCGCCGCCGCGGTGCGCGGCTTGGCGGCGGTGGACCGCTCGTTCTACGCCGTCAAGGCGAATTGCCATCCCGGTGTGCTGGCGCGCTTTCGCCAAGCCGGCCTCGGGTTCGAGTGCGTCTCGTTGCCGGAGCTGGAGCACCTCCGCGCCCATTTCCCGGACCTGCCCGGGGAGCGGTTGCTCTTCACCCCCAACTTCGCCCCGCGCGAGGAATACGCCCGGGCCTGGGAGATGGGCGCCTGGGTGACTCTCGACAGCCTGCATCCCTTCCGGACCTGGCCGGACCTGTGCGCCGGCCGCGAGGTCTTTCTCCGCCTCGATCCCGGGATCGGCCGCGGGCACCATCCCCACGTGAGGACCGCCGGAGCGCAATCCAAGTTCGGCATCGCACCGGACGAGCTGGACGACGCCGCGCGCCTGGCCGCCGCCTGTGGAGCCCGTGTGGTGGGTCTGCACGCCCACACCGGCAGCGGTATCCGTACGTCCGAGGCCTGGGCGGAAACCGCGGAGTTTCTGAGTGCCGCGGCGACCCGTTTTCCCGGCGTCCGCATCCTCGACCTGGGAGGGGGGCTCGGCGTTCCCGAGCGTCCAAGCCAGAGCCGGCTCGATCTCGCCGCGGTGGACGCCACCTTGCGGCACTTCAAGGAGAGCCATCCGGGCCTGGAGCTGTGGCTGGAACCGGGCCGTTTCCTGGTCGCCGCGGCGGGCGTCCTGCTGGCCCGGGTCGTCCAGGTGAAGAGCAAGGGAGACGTGATCTTCGTCGGTCTGGAGACCGGGATGAACTCCCTGATCCGGCCGGCCCTGTACGGCGCCTACCACCCGATCGTCAACCTCACCCGGCTCGACCAGCCCGCCACCCTGACCGCCCACGTGGTCGGCCCGATCTGCGAGACGGGCGACATCCTCGGCCGTTCCCGTCGCCTCGCCCCCTCCGAAGAGGGGGACGTCTTCCTGATCGCCAACGCCGGAGCCTATGGGCGGGTGATGAGCTCCTGGTACAACCTGCGGCCCCCGGCGGGGGAACGGGTGCTCGAAGCAGCGCTCTCTCCCCCCCTCTGAAACCTTTCCGCGTCCCCCTTCGTCCTGTGGACCAGGAGGTGGATGATGATGGACGCTTCGACTCTCGCCCAGGAGGCGGTTGGCCGCCGGGACCCGCTGGTGCAGATCGCTCTCTCGCCGTTTCAGGCGCGCTCGTATACGAACCTCGTCTTCTTGCTCCTCGCCATGCCGCTGGGGCTGTTCTACTTTACGTTTCTGAGCATCGGCCTGACCCTGGGGTTGGGGACGCTCATCACGCTTCTCGGGCTGCCGGTTCTCTTGCTCACGCTGTGGGGTGGCTGGTGGCTGGCGGCGATGGAGCGCCGGCTGGCGATGGGGCTGCTCGGTGCCGAGGTGCCGCCGATGGGGCCGACGCCGTTTCGCAGCGGCCAGGGATTCCAGCACGATCTCGGCGCTTTTCTGCGCAGCCGGGTGACCTGGACCGGGTTGCTCTACCTGGCCCTCAAGTTCCCGCTGGGCCTCTTCTCGTTTGTCACGGCGGTGACGACGATCTCGGTGTCGATGTCGTTCCTGCTCGTGCCGGTCCTCTATCCGCTGAGCTTCCTCGAGTGGGACGGCGTGATGCTCTGGTGGGTGGACTCGCCGGCGGAGGCCGGGCTGTGCTTCCTGATCGGCCTTCTCCTCACCTACGTCTCGCTGTTGCTCCTCAACGGCCTCGCGGCGCTGTGGAAGAAGCTGGCGACGGTGACCCTCGGGGGCGGCGCCTCCGTGCCGGTCATTCCCGCCTGAGCCCCGGCGCGTAGGGGTCGAGCTCTCCGGCTTCGAAGCGGCAGAGGCCGAGGGTGTGCCAGAAGCCGCCTCCGACCAGGCCTCCCTGCCGGTAGCCGCCGTCGGGCTCGAAGGCGACCCAGCCTTCCGGCAGGAGGCCGAGGGTCGCCCGGCAGGCGCCGGTGGCCGTGTCCCAGAGGCGGATGGTGTTGTCCGAGGAGCCGCTTGCGAGGAGCTTGCCGTCCGGGCTCCAAGCGAGGGCGAGGACGCGGTGGAGGTGGCCGGTCAGGCAGAGCTTCTCGATGCCGAAGGTGAGGTCCCAGATGCGTACGGTGCCGTCCAGCGAGCCGGAGGCGAGGAGGTTGTCGCGCCGGCTCCAGGCGAGGCACCAGACGGCGTCCTGGTGGCCTTTCAGGCGATAGGCCTCCTCGCGGCTCGCGAGGTCCCAGAGGCGGACGGTGTGGTCGTTCGAGCCCGCGGCGAGGAGGGTTCCGCCAGGGGAGAAGGCGACGGCGAAGAGGTTGCTTTCGTGGCCTCGCAGCTCGCCGACCGGCAGGCCGGTGCGGGGATCCCAGAGTTGCAGGACCGGGTCGGGGGTGGCCGCGGCGAGGAGCGTGCCGTCGGGGGAGAAGGCGACGCCGCGCACGGCTCCGGAGAAGCCGGAGAGACGGCGGCGCAGGCGGGCGGTGGCCGGATTCCACAGGCTCACCGTGCGATCCGCGGCGCCGGTCGCGAGGAGGGTGCCGTCCGGCGAGAAGGCGACGCAGAAGGCGCCTCCGGCCAGGCCGCCGATGTGCCGGTTGCCGTCGCGGGTGGCGAGGTCCCAGAGGTGGACGGCTCCGTCGACGGTGGCGACCGCCAGGGTGTCGCCGCGCGGTGCCACGGCGACGCTCCAGATGCGGTCGCGCTCGCCGGGGAAGCGGTGCTCTTCGCGCAACGTGTCTACATTCCACAGGCGGACGGAGCCGTCGTGCGCTCCCGAGCAGAGGATCGGCGCACCGGTGCCGGGGCTGAAGGCGAGCCCGGCCACCGTCTGCGCAGGCTGCGGCGACCGGCGGGTCTCCTGGCCGCTCGCCGCGCTCCACAGGCGGATGGAGCCGTCCAGGGAGCCGCTCGCCACCAGCTCGCCGCCGGGCTGTACGGCGACGCCCTGCACAGCCCGGGTGTGGCCGAGGAAGCGGCGCTCTTCGCGGCCGGTGACCGCGTTCCACAGGCGGACGGTGCGGTCTTCGGAGGCGGTGGCGAGCACCTCGCCGTCCGCGTCGAAGGCGACGGCGAGCACCGGGTCCTGGTGCTCCAGGCGGAACAGCTCGCGGGTGGTGGCGGAGTCCCAGAGGCGTACCGTCCGGTCGTCGGAGGCGCTCGCCACCACGGTGCCGCGCAGGCCGAAGGCGACGCTGCGTACGTAGTCGGTGTGCGCGTCGAAGCGGGAGCGCTCGGCACCGGTGACCACGTCCCAGAGGTGGACGAGGCGGTCGCCGCCGCCGGTCGCCAGGTGGCGGCCGGAGGGGTGGAAGGCGACGCAGAGCACCCAGTGCCCGGGCAGCCGGCGCACCTCTTTGCCGGTCTCCAGGTCCCACAGGCGGGCGGTGCGGTCGTAGGAGCCGCTGGCGAGGAGGCTGCCGCGCGGCTGGAAGGCGACGCTGGTGACCCAGCTGCCATGCCCCCAGAGGCGGGTCAGCTCGCGGCCGGTCTCCACCTCCCAGAGGCGGACGGTGCGGTCCTCGGACGCGCTGGCGAGCCAGCGTCCGTCGGGGCTCCAGGCGAGACCGCGCACCGGGGCCTCGTGGCCGGCGAAGCGGCGCAGCTCTTTCAGCGTCGCGGCCTCCCAGATCCGCACCAGGCGGCCGTCGGCGGTGGCGAGCAGGTCGGCGTGCGGCCCGGGGCTCCAGGCGACGGCCGCGGACGGCAGCGCGACGGCGACCGAGCCGGGGATCGCGGAGGAGACGTGAAGCGCGGCGCCGAAGAGGTCGCAGCCGTCGAGGTGGGCTTCGGCCCGCCGGCTGCCGATCAGCTTGGCGCGGCGCAGGCGGGCGGTGGAGAGGCGGGCGCCGTCGAGCGTGGCACCGTTCAGGCGGGCGCCGGTCAGCTCGGCCTCGGTCAGGTCGGCGCCGCCGAGGTGGGCACCTGTCAGGTCGGTTCCCGCGAGGCGGGTGCCATGCAGGCGGGCGCCGGTGAGAACGGCCCCCACGAGCAGGGCGGCGGAGAGGTCGGCGCCGGAGAGATCGGCGCCCGCCAGGTCGCGCCCGGAGAGGTCCTGGCCGCGCAGGTCGCGCCCGGCGAGGGCGACCGGTTCGAGGGACTCGACGCCGGCCCGGCGCAGCAACACCAGGGCGCTCGCCTTGGCGCCGTCGCTGCTCGCGGCCTGGTCTCCGCGCAAGATCGTACGCGCCCAGGCCACGGTTCGGTCACGCCCGGCGAGGGTGAGCAGGAAATCGGCGGTGAGGGGAGACATCTCGCGCCCGGCGAGCCCCGCGGGCTCGTGGCCGACGGTCAGCTCGGCACTCACCCGCCAGGCGACCAGCCACTCCAGAAGCGAGGGGTGGAGGAACGAGAACGCGCCGTCGGCGTCGCGCACCAGCAGCGTGCCGGAGCCCACCTGGAAGACCGCCGCCGCGGGATCGATCGGCGCGCGGCGCAGCGAGGCGATGGTGCGGCCCACCTCTTCGGTGAGCTCGGCGAGGCTCAGGGAGGGGGCGCCGGTGCGCCAGAGGCGCAAGGCGAGGCGGGTCAGCGCCTCCAGCCGGTCGCCCAGCGAGAGCAGCGGCAGGTCGCCGGAGCCCTCGGGGCGCGCGCGATCGATCTCCGCCTCCAGCCAGCGCTCGATGAGCACGCGGTAGACCGCGGCGGCGGTGACGTCCCCCTGCGGAGAACGGGCGCGCTGCAGCCTCTCCTCGGAGAGGGCGGAGATGAAGGTGAGCATGCGCGGATTGCGCGACAGGCCAAGCAGCCCGGCGGTGCTTTCGAGGACGGCGAGGCGGGCCTCGGCCTGTCCGGCGTCGCCGCCGGCGCGGCGCAGGAGCAGCTCGCGGATGCGCCCGTTGTCGAACGGTGCGAGCACCGCCACCCGGCGCCCGGCGAGGCGGTCCACCTCTTCGCCGAGCACGGTGCGCACCTGGTGATCCGAGGCGAAGTGCTGGCGGCGGCCGGTGACCACGACTTTGGCGGCGCCGCTGGCGGCCTGGAGAAGGGTCTCGAAGTGCTCCACCGCCCGCGGATAGGTGACTCGTGCCGCGAGCTCGTCGAACCCGTCGAAGAGGAGCGCGATGCGGCCCTGTTCCAGCATGTAGCGGAAGCGGGCCACGCTGAGCTCCTCGATCCCCGAGGCGGCGAGGTGCTGGCCGAGGAGCTGGTCGAGGGTGCGGCCTTTCTCCAGATGCCGCATCTCCAGGAGGACCGGGATGAGCCCGCCGCGCTCGCCGAGGCGGCGGGCGATCTCATGCAGAAGGAAGGTCTTGCCGGTGCCCGCGTCGCCGAGGATGAGGACGAACCGGCCATGCGGCGAGGCGAGCCATTCGAGCAGCCGGCCGGCGGCGTCGTCGCTCGTCTCCTCGCCGGCCGGGCCGTTCCAGGCCAGGCGCGCCGGTACGTAGTCGGCGGGTGGGTAGTGCAGGCTCTCGGTGAGCCGCCGCGTCTGCCGCTCGACGAAGGGCCGGAAGTCGACGAGCCCCTGCAGCTCGATGAAGCTGAGCAGATGGACGCGGCGCTCCGCCGCCTCCCGCACCAGGTCGGCCGGCGCCGGCTGGTCGCCACCATAGACCAGGCGGGAGACGAGGCCGCTGTCGTCTTCGCGATAGCGGGCGTCGACGCGCGCGAGGAAGGTCTCCAGGCCCTCCCGGGTGGCTCCATGCTCGAGGATGCCCACCGGGTAGATGCGCACCACACCGCCCTCCGGAACGATGACGCGCAGGTATTCGATCGGGGTTCCGGCGAGGCCGCCGCCAGGATGGTCTTCGCGCACCCGGCGGATCTCGGCACCGGGCCGCTCGCGGAAGCGGCAAGCGGCTTCGACGCGGGCGAGAAAGTCGTCGCCCCCGGGTGGCCCTTCCGAGTGCCGGAGGAGCGGAGGCGGCTCCGTTTCCGTTTCCTCGCCGCCGGGACCGAAGAAGGCGGCCGGTGCACCGGAGGCGTCGAACGGCTCTTCGGTGAGGCTGCCATCGTCCAGGTGGTGGATGCGCAGGAGGCCGGGCTCCAGGTGGAGCAGGCGCGCGCCGGCCGCTGCGTCCGCGCCTCCCTCGCCTTCCAGGACGAGGTGGACCGCGGGAGCGAGCTGCGCGGTGAAGGCCGCCGCGTCGCGCAAGGTGTCGCGGCGGTGGTGGAGCGCGGCCAGGCGCAGCCAGCCCTTGCGCCGGGCCGGCTCCAGGGCCGCGGTGAACCACTCGACCTGGGCGGCGCCCAGAAGGCCCCCGGCGTCTTCCGGGCGATGGCTTGCGCCGATCGTCGAATCGAGAGCGGCCACGGCGAGCCCCAGCTCGGGGATCTCGAAGAGCGACCACGGCTGCTCTTCGGTGAACGCCGCGGCCGGCGGCCCGCCCGCGGCGTCCTTGTAGAAGTCGCGCCAGGCGGTGGCGAACGAGCGCCATTTGGGCGCCCACGGAGGCTCGGGGGTGCGCTCCTCGGCCTCGCATTCGCTGAAGTAGGCCGCGCAGGCATCGCGGTTCACGTCGCGCGAGCCGGGGAGGAGGAGGATGCGTCCGCGCCCGAGGCGCAGCTCGCGCGCCAGCAGATCGAGCGCGCGCGCGGCCTCGCGCAGCTCCGAAGGGCGGCCGTTCTCCGACAGGTCGCCGGTCGCGATCACCAGGTCCGGGGCGTGACCGGCGGTGGCGGCGAGCCAGTGGCGGACGAGGTCTTCCGGGGACGGGCCGGACCCCGGCCGGCCGGCGCGCAGGCCGGGGAGGTGGAGGAGGGTGAGAGAACGGGTGGCGAAGTCGGTCATGGCCGGCCGGTCAGGAGTGGGTCGCTGCGGTGTCGAACAGCGGCTCGGTGGGGCGCAGCGGGAGCTGCGGCAGCGCGGCGCCGAGCTCGCCCGGCTCGAAACGGCAGAGGCCGAGCACATGCCAGAAGCCGCCGGCCGGATTGCCGCCCATCTTGTAGCGGCCGTTCGGGCGCAGCGCCGCCCAGCCTTCGCGCAGCAGGGCGAGCACGGCGAGCGGTGCGCCGCTGTCGGCATCCCACAGGCGCACCGTGTTGTCCTCGCCGCCGCTGGCGAGCCAGCGGCCGTCGGGGCTGAAGGCGACCGCCCAGACACCGCCCTGGTGGCCGTGCAGGCAGCGCAGCTCGCGCCCGGCGTTCGGGCTCCACAGGCGCACGGTGCCGTCCATTGAGGCGCTGGCAAGGGTGCCGCCGTTCGGCGCAAAGGCCGCCGCCACCACCGGCGCGCGATGGCCGGCGAAGTGGCGGACCTCGGCGCCGGAGGTCACGTCCCACAGGCGCAGCGTCTTGTCGGTCGAGGCGGTGGCGACGTAGCGGTTGCCGGGCGCGAAGACGACGCATCCGACGGTTCCTTGATGGCCGATCAGGCGGCAGACCTCCTCGCCTTTCTTGGTCGGGCGCCAGATGCGGGCGGTGTGGTCTTCGGAGCCGCTGGCGAGCCATTGCCCGTCGCTGCTGAACGCGAGGCTCCACACCGCGCCGCGGTGGCCGAACAGGCGCGCCCATTCCTTGCCGCTCTCCACCTCCCAGAGCCAGATGGTCTTGTCGGCGTGGCCGCTCGCCAGGATCTGGCCGTCGCGGCGGAAGGCGATCGAGAAGACGCGGCCATGCTGGCCGAGGTAGCGGTGCGCCTCCTGGCCGGTCTGCAGGTTCCACAGGCGCAGCGCATCGCCGCCCGGCGCCGCGGCGAGCCGGGTGCCGTCCGGGCTGAAGCTGGCGCTGCGCCCCCAGTCGGCCCGGCCGCGCAGGCGCGACGACGCCTGGCCGCCTTGCAGGTTCCAGGTGAAGATCGCGCCGGTCTCCGCCAGGCTGACCAGGCTGGTGCCATCCTGCGAGAAGGAGACGTTCCACACCCCGCTGCGGTAGCCGGCGAAGCGGCGCACCTCCTGCCAGGTCTGGCGGTCCCAGATGCGCACGGTACGGTCGGCGCCCGCGGTGGCCACGAAGCGGTCCTCGACACTCAAGGCCACGGCGCCGACCACTCCCTCGTGGGCGGCGAGCGAGCGCGACTCGCGGCCGGCGACCAGGTCCCAGACGCGCACCAGGCGGTCGTCGCCGCCGGTCACCAGGGTGCGGCCGTCGCGCCCGAAGCCGACGCTGCGCACCGGCCCTTCATGCGGGAGCTGGACGATCTCGCGGCCGTCCAGGTCGCGCACCCGCACCGTGCGGTCCTCCGAGGCGCTGACCACATAGCGGCCGTCGGCGCGGAAGGCCAGGGCGTGCACCGGCCCGGCATGGCCGGAGAGCTGGCGCAGCTCGTGGAGGTCGGCGGTGTTCCACAGGCGGACGACGCCGTCGTCGGCGCCGGTGGCGAGGACGGCCCCTTCGGGTTGAAACGCCACCGAGCGCGCCGGTACGCCGTGCGATCCCTGCGCCACCTCGCGGCCCGACATCGTCTCCCAGAGGCGCACCGAGCCATCCGCCGAGACGCTGGCGAGAAGCCGGCCGTCCGGGGCGAAGGCGACGCCGCGCACCGAGCCGGTGTGGCCTTGCAGGCAGACCACCTCCTCGCCGGTCACCACGTCCCACAAGCGCACCGTGCCGTCTGCCGCGGCGCTCGCCACCAGGTGGCCGTCCGGGCGGAAGGCGACCGCGAGCACCCGGTCGGTGTGGCCCACGAACCGCCGCAGCTCGCGGCCCGACGCCACGTCGCAGAGCTGCACGAGCACCCCGGCCCCCACCGCCAGCAGCTCCCACTGGTCGCGGCGCTGGCACCAGGCGACCGCCTCGGGGGGGAACGAGGCGTCGACGACGAACGGCACCTCCGGGGGTGCCTGGAGCGCCGCGCCGTACACGTCGCAACTGTCGAGCGCACGCGCAGCGAGCCGGCTGCCCACCAGCTTGGCCCGCCGCAGGATGGTGCCCTGCAGCCGGGTGCCGGAGAACGAGGCGCCGAACAGGCGCGCACCGGAGAGGTTCGCCTCCGACAGGTCGGCACCGTCGAGCTGCGCGCGGGTCAGGTCGGCGCCGACCAGGTGCGCCTTGCGGAGCTTGGCGCCGGTGAGCACCGTCCCGACCAGCCGGGCGGAGGACAGGTCGGCGCCGGAGAAGTCGCCCTCGGTGAAATCCTGCCCCGAGAAGTCTTTTCCGCGCAGGTCGCGCCCTGCGAGGTCGACCTGCTTGCGCACGTCCTCGGCGAGGAGCTGGAGCAGGCGCACGGCGTTCTGCTTGGCCCCGGGGAGCGCGTCGCCGGAGATCACCAGGCGCGCCCACTGCACCGCTTTCTCCTTGCCGGCCAGGGTGGCGAAGAACTCCAGCATCAGGTCCGACGCCTCGCGCACCGCCAGCGCCTCCGGCGGCTGCTCCTCGAGCAGACGCCCGGCGGAATGGCGGGCCACCAGCCATTCGAGGACCGACTGGTGGATGAACGAGAAATTGCCGTGCTCGTCGCGCACCAGGAGCGTGCCGGAGCCGACCTGGAACGCCGCGCTCTCCTGCTCCAGCTTGGTGAGCGGCTTGGAGAGGGCTTCGAGCACCAGGGTCACATCGCGGGTCAGCTCGCGCAGGCCGGTCGTGTGGTCGTGCTCGCTCCACAGGCGCAGCGCCAGCTCGGTGACCGCCTCCCAGCGTTGCTCCGGCGACAGCCCCGGCTGGGCGCCGCGCAGGCTGATGCGCCAGACCTCGTGGCCGAGCCAGCGGTCGAGCAGCTTCTTGTACAGCCACGGCGCCGAGATCTCCTCCTTGCCGCTGCGCGCCTTTTCCAGCTCGGCCTCCGGCAGCTCGGCGATGAAGCTCAGCATGCGCGGCGTCTGGGCGAGGCCGAGGAGCTTGACCTCCTGGAGCAGCTGGAAGTGCTTCGCCGCCCGCGCCTTGTCGCCGCGGCAATGGAACTCCAGATAGGCGCGGATCTGCTGCTCCGAGAAGGGGAGCAGGGTCGAGATGCGGCGGCCCGGAATGCGGTCCACCTCCTCGCCCATCGCGCTCCTCACCTGCTGGCCCGAGATGAAGTGCTGGCTGCGGCTGGTCACCACCACCTTGGCGGCGCCCTCGGCGGCCTGGAGCAGGGTGTCGAAATGCTCCGCGGCGCGGTCGTAGGTGACCCGCAGGGCCAGCTCGTCGAAACCGTCGAAGAGCAGGGCGATCCGCCCCTTGGCCAGCATGTAGCGGAAGCGGGCGGGAGAGAAGTCGTCGACCTGCTCCTGCGCGAAATGCTGGCCGAGGAGCTGGTCGAGCGAGCGTCCCTTCTCCAGGTTGCGCATCTCGATGAACACCGGGATCAACCGGCCCTCGGCGGCGAGGCGCAGGGAGAGCTGGCGCATCAGGAAGCTCTTGCCGGTGCCGAAGTCGCCCATGGTCAAGAGGAAGCGGCCGTCCGGCGCGTTCAGCCACTGGAGCATCTGGGCCAGCGCGTCGTCGGTCTCGACCTCCCGCCCGGCGTCGTCGTAGCGCATGCGCTGCGGCACGTAGTGCTCGGGGAAGTAGACCGGATCGGTCGCCAGGCGCGAGTGCTGCCGGGCCAGCAGGGGGCCGAAGTCCATCACCTCCTGGAAGGCGGCGAAGCTCATCAGGTGGATGCGCCGCGCCGCCGCCTCCTGCACCATCTCCTCGGCCGCCGGCTCGCCGGTGTAGATCAGCCGCGAGATGACGCCGCTGTCGCGCTCGCGATACGGGACGTGGATCTGGTCGTGGAAGCGCAGCACGTCGTCCCACACCACCGGCCGGTCGTAGGCGCCCACCGGGTAGGTGCGGGCGATCGGTCCTTCCTGTACGGTGACTTCGAGGATGTCCTGCGCCGGCCGGCCGCGGCGGGCGCGCTGCACCTCGGCTCCGGCGCGCTCGCGCAGCCGGCACACCGTCTCCACCTCGGCGAGGAAGTCCGGCGCGTTGTTCAGAAAGGTGCCCGTGTTCTGAACGTCCATCTCGCGATGGCGCGGCTCCCCTTCGCCCAGGATGTTGCGGAGCATCTTCTGTTCGAGCCGGGTGGCGTCGGACATCTCGTGGAAGGTGGCCCCGGTGTCGACGAAACGCACCGGCACCGTCTCCTGGCCGCGCGGCTCCGCAGCCCAGGGGGAGCGTCCACCGCGGCAGACCCGGGTCTGCCGGTGGATCCGGTCGCGGTGGATGCGCAGCACCTGGTAGACGTTGGTCCCCGGGTCCGGCCCCGCCTCGGGGCGCAGCTCCTGGCTTCCGGCGGGGAACACCGGGATGCTGCCGCCGCCGGTGATCGCCCGATCGGATCGGATGTCCCAGGTGTGGCCCTGCAGGAAGAGATTGACCCGGTCGCCGAGCACCGCGAGCAGTCCCTCGCGGTCGCGCAGGCGCTCCTCCTGGCGGGTGGGCTCTCCGCGCAGGTCGTGGTGCAGCACGGCGATGCGCAGCCACTCGCGCTGCTTCGCCTCCTCCAGCTCGCGGCCGAACCAGACGAGCTGGCGGTCGCCGAGCAGGCCGTAGTGGTCGCCGTCGAGATGGCTCTCGGCATAGGTGGAGTTGAGCCCGGCCACGGTCAGCTTGAGGTCCGGCAGCTCCCAGATCGACCAGGGCTCGGATTCGGTGAACGTGATCTCCGGATGGTCGGCATAGAGATCCTTGAAGAAGCGGGAGAAGAACCGCCACTTGGGCCAGTAGGGGAGGCGGGGCTCGACCTCTTCGGCCGTACACGAGCTGAAATACGCCGCGCACGCCTCGCGGCTCACGTCGCGGTTGCCCGGCACCACGACCACCCGGTTGCGCGGGATCTCCAGGCCCTGCGCCAGGACGTCCACAAAGCTGAACAGATCGCGGAACTCCGACGGCCGCCCCTCGTTGGTGAGGTCGCCGCTGAGGACCACGAGGTCGGGCTGGACGAGCTTGCCCTCCTCGTCCTGCACCCGGCCGAGGTCGGTCAGCAGAAGCAGGGCCGCGGCCTGCGCCGTGTCGTCGACCGACGGAGGAGCCAATCGGCCGCACGGATGGCCGAATCCGAAGCGAAGATCGGACAGATGAAGAAGAGTGATGGGCCGAACCATCTCCCGTGCCGCCAAGAAACCTCCTGCATGTCGCGTTTGCAGCGTTGCCGCAGAGTCTAGCATCGAATGGGCTTGCTGGCGCGGATCCTCCCGAAGCCCTCCACGGTCTCAACTACGCCGGACATTCCAGGCCT
>DIHE01000040.1 GCA_002420005.1 Holophagales bacterium UBA5704 | reverse complement strand
TAGCGCTTCTGCTTCGCCAGGATACTGCCCTCCACCCAGCGCAGGCGCGCACGGTTCAGGGGGTCGGTCGCGAAATCCTCGCGCAGATTGGTCTGCACCAGCAGGTGGACGGCGCCGTGAAGGTCGTCAGCGCGGACGAGGGCGTCGAGGAGGTTGAATCGGGTGGTGGTGACGAGCTGAGGGTCCCGCGAGGCGTCCAGAAAAGGCAGCGCACGCCGAAACAGGCGGGCCGCCGCACCCGGCTTGTGGTCGAGCGCGAGGACGATGGCCTTGCTGGTCAGCGCGCGCCCCGCGAGATGCCGCTCTCCGAGCTTGCGATACGTCCCGAAGGCTTCGTCGAGCAACTCACATGAAGCCACGAAGTGCCGTTGCGCTTTTCGAAGGGCCGCTTCGACAACGTCGAGTCGAGCCCGTAACGCGAGATCACCGGTCTCCTGGTCCAGGAGCTCTCGCGCCTGCCGAATGGCGGCCTCCGCATAGCGGTAGCTCTCATTCACCCGGTAGGCGTTGGCGAGCTCGGTCCAGCACCGGACCCGCAGGTCCGAGAGAAAACCGGGTCCGTAGGGGGTCTTCTCGATGCGATCCGCCACGTACACCGCACGATCCGCATCCTCGAGCATCTTTCGGGGATCGCGGTACCGGGCCTCGAAGGAGCGCCAGAGGAGGATCTCGACGTGCACCCAGGGAACCAGCGACTGCCGCTGGCCGTGCGTCAATCCGCTGAAGCCGGCGGAGGTGGCGCTCAGCCATTCCTTGCCGCGCTCGAACCGCGCCTGGTCTTCGTGCCAGCGCCGACGCAAGCCGCGCGCCTTCTTCCACGCCCGGTCGATCGCGGCATCATAGGCATCCGGCTCGGCCGGCGGCGCCGCGGGCATGAACGCATCGCGAGGTACCGCGGCTTCGATCCGCGCGCCGCAGGCCCGGCAGGGCGCCATCAGATGCCGGACGACGCGCCGGAAAGCCTCCCTCGGCAACCCTCCGCTCAGAAATCCCTCGACATCACCATCCGTGAGATGGTCCATGCGCACTTTCCCCCCTTTGAGGCACTCCGTCTATGAGACGCGCGTATTGTCTCACGAAGCGGAAACCAGGAAAAGGCGGGTGCCCGGATCGTTCCGGACACCCGAGTTGCGCGGCTACGGCCTGCCGTCCGGGTCGATGAACGAGGAGCAATCACAAAGCGTGGGCTGGCCGAGCGGGTCGATGTAGGACGAAGTCTCTCCCGTCACCGAGGCCGGTGGTGCCGCGGTCGGCTGGCCGAGCGGATCGATGAACGACGAGGTGGCTTCGAGCACCGAGAGCAGCCCGAGCCGGTCGAGCAGGGCGGTCCACACACCCTCCCAGCTCACCGTGACCACCGTTTCGTCGAAGCCTCCGGCCGCGGCCGGCAGGGGGAGCAGCAGGGAGAGGACCGACAGGACCAGCAGAGCGCTGCAGAACGTTCTCTTCATCCGGAACATGATTCCTCCTGACTCGTGGGATCGATCGTCGCCGTCATTGGCAGGATCGTCCGTGGAATTGACAGAAAGCTCCGTGACGTATGCAGCTCCCTCCGGGAGCGGCTCGGCGCCTTCTGTTCTGGACAGGAAGAATTTAGGCCGATTGGAGAAGACCTGCAACGCTCTTTCCACTCCCGGCCGAACAGAGGGTCGGGGGTTGTGTACACTTCGCGGCCATGACGACCTCTTCTTCGGTCCCTCGCCCCCTCGTGCTCGCCTCGTCTTCGCCACGGCGGCGGGAGCTGCTGGGCGGTCTCGGGTTGCGCTTCACCGTCCGCGCGGCGGAGATCGATGAAACGCCGTGGCCCGCGGAGGAGCCCGCTTCGTATGTCCTGCGTCTGGCCGAGGAGAAGGCCGTGGCGGCGGCCCGGCCCGGGGAGGTGGTGCTGGCGGCGGATACGACCGTGGTGGTGGGCGGGGAGATCCTGGGCAAACCGGTGGATGAGGCCGATGCGCGGCGGATGCTCGGCCTGCTCGCCGGCCGCGAGCACGAGGTGCTGACGGGGGTGGCGGTGCTGGAGGCGGCGGCGGAGGGCGGCCCCGGCCGCCGGGTGGCGGCGGTCGACCGCACCCTCGTGCGCATGGCGGCGCTCACCCCGGAGGAGATCGCCTGGTATGCGGCGTCGGGGGAGCCGCACGACCGGGCCGGTGCCTATGCCATCCAGGGGCTGGGCGCGCTGTTCGTCGCCGCGGTCACCGGCAACTACTCGAACGTGGTCGGCCTGCCCATCCCCACCGTCTACCGGCTCTTCGCGGAGCTCGGGTACGACCTGAAGGCGCTCAGCTGCCGAGCTTGATCGGCTCGCCCAGCGCCTGGAGCGAGAAGTTGGCCATGATCTGGTGGCCGTTGAAGTCGAGGACGCGCAGGTCGTCCGTGCTCCCCGCGAGGTCCTGGGCGATCGTCTCGTAGGTGGACTCGTAGCGCTGCTTCACGGCGTCGAGCTGGACCTCGTAGGCGATGAACTTGTCGATGCCCTTGTAGCGCAGCTTGCTGATCAGCCGCTCGTCGCTCAGGGATGGATAGGTGGACAGGATCAGGATCGGGCCGCTGCCGGTGAAGATGAGGTATGCGCGGATCTCGGACATCTTTCTCTCCCGTGACGGATGATGCTCGAACCTATCATAGAGTCACCGGGTGCACGATCTTCCC
>DIHE01000070.1:92924-93120 GCA_002420005.1 Holophagales bacterium UBA5704 | reverse complement strand
GCCCCCGGTGGCCCGCCGCCCCGCCGCGACGGGCCGGGAGGTCCGCCGCCGCAGCGTCCCGGGCAGCGCCCGGTCGGCCCGCCGCAACGCCGTGACGGAGGACCGGTGCGCCCCGGTGGCCCCGGCATGGGCCGGCCTCCCGGCATGGCGCCCGCTCCCCCGTCCACGGAGGAGCTGAAGCGCCGCGCCGCCGAGC
>DIHE01000070.1:92216-92712 GCA_002420005.1 Holophagales bacterium UBA5704 | reverse complement strand
TGAAGCGCCGCGCCGCCGAGCGCACCCAGGAACAGATCGGGCGCGACAAGAAGAAGAAGGGTGTCAAGAAGCCGGGACCGCACGTCCTGGAAGAAGAGGATCTGGCGCTGTTCAAGGGCTCGATCAGCAACCTCGACGACGAAGAAGAGGTTGCGCTGACCGGCGCCAGCCGGCGCGGGCGGCGTGCCCAGCAGCGCAAGGAGGACGTCGGCAAGATCCTCACCTTCAAGGGCAAGGGCCGGCCGGAGGGCACCGTGATGATCCGCGAGGGCATGACCCTGCGCGAGTTCGCCGACAAGCTCGGCGTGCGCGCCAAGGACCTCATGAAGGCGCTGTTCGACCGCGGCATCCTGGCGAACATCAACCAGGTGCTGGAGCCCCAGCTCGCCGAGCAGCTCGCCAAGGATCTCGGCGTCGAGGTGATGGTCGTCTCCTTCGAGGAAGAGGTGCAGCTCAAGGAAGAGCTCGCCGCGACCGCCAAGGCGGAAGGCGGCGA
>DIHE01000070.1:64024-91906 GCA_002420005.1 Holophagales bacterium UBA5704 | reverse complement strand
AGCACATCGGCGCCTACCACGTCGACGTCCACGGCCGCCAGGTGGTCTTCCTCGACACCCCGGGCCACGAGGCGTTCACCATGATGCGCGCCCGTGGCGCCAAGGTGACCGACATCGTCGTCCTGGTCGTCGCGGCCGACGACGGCGTCATGCCGCAAACCATCGAAGCGATCAACCACGCACGCGCCGCCAAGGTGCCGATCGTGGTGGCGGTCAACAAGATGGACAAGAGCAACGCCAACCCCGACCGGGTGCGGCGCGAGCTCTCCGACCAGGGCCTGCAGCCCGAGGACTGGGGCGGTGACACCGTCATGGTGCCCGTCTCCGCCTTGAAGAAGGAAGGCATCAACGAGCTGCTCGAGATGATCCTGCTCACCGCCGACGTCCAGGAGCTCAAAGCGAGCCCCGAGATCCTCGGCCAGGGTGCGGTCCTCGAAGCGCGCAAGGAGGTCGGCCGCGGCATCGTGGCCACCGTCCTGGTGCAGAACGGCACCCTCCGCGTCGGCGACGTCTTCGTCTCCGGCGCCGCCTGGGGCCGCGTCCGCTCGATGTCCGACGACCGGGGCCAGCGGATCAAGGACGCCGGCCCCTCCACCCCCGTCGAGGTCACCGGCTTCAACGACCTGCCGAATGCCGGCGACCTCTTCCAGGTGGTGCAGGACGAGGCGCAGGCGCGCGGCATCGCCGGCTTCCGCCAGCAGGAGACGCGGGACCGCGAGATCTCGGCGGCGACGCCGGGGCGCAACCTCTCGCTCGCGCAGCTCTTCAGCCGCATCCAGGAGGGCGAGGTCAAGGACCTGGCGGTGGTCGTCAAGGCCGACGTGCAGGGCTCGCTCGAAGTGCTCCGCGATGCGCTGGGGAAGCTGTCCACCGAAAAGGTCAAGGTCACCGTGCTGCATGCCGGTGTCGGTGCCATCTCCACCAACGACGTGCTCCTCGCCTCGGCCTCCAAAGCCCTGATCGTCGGCTTCAACGTCCGCCCCGAGCGTACAGCCGTCGATCTCGCCGAGAAGGAAGAGGTGGAGATCCGCCTGCACACGGTCATCTACGAGCTGCTCGACGAGCTGCGCAAGGCGATGACCGGCCTGCTCTCCCCGACCTTCAAGGAGGTGTCGAGCGGGCGCGCCGAGGTGCGCGACACCTTCAAGGTGCCGAAGGTCGGCACGATCGCGGGCTGCCACGTCCTCGACGGCGTCATTCCGCGCACCGCCAACGTCCGGCTGCTCCGCGACAACCGGGTCATCTTCGACGGCAAGATCGCGTCCCTGCGGCGGTTCAAGGACGACGCCTCCGAGGTGCGGGCCGGCTTCGATTGCGGCATCGGCCTGGAGCGCTTCCAGGACCTGAAGCCGGGCGACATCATCGAAGCCTACCTGCGCGAAGAGGTCGCGCCGGTCCTTTAACCAGACGCCGAGGCTCTCTCCCCCGCTCTCCGCTGCGAGAGCCGGGGAGAGGATTCTTCGAGAGAGAACCGGGACCACCGGTACAACGGCATGATCGTCGGAATTTCCAGCTTCGAGCTGCACCTGCCCGGAAGCCGCAGCCTCAAGGACAAGCGCCGGGTCGTCAAGTCCCTGGTGGACCGCATCCACCAGCGCTTCCGGGTCTCGGTGGCCGAGACCGCCTTTCACGACCTGCACCAGCGGGCGGAGATCTCGCTCGCCGCGGTGACCAACGGTGAAGGGGAGATGGAGACATTGATGGAAGACGTCCACCGCCTCGTGGAAAGCTTGCCCGAGGCCTTCCTGACCCGCTGGGATCCGCAGATCCTGGAAGGGGTGTCATGAAACACCGCAACAACCGCATCGGCGACCTCGTGCGCGCCGAGCTCAACGACCTGCTCCTGCGCCACGTTCACGATCCGCGCATCCGCCTGGTCAACGTGACCTCCGTCGAGGTCACCCAGGATCTCGGGAAGGCGGCCGTGAAGGTTTCGGTTCTGGGCAGTGAAGAAGAACGCCTGGGGGCCCTCGAAGGCCTCCGGCACGCCAAGGGGTTCCTGCGCTCCGAGCTGGCCCACCGGCTCCGCACGCGCACGACACCCGAGCTCGTCTTCGAGCTCGACCGAGGGGCCGAGCACAGCCAGAGGATTTCCGACCTGTTGGAGAGCTTGCATGATGGGCACGATGAAAGCTCCTGAGGACCTGCTCCGCCGCATCCGGCAGGGCAACCGCTTCCTGTTGACCAGCCACATCAACCCCGATGGCGACGCCATCGGCTCCGCCCTCGGTCTGGCGCGCCTGCTGCGCCGGATGGGCAAGGGCGCCGTGGTGTGGACCCGCGACGAGACGCCCACCATTTACAAGCCGCTGCCCGGCAGCGAGCGGATCCACGTGGGAACCGAGCCGCCGGCCGGCTTCCCCGACGTGTTCGACGCCATCATCGTCCTCGAGTGCCCGAGCCCCGACCGCACCGGTCTCGAGCAGTACCTCGGCGAGCGGCCGGTGATCAACATCGACCATCACCTGGGCAACCAGCACTACGGCGTCATCAACTGGGTCGACACCGCCGCCCCGGCCGTCGGCGAGATGGTCTACCGTCTCTCCCAGGGGCTCAAGGTCGCGCTGGAGCCGGAGACGGCGGCCTGTCTCTACCTCACCCTGGTCACCGACACCGGTGGCTTCCGCTATGCCAACGCCACCCCGGCGGCCTTCGAGGCGGCGGCGGCCCTGGTGCGCGACGGCGCGCACCCGGATCAGGTCGCGCAGTGGCTCTATGAGAGCCAGCCCCTGCCGGTGCTGCGCCTGCTCGGCGAGATGCTGCAGACCTTGCAAGTCCATGAAGGAGGCCGCATCGCCACGGTGCGCCTGACCCAGGAGATGTTCCGCAAAGCCGGAGCCTCCCCCGGAGACTCCGAAGGGCTCATTGACCACCCCCGCTCCATCGCCGGAGTGGACGCCGTGGCCCTCGTCCGCGAGCGCGAGGACGGCACCCACAAGGTCTCCCTGCGCAGCCGCGGCGAGATCGACGTCGAGCGGATCGCCCGCCAGCATGGCGGCGGCGGCCACCGCAACGCAGCCGGCTTCGCCCTCGACGGTGACGGCGAGTCGATCCGCCTCCAGGTCGTCGGCCTCCTCGCCGGAGCCCTGGCCGCCACCGCGGATCGGGCCGGCGAGCCGGCCCAGGACTAGAGAGAGGGAACGCTTCGGGTGATGAAAGACGGATTGCTGTTGATCGACAAGGAGGGCGGCCTCACCTCGCACGACGTGGTGCAGAAGGTGCGCCGCATCCTCAAGCAGAAGAAGATCGGGCATTGTGGCACCCTCGACCCGGATGCCACCGGGCTCCTTCTCCTCACGCTGGGCACCGCGACGCGGCTCACCCGGTTTCTCATCCGGGCGCCGAAGGTCTACGAAGGCGTCCTTCAGCTCGGCGTGGCGACGGACACCTACGATGCCTCGGGGCAACCGGTCTCCACCGCCCCCGCCGAGGCGGTGGCCGCGCTCACCCGCGAGCAGGTGGCCGCGGCGATGAAGAGCTTCGAGGGCGACATCGCGCAGAAGCCGCCGCCGTATTCGGCCAAGAAGGTGAACGGCGTCAAGTTCTACGAGCTCGCCCGCCGCGGCGAGGACGTGCCGGACGAGCCCAAGGACGTCACCGTCTACGAGCTCTCCCCCCTCTCCGACCTGGAGAACGGAAGCCTCCGCTTCCGCCTCGCCTGCTCGTCGGGCACCTATGCCCGCGGCCTCGCGCACGACCTGGGCGCGGCGCTCGGGGTGGGGGGCCACCTGGCGGCCTTGCGTCGCACGCAGATCGGCTCGTTCACCGTCGAAGCGGCGGTGAACGTGGCCGGCCTGGAAGAGACTGTCAACGCCGGCCAGACGCCGGCGACGGCCTGGGTCCCCTTCGACCGGATCCCCCTGCCGTTCGGCGAGGTGACCGCCGATCCGCAGCAGGAGACGCGGATCACCCATGGCCAGACCGTGCTGGTGCGCGAGCTGGCGGGCGACGAAGGAGACTGGGTCAAGCTGATCAACCGGCGGCAGGAGCTCATCGCCGTCGGCACCGTCGTCGAGAGGATCGGCACCGCAGGCGTCGGCATCGTCCAGCCGCGCGTCGTCTTTCGCTGAGCTGTGCTACACTATCCCGCGAGGAATGTAAGGAGGAGTTTGCTTTGGCGCAGACCACAGAAGTGAAGAAGGGCATTATCGAACAGTACCGGGTCCACGAGAGCGACAGTGGCTCTCCCGAAGTCCAGGTGGCGCTCCTGACCAACCGGATCACCGAGCTCACCGAGCACTTCAAGGCCCACACGAAGGACCATCACGGCCGCCGCGGCCTGTTGAAGCTGGTCGGCCGCCGCCGCCGCCTGCTCGATTACCTCAAGGGCCAGGACCTGGAGCGCTACCGCAGCACCATCGAGCGCCTCGGGCTCCGCAAGTAGCACCCGATTCCGCCCGCCGGCAGGAAACCGTCCCGGTTCGTCCGGGCGGTCGCCGTTCCTGCGCCCTCTCCTCGTGGAGAGGGCCTGGACCCCCCGCACCGCGAAGCCCCTGCGGCGCTGCGTGGTCCCTGGGCCGCCGTGAGGTTCCGGCCGCCCCCAAGCGTAGACAGAAGAGACATGGACAAAAAGAAAGAAAAACATCATGAGGCAGCGTAAAGAGATTCCCATCGGGGAAGGCACGCTCATCCTCGAATCCGGCCATCTGGCCAAGCAGGCGAACGGCTCCTGCACCGTGCGCTACGGCGACACGGTGGTGCTCGCCACCGCCTGCATGGAAGTCAAGGCCGGCATCGAGCGCGATTTCCTTCCTCTGACGGTCGACTACCGGGAGTACACGGCGGCGGCCGGCAAGATCCCCGGCGGCTTTTTCAAGCGGGAAGGCCGCCCCACCGAAAAAGAGATCATCACCTCCCGCCAGATCGACCGTCCCCTCCGCCCTCTTTTCCCCGAAGGCTACACCGCCGACACCCAGATCATCGCCTTCTGCCTGTCCGCCGACGGCGAGAACGATCCGGACGTCCTGGCGATCAACGGTGCCTCGACGGCGCTGGTGCTCTCCAACATCCCCTTCTACCATCCGGTGGGAGCGGTGCGGGTCGGCGTGATCGAGGAGGAGATCATCATCAACCCGACCAACAGCCAGCGCGACGTCTCGGACCTCGACCTGGTGGTCGTGGGCACCGAGGACGCGGTGGTGATGGTCGAAGCCGGCGCCAACCAGCTCTCGGAAGAGATGCTCCTCGAGTGCATCTTCCGGGCGCATCTGGAGATTCAGAAGATCGTCCGGGCGCAGCACCAGATCTTCCGCGAAGGCAACCGCGAGAAGCCCTCCTGGACGGCGCCGGAGCTCTACCCCGAGTCGCTCTACCACCAGGTGCGCGCCGACCTCCACGCGCAGCTCAAGGCGGCCCTCTTCACCAAGAAGAAGTTCGAGCGCAAGGACGCCGTCAACGGTGTCGTCAAGCCGTACCTCGAGCGGATTCCCGCCGAGGAGGCCGAGAAGAAGGGGCAGGTCAAGAAGATCATCAGCCGCCTGGAGGAGGAGATCCTGCGCGAGGTGGTGCTCAACGAGCGGACCCGCTTCGACAGCCGCCGTCTCGACGAGATCCGCAACATCGACGTCGAGCTGGGCATCCTGCCGCGCACCCATGGCTCGGCGCTGTTCACCCGCGGCGAGACGCAGGCGCTCGCCTCGGCGACGCTCGGCACCAGCCGCGACGCCCAGATCATCGAGGAGTACGAGGGCGAGAGCATCCAGAAGTTCATGCTCCATTACAACTTCCCGCCCTTCTCCGTCGGTGAGGTGAAGTTCCTGCGCGGCCCGGGCCGGCGCGAGATCGGCCACGGCGTCCTGGCACGCCGCGCGCTCCTCCCCGTCCTGCCGCACGAGGACGACTTCCCCTACACCATCCGGGTGGTCTCGGACATCCTGGAGTCGAACGGCTCCTCGTCGATGGCCACGATCTGCGGCGGCTCGCTCGCCATGTACGACGCCGGCGTGCCGCTGCTGGCGCCGGTGGCCGGTGTGGCGATGGGCCTGATCAAGGGCGAGGACAATTTCGCGGTCCTCTCCGACATCGCCGGCCAGGAAGACCACTACGGCGACATGGACTTCAAGGTGGCCGGCACGCGCAACGGCGTGACCGCGCTCCAGATGGACATCAAGATCACCGGCGTGACCCGGGAGATCATGCAGCAGGCGCTCGCCCAGGCGAAGGCCGGCCGCATGCACATCCTCGACATCATGGAGAAGGCGATCCCGCAGCCGCGGGTGGACATCTCCAAGTTCGCGCCGCGTCTCTACACGCTGAACATCTCGAAAGACAAGATCCGCGACGTCATCGGACCCGGTGGGAAGACGATCCGCTCCATCATCGAGGAGACGGGTTGCGACATCAACATCGAGGACGACGGCCGCGTGATCATCGCTTCGCCGGACGAACCGGCGGCGCGGCGCGCGATCATGATGGTCGAGCGCCTGACCGAGGTGCCCGAGGTGGGCAAGACCTACACAGGCATGGTCCGGCGGGTCGAGGCCTACGGCTGCTTCGTCGAGATCATGCCGGGCACCGACGGCCTGGTGCACATCAGCGAGCTCGCCCCCTACCGGGTCCGTGAGGTCACGGACCTCGTGAAGGAAGGCGACGAGATGACCGTCAAGGTCATCAGCATCGACGAGACCGGCCGCGTCCGGCTCTCCCGCAAGGCCGTCATCATGGAAGCGCCGGACTATGACCCTGCGCAGTACGAGGGCATGGAGATGTCGACCGGCGGCGAAGAGCGGGGCGGCGGCGGTGACCGGGGAGGACGGGGAGGAGATCGCGGAGGCCGCGGTGGCGACCGGGGAGGACGGGGCGGAGACCGCGGAGGCCGTGGTGGCGACCGGGGTGGCCGGGGTGGTGGCGGAGGCCGGGGCCGCTGAGGAGGCCCACCTTTCGAGGTGAGAACGAGGGCGACCTGCGGGTCGCCCTTTTTCTTGGATCTGCTAAGCTTTCCGCATGACGACCGTCCACCGCTCCACCCTGATCGCCTACCTCGACGAGCTGCTCGACGCCCACCGGGGACGCGACTACGGCCCCAACGGCCTGCAGGTGGAAGGCAAGGAGCAGATCGGCAAGATCGTCACCGGCGTCTCCGCCTGCCGCGAGCTGTTCATCAAAGCCCGCGAGCTGGGAGCGGACGCCGTCCTGGTCCACCACGGCGTCTTCTGGGACGGCATGCCGCGCGTGCTGACCGGCGTGCAATACGGCCGGGTGGCCGAGCTGATCCGGGGCGACCTGAACCTGATCGCCTACCATCTCCCGCTGGACCGTCATCCCGAGCTGGGCAACAACGTCCTCGCCGCGCGCGACCTGGGCTTGAAGAGCCTGGAGCCCTTCGGCCTGCACGAGGGCCTCCCCACCGGGTTCAAGGGGCACTTCCCCTTCCCCGTCTCCCCCACCGAGCTGACCGACCGCTGCCGCAAGACCTTCGGCCAGGAGCCGCTGACCTTCCTGGAAGGCCCCGACCCGGTCAAGACCGTGGGCATCATCAGCGGCGGCGCCCAGCGCGACCTCTACCAGGCGATCGACGAAGGCCTCGACGCCTACATCACCGGCGAGGTGAGCGAGTGGGTGATGAACACCGCCCGCGAAGCGAAGATCCACTACCTCGCCTGCGGCCACTACGCCACCGAGCGCCTGGGCATCCGCGCCCTCGGCGAGCACCTGGCGGGGCGGTTCGGGGTGGTGGCGGAGTTCGTGGATGTGGTGAATCCGGTGTAGGCACGGCCTCCGTGCTCGAGACCACCTCCGCGATCACGTTCGACCAAGACACGACCAAGCGGAAAATAGACCACCGACCAAGAGCGAGCCGAGGCCGCCGAGGAGCGCGCCGCGCTCTTGCGAGCACGGCTGAGCGCGAGACTCGGTGATCGAGCTTGCCGGCCTGCACCGCGGCCTCGGACTTCCCGCCTCTCCCCATCCGAAGTTTTCATTGACAGATGCTCCGGCATTTCTGTATCTTCGGCTATGTGGCCTCGTGGTGGTCAAAGGCATTCTCTAGCCTATGCCGCCAGCGACAGGCCTCGGGAGCGGGCTTGTAGCGTAGATTCCCTGAAATGGGCGTAGTGATGACCTTCCCAGAATTGTCCGATCTGGCTTCTAACGAGGTCAAGGTGGCTCCAGCCGGCGCCACGCCGCCTGGGCTGACCGCGCCTCCGGTTATAGGGCGACTCGGGGGCCTCCCTGCACGAGTCCTGGACCCTCTGACGAGTCCTGCAGCAGCGGCGTTGCTGCAAGCTCGGGCGGAGACTGAGCAAGAGCTTGCAGGAGCCAGGGTCGCGATGGTCGCCGCGATTGCCGAGACTCTGACCAGCTTCAGCGCCACCGACCGGCGGTTCCTGCTCTTGGTGAAGCGGAGCTGCTTCAATGGCCAGGATATAGGCCGGCTCAGCGGGAAGGCTGAGTGGTCTGCACTGCTCCAGGTCTCGGCGAGCCTGGCCGATCGAATCCTTACCCTCGAAGCCAAGCTCCACGCACAGGACCGCGGACTCGAGGTCATCTACGCGAGTGAGCTTACCCGAGAGCGCCGCCATGTTCTCGAGCACTTGGAGGATCGAAAATTCCTGCGGGGCGTGGCTATGAGAACCCCGGACTTGGTGCAGAAGGCTCGCAGGCAGGCACCATCCCTCATCGCGTTGGACTTCGCGAAGCCCCCAGCGAAGTGGGAGGACAGTCTCTTGCGGTTTATCACGCGCGCGGCGGCAAAACTGTCAGCCAACTCGACGCTCACCTCCTCCGTAGCAGGGAGCATTCGACGCTCGGCTGTCGCACGCGGTCTGTACTTCGGCCACGCTCCGCAACGAGAGGTCTCGCTGGTTCGGCTCAAAAGACCGCAGCTCGAACAGTTCCAAGCTCTGCTGATGTGCCATCCAGCAGTTCGTAGGCGTTCCCTGGTGGCCTGGAATGACAGTACCGAGGAGTCTGAGCCGGGGCGGTTCCGCTTCGTGCGCGACGGTCACTGGACCCTTGAGCCTGACGAAGCGGAGTTGAAATACATTGAGCCCGCAAGGCTCAAGGTAACCCCCTCCAACCAGATGCTCCTGCGCGCCGCCCGGGCAGCGCTGCTGGAGGATGCACTCCGATACGACGATCTTTTGGCTCGGCTGGCGACCGGGTTACAGCCTTCGACCGGGGGTGCGAGCGACATTCGGGCTGGCCTGGAAGAATTCCTCAAGCTCGGGCTGCTCCTCCTCCTTCCGCCCTGGCCCCATCATGAGCCCTGGCTTGAGCGGCGAATCAGCCACTTCCTGCACTCCATCCCCAAGGAGGAGCTCGGCGCCGACGAAATTGCGGCGGCTCTCGCAGAACTGGTGTCAGGAGAGGAGGCCTTCGCTTCAGCGCCTCGCCCGGAGGTCGCGGTGGTCGAGATGGCCGAGTCGTACTCACGGCTGATGCACACTGTGGCTCCCTTCGCCGGGCACCACGGGCATCTCGCGATCCGTGCAGATTTCTTTGAAAACGTCCTGTGTGAAGCCGAGCTCGACCCAGGTGACGATCGCGGCGTCTTCGAGATCGCGTCGTCAACAGTGGCCGAGATCCTCCGCGTCGTCTGTCTGGTCTCACGATTCGATGGATTATTCAATCTGCGCCACGACGTTCAGCACACGCTGGCCGCATGGTGGCGAAACCATGCGCCAGCTCGTCGTCAGATCCCGTTCAACGAGCTCGCCGAAGGATTCGCTCCGATATGGGGGCAGTTTCTCAAGTTTTTCGAGGCGACCAAGGAGTCTCCGCTCAGCACCTTCGACCCCTTGTCATCGCCAGCCCTCGCGGCTTTGCGGGAGAATCGGCAAAGGCTCCTCTCCGGCACCCGGGAGCTGGTGTGCAGGTCGCCAGCGAAGGACACGCTTACGGCTCTGGAGCTGACCGAGCTTCTGGACACCCTGCCACGCCGGTATGCGCCTCTTTTGGGCTCCAGTGTATTCCTCCAGCCGACGAACCCTGAAGGCTCTGCCTGGGTGCTCAATAACGTCGCCGAAGGCACGGGGCGGTATCTGAGCCGGGTCGTGCCGATGTTGGAGGGTTCGCGGCGCGACCGCATGCTCGCCCACCTCACCGCGAGATCGGTGATCAACCTCGAAGGCGAGGAGGCGGACCTGCTTGAGGTCAAGTATCCTTGGGTGCATCTCGTGAGAGTTCATCCGCCGCAAGCCGCCAGGGTCCTGGATCTCCGCGGCGTTCACCTCGACCTGCCACGCGAACGCAGACTCAGCCTCGGTGACCTCATCGTCCAGGCGGACCTCGACGCCGAGACCTTCCGCCTCGTCGACCGTTCCGGTCGCCGCGTGCTTCCGGCGAGCCTCAGCGCCATATCCGATTCTGGGCTGCCGAATCGATTGCGCTTCCTGCTGATGTTCGGGCCTGGGGAGACTCGCGGTGTGTTTCCGTCTTCGTGGTCCGAGGGCCAAGGGGACATCGTGGCCTTCAATCGGCTGACGTGCGGCATTGTGGTCACCCGTCGCCGGTCATGGAAGATCGCGGTCGCGATGCTTCGTGAATCCATCAGAAACACCACCGACCGCGGATCCTACGTTCTCGTCGATAAGTGGCGCCGCGGCTCGGGACTCCCGGAAGAGGGGTACTACCACGAGCTTGCGCGTTGCGGAAAGCACAAGCCACAGTTTGTCCGTTTCGACTCACCGTCGCTCTGCCGCCTTTTCGTTTCCAGCATCGAAAAGATGGAGGGAACTTCGCTGCACTTCGTCGAGTCCTTGCCATCGCCAACCGCCTTTCCTTTGAATGCATGCATGGAGCCAAGAGCCTTCGAGCTCTTGATCGATCAACTGGCGATCCGTGACCCCACGGAAATCCCTCCATGGGCCGATCGGGTTGCAACCGAGAGATCACATCTCTCAGAAGGGAGCACTGAGAATGCCTGAACCCATGGATCCTTCCCAAAACCTGGAAATCGAGGCTCTCACCGACGACGATCTGGAATCGGTTAGCGGTGGCTTCATAGCCGAAACCTCTGGAGCCACTTGCAACACCAGTTCCGGCACCTGCGAAACGACCTCCGGAACCTGTAACACCTCCGGCGGTACCTGCAGGACTACTGGCGGAACCTGCAATCAGTCGCCCCCTACTGAATCCTAAGCTATCACGCCGCTCCTCCGACCCCGGGGAGCGGCGAACCCTCTTGGATTCAACATCACCTCTCAAGGGAAATAGAAATGAATTATGAAGCGCCAATCTGCGATGAGCCTGCGGCGAGCTTTGCGGACCTGATCTCTCCGATTTCAAATGAAGAATTCTTCTCCGTATACTGGGAGAAGAGTTATCTCCATGTCCGCCACCCTGGCAGTCAGTTCGCTGGCTATTTCTCACTACGCAACATCGAAGCATGGGTTCGCTCGACGCGCAGCGGCATGGTGTTCGTTCTACTTCCTGAAGCCGAGGGGGGAGTACGGTTTGACATTCACCAGGCACGAGACCTTGCACCGGGCACCGTGCTCGGCAACTTCAGGAGAGGCTTTGCCCAGATTCTCAAGAGGCTGGCCGACTGGCCGAACCTTCAAGGTCTTGTCCGTCATCTGAGCAGGGTCTTTCACGCAGATATCCAGGTCAACGCCTTCCTGACCCCAGCCGGAGCGAGAACGCACCCGACCTATTCCGCCAACGACGACATCCTGGTTCTGCAGGTGGAGGGCGATGCGGATTGGCAGCTCCATGAGTTCTCTGTACTACAGCTCGACCTGTCGCAAAAGAGAAACCTTGAGTTCCCCGAGGAATGGCAACGCCGCACCGAGACTCCGGTTCTTGCCGAAGTCCACATGCAGCCAGGTGACCTGCTCTTCATCCCGCGCGGGATGCCGCACTTCGCAACGCCTCCGGTAAGCACGAGTCTGCAACTTCGCATCTACATCACGCCCTTGTTCTGGGCAGACTTCCTCAAGTTCGCCGCTGAATATGCGGCGGTCCACTCCCAGGAGCTGCGGCGAGCGCTCCCACCCGGCTTCGTCGGCAGCGATGAAACCTGTGACCTCATGAGGGCTAGCTTTCAGCAGGTGATGGAAATTTTCAAGGGAGTCTCCTTCGACGGCGTGCTTGCCGCGGTAAAGCGCAACCGGGTGGCGCACCAAGGATTTCCGTGCGACGGCCAATTCGACGTTCTTGGAGCTGAAAGCCTTACAGTGGACTCGGAGGTCGAGCGACGACCGGACGTTCTGTGTACGATCGAAGAGGTTTTTGACTCCGAGCGAAACCGAAAGAGTACCATCTTCTTCGGTGACGGGCGGCTGAGCGGCCCACCGCACCTGTATCGAGCGCTGGATTTTATCCGCAATAGAAACCGTTTTTGGGTGGCAGAGATCCCAGGCCTGGACGAGAAGGGACAACTTGTGCTTGTGCGGCGCCTGATCGCAGAGGGGCTCCTACGACTCCTACCGGAGGAAGGGGCATGCGCCGAGGACTGATCTGTAGGAGCCCCTATCTTCCCCCATCTCCGGGGAGCGTGGCAAGTGATACGAGAGCGTGTGGGAGGAGCTGGCGTAGCTCACCTGCCGACTCTTCTGCGGCCTGCCCAACCACAGCCTCCCATGGCCAGGAAAAGGCACACCCCGCCCCAGAACATGCCTTGCCAAGAGTCCGTGTCAGAATGCAGCTGAGG
Organism: Holophagales bacterium UBA5704; assembly: GCA_002420005.1. GTDB lineage: Bacteria > Acidobacteriota > Thermoanaerobaculia > Multivoradales > UBA5704 > UBA5704. Next base: position 79,314 of record DIHE01000070.1, on the reverse strand, counting down.
TAGACCTCTTCTGGGTGGGTGAGCCCCAGCCTCGATGCCGTCATATGAAGCTGGCTCGCACCGATGCGGAGACGGGTTTCCCGATTCGCAAGGCCGAGCGCGGCGGAGAGCCTTCCAGCGCCTGTGAGGAGAAGCCCCAGGGGGGAGAGATCGGGGGCACCGGCCGGTGTGCGAACGGCGCGAGCGGCCGCCAAATCACAGGCCAGGATCTCGAGGAAGTGTTCCATTCTGGAGCGCGCGACTTCATTGCCCTTCTCAACGACCTTTGGAAGATCTCGCCCCATCCAGTCGACTCCATATCGGAGAAGATCGGCCAGCTCATCCTCGCCGCTGGCGAATCCGAGAGCCTGTCGGAGCAGAAGTCTGTGGGCCTGGGCGAGTACGACCGAACGCGCGGCGTCACCAAACCGGAGATGAAAAGCGACCGCCGCCACGCTCGACAATGTGAAGTAGTCAAGGGACAGGCCATACCGCCCAGGGCCGCCGTAACGCCCGATCTCGGGTCGAAACGGCGCCACGTGATACGAGTTGTCCGGGTAGACCGAGTCATCGATTTCGTGCGGATCGGCCTTCAGAATCGCTGTGTTCGAGCTCTGAATCGCATCGCTCGGCAAGGAGCGCATCGAGGGCTCGCGAGTCAGGAAGGTACGGGCGAAATGCGCCATCCTATCGAGAATGTGCTCGCGAGCACCTGCAACCGGCCGTAGCCGCAGCCGGATGTGAGGGCCACCCAGGCCATGGCGGATGAAGAAGAAACCCGTGATTGAACCTTCCTTTGCAAGGTTGGTGACGAGTGGATAAACGAAGCCGCGGACGGAGCGGCCTGTCGCTTCGTGATAATATACATGAATCGAAGCCCAATTCTCTTGGTCCTCTGGTGGGGGTTCGCTTTGTCGGGCGGGCTGGTTCATGGTATGTTTTACATAATCTGCCGCGCCGCAAGCTGCGCAAACACCCCGCCCCCCCCCATCAGCTCCCGGTAGCTTCCCGACTCCACCACCCGCCCGGCCTGCAGCACGTAGATCCGGTCGGCGTTGACGATCGTGCTGAGCCGGTGGGCGATGACGATCCGGGTGGCCTTGAGCTGCTCCAGGCTCCGGCTGACGATCTCCTGGGTGCGGTTGTCGAGGGCGCTGGTGGCTTCGTCGAAGAGGATGATCCGCGGGCGGGTGACGACGGCTCTCGCGATCAGCAGCCTCTGCTTCTGTCCCCCGGAGAAGGTCTCTCCCCCTTCACTGATGACCGTGTGCATGCCCATCGGCATCGCCCGGATATCGTCTTCGAGCCCGGCCATGCGGGCGGCTTCCCAGGCGTCGTCGATGCCCAGGTTGGCGTTGCCGACGATGGATTGGTAGATGTCGCCCACCATCGGCCGGCCGGTTTGGAGGACGACGCCGAGCTGGCGGCGAACGGATTGCGGGTTCAGCGAGGCGAGGTCCTGGCCGTCGAAGTAGATCGAGCCGGCGGTGGGTTTCTCGAAGCCGAGGAGGAGACGCAGGCAGGTCGATTTTCCCGCTCCGGACGGTCCCACCAGGGCGATGAACTCGCCCGGCGCGGCGCGGAGGGAGACGTCGTCCAGGATGAGCGGGCCATCGCCGGGGTACCGGAAGGAGACGTGGCTGAGCTCGATCTCGCCGGACAGGTCTCCCGCATCGGCCTTGGCTCCATCGACCTCCGGCGGTTCCTCCAGGATGGGCTGCAGGCGCTCGTAGATGGGGATCAGGGTGAGGACGCTGGAAAAGACGCCGACCATGGAGAGCACCGCGGTCAGGAACTGGCCGAAGGCGGCGCTGAAGGCCAGGAACTCGCCGACCGGCAAAGCGGCACCGGACCAGAAACCCATCATGGCGAACAGGGCGATCGAGGTCAGCAGGCCGTAAGTGGAATTGACCGTGGTCTGGACGATCGCCACCCGCTGCGCCCGGATCGCCGTCTGGCGCTGCTCGGCGAAGCGCTGCGCCCAGAGGGTGAAGGCCCTGGGGACCGCTCCTCCCACCCGCAGCTTCGACAGCCCCCCGAGGAGGCCGAAGAGCAGGCTCGCGACCTTTCCCTGGAGGCGCAGAAGCTCGCGCTGGTGGCGGACCTGGAGCCAGACCAGGGTCATGGTGACCGCGGACAGCACGATCACCAGGACGGTCGCCAGGAGGGCCAGGCGCCAACTGTAATAGAAGAGGAGCGCGAAGCTGAACACCGAGAACACCGAGGCCAGGATGGAGGTGATGACGTTGCCGGTGAGCAGCTCGCGCATGGCATCGACGCCCATCGAGCGGCTCAGCAGGTCGCCCACCGTGTAGCGGCGGAAGAAGTGGACCGGCAGGCCGAGCAGGCGGTCCCACACCGCGGCCTGCACGGCGCCGTCCATCTTACCGCCCAGGCGGAGCACCGCGATGCTCCGGGTGATCTGGAACACCGAGCTGCCGAGGGCTCCGACGACGAGCGCCAGCACCAGCACCAGGAGCTGACCGCGGTGCGCTCCGGGGATGACGCTGCCGAAGATGAGGCCGGTGAAGATGGGAATCAAGAGGCCCAGCAGGCCCCCGGCCACCCCCATCAGACCGATGGTGACGAGGTCGCTCTCACGATCCCGCAACAAGGCGCGCAGGAGATCCCCCTTGCCGAGCGCACGGGCCGGCAGAGGTGGATAGAACATGTAGCCCTCGCCGCTCAGCTCCTCGGAGACGGCGGCATCCACCGGCCGGCGCGTCTGCGCGACGGGATCGACCAGGTCGTAGCTGTGGGGCGAGGTCGGCACCAGGGCGACGGGTTGGCGCAGCTTGCGCTCGGCGTCCAGCACGCGGAAGGCCACCAGAGGGCCGTTGTCGCGGCGCCACCAGTCGCCGCGCAGGATGACGCGGCGGTGCCGCACCTGGGAGGCCGAGCAGATGGCGACCAGCCGGTCCTTCTGCCGGACACCTCCGGTCAGCTCCACGGGCGGACGAAAGCGCGCCCCGATCACCTCCCCCACCACCCGGCAGGCGGCGAGCAGAGGCTCCGTCGCCTCGTCGAGCTCGATCTCCCGATGCGGCAGGTCGGTGAGGACCGCGGCCAGACGCGAGTAGGCCGAGCCCATGGTGTGCCGATCGAGCTGCGCCTTGCGCTCCAGGCGGCTCCTCTCGTCCCCGAGCGACCGGTCGATCCAGAGGTCGAGATGGGCGAGGAAAAGCTCGTGGTACCGGGCGAGCCCCTCCTCCCAGGCGTGTGGCTCCCGCAGCAGCTCCGAAGTCGTACGACTGGAAACCCGCGCCCCCGCCGTGCCGCTGAGCCAGGCCACCTCGGGGACCGGCAGGAGGTCTCCCTCCGGGAGAGCGATCTCCGGCTGCCCCAGGAAGTGACAAGTCCCGTCCCCGCAGCTCACCCAGACGACGCCCTCCCGGGGCCGAACCGCCGCTCCTTCCGCCTTGAGAACGGTCTCCTCCCCGGAACGCAGCTCTTGAAACGCCTTGGGCGCGACGGTGCGGACGGTCTCGGCGAGAAGCCCGGAGACCCAGCCGTCCAGCAGCGGTGCCAGGAACGAGAACCGGCCGGAGTCCTCCGCCACCCGCCGCACCACGTCGGCTCCGAGGTCGAGCAGGCGGCTGTTGCGCCCTCCCACCGCCTCCAGACGAAGCCCGCTCGCCGGGCGGACTCCCAGCAGGAGGTTTCCCGGCACGAGCTTGGTCAGGTGGAAGCGCATGCCGTCGTCCCGGCAGGCGAAGACGCTCACCGTGCCGGCGGCGACCTGCCAGGCTCCCCCGGCGGCGAGGTCGAGCGGCGCGTTGCCCGCCAGCTCGATCACCGGTGCGTCGGCCCAGGGCGACGGATCGTCGTGCGGGCTCACGTCATCACTCCATGCTGATCAGCTCGGCATACGGGCCGGGCACGGCTTTCAGCTCGTCGTGGGTGCCGCGCTGCGCCACCCGTCCCTTGTCCAGGACGATGATCTCGTCGGCATCGCGGATGGTGCTCAGGCGGTGGGCGACGATCAGACAGGTGCAGCCGCGCCGCCGCAGGTTTTCATCGATCAGGCTCTCGGTGACCGGGTCGAGCGCGCTCGTCGCCTCGTCCAGTACCAGCAGTGTGGGACGGTTGACCAGCGCGCGGGCGATCTCCAGCCGCTGCCGCTGGCCGCCGCTCCAGTTGGCGCCCGCCTCGTGGACCTTGCTGTCGTACCCACCCGGCCGCACCGCGATCTCATCGTGGATGGACGCATCCTTGGCGGCGGCCACCACGTCGGCCAGGGGGAGCGTCGCATCCCAGAGCGTCAGGTTCTCCCGCACTGTCCCCTCGAACAGGAAGACGCTCTGGTCGACGAAGCCCATCGAGCCGGTCATCACGCTCGCCGGGATCTCCTCGCGCCGACGGCCGTCGAAGAGGATCTCTCCCGACCACGGCTCGTAGATCCCGGTGACCAGCTTGGACAGGGTCGACTTGCCGCTCCCGGAGCCGCCGACCAGGGCGACCCGAGCTCCAGGGCGGAGGGTCAGCGAGAAGTCCTGGATCAAGGGCGGATCGAGCCGGCTGTAGCCGAACGACAGGTCGCGCAGCTCGAGATGGCCGGTGAGCTTGACGGGGAAGTCGGCGGGAGGAGGACCGCCCGTCCCCTCCTGCTCGCGCGGATCGACGGGATAGCGCAGCACGTCGTCCAGCCGCGCCATGTCTCCTTCGACCGCCTGCAAGCGGCTCCCCAGGCTCACCAGGCGGTTGACCGGTGCGACGAACGTCGCCATCAGGGCTTGAAAGGCCACCAGGCCGCCAAGGCTGAGGACGCCGTTCATCACCTGCATCCCGCCGACGCCCAGGATGATGGCGCTGTTGAGGGCGGCGAGCAGAGGCGGGACGGCGTCGAGAAGCTGCGTGGTCCGCTCCAGCTCCTGGCGCGAGTTCACCACCTTGGCCTGATAGCCGGCCCAGCGGGCGAAGAGGTCCGCCTCCCCTCCCGCCGCCTTGACCGTTTCGATCGTCTGCAGGCCGCCCATCGCCGTGCCGTAGAGCTTCCCTTGATCCTGGAGGAGCCGACGGCTCCGGTCCACCCGCTTGCGGGAGACGACGCGAAGGGCGGCCATGTTCAAGGAGACCACGGCGATGCCGACCAGCGTCAAGACGACGCTGTACTGGAACATGAGCAGGGCGAACACGGCGATCATCAACAGGCCGAGAGCGTTGGTGGCGAGGTCGCGCGACAGGAGCTGCGCCACGCGGTCGTTGATCGCCACCCGGCCGCTGATGTCACCGTGGAAGCGCTGGCTGAAGAACTCGACAGGCAGGCGCAGGACGTGCCAGAGGAATCGGCTGGACGACGAGACCGCCATCTTCGTTTCCAGCCGCAGCAGATAGGACTGCTGGAGCCAGGTGAGCGCCGCCGTCACGACGGCGGTGATGCCCATGCCCAGCAGCAGGGGCTGGAGCCAGTCCGTCCGCCCTTGCAGCAGGACACTGTCGATGAACACCTTGGAGAAGACGGGGACGACCAGGCCGGGAAGCGCCAGGGCCAGACCGGCGAGGACGACGAAGAGCAGGGCCGAACGCGCGGCGGTCAACCGCTTCTGGAGGGACACGAAGAGCCGCGGCGGTTCCCCGGCCTTGACGAAATCCGGCCCGGGCGTGAAGGTCAGCACCACGCCGGTGAACGCCTGATCCAGCTCCTCCTCGGTGACCACGGTCGGCCCGAAGCCCGGATCGTTGAGGTGGACCTTTCCTTTGTGGAACCCCTCCAGAACGAGGAAGTGGTTGAAGTTCCAGTGGATGATCATCGGCCCCTGGAGCGATCGCAGGCCGGCCGGTTCTTTCTTGAAGCCCTTTGCCACCAGGCCGTAGGCGCGGGCGGCTTTCACCACGTTGCTCGCCTTGCTGCCGTCCCGCGACACGCCACAGGCGATCCGCAGCTCTTCGAGCGGCACCCAGCGGCCATGGTGGGCGAGGACGATGGCGAGGGCGGCGGCGCCGCACTCGACCGCCTCCATCTGCAGGATGGTGGGGGTCTTCTTCGGCTTGCGTGGTGGGACCGGCTTGTCCGGCGGCGAGCCCTTGCCGAAGATCATGCAGGGCAGGATACAACGGGAAGCTGCTGAAATCTCACTCCGCCGCCTTGCGGAACAACCGGAAGAATCCCTCCCCCGTCCGCCGGCAGACCTCCGCGTAGCTCTCCCCCGTCTCCTCGGCCAGGCGGCGCGCGATCTCCACCACGTAGGCCGGCCGGTTCGGCTTGCCGCGGTAGGGAATCGGCGCGAGGTACGGCGTGTCGGTCTCGACCAGGCAGCGGTCGGCGGGCAGGATCGGGATCACCTCCCGCACGTTGTCCGCCTTGGGGAAGGTGATCATCCCCGACAGGCCCAGGGAGAAGCCGTGCGCGAGGAGCTCCTCGGCCATCGCGCGCCCTCCGGCGAAGGAGTGGAAGTCGGCCCGGAGGTCCCGGAAGGCCTCTTCCCGCACGACGCCGAGCATCTCCTCGTTGCTGTCGCGGTTGTGCACCACCACCGGCAGGTCCAGCTCGACGGCCAGCTCCCACTGCTCCCGCAAGGCGCGGAACTGCGCTTCGCGCGGCGCGTGGTCGTAGTAGAAGTCGAGCCCGCACTCCCCCACCGCCACGGCCTTGGGATCGGCGAGCAGGGACCTCAGCCTCTCCCGGTCGCCCGGCTGCCAGCTCGCGGCATCGTGGGGGTGGACGCCGAGGGCGCACCAGACGTCCGGGTGGCGGTGGCAGAGGGCGAGGATCTCGTCCGCCTCCGCGAGCCGGATGGCCGGGACGAGGAAGCCCCGCACGCCGCGCTCGCGGGCGTCGTCCAGAGCCCGCTCCCGCTCGTCCGGGGGCAGGCTCTGGAGATGGCAATGGGAGTCGATCGGCCCGGAGAGATCGCGGGCCGGGGCAACGGAGATCACTTCACCTGGGTCCCGGCCGGGACCGCCTTGTCCGGATGAAGGAGGACCGGCTTGCCGTCGATCGAGGCCGCGAGAACCATCCCCTGGGATTCGATCCCCATCAACTTGGCCGGCTGCAGGTTCGCCACCACCGCCACCTGCTTGCCCACCAGCTCCTCGGGCTGGTACGCGAGGCCGATGCCGGCGACGATCTGGCGCGGGGTCTCCTCCGCCAGATCCACCTGGAGCTTGATCAGCTTCTCGGACTTGGGCACCCGTTCCGCGGTCAGGACGGTCCCTACCTTCAGCTCGGTCTCAAAGAACTTGTCGATCGCGATCAATGCCTTCTCCTCAACGGGGCTCGCGCTCCGCGCCGCCTTGGGGGCGGGCGCCGGGGCGGCTCCCAGGTATTCCTTCTTGTCGATGCGCGGGAAGATCGGTTTCGGCTCCGGCAGCTCCGCGCCGTTCGGCGTCGCCCCCCATTCCAGCGCGCTCCAGCTCGCCGGCACGTCGGTGACGCCGATCGCCGCCAGCACCTGCGGGGCGACGCGCGGCATGAACGGCAGAAGGCCGGTCGCCACGATGCGCACGCTCTCCAGACCGTTCCACAGGATGCGGGAGAGCCGCTCCGACGGCCCCTCCTCCTTGACGACCTTCCAGGGCTCGCGGGTCATCAGGTACTGGCTCGCCTCGTTGAGCAGCTTCCACAGCGCCTCCAGGGCGCGGCTGAACGCCAGCTCGTCCATTGCGGCGCGGTACTCCGGCACCACGCGGCGCGCCGCTTCCACGAGCGGGTTGTCGTCGCACGGCACCGGCGGGGTCTTGCCGCCGAAGGCGCCGCGCGACAAGGTGACGAGGCGGCTCACCGTATTGCCGAGGGTGTTCGCCAGGTCCGCGTTGTAGCGGTCGATGAACGCTTCGTCCGAGTAGCTCGCGTCCTGGCCGAACACCATCTCACGCAGCAGGAAGTAGCGGACGGAGTCGGCCCCGAAGCGGTCGATGAGGTCGTCCGGGCGCACGATGTTGCCGGTCGACTTCGACATCTTCTTGCCGTCCCGGTACCACCAGCCATGGGCGAACACCGTGTGCGGCAGCGGCAGCCCGGCGGAGAGCAGGAAGGCCGGCCAGTAGACGGCGTGGAAGCGCAGGATGTCCTTACCGATCAGGTGGAGGCGGGTGTCTCCCTCCTCCCAGTGCTTGCGGTAGAGGACGCCGTCCTCACCGCCGAAGCCGAGAGCGCTCAGGTAGTTGGTCAGCGCGTCGAGCCAGACGTAGACGGTCTGCCCCGGAAAGCCAGGGAACGGGATGGCCCACTCCACGTTGGCGCGCGACACGGACAGATCGCGCAACCCGGACTCGACGAACGAGCGCACCTCGTTGAGCCGGGTGGCGGGGCGCACCGACTCCGGGTGCGTGTCGTACCAGTCGAGGAGCGGCTGCTGGTACTTGGAGAGCCGGAAGAAAATGTTCTCCTCGGACTTCCATTCGACCGCGGAGCCGTGCACCGGGCAGGTGTTCTCCGCCGCCAGCTCCTTCTCGGTGTAGAAAGTCTCGCAGGGGGAGCAGTACCAGCCCTCGTGCGTCGCCGTGTAGAAGTCGCCGGTTTCCTGGATGCGCCGGATGATCGCCTCGACGCCCTTGTAATGCCGCTCCTGGGTGGTGCGGATGAAGTCGTCGTTGGAGAACCCCAGGCGGTCGCGCAGGGCGAAGTAGCGGGAGACCACCCGGTCGGCCAGCTCGATCGGGGCGATCCCCTCTTTCCTGGCGGCCCGCTCGATGTTCTGGCCGTGCTCGTCCGTGCCGGTCAGGAAATACACGTCGTCCCCCGCCAGGCGCCGGTAACGCGCCAGGGTGTCGGCGACGGTGGTCGTGTAGATGTGCCCGATGTGGGGCAGATCGTTCACGTAGTAGATCGGGGTGGTGACGTAGAAGGATTTCATGGGGAGACCGATCATAGCAAAGCCGGCTTCACTCCACGTTCTGGACCTGCTCCCGGATCTGCTCGCAGAGCACCTTGGCGTCGAGAACGGCGCGGGTCATTTCGGCGTTGCGGCATTTGGAGCCCAGGGTGTTGAGCTCGCGGAAGATCTCCTGCGTCAGGAAATCGAGGCGTTTGCCGCTCGGGCCGGCCTCGCGGGCCACGCCGCGGAAGTGCTCGAGGTGCGACCGCAGCCGGTCGATCTCCTCGCTGACGTCGCTCCTGTCCACCAGCAGGGCGGCCTCCTGGGCGACGCGGGCCTCGTCGAGACCCTGGCCGCCCAGCAGCTCGGCGAGCCGGCGCCGCAAGGCCGCCGCCATCTCGTCGCGCACCGGCCCGCGCAGGGCATCGAGCCGGCCGACCACCTCCTCCAGGGCCGCCAGCTTCTCGGTGAACACCGCGATGAGGCTCGCCCCCTCGGTCTCGCGGCCGGCGACGAGCTGGGCGACCGCGTCGCGGGTGACGCGCAGCAGGAGCGCGTCGTCCTCCTCGTTCCACGCCTCCGCCGCGATCTCCACGCGGAAGGCTTCGGGGATGCGCAGCAGGTCCCCGGCGGCGAGCCCGTTGACGACCAGGCCGTCCTCGACCAGCCGTTGAGTCGCCGCATGCGCCGCCCGCACGATCCCCAGATGGACGTGGACATCGGCCCGCCGCTCGCTCAAGGCCCGCACCTCCACCCGCGCCTCCACCCGCCCCCGCGCCACCTCCTTGGCGATCAGGTCGCGCACCGCGCCTTCGCTCGCCCGCAGCTCGTCGCCCACCCGCAATTGCAGGTCGAAAAACCGGTGATTGACCGCCTTCAGGCTCACCGACATCGCATGGCGGCCGTTCTCCCCCGCCGCCTCACCGTATCCGGTCATGCTCCGCATGGTTTCTCCCTTCCAATCATCCCGCCCACCCCGCCGCCACCGATTCGGCCGTGTCGAGACGATGCCCCAGCTCCGCCGCCGCCGCCGCGGGGTCCCCCCGGCGCTCGACGCGCAGCGGCTCGCCGTAGACGAAATGGACGGTCGAGAACGGCAGCGGCACGACGAAGCGGTCCCAGGAACGCAGGCGCCGGCAGCGTGTCGCGGCGAGGGCCACCGGCCAGATCGGCCACCCCGTCGCCGCCGCCGCCAGGATCACCCCGGGCTGGACGACGCCCGCCGGCCCCCGCGGACCGTCCGGCGTGAAGGCGATGTCCACGCCCTCCCCCGCCTTGCGCAGCAGCGACCGCATCCCCGCCGCGCCGCCCCGGCTGCTGGAGCCGCGGCTGGAATCGATCCCCAGGTGCGCCACGGTGCGGGCGATCAGCTCGCCGTCCCGGCTCTGGCTGACCAGCACCGAGATGCGGCGCCCGCGGTAGGCATAGGGCATCAGGAGAAGGTGGCGATGCCAGAACGCCAGGATGAAGTTCTCCCCCCGCCGCTCCCGCTCGCGCAGGGCTTCGTCCCCGTGATGGCGCAGGCGCACGGTGGCGCGCAGGCCGCGGATGAACCCGGCGGCGACCGCCGCGATCAGGCGCACCCGCCAGCCCGCCGGCTCCGGGTCCCCCCTCCCCATCACACCCGGAACTGCAGCTCGAACAGTTTCTTGTAGGCCCCGCCCCGGGCAATCAGCTCGGCGTGCGTCCCCTCTTCGAGGATCCGCCCCGCCTCCATGACCACGATGCGATCCGCCTTGGTGACCGTCGAGAGGCGGTGGGCGATGACCAGGGTGGTCCGCCCCTGCATGAGGTTGTAGAGGGCCTTCTGGACCAGCGCCTCGGACTGCGTGTCGAGGTGGGAGGTGGCCTCGTCGAGGATGAGGATCGGCGCGTTCTTGAGCAGGGCACGGGCGATCGCCAGCCGCTGCCGCTGGCCGCCGGAGAGGCGCAGGCCCGACTCCCCGATCACCGTGTCGTACCCCTTCGGCAGGTCCATGATGAACTCGTCGGCGTACGCCGCCGCCGCCGCCTCGCGCACCCGCTCCAGCGACAGGTCGGAGCGCCCATAGGCGATGTTGGCGCGGATCGAGTCGTTGAACAGCAGCGTGTCCTGGGTGACCACGCCGATCAGCGAGCGCAGGCCCTTGAGGCTCAGCTCGCGGATGTCGACGCCGTCGATCGCCACCCGGCCGCCGGTCGGATCGAAGAAGCGCGGCAGGAGGTTGACCATCGTCGACTTGCCGGCGCCCGACGGCCCCACCAGGGCGACGATCTCGCCGGCGCGGATCGACAGATCCACATCGTGCAGCACCGGCCGGTCCTCGCTGTAGAAGAACGAGACCTTCTCGTAGGTCACCCGCTCGCGCACCTTGGCGATCTCCCGGGGCTCCGCCACCTCGCGGATGTCGTTCGGGATCTCCTGCAGGCGCGAGACGCGCTGCGCCGCCGCCATCGCCTCCTGCAGGACGAGGTTGACCTTGTTCAGCTTGCGGATCGGGTCGTACATCATCAGCAGGGTGGTGAGGAACTGGATCAGCTCGGGCGCCGAGAGCTGCCCGGCGCGGATGGCGTTGCCCGCGTAGATGAGCAGGCCGGCCGCGCCGATCACGGCGAGCGACTCGACCACCGGGCCGGAGGCGTTGGCGAGCATCTGCGCCCACAGATTCACCCGCAGATGGCGGCCGGTCGCCTGGCGGAAGCGGGCCAGCTCGAACTCCTCCATGCCGAACGCCTTCACCACCCGGTGCCCGCGCACGCCCTCGGTCATCAGGCTCGCCAGGTCGGCCATCCGCTCCTGGCTGCGGTGGCTGGTGCGGCGCATCCCCTTGCCGAAACGGACGATGGGATAGATCAGGAGCGGCGCGACGACGAGCGCGAACACCGCCAGCCGGAAGTGCGTGGAGAGCAGCAGCGCGAGCAGGAAGACCAGGGTGATCGACTGCTGGAACAGGTCGAGCAGACGGTTCGACACCGCGTTCTGCATCAGGGCCACGTCGTTGACCACCCGCGCCACCAGCTCCCCCGACGGGTGGTCGGCGTGGAAACGGCTCGACTGTTCCAGGATGGAGCGGTAGAGGTCGTTGCGGATGTCCGTGGTCACGCCCAGGCCGATGTGCTGGAAGGCATAGCCCGAGAGGAAATCGGCCAGGCTGCGCAGGATGAAGACGATCAGAAACAGGAGCGGCACGAAGTAGACCACTTCGTTGTGGTCGATCCCCAGCCGCCGCTTGACGGATTCGTAGCTCCGGTCGATCTGGTGCGCCACGTTGAAGCGCCGCTTCAGTTCGGCGAGGAATCCGGCCTCTTGCTCCGCCTGCGGCGGGGCTTCCGGCGCATTGACCAGGCCGCCGAGCGCGCCCGGCACCCGCTCGCCCGCCAGCAGGACCTCGCCGAAGATCGGCTTGATCAGCGCGACGACGCCGGCCGTGGCCGTGGCGAAGAGGAGGATGCCCACGGAGGCCGCCAGCCCCCAGCCGGCATAGCGCCGCAGGTAGCGCCAGAAGAAGGCCGGGATCGTCATGCCGGAGAGATCTCCTTCAGAAAAGCCGCCACCTCCTGCGCCGCGCGCCGGCTGGCGCCCCCTTCTCCCAGGCGGGGCCGCAGCTCGGCGAGAGCGGAGCGCATCCGGCGGCGCTCGCGGTCGTCGGTGAGGAGCGGCTCGGCCTCGGCGGCGATCCGCTCCGGATTGGCGTTTCCCTGGAACAGCTCCGCGATCACCCGGCGCCCGAGGACGAGGTTGACCAGGCTGGCGTACGGGAGCCGCACCAGCAGGCGGGCGAGCAGCCAGGTCCAGCGCCCGAGGCGGTAGAGCATGACCATCGGAGTCCCCAGCAGCCCGACCTCCAGCGTCGCGGTTCCCGAGGCGCACAGGGCGAGGTGCGCCTCGGCGATCGCGTCGAAGCGGTTCTCGGAGACGATGCGCACCGGCAAGCCGGCCAGCTCGATCTCCTCCTCCAGCACCTCGCGCGGAATGGTCGGCGCCTGAATGAGCTCGGCCTCGACCGGGAAGTCCTCCGCGAGCCGCCGCACGCCTTCGAGCATGATCGGGAGAAGCGCCTCCACCTCGCTCAACCGCGAGCCGGGAAGAAGCGCGATCCGGAAAGGGCCGGATTCCGTCTCCTCCCCGTCCCAGACACCGGTGCGCTGCGGAACCTCGTCGACCAGCGGATGCCCGACGTGGACCACGTCGACGCCGAAGCGGCGGTAGAAGTCCACCTCGAACGGAAACAGGACCAGCATGCGGTCGACCAGGCGGGCGATGTCCTTGACCCGCCGTTTGCGCCACGCCCACACCTGCGGGCTGATGTAGTAGACGACCGGCACGCCGCGCTTCTTGAGCTCGCGCGCCAAGCGGAGGTTGAACTCCGGGAAGTCGATCAACACCGCCGCCGCCGGCTGCCGCCGGTCGATCTCGGCGAGGAGCAGGTCGAAGATCTGGCGGGCGCGCTTCAGGATGCGCAGCACTTCGGTGATTCCCACCACCGAGATCTCCGCGCTATGAGCCACTGATTCGAGCCCGGCGGCGCGCAGCTCGTCGCCGCCCAGCCCGAACAGAGAGAGCCCGGGCATCAGCCGGCGCAGCTCGACCGCTAGGCGTGCGCCGTGCAGATCGCCGGAGGCCTCACCGGCGACGATCAGGAGGGGGCCGCTCCCCGTCATGGAATCGGGGCCGGCGGCCCGGCGGGGAACGGGTACATCAGATACGCGACCAGCAACCCGCCTCCCGCCATTCCCAGAAAGAGCTGGAGGAACAGCTTGATCTGCGCCTTGCGCTCCCGGCGCCAGAGCAGGGTGAAAAAGAGGCTGACCAGCAGGGCGTAGACCACCATCAAGAGGAAGTGGCTCACGGTTCAATCCTTCTTGCCGAGCGCGATGTCCCACGCGTCGAGCACCAGAAGCAGGTTCATCAGTCCCCCGGTGAGCAGAAACGCGGTGCCGTGCTCATAGCCGACCGACGCGATGTCACCCATATAGCCCAAGCCATAGCGGAGGATGAAATAGGGCGCCCCCATGCCCATGGCGCCGAGCGTCGCGAGCACCGAGAGCGGCTGCTGCGACTGCAGCCGGTACAGGTTGCCCTGCAGGAACCACCCGATCCCGATCGCTGCGAGCACCAGGGCGGAGAACGCGAGACCGCGCCGCCAACGCTTGACGTAGATGTGCCCGAGACCCGGGATCACCCAGGCCAGGGCGGCGGCGAGGTACGGATTGCCCACCGGGGGACGGACCTCCGCGGGTTGCGGGGTCGAAGATTCGGCGTCGACGGCGTCCGCCACTCAGCCCTCCTCTTGTGCGAAGAGCGCGCGCAGGCGCTCCCGGGTCTGGCGCAGGTCCTCGGGGACGAGGCGGACCTCCGCCAGAACGGTCATGAAGTTCGTGTCCCCCGCCCAACGCGGGACCACGTGGAAATGGAAATGACCCGGCACCCCGGCACCCGCCGACTTGCCGACGTTCATCCCCAGGTTGAACCCGTCGGGAGAGAAAGCCTTGGTGAGCACCCGCTGCGTCTTGAGGACGAGGGGCCAGAATTCCGCGGACGCCTCCGGGGAGCTGTCGTACGGAGTGCTCAGGTGCTCCAGCGGTGCCACCATCAGATGGCCGCTGGAATAGGGATGGAGATTGAGCATCACCAGATGGTGACGCGCCTTGTGAACCACCAGCCGTTCCGGGTCCTCCGGCTCGCGGGCGGCACCACAGAAGAAGCACTCGGAATCCTGCGCGCTCCGAACGATGTACGAGTACCTCCAGGGAGTGAAAAGGATGTCCATCCGCGACGGCGCCGGGGTCCGGAATCGACGAGCCGCAGCCCGGCTAGTCGCCGTTCAGGAGCTCTCGCAGCTCCTTGCCCGGCTTGAAATACGGGATCCGCTTCGGCGGTACCTTGACCTTGTCGCCGGTCTTGGGATTGCGCCCGGTGCGGGCTCCCCGGTGACGGATCCGGAAGCTGCCGAATCCCCGCAGCTCGATCTTCTCGCCCTCTTTGAGCGAGCTGACGATGCTGTCGAACACGGTATTGACGATGATCTCGGCATGCTTCTTGGTGAGCTGGGTGGACTTCGCCACCTCTTCCACCAGCTCGGCCTTGGTCATGCCGTCTTTGAAAGCCACCGTCATCTCCCACCCCTTTCGTAACGGTCACAGGCCATCGGCCCCGCGTGGAGCCGATGGCCTGTCCGGGTCTCATGCGTGCTCGCCGTGGTGCTCTTCGGTCGAGGCCTCGTACGCCGCGACCTCTTCCGGTGTGGGCTGGGCCACGCCCCGCATCGAGAGGCCGACCTTCTTCTCTTCCTCTTCGATGCGCAGGATGCGGCACCGCACCCAGTCACCGACCTGATAGTGCTCTTCGAGCCGCGTGCCGGGACCCAGCTCGATCTCGCTGATGTGGGCCAGACCTTCCAGCCCGTTGTAGATGTCGATGAAGAGACCGAAGTCGGTGACGTTCACCACCCGGCCGTCCAGGATGTCTCCCGGGCGGTGCTGGTCGGCGAAGTCCTCCCACTCGTTGGGCATGAACTCCTTGATCGACAGGGAGACCCGCTGGTTCTCGACGTCGATGTTGGTGATCCGCGCCCG
>DIHE01000070.1:0-63734 GCA_002420005.1 Holophagales bacterium UBA5704 | reverse complement strand
TGGATGAGGCCGTCGATCCCGTCGGTGATCTCGACGAAGGCGCCGAACTCGGTGAGGTTGCGGACCTTGCCCTCGATGACGGAGCCCACGGGATGGGTGTCCTGCAGCTCCTCCCAGGGGTTGCGCTCGGTCTGCCGCAGCGACAGGCTGATGCGCCGCTGGTCCATGTCCAGCTCGGAGACGATCGCCTCCACCTCGTCGCCGACCTCCAGGACCTTGGCGGGATTGACCACCTTCTTGGTCCAGGACATCTCGGAGACGTGGATGAGACCCTCGACACCCTCCTCGATCTCGACGAAGGCGCCATAGTCGACCAGCGACACCACCCGGCCGCGCACGCGCGAGCCGATGGGGTACTTCTTGTCGACCAGGGTCCAGGGATCATCCGACTTCTGCTTGTAGCCGAGGGAGACGCGCTCGGTGTCCGGATCGAACTTGAGCACCACCACCTCGACCTCGTCACCGACCGTGAAGTGCTCCGAGGGATGGTTGACCCGGCCCCAGGAGATGTCGGTGATGTGCAGCAGGCCGTCGATGCCGCCCAGGTCGATGAACACGCCGTAGTCGGTGATGTTTTTGACCACGCCCTTCAGGCGGGCACCCTCTTCGAGCCGCTTCAGGGTCTCGGCCTTCTTCTTGACCAGCTCGGTCTCCAGCACCGCCTTGCGCGACAGGACGATGTTGTTGCGCCGGCGGTCCAGGCTGATCACCTTGAACTCCAGCTCCTGGCCCCGCAGCGATTCCAGGTTCTTGACCGGCTTGATGTCGACCAGGGAACCCGGCAGGAACGCGCGCAGACCGACGTCGACGGTCAGACCGCCCTTGATGCGATCCGTGACGCGGCCCTTGATCACCCGGCCATCCTTGTAGGCCCTTTCCACCTCGGTCCAGCGGCGCAGGCGCAGGGCCTTGGTGTAGGACAGGAGGACATGGCCCTCCTGGTCCTCGGTCTTCTCGAGGAGGACGTCGATCGACTCCCCCACGGTGACCTGCACGTTCCCGTCGCGATCCGTGAACTCCTCGCGCGGGATCAGTCCTTCGGACTTGTAACCCACATCGACGATCACGGAGTTGGACGTGATCCCGATGACCCGTCCGGGCACAATCTCCCCTTCCGTGAGATTGCGCATGCTCTCGTCGTAGAGCTCGAGGAGCCGCCGATACTCCTCGGCGCCCTGATTCTCCTCGTCATCGGACTCGGCCGTCAGCATCGGCAGGTCCTGTTCTTGAGTCGCCGGCATAAAAACGCGTTCCTCCTTGGCGTGGATTCAGGCTCGGTGGCCTGTGCTCCCCGCGGACGCGGGGGGTTCGAGCTCTGCTGCGAGTTTGTTAACTCTTTGAGAACTCGGGTCTTCGAGTATAGGGTGGTGGAGGGCTCCTGTCAACGGCGGGAATGCGCTCTCGCCGCGGCGGCGTTCCTCTGCAATCCTTCGAGCTTGGCGCGCTTCATCGGGCTGCCCCGGAACCGCTCGACGTACTCCTCGCGGCCCAGGCGCAGCAGGCCCGCCAGATCCAGCTCGGCCCGCCCGGGCGGCAGCTCCAGCTCGGGATGCGCCGCCCCCCGGGGCGCCGCGTTCCAAGGGCAGACCTCCTGGCAGATGTCGCAGCCGAACACCCAGCCGTCCAGGTGCTTCTCGATCTCCGGCGGGAAGGCGCCGCGGTGCTCGATCGTCCAGTAGCTGATACAGCGGTTGCTGTCGAGGCGGTAGGGTGCGGGCAGCGCGCCGGTGGGGCAGGCCTCCAGGCAGCGCGTGCAGCTGCCGCACAGGTCGGCGAGCGGCACGTCGGGGGCGAGCTCCAGGGAGAGGAACAGCTCGCCGAGGAGGAACCAGGAGCCGCCCTCGGGATGCAGGAGCATCGTGTTCTTCCCCACCGCCCCGAGCCCCGCCCGCGCACCCAGCTCGCGCTCCAGGATGGGGCCGGTGTCCACGTAGCGCCGGCTGACCAGCCCGGGAAACGCCGCGGCGATGCGTTCCTCCAGCCGGGTGAGCCGGTCCTGCATCACGTCGTGGTAGTCCAGGCCGCGGGCATACCGCGCCACGTACGGCCACAGGTCGCCCGCCGGCTCCGGGATCTCGTCTCCCTCTTCATCCAGAAGCGGTGCGTACTGGAGGGCGACGCAGAGGGCGCTCTGCGTTCCCGGCCACACCTTCGCCGGCTCCAGGCGCGCCTCGATCCGTTTGGAGAACCAGTCCATCCCCGCGTGGTCCCCCCGGGCGAGCCAGCGCAACAACGCCTCGCCATGCTCCGACGGCGCCAGCCCCGCCACCCCGGCGCGGTCGAACCCGGCCTCCAAGGCCCAGGCTTTCAGCATCTCGGCGGTCTCGCGGGGGTCCATGGCGATAGGATAGCTTGGCGTGACGGTCCCGATCTCCTCTCCCACCTCCCGCGCCGGCCTCGAAGCCCGCCTGTCCAGCCTGGAGCCGGAGGAGGTGCGCTGGACGCTCCTCGACTATCTGACCGGCAAGACCTCGCCGGAGGTCACCCTTCCCCGCCTGGTGCTGGCGCTCGGATATGTCGAGGAGGTCGAGGCGTGCCTGGATCAGGTGGCACGGAGCTGGCGGCCGCAGCCTCCTCCGGCTCTGCGCAAGCTGGTGCGGATGGTGCGCGAACGGCGCCGCGGGCTCGAACGGATGGCGGCCAATCTCGAGGAGCATCCGGACCCCGGGGTGCCGTTCCGCACCCCCGAGGAGGGGATCGCCGCCTACCGCCG
Organism: Holophagales bacterium UBA5704; assembly: GCA_002420005.1. GTDB lineage: Bacteria > Acidobacteriota > Thermoanaerobaculia > Multivoradales > UBA5704 > UBA5704. The sequence continues at coordinate 61,021 of DIHE01000070.1, read as the reverse complement.
CTTCTTCGACCGCGCGGTGCGCCGCGACGAGCCGTCGAGCGTCGCCGCGCACTCGCTGGGGGATGCGGAAGTGCTCGCCCGCTCGACCGCCGAGGTCGTCGAGCTTCTCGACCATCTCGGCGTGCTGGGCACCGGGCGCCGCGCCCTGGAGATCGGCTGTGGCATCGGCCGCCTGCTCGCCGCGCTCGCTCCTCTCCTGGCGGCGATCCACGGCACCGACATCTCGCCGCGCATGATCGAGACCTCGCGCCGCGACTGCGCCGGGCTCTCCAACGTCACCCTCTCCCTGACCTCGGGATGCGGCCTCTTCGAGATGGCTCCCGCGAGCTTCGACCTCGTCCTCGGTGTCGACTCGTTCCCCTACATCCACCACATCAGCCGCGACCTCGCCGGCCTCCACGTGCGCGAAGCGGCACGGGTGCTGCGGCCGGGGGGCGACCTCGTCATCCTCAACTACTCCTACCGTGAGGACATCGCCCACGACCGGTTCGAGGTGGCCCACCTGTGCGAGGACTGCGGCCTGGAGCTGCTCACCAACGGCGAGCCACCGCCGCTGCGGCTGTGGGACGCCTATCTCTTTCAGGCCCGCAAAGAGGCGTAGCTCAGCGCGCCGCCCCGGCCAACATCCGCAGCAGCGCCTGCATCATCACCGGGTCCTGCATCAGACGCTGGACCGACGGCTCGGTCATCAGCTCCTCGGGCTTCTTCCTCTTGAAGAGGTCCGAGAGCACGGCGAGCTCGCTGGTCACCGTTCCACCCGCGAAGGCGAGCTGGACGGAGAGGGAGGGCTCCAGGGTCTCGACCTCGTGCCACCAGTTGGAGGGGATGAACAGGGTGTCGCCCTGCCGCAGATGGCATTCGAGCGCCGTGGCGTGGCGGAACTCCGGGAAAGCGTCGAGGTCGGGGTGGTGGATGTCCACCTGCGTCTGGCGCTCGAAGTTGTCGAGCCCCGGAAACTGTGCGCCGCGCGGGTAGAGGCGGCCGCCTTGCCCGGGATCGAACAGCCAGACCCGCTTCGCACCGCGCACCTGGCAGAGGAATCCGTTCGACAGGTCGTAGTGCAGCGGCGTCACACAGCCTGCCGAGCTGATCCACAGGCGCTGGAACGGCTGCGCCGCCGGCCCGAGGCAGGCCGGGGTCCGCAGGTCGGCGCGCAAGGCCGGCACGGCGTCGAGCAGGTAGGATTTGCCATACAGATAGATCGTCTCGCCGGGCTCGAGGATCGGCGGCAAGGGCTCCATCCCCGCGGCCGGCACCGCGCGGCGGAGAAACTCCGCAAAACGCATCTCCACCTTGGCCATCGGCGACGGCTGGGTGACGTAGTCGGGGTAGAGGCCGTTGCGCGACACGATGACCTCGCCCGTGCAGTCCCCGGCCACCGCGGCCAGGTGGTCCCAGGACCAGCGGTCGAGCGCCGGCCAGTCCTCCATGACCCCGCTCAAGACCACCGGCCGATTGGCCTCCACGTACTTCTTGAAGAACACGGAGTGCGGCGGATCTTCGATGCGCCCGACCTTCCCCTGGATCTGAAAAGGAACCTGCTCCGTCTCGCGCCGGGCCTTCCACGCCATCGTGACCTCCTCGGAGCGCATTCTAGCCAGCCTTGCGGCGCAGCAGCAGACCTCCACACACCAGCATCGCCACCCCTCCGAGCGCCACCCCCGGCGCCAAGCCCGGAGGCCGGAAGCGCAGCTCGATGCGGTGGCTCCCCGGGGGAACCTGCACGCCCAGGAAGGCGCCGTTGACCACCAGCTTCGGCAAGACCCGGCCGGCGCTCCGGGCAGTCCAGCCGCGCGGTTGCAGGAGCGAGGTCGCCACCACGGTTCCCCCGGGCGCCTCCACCTGGAGATCGACCCGGCCCGCCTCGGCACGGAGGGTCCGCACGGCCGCTGCAGCCGGGACAGACGGCGGCGGGTTTTCGATCCCCCGGAAGACGGCGATCCGCCGCCCGTCGTCGAGCGCCGCGACCCAGCGGTCGAGATCCGCCGGCTCGACGGTGTCGATGCGGGTGGGGATGAACCAGCGGGGCAGGGCGTCCGGGTTGCGGTACAGCCGCATCCGCGTGCTCCCGTCGTCGATCCGCGGCCAGCCGGCCGGGACGGGGTTGTACGACTCCCAGAGGACCGCGCGCACGTTGAGGAAGTCGAGGAACGGATGGCCGACGCCGTTCAACGGGGCGAAGTAGCGCAGCATGGTGGGATGAAACCCGAAGGCCGCCCGCAGGTCTCGCAGGTAGGTCATCGGTGCCAGCGGATTGTGCGGCCGGATGTCCGCGACGCCGTAGACCGCGAGGAGCGACGGGTAGACCGCGTAGTCCTCCCCCACCGCCCGCCAGGGTCCATCCGCTTCGACCTCCTGGCGCAGCCGGTCGAAGGCCGGCAGGGGAGGAAAGAAGTATCCCGGGTTGCCGCTCGGCAGCAGGCTGTGGGACCAGGGAACCAGATCCAGCAGCAGCGCCGCGCCGAGCACCACCGCACCCCACCGCGGCCGCCAGGCGGCGACGGGCACCGCGGCGGCGATCAGCACCCAGAGGAACACCACCCAGGCATCGGCCGCCCCATGCAGGCTGAGGCCGGCCGCCCCACCCAGCGCGAGCAGGCGCAGGCCGATCTCGCGCCGCGGCCGGCGGAGCCAGCGATCGAGCCCCAGACCCGCCGCAACCGCCAGGGCCAGGGTGCAGACGCCCAGGAATCGCGCGACGGCGAGGGTCCGGAGCACGTCCACCTGGTGGATCAAAAGGGCGAACGGGAGGAATTTCGCCGCCAGCAGCAAACCGACGGAGGCGAACCCGAGGAAAGGTCGGACGCGGCGGCGGCGCACGCAGACGAGCGCGAGACAGGCTCCGGCGAAGGCGACCAGCCCGGCATAGCCGCTCACCGCTTCCGCCCAGTTCAGGGGGCCGCCGACTTCATCCCGGTAGGGCCGGCCATAGATGCGCGGATTGACCGGTCCCAGCAGGAAGGCGCGGTACTCCGGGATGAACCAGGTGTACGGATGCCAGGGGGAGGGGTGCACCTCGGGCATCGTCTCCGCCACGGTCTCCTGGGCGCGCTGGGAGTCCGGCAGGACATGAAGAAAGGGCACGATCCACGGCATCGCCAGGCCGAACCCGAGCACCGCGGCCAAGGCCGCCGCCGCGAGGCTGATCCCGAAGCGGCACCGCCGCGCCCGCAGAGACAGGCCGCAGACCGCTGCGAACAGTCCACCGATCGCGGCGGTCTCCGGATGCCCGGAAAGGACCAACGCCCCGGTGAGCAAGGCCACGGTGGCGATGCGCCGGCCCGCCGGACGCGCGCGGAACAGGCCGATCACCCCCACGGTGAGCCAGGGGACCCAGGCGAGCGTCGTCGAGAGGGGAAAGAGCGCCCAAGCCATGAGGCCCCCGGAGAGGCTGAACCCCGCCGCCGCGAGCAGAGCAGCCGGCCGGCGGGCTCCCAGAGCGCGCAGGAGGAGCCAGGTGCCCAGGAACGCCAGGTGCACCTTGAGCACCAGAAGCGCGATCAGCCAGTGCTGGATCGGCACCGGCCGGGCCAGGAAGGCCAGCGGGGAGAGCACGCCCGCCTGCGGGTTGATCCATGGCGAGCTGCCCCCTTCGAGCAGGTCCGACCAGAGCGGCAGCCGGCCGGCACGCAGAGCATGGCGGACCTCCAGCTCCCAGGGAATCAACTGAAAGACCGCATCGTTGAGCAGCTTGTGGCGATCCGAGCCGGCCAGCTCCGCGACGCCGGGGAGGAGGGTGCGCAGGAAGTCCCCGGGGAAGAGCAGCCGCGACGGATCGAAGATCCAAGGCGCCAGAACCACCAGGGGCAGCACCGTGCCGAGCACCATCGCGTGGCGCTCCAGGCGCCGCCCCAGGCCGCGCGCCAGAAGCCACTCGGCGAGCAGCAGAAGGCCGAGAAGCACGAGCAGGCCGGCGAAGAGCAGAAGGCGTTCCAGCATCAGGCCGCGGAGCTTATCCCGAGCCACCCCCTACTCGTACTTCAAGGCCACCACCGGCTCCACCCGGGTGGCCCGGTTGGCGGGAATGAGGTTGGCGAAGAACGCGATGCTCCCGAGGACCAGGGCGACCGAGACGAAGGTCACCGGATCGCGCGTGCCGATGCCGTAGAGCAACCCGCGCAGGAGCTGCGCGGCGAGAAGGGCCAGGCCGAGCCCGAGGGCGAGGCCGATCCCGGTCAAGGTCATCCCCTCCCGCACCACCAGCCGCAACACGTCCGACCGGGTGGCCCCCAGGGACATGCGGATGCCCACCTCACGGGTCCGCCGGGCCACCGAGGCGGCGACGACGCCATAGAGGCCGATTCCGGCGAGCAGCAGGCCGAGGGTCCCGAAGGCGGCGAGGAGCGCCGCGCCGACGCGCACCGGGAAGAGCATGATCGACAGGTGCTCGGTCAGGGTCTTGCGGTCGAAGATCGGCAGGTTGGGATCGATCGCGTCGAGCTCGCGGCGCACCTCCTCCAGCAAGGCCTGCTCGCTGCCGTCGGTGGCCACGATGAGCGCCATGAAGGAGGAATAGTCCTGCAGGTTGTTGGCGTAGGCGAAAGGCCGCGGCTCTTCACCCAGGGTGCGGTACTTGCCATCCTTGGCGACACCGACCACGGTCCTCCACTCCCCCGTCTCCCCGAAACGCAGCCGCTTGCCGACCGGGTCCTCCCCCGGCCAGAAGCGCCGCGCCGCGGTCTCGTTGACGATCACCACCGGCGGCGCGCCCGGCCGGTCGGTGGCGGCGAAGTCGCGTCCGGCGCGCAGCGGAATGCCCATGGTGGCGAAGTAGCCGGGGACCGCGCCGCCCCGGTCCACCTCCAGCTCCTCCCCTTTGCGCGGCTTCGGCCGGCCTTCGATCTCGATCGACGAAACGCGGATGTTGAGCCCCAGCGGAAGAGTTTCGGTCAGCGTCGCCGCGGTCACCCCGGGGAGGGTGCGGACCCGCTCGAGGAGCCGTTCGTAGAGGGCCCGGCCGCGCACCTCGTCATAGGCACCGCCCGCCAGGTCCAGGACGAGCTGCACGGCGACGCCCTTGCGCAGCGTAAAGCCGGGGTCGATCGACTGCGCGTTGCCCAGGCTGCGCAAAAAGAGGCCGGAGCCGACCAGCAGCAGCGCCGAGATGGCCACCTGCGCCACCACCAGGACGTTGCGCAGACCCAGCTTGCGGTGGCGCCGCATCAGGCCCACCTCTTCATCCTTGAGCGCGGCGACCACCCCGGGCCGGGTCGACTGGAGAGCCGGAGCGAGCCCGCAGACGATGCCGGTCAGCAGCGCAATGCCGAGGGTGAAGGCGAGGATGCGCCCATCGAGCGGGATGTCGAGGTTGATCGGGATCGGCAGGGGCGGCTTGAAGGCCACGATCAGCCGGGCGGTCCACACCGCGATCAGCAGACCGGCCACCCCGCCCAGGAGAGAGAGCAGGACGCTCTCGGTCAGCAGCTGCCGGATGAGCCGGCCGCGGCTGGCCCCGAGCGCCAGCCGCACCGCGATCTCCCGGCGCCGCTCCGCCGCCCGCACCAGGAGCAGGTTCGCGATGTTGAAGCAGGCGATCAGCAGGACCAGGCCGACGATGCCCATGAGCAGTCCGGCCACCCCGAAGATCGGCCCGTCGATCTCGGGATTGAGCACCACCTCCCGGGTCGGTACGAGCGTCGTGGTCAGCCCTTCGTCCTCTTTCGGCCAGGCCCGGCGCAGACGCCCCACCAGGGCCGTCATCTCCGCCTGCGCCTGTTCCAGCGTGACCCCTTTCGCCAGCCGCGCCTTGGCGAACAGGGAGCGGCTCTCCCGCTCGTTCAGCTCCACCACCCCACCCAGGCCCCGGCCGATGTGCATCGGCACCCAGAAATCGGAGGAGACCCCGGGGAAGCTGCCCTTGAAGACCTCCGGCGCCACGCCGATCACGGTGAGGTGCTGGCCGTTCAGCTTGAGGGTCTTGCCGACGATCTGCGGATCGCCGCTCATGCGCTCCTTCCAGAAGCGGTGCCCGAGCAGGACCACCGGATGGGTCCCCTCGGTGACGTCCTCCTCGGGCAGGAAGTCGCGCCCCAGCGCGGGACGGACGCCATACATGTGAAAGAAGTTGGCGGTGACCTGCTCGCCGAACAGGAGCGCGGTGCGCCGCCCGTCGTCGAACGTGGCGATGGTCAGATTGACCGCTGTGAAGTCCGCAAAGACCCGGTTCGCCGCGCGCACGTCGGCGAAGTCGGGATAGGACCAGGTGGCATACTGGAAGTCACCTTCCTTGCCCGCATAGACATCGACCAGCTCCTGCGGACGCACAGCCGGCAGATCGCGAAAGAGGATCGCGTTGACGAGGCTGAAGATCGAGCTGTTGGCGCCGATGCCGAGCGCCAGGGACAAAACGGCGAACAGGGTGAAGCCGGGCTTCTGCGCCATCTGGCGGACGGCATAGCGCAGGTCCTGGACGAAATCGCGCATGGGGAAAGGTCTCCTCTCTCTCCCCTCAAGACGACGGGACCTCCGGAAATGTTCCCCAGGGGGCGCTCCAGGGCTCAGGCGGCGACCTTGGCTTCCGCCCGCTTGCGGATGCCCAGCATCATCTTGCGCTCCATGATGAAGTGGATCGGGTCGAAGACCAGGAACCGGTCCAGGCGGGCGCGCGGGCCGCTGCGGGAGCGGACCAGGAAGCGGGTGGTGTTCTCGTCGATCGGCTCCAGGATGAAGGACCAGGCCCCTTCGGCCGCGAGGCCCTGGCGGGTGATCGAGTCGAAATCCTCGAGCGAGACGAGCACGAGATACCGGCCGGCTTCGACCCGCGCCACCTTGAGGCGCCCGGTGCCGCCGTAGCGCGTGGGCGGCGTCATCCAGATCGAGTCTCCCACCGTGAGGGCCGGGAGCTTGGGCAGGATGCGACTCGCATTGCGGATCTTGGCGCCGAACAGGTTCTCGAGCCAGGTATAGCTGTAGAAGCCGCCGCGGTCCTGGCCGAGCTGGGCGATCCAGAGCCAGACCTCCTCGGCGGGCGCATGGATGGTCACCGCCCGGGTGGCGACCGAGGCCGACACCGGACAGAGGTCATCGCCCGGCAGGTCCTTCGTGGTCTCCTCCCGGGTGGCGCCCCAGCGCAGGAACCAGGGCCGCAAGGCAAGGTCGGCCGCCACCAGGGTGGCCGCGCCGACGGCGAGTGTTTTCCAGGGAAGCTTCCGTTCCATTGCGCAACCTCCTGGGGGCGGAAGAGGCCCGCCCACGCTTCCTATGATGGCAGGTCTGTGCGGCCTTGCTCCCGCCCCGCCGGGTGGCCCTCTCCACACCCCGCGGGCCGTTCCCGGCCTGGCGCCGGACGCGCTACCGTGGACGCGACTCGAACGAGGTGCCCGATGAACGCAACCCTCGCAGCGCCTGAAACCGCCCCGCCGGCCGTCGCCCCCTGGTGGATCGAGGAGGAGGCCTTCCCGGCCGACGAGGACGACGAGTCGAAACTGGCCTGGCTTCTCCACCGGACGATCCTGGCTCCCGCGGAGCTTCCACCCCAGGCCTGGACCTTCCGCCTGGAGAACGACACCCTGGAGCTGTATGCCGACCGTTCCTCCGGGTTGCCGGGCGGCGAGCCGGACGGCCGCGTCCAGGCCCTGGAGGGTGGCGCGGCGCTCTTCCATCTCTGGCTCGCGCTCCGCCACCACGGCTATGCCGGCGACGTCGAGCTGCTTCCGGAGATCGGCAGGCCGGATCTCCTGGCGCGCGTCCAGCTCGGCGAGATGCGGCCGGCGCTGGCGGAGGAGGAGCTGCTGTTCGCCCAGATCCGGCGCCACCCCGCCCGGCGGGGCGCCTCTCCCGGCACCTTCAGCCCCCGGCTGATCGCCGACCTCCAGGCCGCGGCAGCCGAGGAAGGCGCCTGGCTCCAGGTTCTCGACGATCCGGAGATCCGCCGCGTGTGCGCCATGAAAAGCCCCGCTGCGCTCCTCGCCGTCCTGGGAACCGAGGAGGACGACGTCCTCGCCTGGCTGGAGGCGGGTGAGGCCCTGGCGCGCGTGCAGCTGCGCGCCCGGCGCGAGGGCGTCGAGGTGTCTCCCGTGCGGCCGGCGGCCGATGGGCCGGAGCGCCGCCTGGCGCTGCGCCGGGCGCTCGGCCGTTCCGGCCATCCGCAGAGAATCCTGCGGCTGCGCTGACCACCCCCCCTCCTTCCGGAGCGGCCCGGCCCACCCCGGGGTGCGTGGCGGCGCTCCGGGTTCCCTTCTATAAAGGAAGCCGACGACAACCTCCGGGAGCGGACGCGGCCCGGATTCCCCCCTCGCGGGGAAAGGTCTGCCATGGATTCCTTGCTCGAAACTCCCGTCTTCGATCCGCACTTCGACGTGCTGAGCCACCTTGCCGAGGCCCCCCTGCGCCCTCTCGCCGCCTCTCCTCCTTGGAAGGACCGCCTGGCCCTGCGCACCCAGCGGATGACCAGCTCGGCCATCCGCGAGTTGCTCAAGCTGACGGCGGACCCCGAGATCATCTCGTTCGGCGGCGGCCTCCCCGCCCCCGAGGTCTTCCCCGTCGACGAGATCCGCGCCGCCGCCGGGCGCGTGCTCGCCGAGCACGGAACGCAGGCGCTGCAATACAGCACCACCGAGGGGTACCTCCCCCTGCGCGAGATGCTGGTGCGCCACATGAGCCGTTACGGCATCCACGTGACACCCGCGAACATCCTGATCACCAACGGCGCCCAGCAGGCGCTCAACCTGGTCGGCAAGCTGCTCATCAACTCCGGCGATCACGTCCTCACCGACGAGCCCACCTACCTCGGAGCGCTGCAAGCCTTCACCTCCTATCAGGCGCAGTACCTGCCCGTCCCCATCGACGACGACGGGATGCGCACCGACAAGCTCGAAGAAGCCCTGCGCGCCGGCCCGAAGTTCCTCTACGTCCTGCCCAACTTCCAGAACCCCGCGGGGGTGACCCTGTCGCTCGAACGCCGCCAGAGGATCGTCGAGCTGGCCGCCCACTACGGCATCCCGCTCCTGGAGGACGACCCGTATGGCCAGCTGCGCTATGAAGGCGAGCACCTGCCCGCCCTGGTCAAGCTCGACGCGGAGATCCACGGCACCGGCAACCACGGCACCCCCTTCCGCGGCGGTGTGATCTATCTCGGGACGATGTCGAAGATCCTCGCACCCGGCCTGCGCATCGGCTGGGTCGTCGCCCCTGAGGAGGTGATGGAGCGCCTCGTCCAGATGAAGCAGGGGGCCGATCTCCACACCGGCACCTTCAACCAGATGGTGGCCTATGAAGCGGCGCGCGGCGGCTTCCTCGACCAGCACGTCCGCCGCATCCGCCCGGTCTACCGCGAACGGCGCGACGCCATGCTCGCGGCCCTGGAGCGCCACTGCCCGCCGGGCGTCCGCTGGACCCACCCGCAAGGCGGCCTGTTCCTTTGGATGACCCTCCCCGCAGGCCAGAGCTCGGCGCATCTTCTCGCCGAGGCCCTGAAAGAGAAGGTCGCCTTCGTCCCCGGAGCCCCGTTCTACCCGCTGGGCGGCGGCGAGCGGACGGCGCGCCTCAACTTCTCGTACTGCCGACCCGAGGTGATCGAAGAAGGCGTCGCCCGCCTCGGCCGCGTCCTCGCCCGCACGATGCACGCCTGACGAACGGCCCTCCCGGGTAGAATGCTCTCCGGGAGGGTTCATGAAAAAAGCGCTCGCCGGCCTCGGCCTCGGCCTTCTCGGCCTTACCGCCGTCCTGCTCGTCCGCATGGCGACGGCTCCCTCGCAGCAGATCGCGGCGGAGCCGGTCACCGACATCCAGATCGACGCCCGCGGTGCCGCCGGGCGCCTCGCCGGGGCGGTCCACATCCCGACCGTCTCGAACGATGCGGGAGGTCCTGTGAACGGCGCGGCGTTCCTCGCCCTGCACGAGCACCTGGCACAGAGCTTCCCGCGCGTCCACGCCACGCTCACCCGCGAGGTCGTGGCGGACTACAGCCTCCTCTACACCTGGCAGGGGACAGACTCGAAGGCGCCGCCGATCCTCCTCCTCTCCCACCAGGACGTGGTGCCGGTCGAGCCGGGGACGGAGAAGGGGTGGACCCATCCCCCGTTTGCCGGCGAGATCGCGGACGGTTTCCTCTGGGGCCGCGGAACCATGGACGACAAGGTGGGCGTGCTCGGCCTGCTCGAAGCGGCCGAGCACCTGCTCGGCCAGGGCTTCCAGCCGCGGGTGACCGTCCTCTTCGCCTTCGGTCATGACGAAGAGGTGAGCGGCGTCCACGGCGCCAGGAACCTCGCGGCGCTCCTCAAGCAACGCGGCGTGCGGCCCGCCTTCGTGCTCGACGAAGGCGGCGTGATCGCCGAGGGGATGGTCGAAGGGGTCACCGCGCCGGTGGCCTTGATCGGCACCGCCGAGAAGGGCTACGTCAGCGTCGATCTCACCGCGCGCGCGGAAGGCGGCCATTCCTCCATGCCGCCGCGCCAGAGCGCCATCGGCCGCCTCGCCGCGGCGGTCCAACAGCTGGAAGAGCACCCGATGCCGGCACGCATCGCGGGAGCCACGCGCGCCTCGTTCGAGGCCATGGCCCCCGAGATGCCGTTCGGCCCGCGGCTCGTGCTGTCCAACCTGTGGCTCTTCGACCCGCTGGCCCGGCGGATCTTCTCCCGCGACCCGGTGGCGGACTCCCGCATCCGCACCACCACGGCGGCGACCATCTTCCAGGCCGGGGTCAAGGAGAACGTCCTGCCGCAGGAGGCGAAGGCGGTGGTGAACTTCCGCATCCTCCCCGGCGACACGGTGGCCGGCGTCCTCGACCACGTACGCGCCCGGGTCGGCCCGCAGATCGAGGTGGCGGCCCGGCAGGCCACGGCGACCGAGCCCTCGCCGGAGTCCCCGGCCGATGCACCGGCCTACCGCCTGCTGCAGAAGACCATCGTCCAGACGGTGCCCGGCGCCCTGGTCTCCCCCAACCTGCTGGGCGGCGGCACCGACACCAAGCACTACCAGGGGCTCACCCCGTACATCTACCGCTTCCTGCCGCTGCGCGTCCGCCAGGAGGACCTCGCCCGGGTGCACGGCACGAACGAACGGATCAGCCTCGAGAGCTACTCCGAGGTCGTGCGTTTCTACGTGCAGCTCCTGCGCAACGCGGCGGGGGGAGAGGCCGCGCCCTAGATCTTGAACAGGGCGTCGAACGCCGACCGCGCATCCTTGGAGGTGGCGCGGTCGTGCTGGCGGCCGACCTCCTGCGCCTCCTTGGGGGAGAACACGGCGCATTCGTTGCGCGTGCTCTTCTTGGCGACGCGCGCCGGGATCTCTTCAACCCGCCGGCACTCCCAGCGCGCCGAGGTGTCGAAGCTCACGCAGTTCGAGCAGGTGTGGAGATCCGTCCCGCATTGGGCACAGACGGTCTCCGGCACGATGATGTCGGCGATCGCCCGCTCGGTGCCGCAGCGGGCGCAGCGGAAGACCGTCGAGGTGGGGGCGCCGAGCCCGCGCCCGCGCGGTCCTTCCTTCTTCTCGCGCGGCCCCTGCGGAGCGCGGCTCTCGCGGGGGGCGTCGTTCTGGTAGCCGCTCTGGCGGTATTTGCGTTCAGACATCCGGGGCTCCTCGGCCGGCGCGAAAGCCGTCACGAAAGTTGCGTCCAGAGGGTTGACTTCCGCCCCCTTTCCGCCTATTCTTCTCCTGTTGGTTCCGTTGTCGCAGCACCCGGGAGTGGAGCGTATCCGGTCCCGGAGAGAAGAATCCACCAGAAGCGGGCCCGAGCGAGAGTTGGACCCGCCCGGGCCCAGGCACGCAAGGAGAACAAGTCCTATGCGCACCCGTACGCATCGTACCACCACCGCCACCGCCGCCTCGGCGAATGCTTTCACCGAGGACTATCTGGAGCTGTTGTCGCGCCGCGACGAGCCGTTGACCGCCGCGGAGGCGGATACCGCCGGCCCGTGGCATCTGGAGGCGCACCCGCAGGGGTGGGCCGTGCTGCGGCAGGGGGAGAGCCTCGCCAAGGGGAGCGTCCCGGCGGCGGTGCTGCAGAAGAAGGACGCCGCGCGGCTGACCGCCGCGGTGCTGCCCGGCAGCGGCCGGCGGCAGCGCTACACCCTGGGGCAGGAGGCGGAGGCCCTGGGCTTTCCGCTGCTCGACGACCAGAAGGTGGTGGGCCACCTCCGGTTCTTCGACGAACGCCTGCTGGACGCCTTGAACGTCGTCGACGCGGTGGTTTCGCTCCCCGGAGATCTCGCCTGGATGCTCGACGGCGCCGGGGGCCTCGCGCTCGATCACGCCGGCAAGATCGCCCTGGAGCGGGCAGAGGACACCGGGCGCACCTGAGCCGCTCCCCCACCGGCACCCCGCGCCCCGGGGCTTCCTCCTCGGGGCGCGGGGTGCCCGGCCCTGCGATACGATGGCGCCATGGAACAGACGCACGTCGGCAAGCTCAAGGGATCGCAACGCAAATGGCTCCGCGGTCAGGCGCACAGCCTGAAACCCGTGGTGCAGATCGGCCGCAACGGATTGACCGAGGGGGCGCTCGCCGAGATCGACCACGCCCTCGGGGCGCACGAGCTCATCAAGGTGCAGGCCGTCGCCCCGAAGGACGAGAAGCGGGAGATCTGCCGGCAGATCGAAGAGGCGCTCGGCGCCGAGGCGGTGGGCCTGATCGGCCACGTCCTCATCCTCTACCGCGAGCACGAGGACCCGGACGAAAGGCGGTTCGAGCTGCCGGAGTGACCCCAGGACTTCAGGCTCCAGGAGGACAGGATGATCAACCTGACGCGAGAACGGGGCGGCATTCTGGATCGGGTGTGGGACAAGGTCGGCGAAGTGCTCGGGGGAGTGTGCGAGGAGGCCTGGCTGGCGCTGGACGAGCAGGGCTGGAACCGGAGCGGCGGAACCCTGACCCTGCGGGGCGGCCGCATCTGGACCGGTGATCCGGCGCGCCCCTGGGCGAAATCGGTGGTGATCCGCAACGGCTTCATCGCCGGCCTGGACGGCACGACGACGGAGGGGCGGGTGATCGATCTGGAGGGCCGGCTCGTCGTGCCCGGCTTTCAGGACAACCACTGCCATCCGCAGACGCCGTTCGTCCTGTTCAGCCCGCAGGCGCCGATGCTGTTCGCCTGTACGACCCTCGACGAGGTTCTCGAGGAGGTGCGGCGCTACGTGGCCGCCACCGGCTCGGATCGCTATCCGCGGTTCTTCGGCTGGATGTCCCCGATCTTTCCGCCCGGCGTCCGGCCCACGCGGCAGATGCTCGATGCCGTGGTCGCGGATCGGCCCTGCTACCTGGTGCATCACTCCGGGCATGAATTCTGGGCCAACACCAAGGCGCTCGAGCTGGCGGACGTCCTGCACCGCGACCCGCCGGGGTTGCCGCGCTCCTGTGTGATCCACCGTGATCCGGCCACCGGGCTGGCCACCGGGTACACCGAGGAGTCGGAGTTCGCCAACACCGACGGCGTGTTGCTGCGCAGCGTTCGAAAAGACCCTCCCCTCACGCTGCCGATGCAGGCGCTGGCGCTGCGCTACGTCCTCGAGGAGTTCAGCCGGCAGGGCGTCACCGCCATCTGGACCAAGGACGGGGACTTCTCGGTCATCGACGTGTACGAGAAGTTGTTGCGGCACGACTCCTTGCCGGTGCGGACGATCCTCGACGTGTGCCACACCCCGTTCGGCGCGCTGAACGACATCGACCGGCAGGTGGATCGCGCGGCCCGGCTGCGCATGGCGGGCCTGCCCCCCGGCTTCCTGCGCGCCGACGGAGCGAAGCTGTTGATCGACATGCCGACCGATACGCACCAGGCTTGGCTGTTCGAGCCCTATGCCGACGGCATCGGCGGCTGCGGTTTCCCCGTGTTCGACGCGGACGTCCGGTGGGAGCAGGCGCGGCGGGCGGACCTCCTCGGGCTCACCCTGAACTTTCTGGCCATCGGGGACCGGGCGGTCGACGAGGCGCTCGGCCTGCTCGAGCGGGTGGCCCGCGAGAACCCGCCCCGCCGCCGCCGCCACTGCGTCGAGCACGCCGAATTCGTCCGCGACGTGGACGTCCCGCGGTTCCGGCAGATCGACGCCGTTCCGATCTTCAACTGGATCGGCGCCTATCCCAACCAGGCGTACCAGGAGAAGTTCGCGAAGATCATGGGCGAGGAGCGGATTTCCGCCCTCTACCAGCGGTGGCGCGACCTGATCGCGGCCGGTTCACCGGCCGCCAACGGCAGCGACTTCCCGCTCGCCCCGCCCGATCCTCTCGCCGGGATGCACGTGATGGTCACCGGCAAGAACCTCGAAGGGGAGCCTTCGGGAGGCTTGTGGCCGCACAAGCACCTCTCCATCGAGCAGGCTCTGCGCACCTACACGACGCACGGGGCCTATGCCCGCGGCGAGGAGCTGCACAGCGGCAGGGTCCGCCTCGGGTATGACGCCGACCTGACCGTCCTCGCCGAGGACATCCTGGCCGACGGCTTCGACGCGAACCGGCTCGGCCATGTGAAAGTGTCGGCCACGATCGTCAACGGCCATGTGGTGTACGAGGACTTCTCCTCGAAGCCCAAGACCTTCCCGCCCCATCCGCGAGGATGACCTGCGCTCAGAACCCCGGCACGGTGACGCTCTTGCCGTTGTCCGGGGCGCCCAGATCGAGGAGGAAGGGGGCGGCGCGCTCGGCCCAGCGCTCGGGGCCGGGGTAGCTCTTGGCGGACTGGCCGAAGCAGCTCTCCAGCATGGCGGTGTGGACGATGCCGGGGTTGAGCGCCACGGCGGCCATGCCGCGCGGCAGCTCTTCGGCGAGTGCCTTGGTCAGCCCTTCGATGCCCCACTTCGTCGCGCAGTAGGGCGCAACCTCGGAGGAGGTGGACCGTCCCCAGCCGGAGCTGAAGTTGACCACCACGCCGCGCCGCCGCTCGACCATGGAGGGGAGAAACGCGCGCAGCACGTGGAAGGCGCCTTTGAGATTCACGTCCAACACGCGCGAAAACTCCGCCACCGGGACCTCCCAGAGAGGGGCGTTGGCATTGATCACGCCGGCGTTGTTCACCAGCAGATCGACCGGTGGCTGGCGGGCGAGGAGGCGGCGCGCCCAGGTGTCGACCTCGCCCGCGTTGGCGACATCGACCACGGACAGAGCGTGCGGCTCGCCGAGCAGCCGCTGCATCTCTTCGATGGCGGCGGCGGTGCGCCCGCAGCCGAGGACCAGATGGCCCAGCTCGGCGAGCCGCAGGGCGAGCGCCCGGCCGAGCCCGCGGCTGACACCGGTGAGGAGGACGGTGCGGGTGTCGGCGGTCATCGTCACACCGGCTCCGCGAGGGGCGCCACCAAGGGCGCCTCCTCGTCGGTGGGTTGGAAGAGGGCGGCGCCGACGGTTCCCGGGCCGGCGTGCGTGCCGACCACCGGCCCCATCTCGGCCACCAGGACCTCGGAAAGCGTGTACGCCTGGCCGAGCAGGCCGCGCAAGCGGTCGGCCCAGACCGGGGCGCGGGCGTGGGCGATGCTGGCGATCACCGGCCGGGTCGCCGGCACCCGTTCCTTGAACAGCTCCACCAGGCGCGGCTGGGCGGCCCGGCCGCCGCGCACCTTGTCGACCGCGGCGACCTCGCCGCCGACCACCCCGAGAATCGGCTTGATGCCCAGAAGGCTGCCGAAGAACGCCCGCGCCTTGCCGATGCGGCCACCCCGCCGCAGGTACTCCAGGGTGTTGACCGCAAAGAGCACGTGAATGCGGGAGCGCATCGCCTCCAGGCGCTCGACGATGAAGCCCGGCTCATAGCCGCGGCGCGCCATGCGGGCGGCAAAGAGGGCGAGCATGCCCAGGCCGAGACTGACGCTCTGGCCGTCCACCACCTGGAGGACGATCGGCTCGCTGTCACCGCGGACCAGCTGGAAAGAGGCCATGCCGTCAGCCACCGCCGCCCGGGCATGGACCACGGTCTGCGAGAGCTTTTCCGAGAGGTGGATCGAGAGGAGGTCTTTCGTCGGGGCCAGCGCTCCATAGGCGGCCAGGAAGTCCTCGCGGGACGGTGGCTGGGTGCGCGGATGCACCGGGCCCTTTTCGAGCATCTCATAGAAGTCGCGCGGCTTCAGGTCGACACCGTCGTGAAAGACGCGGTCGCCGAAATGCACCTGCAGGGGGATGACCTGAATGCCGTGCGAGCGGGCGAGCTCCGGCGGCAGGTCGCTCGTCGAGTCGGTGATCACGCGGACGAAATCGTAGGGCTCCTCCACCGCCACGATGCCCAGCTCGCGCAGCCCCATCAGGTCGCGCAGGATCTGGCCGTCGGTCTCCGCCACCCGGTCGAGCAGCCGCCCGACCGTTCCCGCCGCCGGGATCGCCGTGAGCAGCGCCTGCTGCCGCGGGGAGAAACGGGTCTCGAAGAAGCCCGGGGTGACCTGGACGCGCAGGCGGCAGCGCGGATCGGGCGCATCGAGCACCGTGTCCTCGATGGCGAAGACGACCAGCGAGGTGAGGTCCTGGGTGATCTCGTGCGCCGGAGGGACCGGGCCGGCCGGGTCCGGCGCGCGCAGCTGGACCCAGAACGTGCCGGCGTCGAGGCGCAGCAGACGGCAGAAGGCCTTGACCGCGGTGGAGCGTCCCGCCTCGGCGGCCACCACCCGGCCGCGATCGAGGACGATCTTGCCGCCGGCACAGAGCACGCGGCCGGTGGCCTCGGCCTTCTGAAGGCTGCGCAGCAGGTCGAGGATCGGCAGCAGGGAGAAATCGCCGACCAGCGACTCCAGCTCTGCGTCCGGCTCCAGCCCCACCTCCTGGCCGAAGAGGACGAGGTGGATGCGGCGCACCAGCTCGCCGCCGTCGAGCCCGGCGGCATTGAGGAAGAGGACGTCCTCGGGGAGCTGCAACCCTTCCTGCTCCCCGCGGCCGAGGAGGAGGAGCCGGGCCGGAACGGTGGCGGCGAAAAGCTCGGCCAGGGCCGGCCCGCCGCCGTCCACCGAGGAGGTCGAAGCGACGATCACCCCGGGGCCGAGCTCGGCGGCAAACCGGCCTCCCTGGGCCGCATCGATCGCCGGGATCGCCTCATAGCCCAGCTCGGCAAGGCCCTGGGCGAGCTCCTTGCGGCGAGAGGTCTCGGGGTCGACGACCAGAACGGAGGGCCGAGGCACAATGGCGAAGAGCATACCCCCTCCCGGCCCGCTGCGCGAGGGTCACCCGGCCTCGAACTCGGCGATCACCGGCAGGTGGTCGCTGGCGACGAGGGAGACCTGGAGCCGGCAGCGGCGGATCGAGGCGAGCTCCAGAGGTCCCCGGAAATAGATGCGGTCGAGCGCCCCCTGGGGCGAGAACGCGGGGTAGGTGGGCAGGAACCGGCGCCCCCCGTTCTGTCCGTCGAGAGCGGCCTGGAAACCCAGGCGCTCGGTGAAGACGGGCCACAGGAGGGAACGCCAGTCGTTGAAGTCGCCCCCCACCAGCATCGGGACACCGGGCGGGACGGTGCCGAATTCGTGCGAACGGGCGAGCAGGTCGATCTGCTTGGCCCGCTCGCGGGCCGACAGGCCGAGGTGGAGGTTGAAGACTTCCAGGGTCCGCTCCTCGGCGAGCTGGATGCGGGTGTGCTGGCAGCCGCGCCGGATCCAGCTCTCGGCCACCGACAGGTCGATGTTGCGCTCGCGCAGGATCGGGTACCGGCTGAGGGTGGCGTTGCCGTAGCGCCCTTTGCGCAGGCTGACGTTGTGGCCCAGGGCGAAAAACGGATAGCCGGAGGCTGCGGCGAGCTCCTTGGCCAGATTCAGCTCCCGCGAACGGGGCGCGCCTTCATCCACTTCCTGGAGCAGGACGATGTCCGCGTCGTGGTGATGGAGGATGCCGGCGATCCGCTCGGGCCGGAAGCGCCGGTCCACACCGATGGCACGGTGGATGTTATAGGTCAGGACACGGAGCTGCAAAGTCGGTTGATCTCCGTCTCCAGTATACTCATGAGCGCCTCCCGAATGGGTAGCAACTCTCCCGTGGAAGGAGATTCCCGATGAGGCGGCCCGAGTGGACCCTTCTCGCCGCGGCGCTGGTGCTGTGGGCCTGGATCTGTGCGCCTGTGGTCAGAGGCGGCCGGACGTTCTATCTGCGGGACGTCTTCACCACCCATCTCCCGCTCAAGGCGTTCGGCGCCGCCGAGCTGCGCCAAGGACGCATCCCCGCCTTCAACCCGGACTGGGGGCTGGGGCAGCCGTTCCGCGGCAATCCCAACGTGCTCGCGTTCTATCCCGGCAACGTCTTCTATCGGGTGCTCCCCTTCTGGATCGCGTTCAATCTCCACTATGCGCTGCATTGGCTGATCGCGTTCCTCACCATGAGGTCCCTGGCGCGCGGGCTCGGCCAGGACGCATCCGGGGCCCTGCTGGCCGGGCTGACCTGGGCCGGGTCGGGCTGGATGCTCTCCGCCCTCACCTACTACAACGTGCTGGCGGTCGCCGCCTGGTGGCCGCTCGCGATGCTCGGGGCGGTGCGCGGAGGCCGGGCCGGCATCGCCCTGGGCGGGATCGCCTGCGGCCTGGCCCTCCTCGGCGGCGAGCCGGTGACCGCGGCGCTCGCCCTGGTGCCGCTGCTGGTGGCCGCGGTCTCCCGGCACGGCTGGCGGCGGGGCGTCGCGACGGCGGTGGCGATCGGCGCCGCCGGGGTGCTCCTGGCGCTGCCCCAGGTGGTGGCCTTTGCGCGGGCGCTGCCGTTCACCACTCGCGGCACGGCGGGGGTGACGGCGAGCCAGGCGGCGCATTTCGCGCTGCATCCCCTGCGCCTGCTGGAGCTGGCCGTTCCATTCCCTTGGGGCTTGCCGACGCACCTCGGCCGTTCCGGCGTGTGGACGACGTCGATCCTGCCTCACACGCCCCTTTTCTTGACGCTCTACAGCGGCCTGGTCGCGCTCTGGCTGGCGGCGCTCGCCGCGCGAAGGCACCGCGCCTGGACCGCGCTCGCCGGGGGCGGCCTCGTGCTCGCCATCTTCGGCGGCACGCAGGGGGAGCTGCTGGTGCGGCTGTCGTTCGGCCTCTTCCGCTTCCCCGAAAAGCTCGTCCTCTGGTTCGCCCTGGCGCTGCCTCTCCTCGCCGGCTGGGGCCTGGAGCGGGCGGTGGGCGAAGGCCCCGGGCGGTGGCGGCCGGTGGCGGTGGCAGGTGGCGGGCTCGCGGGCGCTCTCGCGCTCGGCTTCCTCCTGCTGCGGCCGGGTCTCCTCGCCGCCGCCGCCGGCCGCCTGGCGGCGCTCCCCGAGCGGCAGCGCGCGGGAGCCCTGGCGCTCCTGGAGACGCAGACCCTGGCCTGGGCCGGCGCCCTCGCCCTCGCGGCCGCCACCCTCGTCGCGGTCTGGTGGCTCACCGGGGAGCGCCGGCGCGCCGCGCCCTGGACTCCGGCGCTTCTCCTCGGCCTCCAGCTCGCCACCCTCCTCCAGCTTCAACCGCTGGTGGCCACGGACACGACCGCGCCCTACCGCGAGCCCGTCCCCTGGAGCCGCCGGCTCGGGCCGGGCACGGCGGTCTTCAACGAGCTGCAGATCGATCCGCGCTGGCTGGCGGACCCGCCGTACCGCGTGCCGGACGGGCCGCGCACGGTCTTCGAGCATCTCTCGGCGCAGGATCTCGATCCGGTCCCGGGCGCGCTCCATGGGCATACCTACCCGCTCGTCCCGGATCTCGAAGGGATGATGAGCCCACGGTTCCGCCCCCTTCTCGCGAGGCTGACGCGCGCCCCCTGGGAGGAGCGCGCGAGGTGGCTGCGGGTGCTCGGCGTGCAGGGGCTCGTCCTCTTCCGCGATCCCGGCGTGGCGGCCTTGCGCCCGCTCGACCGGGTCGAGCGCTACGGCGTCGTGACCCGCCTCTACGCGGTCGCCGATCCGGCCCCGGCGGTCTGGTGGCCGCGGCGGGTGGAGCCGGTGGCGGCGGACGACGAGGCTCTGCGCCGGGTGGCGGCCCTCGCCGATCCGGTGGCGGAGGTGGTGGTGGAGGGCCCGCCTCTCCCGCACACGGCAGGGGGAAAGGTGCGCCGGCTGTCGGCCACGCCGGATCGGATCGAGCTGGAGGTCACGAGCGGCGGCGGGCTCGCCGTGGTGCGCCGCGCCTTCCAGCCGCTCCTCCACGCCCGCTCCGCCGGCATGCGCCTGCGCACCGTGCCGGTGAATCAGGTGCTGCTGGGCGTCGTCGTGCCCCCGGGGAGGCACCGGGTGACGATCGAGGTGTCGTCGGCTCCGGAGGGGGCGGCGGGTGCCGTGGCCCTGGGAGGCTTCGTGGCGGCGTTCGTGGTGCTCACGAAGCAGCGTAGCGCGGCACCGGGTGGCGGCGGCAGAGGTCCTTGACGTCCGCGATGACGGCCTCGCGGACGGCGCCGTCGAGCGCGAAGTCCTTCTCGCCCTGCGCCTGCACGGCGGCGAGCACCCGGCGCACCAGGGCGCCGGCCTCCTGCATCTCGGGCGCTCCGAGCCCGCGCAGCGCGACGCTGTTCGTCCCCAGGCGGACCCCGCTGGTGACCAGCGCGCTGCGGGTGTCCCCCGGGATGCGGTTCTTGTTGACCACCAGGTGGCTCGCCTCCAGCGCCTTCTCGGCGATCACCCCGGTCAAGCCGGTGCTCCCGGCCACGTCCAGGATCACCAGGTGGTTGTCGGTGCCGCCGGCCACCACGGTGTAGCCCGCGGCCAGGAAATCCGCCGCCAGCGCCTTTGCGGTGCCGACGATCCGGCCCGCCAGCTCGCGGAACTCGGGCGTCGCGAGCCGCGCCAGAGCCCGCGCCTTGGCGGCGATCACGTTGAGCACCGGCGCGCCCTGGAAGAGCGGGAAGATCCCCTTCTGCATCGAATCGGCCAGTGTCTTGCCCAGGGCATCGGGCGTCGGCGTGTCCGCCTCCCGGCCGAGCAGGATCAGGCCGCCGCGCGGGCCATAGACCTGCTTGTGCGTGCAGGTGGTGGTGACGTGCGCGATGTCGATCGGGCTCGGATGGAGGCCCGCCGCCACCAGGCCGGCGATGTGGGTGATGTCGGCGAGCAGCCAGGCGCCCACCTCGTCGGCGATGGCGCGGAAACGGGCGAAGTCGAGGGTGCGGGGATAGGCGGTGGTGCCGCAGATCAGCAGCCGCGGCCGGTGCTCCAGAGCCAGCTCGCGCACCCGGTCGAAGTCGATCGCGCCGTCCGGCAGCAGGCCATACCCGATGGCGTGGAATGCGCGCCCCGACACCGAGACCTTGGCACCGTGGGTCAGGTGGCCGCCCGCGCTCAGGTCCATGCCGAGGATCGTGTCCCCCGGCCGCAACAGGCTGAACATCACCACCTCGTTGGCGGTGGTGGCCGAATGCGGCTGCACGTTGGCGTAGCGCGCGCCGAACACCTCCTTCGCCCGCGCGATGGCGAGCGACTCGATCTCGTCGATCACCGCACAGCCGGCATGGAAGCGGGCTCCGGGATACCCCTCGGCGGTGACGTTGCCGGCGACGCTCGCCACCGCCGCGAGCACCGACGGATCGGTGATGCTCGACGCCGCCACCAAGGTGAGCACCTCGCTCTGCCGCCGCATCTCGCGCTCCAGGAGACCGGCCAGCACCGGATCGTCCTGGTAGAGGAGATCCACGCCGTGGGCCAGAAAAGAACCGAGAACCGTCCCGCTCATGAGAGCCCCCGTTCACTCAGCAGATCCTGCACATCATCCTCCGGCTTCTGGGCCGTCCTCTTGCGCAAGCGCAGCATGAGCAGCGCCCGCTGCCCGGGGGTCAGCGCCGCGAGCTCGCCCGGCGCCGCTTCCCCGGCTGTGACCGCCTTCGTCCGGGGAGCTGGAGGCGCCGGAGAGGGGGTGCGTCCGTCCATCGTCTGCATCAGCCTCTCGAACGGTTCGACGCCGAGCCCGGCAACGAAGCGGTGGGCCGCCGCGCGCGCCGCCGCCGACTGGCGGGCGTACAGCTCACGGTCGGCGAGCAGCGCGGTGAGCGCCGCGACCCAGGGCCCGGCATCCTGCTCCGGCACCACCGGCTCGGTGACCGCGTTGGCGTCCTGGCGGTCGGTGAACCGCTCGATGGGGCGCACCGGGAGGACGTAGTCGGTTCCCAGCTTCGCCTCCGGAAGACCACCCACGTTGCTCGCGAGGACCGGGATGCCGCGCAGCATCGCCTCCACCGCGGTGACGCCGAACGCCTCTTCCCAGAGGGAGGGCAGGAGCAGGATGCGCGTGCGCTCATAGATGCGTTCGACGTCGTCCGCCGCCGGCAGCACGGTCACGTTGGACAGCGCGGCGAGCGCCTCCCGGTCGGCCGGCGTGGTCCCCCAGGTGGGAACCGCGGCGAAACGCACCTCGGGGAGGCTCCGCGCGAGCGCCAGAAACAGCGCGATCCCCTTGACCGCGCATGGGTTGATCAATGTGACGAAGTCCCCCGTGCCCGCACCGCCGAGGTCGCGAAACGGCCCCGGCCCATAGAGGGGGAACGGGAAGACCTCTGCTTCCAGCCCGCCCCAGCGGCGGATGTACTGCGCCACGAAACGGCTCACCGCGACGATCCCGGCCACCTGGGAGAGCAGGCGTGCCCGCCGCTCGCTCGGGTAGAAGGACTGCGGGCCGAACGGCAGGAACGCCGGAGTGTGGGAGAGATAGATCACGGGAGCCTCCTGCGCCTTCAGTGCGGCGTCGAGCAGATTCTGGGACGGGTCCTCGGAGGAGACCACGATCCGATCCGGCGCAAAGGTACGGAGGCGCTCGGCCAGCTCGCTGCGCAGCCGCGCCGGGTCGGCCACCGCGACGACCTCCACCCCCGCGCTCTGGAAGGTGTCGGTCCCCTCCTCGACCCGCACCGCAATCCCGCGCGAGCCGAGCTCCTGCCGCACCTCCTCCCGGCTCCACCGCGAGGGCACGGCGAGCGCCGGAACCACCACGAGCACCTCATGCCCGCGCGCGGCGAGCCCCTCCGCGAGCGCCCGGTTGCACTTGTTGGCTCCCCCCACCGCGGGAAACCAGGGCAGGTTCATGGTCAGCAGGATCTTCATGGAACGGGGCTCTCAAGGGTACCATGGCGCGGCAACGAAGAGGCGCCGGCTCCGATCCGGCGGAGAGGCGAGGTCCATGAAAAAGGTTGTTTCCGCCGACGGCTCGAACCGCGCTCTGCTGGCCCTGTTCGACGACCTGACGCGAGCCGGGGTCAACGTCGATGTCTATGAGCCCGACGAGATGTTTCAGGTCTTCTACTGGGGCCAGGGCTGCAACACAGATTCCTCTCTGGCGATGTACCTCGCCTCCGGACGGGCGATCTGGCAGACGGTGCGCGAGGTTCTCGCCTGGCGCTTCGGCGCGCCGGAGAAGGTCGGCCGGCTGCTGGACTTCGCCGCCGGCTTCGGCCGCGTCACACGCTTCATGGTGCAGGAGATCCCCTCCGACCGAATCTGGGTGTCGGACCTCCAGGCCGATGCCCTGGAGGCACAAGGGGCGTCGTTCGGGGTCCACACCTTCCACTCCGCGGAGGATCCGGCCGCACTGGCGCTCCCCGGCACCTTCGATGCGGTCATCGTCTCCTCGCTGTTCACCCATCTGCCACCGTCCCGTTTTACCCAGTGGCTCGCCAAGCTTGGAGGCGCCGTCGCCCCTGGCGGCCTGCTGTTGCTGAGCGTCCACGGCGCCGAGCTGCTCGCGCAGCCGACCGACACCATCGAGTTCAAGCCCTCCAGCGAATCACAGAAATTGCCGGGCGAGAGCTACGGTAGCACCTGGGTGAGCGAGGCCTTCGTCCGGCAGGCGGTGCGCGAGGCCCTCGGTGATGCCTGGCAAGTCGTAAAATTTGAACGCGGGCTGGTGTCCTTGCAGGATCTGTACGTCCTCCTGCCGGACGGCGCCACCGATCCCGCCCTGCTGCGGCTGCCCCGGCAGCTCGACGGTTTCGTCGAACACTTCGAGATCGACGCCGCCAACCGGCTGCAGATCAGCGGTTGGTTCGCCGACCGGCAATGCCGGCAGACCCCGGTGGCTCTGCGTCTGCGCCTGGGCGATACGCTGCTCACAGATCTCGGAGCTGACGTATTCACTGTACGCGAAGGCGTCCAGGTGGTTCTTCGGGACGGCTCTCTGCCCGCCTGGGGTTATGCCTTCGAGGTCTCTCTCACCGCCGGCTGGGATCCCGGAGAAACCCTGAGCCTCACGTGCCTCTTCTCCGATGGTGGCGAAGTGCCCCTTCTCCAGGGCACCCTGGGCTGGGCGCTGCTGCGCGGCGCGCGGGTGGCGGCGCTGTACACCGGCTACCGGATGCAGGCGGTCGAACGCGAGCACGCCGAAGCCCGAGAGCGGCTGGCGGAGGCACACCGGCGGATCGCAGAGCTGGAAGACCAGGTCCGCGTGCTCACGCCCCCGGCGTCGCGCGTCCCCGGCCTGGAAGCCCACATCCGGTGGATGGAAGCGAGCCGCTTCTGGCGCCTGCGCAATCATTGGTTCTCCTTCAAGAAGGCACTACGGATCTGACCCTTGAAAACGGGCAGACAGCGGGTACCATGGCGCGGCGATGCGCAAGGTCCATTCCCTCGACAGCCCCTTCCCGGCCCTGCTCGCCCTGTTCGAGGACCTGACGCGCCAGGGCGTGAACGTCGAGATCTATGAGAACGACGAGATGTTCCAGGTCCTGTACTGGAGCCAGAACGCCAACCGCGAGTCGGCGGTGGCGAGCTACCTGGGCTCCGGCCGCACGATCTGGCAGGCGCTGCGCTCGGTTCTCCTCTGGCGCTTCGGGGCACTGGACCGGATCGGCCGGGTGCTCGATTTCGCCGCCGGCTTCGGGCGTGTCACGCGCTTTCTGGTCCGCGAGATCCCCCCGGATCGGATCTGGGTGTCGGATCTTCAACCGGAAGCCCTGATCGCACAGAAGGAAGAGCACGGTGTGCACACCCTCGCCTCGGCGGAAGATCCGGCGGAGCTGGAGCTGCCGGGGCGCTTCGATGCGGTGCTCGTCTCGTCCCTGTTCACCCACCTGCCGCCGCACCGCTTCGCCGAGTGGCTGGCGAAGCTTGCGGGTCTCGTCTCTCCCGGCGGAGTGCTGGCGCTCAGCGTGCACGACGCCGGGATGCTCGACGGCCCTCCCGCGAGCATCACGTTCCGCCCCACCAGCGAATCGCAGCAGCTGCCCGGAGAGAGCTACGGAACCACCTGGGTGAGCGAGGCGTTCGTCCGCGCCACCGTGGCGGAGGTCCTCGGCGCCTCCTGGCAGGTCCTGCGGCTGCCGCGGGGCCTGGCCTCGCTGCAGGACCTCTACGTCCTCACACCGGACCAGGCCTCGGAGCCGGCCGCCCTGGTGCTGCCGCGGCAGCTCGACGGCCATGTCGAGCGCTGCGAGGTCGACGCCACCAACCGGTTTCACCTCCGTGGCTGGTGGACGGATCGTCAGCTCCGGCAGGTGCCGCACGGGTTGAGCCTGGTCCTGGGCGGAAAGCTCCAGGCTCGCCTGGAGGCCGGCGACCTCGCCCGCCGGCCGGACGTCGAGGCTTTCTTCGGCGGCGGCCCGGTCCCGGTCTGGGGGTATGCGCTGGAGACCCGCCTGGAGGCCGGATGGGACCCCGCGGCGCGTCTCGAGCTGTCGATCGAGATGACCGGCGGAACGCGGGTCCTCCTGCTGCAAGGAACCCTCGCGGCCGTCCTGCTGCAAGGAACCCGCCAGGCGTTGGCCGACGTAGGCGCCCAGGCACGTTCCGCCACGGAAGGGCTGGCCGCGGCCACCGCGCGGGTCGGGGAGCTGGAAGACCGCCTCCGCTGGATGGAGTCCAGCCGCTTCTGGCAGCTCCGGAATCGATGGTTCCACTTGAAAAGGATGGTCCGGCCATGAGCCTTCCCGGCGAGATCCGGCAGGCCGTCCGCAGCCTCGCCCGGTCCCCCGGGCTGACGTTCGCCGTCGTGCTCTGCCTGGCGGTGGGTGCCGCCGCCGTGGGCATCACCTTCGGTGCAGTGGACGCGGTCCTCCTGCGGCCCCTGCCCTATCCGCAGGAGGACCGCCTGGTCGTGCTCTGGACGCGCCTCGTCGATGGCAGCCGCGACCGCATGGTCTCCTCCTATCCGGACGTCCTCGACTGGCGGGAGAGGACCCGCAGCTTCGCCCGGCTCGCCCCGTTCAACGTCAGCTTCCCGACCTTGACGGTCGAGAACGAGCCCGAGAAGCTCCTCGGCGCGATCGTCGGGCCGGACTTCTTCTCCGCCTTGGGTGCCCGGGCCTCCCACGGCCGGCTGCTCGCGGCGGCGGATTGCGCTCCCGGCAACGAGCCGGTCGTGGTGCTGGCCGACGGCCTCTGGCGGCGGCGCTTCGGCGCCGATCCCGGCGTGGTCGGCCGGCGGATCGACCTCGACGGCCGGCTGGCCACGGTGGTGGGAGTCCTCTCTGCGGACTTTCGCCATCCGGAGCCGCTCTACCTCGACGAGCCGACGCAGGTGTGGATGCCGCTCGCCTTCCGGCCGGATGCCCTGCCGCGCGGCCAGCGCTTCCTGCGGGTGATCGGCCGGCTGGCGCCGGGAGTGACGAGAGCCGCGGCCCAGGCGGAGCTGGACGGCATCGCCCGGGAGCTGGCACAGGCGCATCCGCAGGAGAACGAAGGTTTGGGTGTCCAGCTCGTACCGTTGCGCGAGCAGCTGGTCGGGGACCTGCGACGGCCGTTGCTCCTCGCCCTGGGCGCGGCGGGCCTCCTGCTGCTCATCGCCTGCGCCAACGTCGCCGGCCTGCTCCTCGCGCGCGCCATCGGGCGCTCCCGGGAGATGGCGGTGCGGGCGGCTCTCGGTGCAGGCCGCGGGCGCCTCGCCCGCCCGGCTCTGCTGGAAAGCCTCGTGCTCGGCCTCGCGGGCGGCTCGCTCGGCCTCCTCCTCGCCGCCTGGGCGCTGCCTGTCCTGGTCGCGGCCAGCCCGCGCAGCGTGCCGGGCGTCGGTGAGATCACCCTCGGAGGCCGCGCGTTCACGGTCGCTTTCGCCGTCTGCACCCTGGCGGCTCTCCTCGCCGCCCTCGTCCCGGCTTGGGGCGCCGCGCGGAGCGCTCCCCAGCGGGCCCTTCGCGAGGGCACGCCCGGCGCAGGCAGCCTGCGCCGGGGCCGGCTTCTCGCCGCCTGGGTCACCGCGGAGGTCACCCTCTGCCTGCCCCTGCTCGCCGCCGCCCTCCTCCTCGCCCGCAGCCTCGCCGGCCTGGCCGCCGTCCCGCTCGGCTTCGATCCCCAGGAGGTGCTGACGCTGCGCCTGGAGCTGTCCGGTGCGCGCTACGCCGAGGATGCCCAGGTCCTGGCCCTCCAGGAACGCCTGCTCGCCGCCCTCGCCGCCGCACCGGACATCGTAGCGGTCGGCACCACATCCAGCCTTCCGTTGACCGGCCTGTTCGACCTGCGCCTGGGGATGACGCTCCGAGACGACGGCATCGCCCCGCCGCGCGAGATGGCCTCCGGATTTCGCCTCGTCAGTCCCGGGTACTTCGAGACCCTGCGCATCCCCAGGCTTTCCGGCCGCGCCCTGGGACCGGCGGATCGCGAGGGCGCTCCGCTCGTCGCGGTGGTCAACCAGACGTTCGCGCGCACCGCGTGGCCGGGTGAGAGCCCGCTCGGCCGCAAGCTGACCTTGTCGTCGGGCGACGTGTTGGAGGTGGTCGGGGTCGTCGGCGACGTGCGCCACACCGGGCCGGCGACCCCGCCGGAGCCCGAGGTGTTCCTCTCCTTCGCCCAGAGCCCGGTGCCTTTCCTCTCCGTGGTGTTGCGCGGCTCCGGTGAGCCCGAGGCTCTGGTTCCCCGCGTCCGCGCCGTGCTCGCAGAGGTGGACCCGCATCTCGCCGCCAAGGCGGTGCGTTCCCTCGACGTCGTGGTCCGCCGCGCGCTCGCCGGACCCCGATTCCATGCCGTCCTCGCCGGTCTCCTGGCCGCCGCCGCCCTCGGCCTGGCGGCCGCCGGCCTCTATGGGGTCACCGCGTATGCCGTGGGCCGGCGGACGCGCGAGATCGGCGTCCGCCTCGCGCTCGGCGCCGGCCGTCCCACGGTCCTCGTCCAGGTCCTGAAGGGCGCAATGGGCCCGGTCGTCCTGGGGGTTCTCCTCGGCCTCGCCGCCGCCGTCCCCCTCACCCGCCAGCTCGCCGGTCTGCTGGCCGGTGTGTCCCCCGGAGACCCGGCCGTCCACGCTCTCGCCGCCTTCATCCCCCTCGCCGTGGGCCTCACCGCCGCGTGGATTCCTGCGCGGCGGGCGGCCGGGGTGGCGCCGGCGGTGGCGCTGCGGCGGGATTGAGGCTTCGGCGCACCCGCTCCACCTCCTCTGCCAGCACCTCGGCGTAGAGCTGATGGGCCAAGCGGTTCGGATGGCCGTCGTGCGGAATGCGGAAGGTGGACCGCCAGATCCCCTTGCCGTCGCCCAGCCGGTGCTCGACCAGGTATCGGTAGAAGCGGGGCGAGGCGTCGAGGAACGTGAACCCGTTCGACGCCGCGGCCCGGCGGGCGAGGTTGCCGTCCTCTCCCGAGCCGCCGAGCGACAGGACGACCACGGGGATGCCCCGCTCCCGGGTGAGCCGGCCGAGGCGGTCCATGGCCTGAACGTAGGCCTCGGGCCCCACCATGTGGGCATAGCGGCCGCGCGCCTGGCGTCGCAGCTCGGGATCGATCCGGCTGCGGTCGTGCGGCAGGAGGCCGGGATCGACCTCGTCCTCCTTGGAGCCGAAGCGGGCTTGCAGAAGCTCCCAGAGATAAGAGCGGGAGGCGGAGCGCGACGCTCCCGGCGCCTGGAGGAAGTGGGGCAGGCCGAAGTCGTTGCCGATGAAGTGGATCACCACCAGGTCGGGAGACATCGCGGCAGCCCGGTGCTCGTAGGCCGCCACCTCCATGACTCCGTTGTAGCCGGGGACGCCGTAGTTGAGCATCTCGACATCCGGCCCCAGGCGCTGCTCGACGATCTGCAGATACGGCTCGCCTTCCCCCACGCCCCAGCCGAACATGTTGGAGTCGCCGAGCCCCACCACGCGAAACGTCCCCGCCGGCTTCTCCGGCGCATACTCCCGCGCCCCGCGGAGCCCCAGCGAGTTGGTCCGCAACGCCTGGCCGCGAAAGGTGCCGTCGATCCCCGGCCGCAGCTCGTAGACCACGTCGGGATGCGGGCTCGCCTGGACGATCTGACCGAGGGTGAGGGCGCCGTTCTTCGGTGCGTTGCGCGCTCCGCGCAGAGCAGCCTGGAAATCCCCCGGCTCCCGGGCGCCGAACCAGAGCCGCAATCCGCCCTCGACGGCCAGCAGCGCGAGAAGCGTGGAGAGCAGAACGGCGCCGGTGGCGAAGAGGGCTTTCTTGAGCGGCACCCGCTACTTATACCCCATCTTCAGGAGCGTGTCCGCATAGCGGTGGATGGCGGCCTGCGACTGCAACTCCCACCCCATTGAATCCGCCAGACGGTTGATCAGATTGAACGAGGCACAGACGTGGATCGCATCGGCGATCTCCTCGTCGCTGAGCCCGGCGGCGCGCAGCGGCACGGCGTCGGCCGGCGCCAGGTCCTCCGGTTGCAGGGTCATTTTTTCGAGGAACCCCAGCATGGCGCGGAGCTTCTCCGGAATCGGCGCGGTGCGCCAGTCCTCCAGCACCGCCTGGACCGTGTCTTCATCGTTCAGAGCGTGCGACGCGACCGCGCCGTGTTGCTCCTGTCAGAAGGGACATTGGTTGAGCTGCGAGGTGAACGCGGCGAACAGCTCGCGCTCCCCCACCGCCCACCCCGAGTCCTCGCGGGTGATCGTATGAAGCCACTTGTTGTAGGCCTTGCCATAGACCTCGGGGCGGTAGGTGAGCGTACGCACCACGTCCGGCACCCGCACCCGGTTCTTCACAGTGAGATAAGCGAACAGCAGCTTGAACGGGAAGCGCTGCCCGGTCTCGATCTTCTTCAGAGCGGCTCTCATGGTTCCTCCCCGCGCAGAGCGGCCAGACCGCGCTCCAGGCGGGACAGGCCGGCGCCGAGGGCGGCGCTCACGGTGATCTCGAAAATCGCGTCGGTGCTGTAGCCGGCCCGCTTCAGATCGTCGAGGTCGCGGTCGGTGACCTTGTAGGCGTGGCGGGCCACCTTGTCGACATAGGACCGCAGCGCCTGAGGCACCTCCGCGGACGTGGAGCCCTCCCGCACGGGCCGCCCCCCCAGCTCGGCTGAGCGCGCCTCGACGGCCTGCCGCAGCGCCGTCGGCGTCTCCCCGGGCGAGGTGAGCACCGAGTCCTTGAGGCTCCGCACCAACGGCATGTGTCGCTCCATGGGCACCTCCAAAAGTGGGGGGATTGTACCGTATGCTCTCTCCCCTATGGAGTTCCAAGGCACCGACCGCTACTACCTCGACCCCGAGCTCGGGGCGATCGTCAACATGGCTCTCGCGCTGGAGAAGCCGCTTCTCCTGACCGGCGAGGCGGGCACCGGCAAGACCCAGCTCGCGTTCGAGGTCAGCCGCGCCCTCGGCATGTCGATCGAGGTGATGCGCTGCAAGTCGACCATCAAGGGGGAGGAGTCCTGCTACGTCCAGGACACCGTGCTGCGGCTGAACGACGCCCGCTTCGGCACCACCGGCACCGGCCGCGACGTCAACCGCTTCTTCGACTACGTGATCTGGGGACCGATCGGCCGCGCCTTCCGCGCCGAGGAACGGGTGGTCCTGCTGCTCGACGAGATCGACAAGACCGAGTCGGACGTGCAGGACAACCTCCTCGACGTGCTGGAGGACTGCCAGTTCACCATCCGCGAGGTCAACCAGACGATCCAGGCCCGGCAGCGCCCGTTCATCCTGCTCACCTCGAACGCCAAGCGCGAGCTCTCCGATCCTTTCCTGCGCCGCTGCTTCTGCCACCACATCGCCTTCCCCACCCCGGAGCAGATGCGGGAGATCGTCCAGCTCCACTTCCCCGACCTCGAGAAGGGCCTGCTCGACGCCGCCCTGGGCATCTTCTACGAGCTGCGCCAGCGCGGCTACGAGAAACCACCGGCGACCAGCGAGCTGCTCAACTGGCTCTCCGCCTTGCAGCACGCGCGGGTCACCCCGGAGCGCCTGAACGTCCCGTTCATCGGCACCCTGCTCAAGCGCACCGAGGACATCCTCGCGTTCCGCAGCGGCGGCAAACGGCCGAAGGTGATCCACTGACGCCTGGAGCCTACTCCACCACCACCGCCGCCACCCCCGCACCCGCGGTCGTGGCGGTGCCCTGCCACTGCTGGCCGTCAGAGGCAGCGACGTACACGAGCCAGGTCCCGGCGGGAACGCCTTCGATGAGCCCGCGTCCGGCCACGAGCGGCCACTGCTGCTCGATCTGGCCTCCCGCGGCGAGAATCGACAACGGCTGTTGATCCGCGCCGACCAAGCGCACGGTGCCGGTCAGCTCCGAAGTCACCAGGTCCGGAACGCGCACCGACAGCGATCCGGCTGGTGGCAGCGTCACCGCAAGGGGATCCGAGGGGATCAACAACTGCACCGTCGCCCGGCCGGCTCCCTGGGCCTGGAGGGTCGCGGTCCAAGCTCCGGCGCCGAGCTTGGTGATCTTGACGATCCCGGTCTCATCGGGCCGCCGCGATTCGGCGAGCACCACCGCGCCGGCCGGGTCATGGACCAGCAGGTGAACGAATTCCGGCACCTGGCCGGAGGCGAGGCGGACCTGGATCTCGGCACCGGCGGCCGGCTGGAGGCGCAGCTCCAGGTCGTCCAGCAGCTCGCCGGCCGCCACCTCGACCTCGTCGGCCAGAGGGAGGAATCCCTCGGCGCTCGCCGTGAGGTGATAACGCCCAGGGGGCACCCGGTACAGACCGAAGCGGCCGTCGGCTTTGGTGCCGGAGGCGACCATGAACTCCGGACCCTCCACCGGCCGGATCGCCACCAGAGCCTGCGCCACGGGCTTCCCGCCGTCCCCGCCGACGACGAGACCGCTGATCGTCGACGTGCGCAGGCGGATCACTTGCTCCTGATCGTGCCGGAGATCGATCTCCCCGTTGTGGACGAGCATCTTGCCGGGATGGTTGACGCCGAGCCGGTAGGTGTCCGGCAGGAGGTCGTCGATCTGCACCCGGCCTTCGTAGTCGGTGGTGGCGATGCGCTCAGCGGCGATGCGTTGGCCGCGCAGGGAGACCTGGGCCTCCGGGAGCGGCTCGTCGTCGTAGAGGACCTGGGCGGTCAGGGTCAGGCGCGGCTCGAACTCGACGTCGCGGGTGACCTCGCGGTCGGTGCGGCGGATGACCAGGCGGACCTGCGCCTGCCGCTGGCCTTCCCAGAGCGTGGCCCGCACGGTCCAGTCGCCGGAGCGCAGAGGGCGGATCTCGTAGCGACCGCGGCCGTCGGTCCAGCCGGCGACGGTGGCGCCGAGATCGCCGCGGGCCTCGATCTTCACTCCCGCCAGGTCCTCCGGCGCAAGCCCCACGATCTCGCCGCTGAGCACGGCGCCCCGCTCCAGGGTGATCTCCAGGTTGGCGATCGATTCCCCGGCGACCTCGACGGTCCCGGGAGCGTCGGTCGCGGAGAATCCGGCGGCCTCGGCCTGGAGACGATAGACGGCGTCGACGACCGGCGACAGGCGGAAACGGCCGTCCTCGCCGGAGACGTCCTGGTATTGCCGCGAGCCGGGGCCTCGAGCCCCCAGCTCCACGCGCGCCCCGGCCACCGGCTTGCCGGCCTCATCGAGCACCCGGCCGCTCACCTCGACCCCCGCGGCGAAGGAGGCGTCGAGCCCGTTGACACCCGGTTGGACGTCGAAGGGCTTCGCCAACCGGCCGTACCGCGGATGGAGGAAGAGGACGTCGCGAGGCCCGGTCGCGGCGCCTTCGAGCCAGTAGAACCCGTCGTCGTCGGTAGTCGCGGCGGCGCCTTCGACGGCGACACGCACCGCCGCGACCGGCTCGCCCTCCGCGGAGGTGACCCGGCCCTGCACGACCGCTCCCCGATCCAGCACCAGCCGCAGCTCGCCCGCATCCGCCGGCCGTGGCAGCTCGATCTCCATCCCTGCGAGGGCCACGAACCCCGGAGCGGCGGCCCCGAGGCTGACCGAGCCCTCGGGGATCTCGCGTAGCTCGAACCGGCCGTCCGCCTCCGAGCGGGTCATGCGGAGCAACGGGGTGCCGATGCGCCGCTCCGGCTCCTCCTCCAGGTGGTCCTGCCACCGCAGGTCCAGCCGCGCGCCGGCCACCGGCTCGCCGGCTTCGTCGACCACACGGCCCCGCAGGACTTCTTCGCTCTCCAGGCGGATCTTGAGCGGCGCGGCGGTGGGCGGACGGACGGCGCGGACCACCGCGGTCAGATACCCCGGTGCCCGGACGAGCAGGTGGACCGGTGTGCCACCCGCCAGGTCCTCCAGGGCGAAGACGCCGTCCAAGGCGGTCGTCGCCGCAGGCTTCAATCCCCGCACCGCGCGCTCGTTCTGATGGGCGACGGGCGGCCGGTCGAGCGGGAAGATCTCGGCACCCGGTACACCGCGGCCGTTGCCGCCCACCACCCGTCCGGCGAGCCGGACGCCGGGGCGCAGGACGAAGAGACCGAGGTCGGCCGGCCCCTTGTCGGCCGGGCCGCCGGCCGGAGGAATGCGCAGCGCCGGCAGGACCATCGGCGCAAACCCCTTCTTGCGCACCAGAAGCTCCACCTCGACCGCCGGGCATTCCGGAACGAGGAACGTTCCCTGGGGGTCGCTCTCGGCGCGGATCGCGTCGTTCCCCCCCGCGGCGGCCGACGCCGAAAAGCCCTCCTGACCACGCCGCAGGGCCGGACGCAGGAGGATCTCGGCGCCCGCGATCGGCCGCCCTTCCCGGTCCTGCACCCGGCCCCGGGCCGGCCGGGCCGGAGCCAACACCAGCGTCAAGTTGCGCGGCGGCGCTGTGGCGGGGCCCACCGTGGTGCGTTCCGCGGCGGGGAACGCCCCCTGGCGCGACGCCCGCACCTCATAGCCTTCTTCGGGATGCAGACGGCGCAGCACGAAACGGCCCTGGGCGTCGGTGAACGCCCGGTCGGCCACCGGGTCGGTGGCGGCGAACGCGCGCTCCCCCACGACGGCCTCCGCCACCGCGGACACCGCAACTCCGGCGAGGGGCCGCCCCTGGGGATCGACGACGCGCCCGAGGACTGTCGCGGCCGGGTCCAGGAGCAAGGTGACGCGGCGGCCGGAAGCGAGCTGCGCTCCTGGAATGGTGGCGCGCTTCGGCAGATGGCCCGCCGCCACGACCTCCAGATCCAGGCGGCGGCGCAGCGGTGAGACGAGGCGGAACCGTCCCTGGGAGTCGGTTCGGACGAAGGCGCCGGGGTCCAGGGGCGACCAGAGCAGAGCACCCGGAACCGGCTTGCGGCTCCCGGCCACGAGGACCTGGCCCGAGAGAACAGGCGGATCTCCGTTCAGCCGGACCTGCCGGCTCCCCGCCGGATCGGTGAGGCGTGGGGAAGCTCCGGTATTCGGCGCCAGGACGGCCGGCGCCAGCTCCACCGGCTCCACCAGCGGGAGAGTCTGGCGGACGGGAGCCCGGCCCGCGCTCTGTACGGTCAACGCCCACAAGCCGGACGCCGGCGCCTGGAGGGAAAACCGCCCCGCCGCGTCCGTCGCGGCGGTGGCGGTGGAAGTGGGCTCCGCCACGGCGTCGGGGCCGGGGCGAAGCTGCGCGAAGCTCGGCAGGACCGACTGAAGCTCGACCTGCGCACCGGACAATGGCCGGCCGTCCTCCGTGAGCACCGTCCCGGTGACCACGGGTTGCAGAGGCGCGGCCGGAGCCACGGCGGGAAACAGACACAGGCCAAGAGCCCAGAGGCCGAGACGAGTCGATCGCATGACGGCAGGTGGGTTACGGGCAGTTGCTCAGGATCTCGCCGGTGCAGGTGTCGGTTCCCGGGCCGCCATTGACGGTGTCGGTCCCCGCGTTACCATGCAGGTAGTCGTTGCCCGTCTCCCCCAGGATGTTGTCGTTGTCGTTCTCGCCACTGACGTAGTCGGCTCCGCTGAAGCCCCGGATGTCATCGGCGCCGTTGTGCCCGTAGATGAAGTCACCGCCGATCCAGCCGTCGATGAAATCCGCCTCGGTCCAGCCGTCCACGAAGTCGTCATCGGCGGGCTCGGAGAGGAAGGCATTGCCACCGTAGATCACGTCCGCCCCGGAACCACCATCGATCCAGTCGTTGCCGTCCTCGCCTCCCAGGCAGTCGATGCCGTCGTACCCATACAGATAGTCGTCCCCCGCCCGGCCCTGGAGGCAATCGGCGCCCGAGGTGCCATAGAGTGTGTCGTTGCCGGCCGTGCCGACGACAGGCGACGCACAGCTGCACATCGCCGCCTGGGCGGACGGAGCGGCGGCCAGGGCCGCCAGGACGACGAAGACGAACGCAAGGGCGGTCAAGCTGCTTCTTTTCATGTTCCCTCCTTGAGGAGAAAGGGGTCTTACGGGGGAAAGGCCCCCCTTCTCCTCATCTGCGCCGTCAGCCCCGGAAATCGGTCAGGCGCGATGCGCCCAATCTGTGCGCACGAGGGAACGGATGATCTTCGCACCGCGGTGGCCCCAGATGGGGTGGAGGTCCAGCGAGCGCTTCTCGGCGAGGTCGAGCGCCACGCGGGCGGGGGTACGGCCGCTGCGTTCCGCCTCTTCAAGGACTTGCCGGGAGAGCTGGAACACGCTGTTGTCCCAGGTGTCTCCGAGGTGGCTCTCGATGCGTGGATCGTCCTCCAGGTAGCCATACTGCTCGTCCGCACAGTTGACGATCCCCATCCGGTTCACCAGGAAGTCGGGCAGGTAGAGGATGTTCCGGGCCTGCAGCAGGGCGTCGTCGCGCTCCGGATCTTCGAGCTGGTTGTTCGCCGCGCCGCAGACGATGGGGGCCTGGATCGCCGGGATGGTCTGGGGGTTGAGGATGCCGCCGGTCGCACACGGAGCGACGATGTCCGCGGGCTCGGCGAGGACGGAGTGGTCTCCGCGCTCGACGATGCGGATCTCCAGGTCCAGACCCGGAAAGCGGCCCGCCAGCTCGCGGCGGCCCGGATCGATGTCCGACCCGATGACCCGCCGCACGCCTTTCTCCGCCAGAAAGCCGACCAGCGGCTCGCCCACGTGGCCGAGACCTTCGACCGCCACGGTCTTGCCGGCGAGCGTCCCGCGGCCGAGATGGGCGAGCGCGGCCTCCATGCCGCGCAAGACCCCGCGCGCCGTGGGCACCGAGGGATTGCCGCTGCCGCCGAGAGACGCCGGGATGCAGGTGGTGAACCGGGTCCGCGAGTAGACCGCCGCCATGTCCTCGACCGAGGTGCCGACGTCCTCGGCGGTCACATAGCACCCTTGCAGGCTCGTGATGAACGCCCCGTACTCTTCATAGATCAGGCGCCGGGCCGCCGGATCGGCCGATCCGAGGCCGGTCCCGCGGGCCATCACGCCCTTGCCGCCGCCCCACCACAGGCCGGCGAGGGCATTCTTGTGCGTCATCCCCCGCGCGAGGCGAAGACCGTCCCGCAGGTAGTCCTCGACCGTGTCATAGCGCCAATAGCGAACCCCTCCCGCCCCCTGGCCGCGGCAGGTGCGGTGCACGCAGGCGCTCTGCAAGACGCCGGACTCGGGGGCCACCTGCACGAACACCCCTTCGTGGCGGTCGAAGTCCCGCCGGTCCTCTTCGAGCCAGCGGGCGAGGGGCTCCAGAAGAGGATGCGATGCCCGGACGCGGCCGGCCTCCTCATCCCAGACCAGGAAGAAGCGGTGGATGCCTTCCCGGGACAGCAGCTCACAAAGCTCGGCCGGCGACAGAGTGCGCAGTTCCATGCAAATCCCCTTGAAGAGAAGAAGTCGGCGAGGTCGATCCTATCGCAATGGTCACAGCAACTGCTGGGGGTCCACGTCCACCACCAGATCGTAGGGAGGGCTCGACGGCAGGACCCGCTGGAGGAGCCGGTGGAGGTCCCGCCCGGTGGCGGAGCGCAGGAGGAGCTGAAAGCGCCACTCCCCCCGCAGCCGTTCCAGCGGAGCGGCGGCAGGGCCGGTGATGCGGACGCCACGGCTCAGCGGGTGCGCCTGGATCTGGCCGGCGAGCTCGCGGATGCCGGCCGCGGCCTTGTCACGGTTCTTGTCGCGCACCAGGATCTGCACCATCCGCGTGTACGGCGGATAGTGGAAGACGCGGCGGAAGCGCATCTCCTCCTCGACGAACCCCGCATCGTCCTGGCGCAGGGCGGCCTGGATGGCGTAGTGGTCCGGATGCCAGGTCTGGATCACGACACGGCCGGGGCGGTCTCCCCGCCCGGCGCGGCCGGCGAGCTGGGTCAGCAGGTTGTAGGTGCGTTCGACGGCGCGGAAATCGGGAAAGCCCAGGTAGGCGTCGGCCGCCAGCACCGCGGTCAGCGAGACGCCCGGGAAGTGGTGCCCCTTGGAGACCATCTGGGTGCCGATCAGCACCTGGATCTCGCCGCGGCCGAACCGCTCCAGGAGCGCCGCCGGGCCGCCGGGCCGCCGCGAGGTGTCGCGGTCGAGGACGTCCACGGCCGCTCCAGGGAACAGCTCGCGGAACGTCTCCTCCACCCGCTCGGTGCCGGCGCCGATCGGCTCCAGCGCTTCCTCCTGGCAGGCCGGGCAGCGCGAGGGCGCCGCGAGGTGCGAGCCGCAATAGTGGCAGACGAGCCGCCGCTGCTTGAGGTGGTAGGTGCGCGGCAGGCCGCAGTCGGCGCAGCGGTGGTCCTCGCCGCAGGCGCGGCACAGCAGGGTCGGCGCATAGCCGCGGCGGTTGCGCAGCAGGATGATCTGCTCCCCCACCTCCAGGTTGCGGGTGATCTCGGCCTTCAGACGGTCGGAGAAATGCACCTCGCCGGGACGGCGGGAGAGGCCCTCGGCGCGGAGATCCACCAGGATGCCCTCGGGGAGCGATCCCTGGCCGGCGCGGACGGTCAGCTGCACGTGCTCCAGCTTGCCTTTGGACACGTTGTAACGGCTCTCCATGCTCGGCGTCGCCGAGACCAGGAGGACGGCGGCGTGGGCTCTCTGCCCGCGCACCAGGGCGAGATCGCGCGCGTTGTAGCGCGGATCGACCTCCTGTTTGTACGAGCTGTCCTGCTCCTCGTCGACCACGATGAGCCCGACGTCGGCCAGCGGGGCGAACAGGGCCGAACGCGGCCCGAGCACGATGCGCGCCTCGCCGCGGCGCACCCGCTCCCACTCCTGGTGCCGCTCGCCGGTGCCGAGGCCGGAGTGGAGAATCGCGAGATCGGCGCCGAAGCGCTGCTCCACCTCCCGCGCCAGGGCCGGGACGAGGGCGATCTCGGGAACCAGCAGGATGACCGTGCGGTGCCGGTCGAGCGCCGCGCGGGCGGCGCGCAGGTAGACCTCGGTCTTGCCCGAGCCGGTCATCCCCTGCAAGAGGAACGGCGCGAACGCGCGCCGGTCGAGAACGCGCTCGATCGCCGCGAAAGCGCTCTCCTGGTCCGGCCGCAGGACGATGGGCGCCGCCGGCTCTGCGCGCTGGCCGAACATGTGGCGGTCGAGGGACAGCCGTTCGACCTGGGTGAACTGGCGCAGCACACCGAGCTTGACCAGGCGGCGGATCACCGCCGGGGAGCATTCCACCGCCGCGGCCACCTCGGCGGTGGTGGCCGGCCGCCCCATCGCATCCAGGTACTCGATCACCGCCTTGCCCTGCGCCGACCGCCCCGCCACCGCGAGGTGGGTGGCGAGCCCGCCCGGCGCCAGCTCCACACCGGTGACGTAGCGGGTCGAGCGCGGCTGCAGCGCCTCGCCGGAGATCTTGCCGCTCGCCGCGAGCCCGGCGAGCACGGCGTCCAAGTCCTCGACCCCCACCTGCCCTTGCAGCTCGGCGAGCGTCATCCGCCCGGTCAGGCGCAGCGCTTCGAGCACCAGCCGTTCCTCCGCCGTCCCCGGCAGGGCGAGCGCTCCCGCATCGGTCAGCCGGATGCGCTGGTCTCCCCAGGGCGGCAGGTCGGAGGGCAGCAGGTGGCGCAACACCTCGCCCAGCGGGGACAGGTAGTAGTCGGAGATGAAGACCGCGAGCTCCAGGAGATCGGGAGGCAGGAGAGGAGCCCGGTCGATGATCTCCTCCACCGGGCGCAGGGTGATCCCGGCGGGCCGCTCCTCATGCAGGCGGACGATGACCCCGGTCATCCGCCGCGCCCCCATCCGCACCCGCACCCGCGCGCCCTCTTTCGCCAGAGGGACCCAGGCGGCGGGGATCTCGTAGGTCAGCGGAGGCAGGGGGACCGGGAGCGCGATGTCGGCGAGCACCGGCGCAGCTTATCCCCGATCCCCGCACGCGCCACACACCATCTCCCCGCCCGGGCGTGCCAGCAGGCGCGAGCGCGGCACACGGACGCCGCAGCGGGCGCAGGGGACGAGCTCCTCGACCGCCTCGCGGTGCACGGTGGCGGTGACGCGGGGCGGCGGCGCGGGCGGCGGCAAGGGGCCGCCACCCGTGGCATTGCGCAGCTTGCCCAGCAGGTTCTCGAGGCCGAGATAGACCAGATAGGCGAGCAGGACGAGGACCAGCAGCCGGAGCATCCGGGCCTCACGCCGGCGGGGCGCCTTTGGCCTTTTCGATCTCGGCGGCGAGACGGGCGACGTCCGGATTGCCCGGCTGGAGCTTCTGCAGCTCGGCCAGCTCGCGCTGCGCATCGTCGTATTGCTTCAGGTCGAAGCCGAAGACGATCGCCTTGTTGAAGCGCGACTGCCAGTGGCCCGGCTCCAGCCTCTGGGCCTCGTCGAACTGGTTCAAGGCTTCCTGGTGCAACCCGAGGCCCCGGTAGACCACGCCGAGGTCGGAAATCACGCCGACATCGTCCGGCTTCAGCTTCAGAAAACGCTCATACAGCCCGCGCGCCTGGGACCAACGCTGCTGGTCGAAGTTGAGGTCCGCCAACCGGCGCAGCGCTTCGGGGTTGTCCGGGTTCTCCTGCACAAACTGTTCGAGCTGCTGCATCTCCTGCTGTGCCGCCTGGGCGGCGGCGAGATCCGGCGAGCCTCCGGATTGCGGAGCCGCGGCTGCCGGGGGAGCGGCTCCCGGTGTTCCCGCCACCCCGGGGGCGGCGGCGGCGAAGCGGGGAGGCTGGCGGGAGGCCATGACCTCATGCAGCAGGTAACCGGCGATGAAGCCGAGAAGGATGCCGAAGACGGCGGCGATCAGGTTGTCCTTGTTCACGGTTGTTCTTGCCTCTCTTCTGGTCCCGTGCCACGACCGGCGATCCAGGCTCCTTGAGCCGGCCGGCCGGCGGCCAGCTCTGTGGCGAGCCAGGTGCCGATGATGCGTTGGTTGGTCGCGTCGAACGTGCCGGTGAAGGTGCTCTGCACCACTCCTGCGGTATCGATCAGCTCGACTTGAAGCCGGTTGCCGGTGAGGGTTCCCCGCACCGAGCCGGAGCTCTCTCCTTGAATCGTGTAGGTTCCCGAGACCGAGGTCCCGGACAGCTGCAGCAGGAACAGGCCGGCCTGGTTCGTGGGTGCGATCTGTACCACCCAACGGCCGGCGATCCCGGTCTCCCGCAAGGCCTTGCCACCGATCTCCCCCTCGAGGAAGCTGATCCGCCGCATCCGTTCCTGGAGCCGGCGCAGTTGCCAGTCCATCTCTGCGGCCTCGATCGAGGCCGCCGCCCGCGCCAGGGTCAGCTCACCGAACAGCGATTCCAGAGTCCCCAGGGCGAGCGCGTCGCCGCCGAGGGCCTGGTCGAGCCGTTGCATCGACCGGGAGACGCCCTCCCGCGCCGCCAGCTCCTTGGCGGAGCTCTCCCGGTACGCGACGAGGTCGAGGGCGAGCAGCTTGCGCTCGATCGAGACCTCGGTCTGGAGCTGCGCCGCCGCCGGAGCCGTCGAGACGGTTGGTTGTGCCGCTTCCTGGGCCCGGGACGCCGAAGCCAGGAGGAGTGCGACAGAGAGGAGGAAAAAGGCCGGTCGAAGCAGGGCCGGTCGAAGCATGGAACGAATTGTAACAGCGTGAGGGGAAAGAAAAGGCCGCCCCATGGGGCGGCCTTTCGTGCTACCCGGTCGGCGATCGCCGACCGCGGGGGTCTGGCTCTCTCAACACGCGGCGGCGGCCCGCGTGGTCCGCTGCCGTTTGGCGAGACTGGACGTCAGAGCCGCTTCCACCTGCTCCTCCGCCTCGCGCTCGGTGATCGACCGCACATGGGCGACCTCGCTCACGATGAAGTACTTCGCCCGCTCGTACATCTTCTTTTCGCGGAAGGACAAGCTCTTGCGCTGGCTGACCAGCCGGAGATTCTTGAGCACCTCGGCGACATCGATCAGGCGGCCGGTCTTCATCTTGTCGAGATTCTGCTTGTAGCGGCCCTTCCAATCCTTGTAGGTATCGATATTGCCGTCTTCGAGGATGTCGAACAGCGTGCGGACTTCCTTGTGATGGCACAGGGGACGAAGCCCCACAAGATCGAGATTGGCCTTCGGAACCATCACACGTGAGTTGTTGCCTAGCAGCTTGAGGTGAAAGTAGAGCTGCTCGACCCCGTCGATCCTCCCGGGCTCGATCTTCTCCACCAGACCGACGCCGTGGTTGGGGTAAACCACTTTTTGACCGACTCTGAATGTCACGTCGACCCCCTTGGAATGTGAACCGGATGATTGGAGCTCAGGCGGTAAGTCGCTGAGGGACTTTCGCTTAGGCAGCTCTTTTATACACCGGAACGGACCCTTCCGTCAACCCCCCCGGGGGGTTGAGGACGGGCCCGGGAGGCGCGAACCGGGCGGAGGGAAGATCTTCGTCACAGGAGGTTGACACTCTCCGGCATCTACCCCTAGGATTCACCTCTCGCCCTCATGCCGGAGTGGCGGAATGGCAGACGCAGGGGACTCAAAATCCCCCGCCCCTTGCGGGCGTGTGGGTTCGACTCCCACCTCCGGCACATCCCCCTCCGCTCTACAGCTTGCCGCTGCCATCGCATTCCGGGCACGGCAGGGTCCCGGTGCCGCCGGTGCCCCGGCAGGCCGGACAGGGCTGGCCCCGCCCCAGGAGCCGCAGCAGCTTGCGCAGGAGTCTGGCGACGGGGGAAACGTCCTTCTCACTCATAGCGCAGGGCGTCGATGGGGTCCAGGCGCGACGCCTTGCCCGCCGGGTAGATGCCGAAGAAGATGCCGACGACGGCCGAGAAGCCG
This sequence comes from Holophagales bacterium UBA5704, assembly GCA_002420005.1. Lineage (GTDB taxonomy): Bacteria > Acidobacteriota > Thermoanaerobaculia > Multivoradales > UBA5704 > UBA5704. The sequence continues at coordinate 19,138 of DIHE01000070.1, read as the reverse complement.
AAGGCCAGACCTGCGGCCCAGAGGGGGACCCGGGCCGGCGGAAAATCGCCCGGAAGGGCGCTCGCCACCGCGGCCCCCAGGCCCCAGCCCGCGATCAGGCCGACGGCTCCCCCGAGGAGGGACAGTGTCACGGCCTCGATGAGGAACTGCACCAGGATGTCCTGGCGCCGCGCTCCCACCGCCTTGCGCACGCCGATCTCCCGGGTGCGCTCGGTCACCGAGACGAGCATGATGTTCATGATCCCGATCCCGCCGACGAGCAGGGCGATCCCCACGACGCCGCCGACCACCGCGGTGACGCTGTTCAGGAAGCTGGTGGTGATGCGCAGGATCTCGTCCTGCTTGATCACCCGGAAATCGTCCTCCATGCCGGCGCCGATCCGGTGGCGCTGGCGCAGCACGCGCACGATGCCGGCCTTGGTCTCATCGATCACGTCGGTGCCGGTGACCTGGATGTAGAGGTTGAGCCGCTCGCCGGCATCGCGCCCGAACAAGGAGAGCGCCGCGTCGAAGGGGACGAAGACGAGGTTGTCCTGGTTGCGCCCCAGCGACTGCCCGCGCTCCTCCATCACGCCGATCACGGTGGCCGGCATGTTGCCGACGTAGATCTCCTTGCCCACCGGTTGGTCTCCCAGCTTCAGCTCGTCGACCACCTCCTGGCCGACCACCACGACCTTGCGGCGGTGCTCCAGGTCGATCCGCGAAATGAACCGGCCGCGGTCCACCGTGTGATTGGCCACGTCCGGGTAGTCGTCGTTGACCCCGAAGATGACGTCCGGGCGGTGGCTGCGGTCGCGGTACTTGAGCTCGGAGGCGCCCATGAGGACCGGCGTGATCAGGCGGATGCCGGAGACGTCGTCGCGGATCGCCTTGCCGTCCTCCCAGGTCAGCCGGACCTGGCGGGCGATCTCACCGTGGCCCGGCTGGTCCGGCATGACCATGACGAAGGTCGCGCCGACCCCTTGAAACTCCTTGCTGAACATGTACTGGAGGCCCTGCACGATGGACACCACGGCGATGACCGCGGCGACGCCGATGATGATCCCCAGGGTGGTCAGGATCGACCGCATGGTGTTGGCGCGCAGCGCCGAGAACGCGATCCGGAAGTTCTCGAAGAAGATCAAGGCCGTGCCTCAGCGGACGGCCACGGCGGCCCGCTCGGTGGGTTGGTCGGAGAGGACTTTGCCGTCGCGCAGGTGGACCCGCCGCCAGGCATGCTCGGCGATGTCGGCCTCGTGGGTCACCAGAATGACCGTGTTCCCCTGCCGGTGCAGCTCGTCGAACAGAGCCATGATCTCGGTCGAGGTCGCCGAGTCGAGGTTGCCGGTCGGCTCGTCGGCGAGCAGGATCGAGGGATCGTTCACCAGGGCGCGGGCCACCGCCACGCGCTGGCGCTGGCCGCCGGACAGCTCGTTGGGGTTGTGGTGCATGCGGTCGCCGAGCCCCACCCGCTCCAGCGCGCGGCGGGCGCGTTCCCGGCGCTCGCCACGCGAGACGCCGGCATAGATCAGGGGAAGCTCGACGTTCTGGAGCGCATTGGTGCGGGCCAGCAGGTTGAAGGTCTGGAAGACGAAGCCGATCTCCTTGTTGCGGATGCCGGCGAGCCGGGTGTCGTCGAGCCCCTGGACCGGGGTGCCGTTGAGCAGGTAGGAGCCCGCGGTCGGGGTGTCGAGGCAGCCGAGGAGGTTCATCAGCGTCGACTTGCCGCTGCCCGAGGAGCCCATGATGGCCACGTACTCGCCGCGCCCGATGTCGAGGGTGACGCCGTTGAGCGCATGGACTTGCTCCGTGCCCATGACGTAGGTCTTCTGGATGTCGCGCAGCTCGATCAACGCCATTGACGCCTCCCCCCTATTTCACCTGGACCTTCGCCTCGTCCTCATCCTCGTCCTTCTTGTCCTTTTTCTTTTCGGGGAGGGTGATCTGCACCGCCTCGCCCCCCTCCAGGTCGCGCAGCGCCCGGTAGGGGCCGGTGACGACCTGGTCGCCCGCCTTGAGCCCGGAGAGGATCTCGACCCGCGTCTCGTCCGAGACGCCGGTGCGCACCTCCTGCTGCCGGGCCTTCCCCTTCTCGATCACGAAGACCACGGTCACCTCTCCGGCTCCCCCGCCGCCCTCCTGCGCCCCCTTCGGCGCCTCGCGCTGGACCACCGCCTGGATCGGCACCACCAGCGTCTTCGCCGGCGCCCGGGTCTCGATCTCGGCCCGCAGCGACATGCCGGGCCGCAGGTCTTCGGTCGGGTCGTCGAGCAGGATCTCGACGTCGAAGAAGGTCACGTCCGGTTGCGCCGGCTTGGTGAAACCGGAGCTGCCGATCTCCACAACACGGCCATGGTAGACGCGATTCCTCAGCGCATCGACGCGCACCGTCGCCCGCTGGCCCGGCTGTACGTCGACGATCTCGGTCTCGTCGACGTCGACGTTGGCGAGGATCTCCGAGAGGTCGGCGATGGTGCCGATCACCGAGGCCGAGTTGTTCATGGTCCCCGAGACGACCACCTCGCCCTCTTCGGCGTTGAGCTTGACGACGCGGCCGGAGAGCGGCGCAAAGATGGTGGTCTTGGTGAGGTCGTCGCGCGCCTTGTCCAGGTTGGCCCTGGCTTGCTCGACGGCCTCCCGGGCATCCTGGAGGCGCAGCTCGGCGGAGGTGCGGGCGAGCTCGGCGGCTTCCAGGGCCTCGCGGGTGACGATGCCTTCGGCATGCAGCCGCCGGGCGCGGTCGAGCTTGAGGTTGGCGTCGGCGAGCGACACCTGGACCTGCTGCACCTCCGTGTTGGCACGGCGCAGCTGGGCGTCCCAGCGGTCGCGCTCGGCGGTGAACGCCTGTTTCTCCAGCTCCAGGAAGGGCTGCCCCTTTTCGATGCGGTCGCCCTCGTCGACGAACAGGCGCTCGATCTTGCCGATCACGTGCGCCGAGATGTTGACCTTGAGGCGCGGATCGATCTCGCCGCTCGCCTTGACGATCTGTCCGAGGGCCTGGACGGAGGCGGCCTCGGCATGGACCTTGGTCCCCTTGGGCTTCCGGGCGCTACGGATGCTCACCAGGACCATCGCCCCGAGAGCGACGACGACGAGCGCCGCAATGATGAATTTCTTCAAGACGTCTCCTTCAACGGAGCACGGCCGTGACGCCGGCCTTGCCGAGCACCCAGAGCCCCCAGAGGACGAGGACCACGGTGGCCGAGGTCTGCGTCGAGACCTTGGCCACCGCGCGGTAGCCGAGGATCAGCAGAACGACCGACCAGAGAGAGAAGAAGTCCACGCTGCCGAGGAGCGACTGGACGACCGGAGAGTCTTCCGGAGCGAGCGGGCGCAGGCTGGAGGTGAGCACTCCGCCGCTCATCAGCTCTTCCGGCGTGATCTCCTCCCGTGGCAGCGAGAGGCCGATGTTGAGCAACGCCCCCACCACCCCGGAGGGCAGCATCCCATAGAGCGAGGTGGACAGGCTGCGGAGGAAGTCGACCTCCGACCCCGCCATCTTGAAGACGACGAGGAAGAGCGCGGCGATCACCATGTACAAGGCTGCCGCAGCCCCGCCTCCGAACACGAGCCCGAACGTCCGCAGGGCCGGCGACTGCGACGCCGCCCGGCTTTCCATGGCCTCCTGCTGCTCCTTGCTCAGGTCGAGCCCGAACTGGTCCATCTGGTACTTGGCGAGCGCGCCCTGGTCCACCCGCTCTTGCGCGATCCAGCCGACGCCGATGGCGCAGAGCGCCACCAGGATCATCGGAGCGGCCCAGGTCGGCCGCTCCGCGATGGACCGAAACGTCTTGTCGGGGGAGACCAGGGCTCCGATCAACCGACCGAAGCCCGAATCGTTCATGACGATCCTCCTCCTGCCTGGTACGCGGGACCGGCCTCAGGGTTTCCGTCCACCGCCGAAGAAGCTGAAATCCCAGCGGTCGGCCGGTGCTTCCGGATCGTCGATGGTCACGTCGTAGGCCTGCAGGAGCTGGGCCGTCGCCTGCTGGAGCTGGGTGACGGCGGTGCGGTAGGCGATGATGGCGTTGACCTGGCGGCTCTTGGCGGCGGTCAGATCCTGCTGGATGCGGGTGATCTCGAAGCTCGACGACATGCCGTTTTCGTAGCGCTTCTTCTCGGCGTCGAGGCTGCGCTCCTGGAAGTGGGCCGAGGCCTTGGCCGCCTCGATCTGCTTCGCGGCGCTGTCCACCTGCCGGGCCGCCTGGCGCACCTGGGTCATGATCTGCTGCTCGGTCTGCGCCAGGGAGACCTCGGCGCTCTTCAGGGTCAGGTCGGCGATCGAGCTGGCCGCCCTGGCGCTGCGGTTCTGCAACGGAATGCCCAGGGTGAGCTGCGCGGACCAGCCGGTGAAATCGCGGTTGATGACCTGGTCGAGCGCATCCGAGAAGCTGCCGGGGCCGACGATGGGGCTGCCGTTCGGGGCGGTGCCGACGACCTTCGCGTTGCTGCCGTTCAGGCCATAGTTGGCCGAGAAGTCGAGGGAAGGGAGCTTCTGGTTGCGGAAGTAGGCGGAGTTGATCCGCGCCTGCTCCACCACCAGCCGCTGCGCCTTCACCTCCGGGCGCTGCTCGAGGGCCATGCGGATCGCCGCTTCGATGTCGACCGGCGGCGGCGCCTCGACCTCGGGGCTGGTGGTGGGCCGGATCTCGCTCTGCCAGAGTGGTCCTTCCGGGAGGTTGAGCAGCTGGCGCAGCGCGTCCTCGGAATTGCCCACCACGGTCTGGGAGCTGATGATCTGCTCCTCGTTGGTCGCGATGTTCGCCTCGCTCTGCACCAGCTCGAGCGGAGCGAGCGTACCCACCTCCACCTGGATGCGGTTGCGCTCATGGAGCTGCTGGGCGAGAACGAGACTCTCGCGGGCCACTTTGAGCTGTTCGCGCGCCGCGACCAGGTTCCAGTAGGCGTTGGTCACCTGCTGGAGCGTCGAGATGACCTGGCGTGAGAATTCCTGGCTGCTGCTCTGGCTCTGGTTCTGCGCCAGAAGGAGCTGCCGCTCGGTCGCGAGAGTGCCCCGGTTGCGCAGCAACGGCTGCGAAAAGCTGAAGGTCAGGCCCGAGGAGTACAAGGGGGTGATCGAGTTCGCATCGCTCTCCGAGCGGACGTTCTGCCAGCCCAGGCCGAACGTTGCACCGGTCGGGATGAGCTGGCTGAAGCTGAAGGTGGCCTGCTGGGCCTGCGAGGCCGAGCCCTGGAACCGCGAGGCGCCGGGGTTGGTGATGTCGCTCGCCTGCAGGTCGAGGCTCGCCCCGAGGTCGTACAGACCCAGCGCCTGCCGGACGCCCTCGCGCGCCTGGCTGCGGGTATAGCGCTCGACCACCAGTCCGAGGTTGCGGCGCAACGCCAGCTCGACCGCGTCGTCCAGGCTGAGCTCGATCGCCCCGTCCCGCACCTCCAGCGGGACCTCCGGCGGCGGCGCCACCGTGTCGGTCGCGACCTGGAGCTGCGCGGACGCCGGCCCCGCCAGGAGCAATGCCAGACCCCAGGCTTTCAAGGCAGTGAAGTGGAAAGACTCTCTGTTCATCGAATGGCCTCTCAGCTGATTCGGTTGATCCTGTTTGACTCTAAAACACCTGCGAAATCGCGCGGCACCCCTGAGCATCCCACACAGTGTACGCGCGCACCCGGCAAAGGTTTACCCCCCTGCGCAGGGTTTACATTCTTTGGTTCCATGCCTCTCTCTCCCCCGGATGGAAGCAGGACACCCGATGGTCCTCCCCCGCGGCCCCTGCGGCGAGCTGCGGAGCCTCCACGGCACACCGGGCACGGGCGCTCGGACAGCGCGGGTGAAACGGGCAACCGGAAGGAGGCTCCAGCGGGCTTGCAGGCTCGCCGGACAGCACGATCCGTCCGCCGCGGCGGCGCGGATCGGCGACCGGGACCGCCGACAACAGGCTGACGGTATACGGATGCAGCGGCCGAAGGAAGAGGGGCTCCGCCGGAGCCAGCTCGACGATCCGGCCCAGATAGAGGACGGCGACGCGGTCGGCGATGCGCGCCACGGCTCCCAGGTCGTGGCTGACGAAGAGCAGGGCGAGCCCGAGACGGGAGCGCAGGCCGGCGAGCAGGTCGAGGACCTGGCCGCGCAGGCCGGCGTCGAGCGCCGAGACCGGCTCGTCCGCGATGAGCAGGTCGGGCTCCGCGGCCAGGGCGCGGGCGATGCCCAGGCGCTGCCGCTGGCCGCCGGAGAGCTGGTGCGGCCAGCGCGCCGCAAAGGCCGGATCGAGACCGACCTGCTCCAGCAGCTCCGCCACCCGGCGATCCCTGCCGGCGGGCTCCCGGATCGCCTCGCCGACGGCGGCGCCGACCTTCTGCCGGGGATCGAGGGAGCCCCAGGGGTCCTGGAAGACCATCTGAAAACGGGGCCGGCGCGCCCGCAGGTCCGCCGCGTTCAAGGTGAGGAGGTCCTCGCCGTCGAACACCACCTTTCCGGCGTCCGGCTCGATCAGCCGGATCAGGCAACGGCCGAGCGTCGTCTTGCCGCTTCCCGACTCGCCCACCAGGGCCAGACACTCGCCCCGGCGGATGGTGAGGTCCACCCGGTCCACCGCCCGCACCTCCCCCACCGGTCGGCCCCAGAAGCCACGGCGGACGGGAAAGTGTTTGGCGAGCCCTTGCGCCTGGAGGAGGGCCCCACCTCTGCCACGGGTGGGGGTTTCCCCCTCTCCCGGTTGGGGGGAGAGCGATGGGAGAGGGGGGCCGGGGGGGTGAGGTTCCAAAGGGGTGAGGGCTCCCAGGAGCTCCTGCGTATAGGCATGCCGCGGCGCCGCGAACAGCTCCTCCACCCCGGCGGACTCCACGATCTCCCCCTCGTGCATCACAGCGACGCGGTCGCAGCGCTCGGCGACGAGGCCGAGGTCGTGGGTGATCAGCAGGACGGCGAGGCCGAGCTCGGCGCGCAGCCCGTCGAGCAGCTCGAGGATCTGTGCCTGCAAGGTGACGTCGAGGGCGGTGGTGGGCTCGTCGGCGAGGAGGAGGTCGGGACCGGCGGCGAGCGCGAGGGCGAGGCCGACCCGCTGCCCCTGGCCGCCGGAGAGCCGGTGCGGCGGATCGTCCATCCGGCGCCGGGCATCGGCGAGGGCCACGCGGTCGAGCAGGCGCAGCGCCTCGGCCCGCGCCTCGGTGCGCGAGACCCGGCGGTGGGTCCGGATCGTCTCGGCGATCTGGAAACCGACGGGGTAGACCGGATCGAGCGCCGCCATCGGCTCCTGGAAGACGAATCCCACCCGGCCGCCGCGCACCCGGCGCAGCGCCGTCTCCGGCAGGGTCAGCAGGTCACCGGCGCCGCCGAGGTGGACCTGCCCGGCGGCCCGGGCCACGGGCGGCAGCAGGCGCAGCAGGGCGAGCGCGGTGAGCGTCTTGCCCGAGCCGGACTCCCCCACCAAGCCCATCATCTCGCCGGGAGCGAGGTCGAACGAGACGCCTTTCACCACGGTCTTGCCGGGGAAGGACACCTCCAGACCGCGCACCGCCAGCAGAGGCTCCGGTCCCGGCCGGATCGCCTCGATCGAACCGCCTCGCATCATCCCGCGTCGTCTCCTTGCCGTGTCGCCCAAGCCTCTCGGGGCCGGTGATCTTATCAGGACGGCCCGCGCACGGTACCCGGCGGGTATGGTATACGTAACCCCCTCGTCTTCCCTGGAATCTGGCGGCGATCGCATGAAACCGACGTCTCTCGTACAGCTCCTGAGCGGTCCCTTCAATTTTCTGCGCTCCGATCCCGAGGAGATCCGGCGGCTCTTCCCGGAGCACCAGCGCGCGCTGCCGCTGCCGCGCGCCATCTTCATGGAAGACGAGAGCGTGACGCCGGTCCACGGCTTCGCGCTCCTCGCCTCCGACGGCATGGCCGCCCTGCGCACCGCGCTCCACCACTACGTGCTGGCCGAGGAGGCGATGCAGATCGCCTCCCAGCGCCGGGAGCCCCCCGACCTCAAGGCCTACGGTGCGGCCTGGGACCGCTACCGCGCACTGGTGACGCGCGCCGTGGAGAATGCCACGCTCTCCAGCTACGGCCGGCAATACCCGGCGATCTTCTGGCTCCATCATTCGCTGGACGTGGCCCGCCTGCTCAAGGAGACCCCGAAGAGGATTCTGCGCGCCGACACCGAGATCGGCCGCCGGCTCGGCGACGCGCTCAAGTACCGCATCCTGGATCGCTTCCTCGACCGCGTGTTCTCCACCACCTACGATCTCGTCCACAAGATCGCGGGGGACATCGAGGCGGCGGAAGAGGAGCTGTTTCCGCGGCTGCTGACCCGCATGCGCGACAACGTCCTCGTCTTCAGCGAGGACCACATCGGCCCCGACCTGGGCGAGCTGAGCAGCTACTTCAACGGCTCGCTGCGCATCGACGGCCGCGACCTGCGGCAGCGCCGCGAAGAGCTGGGCCGCTGGCACGCCGACCGTCTCGCCAAGGACGACGAGCTGCGGCATCTGGCCGTCCACGTGCTGGGCTGCGACGACCCTCCGGCTCCCGCGGACCTCCTGCTGCGGCCGGGATACGTCACCTTCCTCTCCACCCTCAAGGGGTACGACACCTCCCGGCTGCTGCCTCCGCCGCTGGTGGCGGTGTGGGAGAACCTCCTGCTGAAGCTCAAGGAGTTCGAGCTTCTTCACGCCCTGCGCAAACGGCTGATCACCGTGGAGCCGCGCGAGAACGGGACGTTTCTCGCCCGCGAGCTGCCCGGCCTCGGTCCCGCCGGGCGCCGCGAGCACCACCTGTCGAACGCCACCCGCCCGATGGACTTCCTGGCCCCCTGGGTGGTCGATCCGCGCGTGGAGCGTTTCGGGATGGTCTACGACATCAGCGACTTCTCCCAGACCTTGACGCTCCTCCACCGCGCCGGGCACGACAGCCAGGAAGACGCCTTCCGCACCATGTTCCGCCTGCAGCGGCGGATCAACCAGGTCGCGCTCCATCACCGGGCCAAGATGGAAAAGTACCTGGGCGACGGCGCGTTCTTCTCCAGCCGCGAGGCGCTCAACCTGTTGATCTGCTCGATCCACGTGCAGCGCAACTACGTTCAGGCCCTCGCCGAGGGGCTCCCCTTCGACCGCGGCCTGCGCATCGCGCTCAACTACGGCTCCTACCGCCTCATCCCGCTCTCCGGCGGCCCGGAGGATGGCGAGCGCTACGAGTTCTTCGGACCCGGCCTGGTCGAGCTGACCCGGCTGACCAGCGGCAAGGCGACCAAGGAGGTCGACGAGGTCAAGGCGATCCTGATCAACCAGGGCTTCGCCGAACAGGACGTCCATCGCTTCTTCGCCCCGCTCACCGAAAAGGACGTCGACGTGGTCAACAAGCGGGAGGAGGCCCGCCGCTTCCATGCCTACCTGAACCGCAACGGCACTCTCCACAACAACGGCATCGTGGCCACCCAGCCGTTCATGGCCCGGCTGGAGACCGAGATCGGCCCGCGTCCGCTGCGCCGGGCGGTCGAGGAGGACCGCTCCTACACGGTGCTCGAGCTCCCCGGAGCGGACGGTCTCCTGGTGGGCATCCGCAAGCTCGGCATGGCGCATCTGAAAGGCCTCGAGTCGCTGGCCGTCTATGAGGTCATCGACGCCGGCTCCCTGGACGGCCAGTCTCTCAAGCCCGCCGCCGGATCGTTCCTGATGAGCACCCTCGACCGCGAGTTCGCCGGGGGGCTCAAAAGGTAGCTTGCACCCGGCGCCTCCTCTCTCATAGCCTAGGCCTCGGACCAGCACATCAGGAAGGAAGGGACCATGAGCACACCGTCCATCGTCGACCTCGTCACGTCGCAGCTCGGCCCGCAAGGCATCCAGGCTCTCGGCCAACAGCTGGGTCTCGATCCGGCCACCACGCAGAAGGCCGTCTCGGCCGCCATTCCCCTGCTCACCGGCGGGCTCGCGAAAAACGCCGCGACCCCGCAAGGCGCCGCGTCGCTCCACCAGGCGGTCAGCCGGGACCACGACGGCAGCATCCTGGACAACCTGGGCGGTCTTCTCTCCGGAGGAGGCGGCGACATGGGCGGCGCGATCCTCGGCCATATCTTCGGCAACCGCCAGGGCGGCGCCGCCGACGGGCTGGCGCGCACCGCGGGCATCGACGCCGGCACCGCGGGGCAGCTCCTCATGATGCTTGCGCCGGTCATTCTGGGCGCCCTCGGCAAGATGACGCGCACCCAGGGCCTGGACACCGGCGGCTTGACCGACGTGCTCAACAACTCCCACGCCCAGGCGCAAGCCCAGGCTCCGTCGGGGCTCGGAGCGGTCCTCGGCAGCCTGCTCGACCAGGACAAGGACGGCAGCATGGTCGACGACCTCGCCCGCATGGGGGGCGGCCTGCTGGGTGGCCTGTTCGGGAAGAAGTGAAAAGTCCGGGCACATGGCAGCCAGGTCCTTTTCTACGCACGCACTTCTGGCATAGACTCTTTTCATGATCGAAGACGAGATCAGCCGCTGTGCCAAGATGCTGGAGTCGGTGGTCCGGATGCATGGACTCTCCGCCCGCCAGCTCGAAGACAAGCTCGGCTATGGGGCAGGGACGGTCAACCGCCTGTTCAATGGCAAGATCGAGCTCAAAGTCCGCCACATCCTCTTGATCCTGGGAGTCATCGGGATCCCACCTTCCCAGTTCTTCCGCGAAGCCTTCCCGGAGGATGAGCGCCCGCGCACCGAGCCCGAAGTGGCCGCGCGCCTGCTGGACCTCCTGGAGCGGCACGCCCCGAAACGGCCGGCCCCCACCAAGGCGGCCGCCGCCCCGCCCGCCCCGGGGATCAGCGACGAGGACCTCGAACGCCGCATCCTCGAAGCGCTCAACCGGTTGGGGGTGGCCCCTCCGGCCACGGGTGGACGGAAGAAGTAGAAGCGTCCGGGCGACCGGCCTCCAGGGCTGTCCACCCGGGGGCCGGAGCGCTACCCTCCGGATGTTTCAGGAGCCTTTGTGGCGCTGACCGCGACGATCTACAACTTCGACATCGCTCTGTCCGACGCGGATCGCGGCGTCTACGAGACGCTCGCGGTGCGCGCGGCGCTCCATCCTTCGGAGTCGCTGGAGTATCTCGCCTCCCGCGTCCTCGCCTACTGCCTGGAATACGAGGAGGGGATCGCCTTCTCCGCAGGTGGTATCTCGGACGGGGACCTGCCGCCGCTCCAGGTGCCCGCCCCCGGCGGCGGGATCAAGACGTGGATCGAGGTCGGCCTCCCCGACCCCGACCGCCTCCACCGCGCCGCCAAGAGCGCCGGGCGGGTGGTGGTCTACACCCATCGCGATCCGGCGACGATCCTGCGGCAGGCGGCCGGCCGGCGGATCCACCGCGCGGGTGAGATCGAAATCTACGCCCTGGACCGCCGGCTCATCGCCGATCTCGTCCCCCTCCTCGACCGGAGGACGCGCTGCGAGCTGTCGGTGACCGGCCGCCATCTGTATCTCACGATCGGTTCCCATTCCCTGGAAGGCGCCTTGACCGAGCATCGCCTGCCCTGAGCTTCTGGAGATTCCCCCCGCCATGACCGACGACCTGCGCTACCCCATCGGGCACCCTGCTTTGCCGGACGCGCTCGGCGATGCCGAGCGCGCCGAACACATCGCCGCCATCGCGGCCTGCCCCGCCGCCCTGCGCGCCGCCGTGGCCGGCCTCACCCCGGACCAGCTCGACACACCGTACCGCCCCGGCGGCTGGACGGTGCGCCAGGTGGTGCACCATGTGCCGGACAGCCACATGAACGCCTACGTCCGCTTCAAGTGGGCGCTGACCGAGAGCGAGCCGGCGATCAAGGCCTACGAGGAAGCTCTCTGGGCAGAGCTGCCGGACAGCCGGATCACGCCGGTCGACGTCTCGCTCGGCCTGCTGGAGTCCGTCCACCGGCGCTGGGTCGATCTGCTGCGCGCCCTCCCCCCCGAAGACTTCCGCCGCGCCCTGATCCACCCGGTGAACGGGCGGCGCACGCTCGACCAGATGCTCGCCCTCTACGCCTGGCACGGAGCGCACCACGTGGCGCACATCACCGCGCTGCGCGCGCGGATGGGCTGGGACTGAGGCGGCCGGCCGGCGGCGCCGGCCTCACCCTTCCAGCGAGGCACCGGCGAGCACCCGGGTGAAGACCTCCCGCGTGCCCGCATTGGGCTCGTGCGCCAGGGCCGAGCGGAGCAGGAAGTCGGCTCCCGGGGGCCAGACGGCGCGGCCCCAGGAGGCCAGGGCCGCGGCCGCCAGATTGCGGTTGCTGACCACCGGGCTTTGCAACGCGGCGCGCAGCAACGGCCAGCCGTGGCCGGGGAAACGCCGCAGCTCGCGCAGCACCGTGTCGAGCACTGCGTGATCTCGAAAGTCCGCGCCGAACCCCAGCTCCTCCTGCGGACCCGCGGCGATCCGGTCGAGCTCCAGCCGCTCTTCCACCAAGGCCACCACGCGGTCCATCCGCTCGGGATCGTCGGTCTGCACAGCGAGGGACCAGGTGTCCTCGCCGCGCCGGAGGCGTTCGAAGGCGAGATCCCAGACGTCCATCTCCAGGGCCCGCGCCGCCGCCGCCGCCCGCGCGAAAGCGAGCCCGTCGCGGCTTGCGAGCCCGTCGGCAACGGCCTGGTGCCACTGCGGCCGGGCGAGGAGGGCCTCGGCGTCTCGCAGGAGCGCCGCGCGCCGCGGCGCCCAGCCGAGCTCCGGATCGTCGGCCTCGTTGCCCGCCTCCTCCAGAAACTCGCGCAGGGTGTGCACCGCCAGCAGGTGCTCCAGGCCGAGCGAGGGGCGCCGCCGCAGGTGTTTCAGGTACCGGGCGGCGACGGCCGCTCCCTCTCCGTATTCGCCGATTCCTTCGGCCGGGCCTTCGCGCCCGCGGATCAGCGCCGCCAGGATCTCGCCGGCCCCGAGCAGGAGCGCGTCGTCCGGCTCTCCCCCGGTGAGCGCGGCGAGCAGCTTTCCGCCGCGGGCACAGGTGAAGGCGGTGTACTCGATGAGGATGCGATTGCGGTACCCCTCGCGCAGCAGCCAGGCGGCGATGTCCGGGTCGTCCGTGCCGCCCAGCCTCTCGACGACCTGGATGCGCCCCCAGCCCGTCACCTGGCGCGCCAGCTCCCACAGGAGCTGCGCCGGCTCCCCGGTCGCATTGCCCAGAGCCACCGCGGCGTACAGGGTGAGCTCCTCGTGCCGGCCGAGGACCAGCAGGAGGTCGCTCTGCGGCGCGTCGCGGGACAGGCCGAGGAGCGCGATGCCGATCTTCACCGCTTCGCGATCCGGTGCCCCGGTGGCCAGCCAGCGCGCCACCTCACGCAGGCGGTCCTGCGGCATCCGCTCGTCCTCCAGCAAGCCGGACAGGAGGGGGTCGACATATTCGATCGCCGAGGCCTCCACCAGCAGGCCGTAGAGCGCCGCGGCCCGCTCGGCGGTCGCCTTGCGGGTCAGTTCCCGCAACGCGGCGGCCACCGCCCAGGCGGTCTCCTCCGACTCGCCCGGGTCCGCCGGAGGGCCGAAGATGCCGTCGAGGGCACCGGGAGCCCAGTGGACCGCTTGGCCCTCGTCCACCAGCGCCTGATCCGGAAGGTCCTCGCCGCCCGGCGCGAGCCCCGGCTCCCCCGGCCGGAGATGGGCCAGGATGTGCCCGTAGATCGACGGACGGCCGCTCTCCCACGGCGGCTCGACACCTTCGAGGGTCCAGGACCAGGGACTCGACAGCTCGGCGGATGCGGTCATCGGCGGGACCGATCCTATAACGAGCCCGCCCCGGCTACAGCGGCAACAGCTCGTAGGAGGGCGTGGACAGCTCCGGGCCACGCCGGGCCACGAGGAGCGTATTGCCCCAGGCGCGGCGCCACAAAGGGACGAGCCGCAACGCCTTGCGGTAGAGGCCGCGCGCACCGCCCGGCTCGGGGCCGTGCGGCAACGACCGGTGCTCGACGATCTCCAGGCCGGCGGCGCGCAGGAAGCGCACCAGCAGCCAGGATTGGGTGACGTGCACCGCGTCTGCATCCGGCACGTAGCCCTCGGTCAGCACCCGCGGCTCGGGCACGGTGTCGAACCGGTGGCGGCCATCCACCCCGGAAAGGAGGTGCCGGCCCAGCCGGCGCACCGCCACCTCCAGCCGGCGGCCGGGATCGAGACTCGGCGGCATTTCATACGGCAAATCCCAGGCCGAGCCGGTGAACAACAGATACCCGCCCGGCCGGACGATCCGCGCCGCTTCCAGAAATGTCCGGCCCGGGTCGTGGAAATGCTCCAGAGCATAGGTCGAGAGCACCGCATCGACGCTCTCGGAAGCAAACGGCAGGAGCGCCCCGTCTCCCCGCACCCGCACCCCCGGCCGGCCCTGCTCATTGGCCATCACCAGCGCCGCGGTCGACACGTCGAACCCGATGTAGCGGCAGCCCCGCGGCACCCACAGGGCGTTCTCGCAGGAGCCGCACCCGAGGTCGACGATCGTCTGGCCGTCCCGCAGGTAGCCGAGCAGGACCTGCCGCTCCGGCGACGCCTCCGGGTTCGCCGCCGCCGCCTGCTCGTAATACGAGCGGCTGGAATCCCAGAAGTCGGCGAGGCGGCGGCGGTTGTCGTCGGCGATGGGGGCCATGGCGCGGGGATCTTACCCCACCCCCTCCAGGCTCGCCCGCGCCGCGGCCAGCCGTGCGATCGGCACGCGGTACGGTGAGCAGGAGACGTAGTCGAGCCCCACCTGGTTGAAGAAGCGGATCGAATCCGGGTCGCCGCCGTGCTCACCGCAGACGCCGAGGTGGAGATCGGGCCGCGCCTTGCGGCCGAGCTCGCAGGCGAGGCGCACGAGCTGGCCGACGCCTTCGGTGTCCAGGCTCTGGAACGGATCGCACGGCAGTACCTTGGTCTCCACGTACTCGGGGAGGAACCGCCCGGCGTCGTCGCGCGAGTAACCGAAGGTCATCTGGGTGAGGTCGTTGGTGCCGAACGAGAAGAAGTCGGCATAGGCGGCGATCGAGCCCGCCACCAGCGCGGCGCGCGGGATCTCGATCATCGTGCCGATCAGGATCTCGATCTGCATCCCCTCGGCGGCGAGCACCCGGTCGCGCACCGCGGCCGTGCGCTCGCGCAGGCGGATCATCTCCGTCTGGGTGCCGACCAGCGGCACCATGATCTCCGGGCGCACGTCGTCGCCCGCCCGCTTGCGCACGCAGGCGGCGCGCACGATCGCCTCGACCTGCATTTCATAGATGTCCGGCGCGGTGATCCCCAGCCGGCAGCCGCGCAGGCCGAGCATCGGGTTCGCCTCGGCGAGCGCTTCGGCGCGCGCCTGCACCGTGTGCGGATCGACGCCCATCTGCTCGGCGAGCTGCTGCAAGGCCTTCTCGCCGTGCGGCAGGAACTCGTGGAGCGGCGGATCGAGCAGGCGCACGGTGATCGGCAGGCCGCTCAGGGCGGCGAAGATGCCCTCGAAGTCCTTCTGCTGCATGGGCATCAGCTCGGCGAGCGGCTGTGCCCGCTCGGCCGCGTCGTGGGCCAGGATCATCCGCCGCACGACCGGGATGCGCGCCTCGTCGAAGAACATGTGCTCGGTGCGGCAGAGGCCGATCCCCTGCGCCCCCAGCGCCCGGGCCACCTCGGCGTCGTGCGGGGTGTCCGCATTGGCGCGGACCTTGAGACGGCGCTCGCCGTCGGCCCACTCGAGGATCTCGACGAAGGCTTTCGCCCGCGGCGAGAGACCGGCCCTCTCCGCACCGCCCAGGAGGGCGCGCAACACCTCGGACGGCCGCGTCACGAGCGAACCGGCCAGGACCTCGCCGGTGGTGCCGTCGATCGACAGGAAATCGCCCTCGCGGAACGCCTGTCCGGCCACCCGGACGACGCCCTCCTCCTCATCCACGTCGAGCTCGCCGGCGCCCACGATGCAGGGCTTGCCGAGGCCGCGCGCGACGACCGCCGCGTGCGAGGTCATGCCACCCCGCGAAGTGAGGATGCCGACCGAGGCATGCATGCCCACGATGTCCTCCGGCGAGGTCTCGGCGCGCACCAGCAGGACCGGTCCCGCCGCGGCCATGGTGGCCGCCCGCTCGGCGGTGAACGCGATCGCTCCCGACGCCGCTCCCGGGCCGGCCGGCAGACCGTGCGCCAGGACGGCCACCTTCTTCTTCTCTTCGAGGTCGAACTCCGGGGCGAGCATCTGCACCAGATGCTGCGGCTCCACCCGCCGCAGCGCCGTGCGCCGGTCGATCAGCCCCTCCTCGACCATCTCCGCCGCCACCCGGATCGCCGCCGGGCCGGTGCGTTTGCCGGTGCGGGTCTGCAGCATGAACAGGACGCCGTGCTCGATGGTGAACTCGATGTCCTGCATGTCCTTGAAATGTCCTTCCAGGGTCGCGGAGACCTTCTGAAGGCCCTCCCAGGCCTGCGGGAACTCCTTCGCCAGGCCGCCTTCACCGTTCACGCCGTCGACCGGCCGCGGTGTGCGGATGCCGGCCACCACGTCCTCCCCCTGGGCATTGATCAGATACTCGCCGAAGAACCGCCGCTCGCCGGTGGCCGGATTGCGGGTGAAGGCGACGCCGGTGGCGCAGTCCACCCCGCGGTTGCCGTAGACCATCGCTTGCACGTTGACGCCGGTCCCCGGGGTGTCCGGAATGTGCTCCAGGCGCCGGTAGTCGCGCGCCCGCGGGTTGTTCCAGCTCTCGAAGACCGCCGCGATGGCGCCCCAGAGCTGGCCGCGCGGATCCTGCGGGAACGGCCGCTTGCCGCGCTCCTCGATGAGCTTCAAATATTGGGGGAGGAGCCCCTGGAGCGCCGCCGCGGAGAGATCGGCGTCGGTCGCCGCTCCCTGCTCCCGGCGGGTGGCGGTGAGGATCTTCTCGAACTCGCTGTGCGGGACGTCGAGGACCACGTCGCCGTACATGGTGAGCAGGCGGCGGTAGGCGTCATAGACGAACCGGGCATCGGCCCCCGCGGCGATCCAGGCCGGAACGATCGCATCGGTGAGCCCGAGGTTCAGGATGGTGTCCATCATCCCCGGCATCGAACGCGGCGCGCCGGAGCGCACCGAGACCAGCAACGGATTCGCCGGATCGCCGAACCGGCGCCCGAGCTGCTCCTCCATGCGCCGCAGATGCTCCTCGACCTGCGCCTCCAAGCCGTCCGGATAGCCGCCCTGGTGGTCCTGGTAGTACCCGCAGACCTCGGTGGTCAACGTAAACCCCGGAGGTACCGGAATGCCCAGCCGGCTCATCTCGGCGAGCCCCGCCCCCTTGCCTCCCAGCAGATCCTTCTGCGTCCCGTCGCCTTCGGCGGACCCGCCTCCAAAGAAATAGACGTACTTGGCCGGCATTGCTCTTCCTCCGTTCTGCGCCGCTCCGGCGGCTGCGATCGAAGCGACGATATGGGGAGCCCCGCAGAGAATGCGCCACCCCCGAGGTGAGGATGCCCCCCGTGCCGACGGGTTGGCAGCTGCGGAGACGTCCTTGCGTTGGCGGGGATTGTAGCGGAAGCCGTCGGATCGGGGGGGAGTGTTTTACCATCTCTCCATGCCCAGGTACCGCGCGCTCCTCGTCCTCCTCTTCGCCCTCCTCCTCGTCCCGTGCGGCGCCGCCGCGGCCGAGGAGGCCTCTCCTCTCTTTCCCGAGATCGAGCCGTACGAATCCGGCCATCTGCGGGTCAGCGAGATCCATGAGATCTATTACGAGCAGTCCGGCAACCCGCAAGGCAAGCCGGTCTTCTTCCTGCACGGCGGCCCGGGCGGGAGCGCCGCTCCCGTGTCCCGCCGCCTCTACGATCCCAAGAAGTTCCGGATCGTGCTGCACGACCAGCGGGGAGCCGGCCGTAGCCGTCCCTTCGCCGACCTCCGTGACAACACCACGCAGCACCTGGTGGAAGACATCGAACGGCTGCGCAAGCACCTCCAGATCGAGGACAAGATCCTCCTCGTCGGCGGCTCCTGGGGCTCGACGCTCGCCCTGGCGTATGCCGAGGCCCACCCCGGGCGCGTGGCCGGCATGGTCCTGCGCGGGATCTATCTGGGGACGCCGGAGGAGATGGAGAGCTTCTATGGCCACGGCGTGGCCGCCTATTTCCCCGAGGTGTCGGATCGGCTCTGGAGCCAGGTCCCGGAAATGCCGGGCAAGACCCGGCCGCAGCGGCTCCTCGCGCTGCTCGAAAGCCCGGACCCCGAGGTGCGCAAGAAGATCGCCAAGGCCTGGGCCGCCTACGAGACCAAGGTGGCCTTCCTGCAGCGCTCCGACGCGGACGTCGAGGCGGAATTCGCCACCTGGGATCCCACCGCCTTCTCGCGGATCGAGAACCACTACATGGCCCGGGACTGCTTCCTGGAGCCAGATCAGCTCCTGCGCGACGCATCGAAGATCCAGGACATCCCGGTGGTCATCATCAACGGGCGCTACGACGTGATCTGCCCGCCGAAGACGGCCTACAAGCTGCACAAGGCTCTGCCCAAATCGCAGCTCTGGATCGTCGAGGCCGCCGGCCACGCCGGCAGCGAGCCGGGCATCCAGGCGGCGCTGGTCAAGGCGGTGAAGACGTTCGAGTAGGCTGCAGCCGGCGTTCGGGCACCGCGGAGGCCGATCGAGGAGAGGGTGACCGACCGCCCAGCGCCCGCCCCCAACCGGGCTTCAGGTCAAACGCGGCGGTGCCTTGCGGGTACGCTCGAATGCCGGCTGTGGCGGCCCCTCGCTTTGCGCCGGCACGAGCTTGATCTCCAAGGTACAACCGACGGCCTCGGCGTACTTCCGGAGCGACGCCAGCGACGGGGTGTGCTTGCCGGCGGCTTCAAGGCGTGAAACAGCGCTCTTGGTCGTCCCCATGCGAAGGGCGACCGCGTCCTGCGTCATCCCGGCTCGCGTCCGCGCGGTCAGCATCTCCCGGGCGAGCACGTACTCGGCCTCGAGCGCATCGTACGCCTCCTGGAAGCCCTGCCGATTGCACGCCTTCTCCAGAAAGGCCTTGTGGTCGTGCCGAACGGGCTGGTATTTGAGGTCAGCCATTGCGCACCTCCTTAAGGCGCCTGCGGGCAATCTTGAGGGCAGACTCCGGCGTCTGCTGGGTCTTCTTGACGAACGCGTGCAGCACCACGACTCGGCGCGCATTGAAGTACTCGACCGAGAAGCCCACTCCCAGTGGTTAGCACATCTGCGAACCGCCGTAACGCCGGAGGGAGGAGGCGGCCGCCTCTACCCTCAAAGCCAACCCGGTCGCGGTAGAATCTCAGCGATCCCGGATCAACCCACCCATGCCCACCCCCACCC
>DIHE01000078.1 GCA_002420005.1 Holophagales bacterium UBA5704 | reverse complement strand
TGGCCCTTGTCGAAACCGAGCTTTTCCGCCGCCTCCGTTTGCGTCGCGAAGCCGCCCCGCTCCCGGAGTCGGGCGAGCGCCTTACCCAGACCTTCGAAGGGATCTCTCGCTACCATGGCCCCTATGGTAGATGTCGCACGCCGCATAAGCAAGCCCCCACGAAGAAAAGCCAGAAGAGCGCACGATTTTCCTTGACGCCAATGTCGCCATGCGCATACACTCTGCGGGACGCGGCATTCAGGGCTCCAACCCGA
Source organism: Holophagales bacterium UBA5704 (assembly GCA_002420005.1). Classification (GTDB taxonomy): domain Bacteria; phylum Acidobacteriota; class Thermoanaerobaculia; order Multivoradales; family UBA5704; genus UBA5704. The sequence goes on along the minus strand of DIHE01000078.1, from coordinate 4,212 downwards.
GAACGCCTCATGAAAGACCTCGACAGACCGCCGCAACCACTGCCGATCCGCCATGGTGCACGCCGCCATTGTCCACAACCTGCCCGCCAATCGGAGACGCCCCGATGAGCCATACCGAGCCGCCCCTGTACACCGTGACCGCCTTCTGTGCCGCCCACCACATCGCCCGCAGCTTTCTCTACCAGCTCCTGCGAGAAGGTCGAGGCCCCCGCATCATGAAACTCGGGCGCCGCACCTTCATCACCCGGGAAGCGGCAGCCGACTGGCGGGCGCGGATGGAACAGCAGACAGCCGCGCTCAGCGCATAGCTGAAAGCCTTTCCCGCCGTGTCATGAGCCGCTCACGGCGCGGCGGGAAAAGCGACAGAAGCTGAAGCGCCCAGACCGAACGTCGGCCCGAATCGTCGGGCCTCTTCGGCTCTCCAGGAGTCCGCGAGGTGGGAATAGTGCAACACCGTCATGCGCGTATCCGCATGCCCGAGCTGTGCTGCGAGAGCGGGGAGAGAGCCTCCTCCCATCAGGTAGTGGCTCGCGTAGGTATGACGCAGAATGTGGAACGAGACAGCCGGCTCGATCTGAGCAGCCTTACAGGCCTCCCGCATCCGGCGGTCCTGTTGCGAGCTGGCCCAGGCGAGCCCGTCCGCGCGCAGAAAGAGAAGCTCGCCAGCCGGCCGTCCGGCCGCCATGGCCGCGAAGAAAGCGGTCGCCTCCTCCGTCAGATAGACATGCCGGGCCTTGTTGCTCTTGCTTTCGCGCACATGGATCGCCTGGGGATCCGGGAGATAGTCACCGACCCGGAGAGCCGTCAGCTCACCATAGCGGCAGCCGGTCAAGAGAGCGGCGCGCACCAGCCGGTGAAAGTCGGAATCGTCGAGCTGGAGGAGCCGCGCCGCCTGCTCCAGGTCCAGATACGAGATCTTCGCCGCATCCACCCCCTTGAACGGCTTCACCCGTCGCCAGGCCTCATCGGTAGCGGCCCTGCCCTCAGAGAAGGCGAAATTCAGAGCCGCTTTGAAGATCGTCAACACCCGATTGGCGGTGGCCTTGCGTCGCCGTTCACCCTCTGGCCCCTCGAGGACCTTCCACCGTTGAGCCGTTCCCGGCACCGACCGCAGCCGCGCCGGAGTCTTGGCGAGATCCTGATGCCATTGTCGGATCTGCCGGGCGGTGAGGTTCGCCACCTGCCACTTTCCGAACACCGGGAGGATGTGGGCCTCGACCGCGAATCGCGTCGTCGCGAGAGCCTTCCGGTGAGCCGCATACCAGTCCAAGTAGTCGGCGATGCACTGCGCAACGGTATAGGCCTCCGGCTCCTTGGGAGCGATCCCCTTGGCCTGTCGTTCCTGGAGATCGCACCAAGCCTGAGTTTTCTCGACAGCCTGCCGATAATCGAGCACCGCCACGCCATCCGCCGAAGCCCGATCATCCGCCGCCCCGAGCGTCGCCATCACATAGTTTTCGTTCCCAACGTAAAGGCGAGCCACCCAGGTTCCGAAGTGCTGAGCACCGGTATGAGGCCTGTAGCCGACATACCGTCCCCCTGCAATGAACCGCCAGTAAGGAACCGAGTTCTTTTTGGCCTTGAGCCGCTTGCGAGCCGTAGGTGTCGAAAGATCAAACTCACGTCGAGCGCGGGGCATCGTCTTCTCCTCCGTAGGCCACCCAATCCACACACAATATACCTCACCGGACGGAAGAGATCAATCCCGAACCGCAAGCTACAAAACATTGAAGGCAAAGGGATTAACAAGGTCATCAGAGGACATCCGCGGACAAAATAAAGGCTCTTTCAAGGCGGCGACGCGGGTTCGAATCCCGCTGGGGATACCATCCGTTCCTCCATTGGTACAAAGCGGTGTAAGTCCTCGAAGAATGAGGACGTTGCGGGAGTTCGAACCTCTCCTTTGTGGATGTGCAGACCTTCGGGGAAGAGGAGGGTCTGGAACCTTTGGCGTTGGGGGAGGTCGGCTTCGAGCCAGAGGCGGGGGGCGTTCAGGGCTACTTTCTCGGCGAAGGCGAGGACGGCTTCGAGGTCCAGCTCTTCTGACCTCTGCCCGTGCTGGTCCAGCTCGGCCAGGGTCATTCCTTCGTTCAGCTTGGCGAGTTGGTCCTGGTAGGTCTCCTGGTCGATCGCTCTCTGGTAGACGAAGGCCTCGACGAGCTGCTCTTTGCGGCGCTTCAGGTCGGCGAGCTTGCGTTCGGCGGCGGCTCTCTGGGTGGCGTGGTCTTGCCGGCGGGTGTTCCAGACGTCCAGGACGATCCTTCGGAAGAGGGCCAGGAACTCGGGGCGCGGGCGGAGGTGCTCCAGGAGGCTCAGGAATTTGGCTTCGAGGTCGTGCCTCGGGATGTTCGTCCGGCGGCAATGCGCCTTCGGCGGGCAGTGGTAGTAGGCGTAGCGCCGGGTGTGGCCTTGCGACCAGGAGCCGGTCAGGGGCTTGTCGCAGTGGGCGCAGGTCAGGAAACCCCGCAATGGGAAGTCCGGGTTGTTGCGCTCTTTCGCCACGATCAGGCCATCGGTGCGCAGCAGGCTCTGGCACCTCCAGAATGTCTCCTCGTCCACCAGGGGCGGCCAGTTGCCGGGGGCGTCGATGTCCCAGGCGGGCTGCGAGATCCTCGCGATGTAGAGCCGGTTGGGGAGCATCTCTCCCCACTTCTGCGCGGTCAGGTTTTTGCCTCGCAGGGTGCGGAGGCCTCTTTCGGTCAGGTGCTCCAGGACCTGGGCCCGGGTGTAGAGGCCGGTGGCGTAGCGCTCGAAGCCGAGGCGGACCAGGGGGGCTCTCTCAGGATCGAGTTTCATGGTCTTGCCGTCCGGCAGGTAGCCCAGGGGCGGTCTCCAGACCCATTGGCCTCGCCGTAGAGCTTCCTGCATGCCGGCTTTCGTCCGGCCGCCGCGGACTTCGTTGTCGAACTGCGAGAGGGCCGCGAAGATGCCTTCCATGAACTTGCCGGCGGGGGTCTCGTCGATCGGTTGGCTGACGGCCCGCAGGGTCACGCCGAGGCCGGCCAGGTGGCGGCGGACGATGGCGTGGTCGAAGGCGTCGCGGGCGAAGCGATCGACGTTGGTGACGACGAAGGTGTGGATCTTGACCCCGCGCTTGTTCTGCTCGCGCAGGTAGGTGAGGGCGGCTTGCAGCTCCGTACGATCCGCGGTCTTGGCGGACTCGCCGCGCTCCATGAAGACGCGGTCGACCTCCCAGCCGCTCAGGCTGCAGAAGGCTCGGCACTGGTCTTCCTGGACGGGGAGGGAGAGGTTGAGGGTCTGCTCTTTGCTGCTGACGCGGCAGTAGATGATCGCCCGGAGTGAAGTCATCCCGATGGCTCCTTCTGGGGAGGCGGTGCCTTCCGGCTCGCTTGAGCTTGAGACAGGAAGCAGGTCACGGCGATGTCGGCGAGGCCGTAGAGGTCCTGGCGGAGTCGTTCGAGCTGGGCGTCGGTCAATTCGCGCCCGGCGTCTCCCAGAAGCTTGCGGCACTCAACGAGAGAAATCATAGCATGAATCAGGTCTTTTGTGCGCGCCCTGGAGGAATCTGGCCGTTGCGGTAGCGTTCGAGGACTTTGCGGATGCCGATCGGGGTGAGCGGTCCCCGGGGTCCGCGGAAGACGGGCTCGGGCTCGGACCAGAGACGGCTCTCCGAGAGCCAGGCGAGGAGCCGGGCTCCGAGGTCGGTGGGCAGGGCGGCCGTCCAGGTGGTGCGTTGGCGGTGGACGGCGATGAGGATCTGGCCTCCGGACAGGGTGATGGCCGAGGCTCGCAGGGCGGTGATTTCCGAGGTGCTGAGGCCGGCCGCGACCAGGGCCATGAGGGCGCCGTCGCGCAGGCCCACGGCGATGCCGGAGCGCACGCGGCCGGGATCGATCTTTGGAAGGAGCGCGTGGGCCTGTTCGGGTTGAAGGCGCATCAGGACGGCTCCTTGGCGGGCTCGGGTGTCGGTTGATTCGATGGTGCTCGGTTCGGCATCTGGCCTCCCCCTTTCGTCAGAGGGCAGGTTGTCCCGGACAACGCAAGGCCGCCAAGCGGCAGTTTTGGGGAAACGACCGTAAGTTACGACAGAGAAAGGGGATACAGGAGTGGTTCAAAGTGATAAGGGTTTCAATGATTGTGACCTTTCAATGATTGAACCACCGGGGCCGATGGCCCGGCCGGTTCGCCGCCCTGCTTCTTTCTTTGGGCATAGGTCTGACGAAAGGGTACCGGGAGGGTGCCGCGGGTGAG
>DIHE01000119.1:6829-30294 GCA_002420005.1 Holophagales bacterium UBA5704 | reverse complement strand
CCGGTCTCCGCCTCCATCTGGCTCGCCGTCTCGCGCAGCGCCAATCCGGCGAACCTGGACCCGGCGAGCTGGTGCATCTACAGGATCAACTCCCTGCGCAATGCCGGCACCGCCAATGTGAGCTGGTCGGATTTCCCCGGCCTGGGCGTCGGCGCCGACACCCTCTTCCTCACCACCAACCAACACCGGTTCTCTAACCGGATCTTCACCTACGCCATCCTGCGGGCGATCAACAAGGCCACGCTGTCCAACAACGCGACGGCTTGCCCTACGCTTACCTCCCGGGTGTACCAGCCCTCCACCACCATCGACAACCTGAACATCTTCACCATCCAGCCGGCGGTCCATTCGACGGCTCCCTCGTCCTTCCCCGGCACGGCCAATCCGGCCTATGCCATCAGCGCGAAGGGCAGCCCCGTCGGCACCACCTACACCATCTTCCGCGTCCGCAACATGACCACCGCCAACCCCACCCTCACCTCGCTCACCATCAATGCCGCGTCCTTCTATGCCTATCCGCCGGATGCCCCGCAACGTGGTACCGGTGCCGGCCTGATCGAAACCGGGGAGACGCGCATCCTCAACGTCTCCGCCGTGGGTGACTCCCTCTGGGCCGGCCAGTCGACCGAGTGCACCGTCGGCCCGAGCCCCAACGAAGCGTGCGTGCGGGTGTTTCGCATCAACCTCGGCCAGAACAGCAGCGGCACCATGACAGCGACGCTGGCCCAGCAGATCACCTTCGGGGGCGGCCAGGACAGGTACTTCTTCATGCCGGCCGTCGCCGCGAACGACGCGCAGCGCACAGTGGTCGTCTTTCTCCGCAGTAATGACAGCACCTTCGTCTCATCTGTCTGGACGGCCAAGGCCGCAACTTCCTCGTCTTATCCTACTGCCATTCCCTTGACCGCCGGCAGCTGCACCCTCGGTTACCCCCCGGCGCGCGTGGGAGACTTCCTCGGCGCCCAGGTCGATCCAACGAATGGCACAACCTTCTGGATCACCGGTGAGCACCCGGTCTACTGGCCACCTGGTTCCCAACAGCGCTGCGTCTGGGCAACGACGGTCGCACACGTCAATTGAACCTCGCTAACATGGAGCCTGCCGGGAGCAGACAATGACCAGGCAGGCCTGCTCCATGGGTCGCGGCCGATTCAGGGCCTCAACACGACGACCTGGCTATCGCCGATGTCCACATTGAAGATGAAAATGGCCATCTCGTAGATCAGGTCGTCCACTTCACGGGAGCAAGGTACGGCGAACCGCGTGCCCGCCACGATCGTGTTTTGCCGTTTTCCTCGACCAAACCACGTAAACGACTCTTCGGGTCTGGGAATCCAGTTGCTTCTGCAGTTCCCGACCTGCTGCCCGACCTTGTGCTCTGCAAGAGCCTCCGTCAACCGGTCAAAGCTCTCGGGCAGTGACTGAGAACGGAGAAACAGCATACCCCCTACGCCATTGAGGCTGTCCCTGATCGTCTCGATCGCCAATCCATCCCTGAAGACGAACACCTCCTGCTCATCAAAACCGTGCGCATGATCGAACCGGTAGTAGTGCCGCAGCAGGAACGACTGCGGCGAGGGCGGCTCGGCTTCCTCCGCCGCCAGCGGGCCGGCCACGGCGAGCCCCAGGGCGACCCACAACAGCCCCATCGTCTTGAGCTTCTGGCGCATGCGCTTCTCCTTCCGGGTGTTTCCCTTGGGAAGAGATTAAACGATGCCTCCCCGGCGGGCAAGGCCGGAGCTGGATCGCACCACCTCGCACGCAAACTCCGGACACTCCTGGCGTGTAGCCGCTCCGCGCGGCGCGGAACCCGCCGTCTTGACCGTTGGGGTCGTGGATGGGTCCGCCGTCGCCCTGCGTCTGCGGCGCCCCGGTCAACCCGTTGGGGTCGAAGATGTTCCCGCCCTGGGTCTGATCGGCGGCCCAGACGGCGGTGAGCAGGGCGAGAGCGAAAAAGACGATACGTGCCATTGGTAACTCTCTTTCCGGGAGTGGGTGTCTCGGTCCTCCAGAAGGTTGGTGGACCGGCAAGAGCAGTAGCACCCCCGGTGGAGTCTCGCCCGTCTTCAGACTCCGGACAAAGCGCAGCACTGACCTTGTCCCAAGGAGGGAATCCATGGACGATTTCGACATTCCGACGCTCGAAACGGATCGGTTGTGGCTGCGGCGGTTCCGCCGCGGCGACCTGGAGGCCTACACGGAGCTCTGCCTGGACCCCGAGGTCCGGCGGGGGCTCGCCTGGTCGGGGCCCGGCAGCCCGCTCGGGGCCTCGCGGCATTTCGCCTGCACCTACGGGGAATGGTGGCTCGCGGGCTTCGGGGTGTGGGCGGTCGAGGAGAAGGCGACCGCCGCGTTTCTGGGGTGGATCGGCTTCAGTGAGCCACCGGGCTGGCCCGGTTTCGAGCTGTGCTGGGCGCTCCATCCACGGTATTGGGGACGCGGCTTCGCGACGGAAGGAGCCCGGACCGCCCTGGCCCATGGGTTCGAGGCTCTGCAGCGCGGGCACGTGATCAGCTTGATCCTGCCCGACAACCACGCCTCGCAGCGCCTCGCCGGGCGCCTCGGCATGCGGCAGGAAGGCCGCACAGCCGAGACCGGCGTGGACCTTTTCATCTTCGGGATCGACCGGCCCCAGAGCTGCCGGTGAGCCCCGGGTCTCAACCCTCGACGTCCCTCCCGCCGCCCGTAGGCCGCTCCGAGGCGCTCCTCGCCGCAAGCCTTTGAATGCACGCTACCGCAGCGGCCAGATCATCGGCACCAGCACCACCAGCAGCACCACCACCAGCGCCGTCAGCGGCAGGCCGCTCACCAGGAAGTCGCGGAAGCGGTACTTGCCGGGGCCGTAGACGATCAGGCAGGACGGCTCGAAGGGGGTGATGAAGGACAGCGAGGCGGAGAGGGTGATGAGGATGGCGAAGGTGCGCGGGTTCAAGCCCATCTGCTGCGCCGTGGTGAGGGCCACGGGGAGGACGACCAGGGCCGCGGCGGCGTTGGACATCGGCTGGGTCAGCAGGATGGTCAGCACGACGAAGGCGATCAGGACGAAGGTGACCCCCAGGGGCTCGGTCCAGTGGACGATGAGCGAGGCCAGGTAGTCGGCGGTGCCGGTCTTCTGCATCGCCTTGCCGAAGGCGGTCATCCCCGCGATCAGGATGAGCAGGCGCCAGTCGATCAGGTTGTAGGCCTCCTCCATCGTCATCAGCCGCGTCCCGATCACCGCCAGGGCGGCCCCCAGGAAGGCGATGGGCAGCGGCACCCAGGAGAGCGACGAGGCGATCACCGCGAGCAGGAAGATGCCGACCACCCAGAGCCCTTTGCGGCGCTGCGACGGCCGGTGCTCGGTCTCCTGGAGTATCCAGAGGTCCGCGTTGTCCGCCAGGGCGCGGAAGCGCTCCGGTTTGCCTTGCAGGAGCAGGACGTCGCCGAGACGCAAGGGCAGCTCGCCGATGCGCGCCGCCAGGGCATGCCCCTTGCGGTAGATGGCGAGCACGGCGAGACCGAAGCGGCGGCGGAAGTCGAGCTCGCGCAGCGTCCGCCCGATCAGGCCCGACTGTGGCATGAGGAGAGCCTCGGCGATGCCGACGGACTCGCTGGCCAGGTCCTGTGCGCCGGTGAGCTTCAGGTCGGAGCGGATGTCGATCCCCGCGGTCTCCTTGACCTGGAGGAGCCCTTCGCGGCTCGCCTGGACGATCAGCAGGTCGCCTTCCTGGAGCTGCACGTAGGGATCGGGATAGAGCCGCCGGTCGCCGCGCTGGATGGCGCGCACCTGGAGCCCCATCCGGGCGAGCTGGGTGTCGCGGATCGCCTGCCCGGCGAGCGGGGAGCCGGCGGTCACCACCACCTCCGAGAGGTACTCGCGCAGCGAGTACTCCGGCTCCGAGGCCTCGGTACGTTCGGGCAGGAAGCGGTGCCCCACCAGCACCATGTAGAGGATGCCGACGGCGCAGATGGCGAGGCCGGCCGGGAGGAATTCGAACATCGTGAACGGTGCGAGCCCGTGCGCCTTGACGTAGGCGCTGGCCGCCACGTTCGTCGAGGTGCCGATGAGCGTGCAGGTCCCGCCCAGCATGGACGCGAAGGCGAGGGGGATCAGCACCTTGCTCGGCGCGATCCGGCTCCGTTTGCAGAGGCCGAGCACGGCCGGCGCCAGCACCGCCGTCGTCGTCGTGTTGTTCATGAAGGAGGAGATGAACGAGGTCACTCCCATCACACAGAGGAGCACCTTGGATTGGCTCCCCCCGGCGATGCGGTGGATGGTCTCCCCCAGGTAGTCCAGGACGCCTCCCTTCATCAACGCCCCGGAGAGGACGAAGATGGAGGCGAGGATGAGGATGATGTCGTTCGAGAACCCGATGAAGGCCTCCTCGACCGAGAGGAGCCCGGTGACCACCAGGGCGATCAGCAGGAGGAGGGTGGTGACGTCGACCGGCAGCCACTCGAAGGAGAACACGAGGACGACCGCCGCGAGAAGGACGAGAACCAGAAGAATCGTAAGGGTCATGGCAAGTCTACCGCCGGTCGCGCTGGACATTCCTCCAGTGAACCCTTAGGCTTTCCGCCTCCCGGCGGCAGCCGGTTGGAGCGAGGAGCACATGGGCCATCTGATCGACATTTTTCTCCATCTGGACAAGTATCTCAAGGTGGTCCTCGAGACCTACGGGGCGTGGACCTACCTCCTCCTGTCGGTGATCGTCTTCTGCGAGACGGGCCTGGTGGTCACGCCGTTCCTGCCCGGCGACTCGCTGCTGTTCGCCGCAGGCGCCTTCGCCCACCTCGGCTCGCTGTCCCTGCCGATCCTCATCGTCTCCCTGGTCGCCGCGGCCATTCTCGGCGATACGGTGAACTACTGGGTCGGCCACTACCTGGGCACCCGGCTGGTGGGGATGAAGATCCTGGGGTTCCGCCTGATCAAGCCGGAGCACCTGGCGACCACGCATGAGTTTTTCGAGAAGTACGGCGGCAAGACGATCGTCCTGGCGCGCTTCGTCCCCATCGTGCGCACCCTCGCCCCGTTCGTCGCCGGCATGGGCTCGATGAGCTACCGCAAGTTCATGAGTTACAATGTCATCGGCGGAGTGGTCTGGGTGGTCGTCTGCACCGTGGCGGGCTACTGGTTCGGCAATCTGCCGCTGGTCAGGGACAACTTCTCGCTGGTGGTCCTGGCGATCATCTTCCTGTCGATCCTCCCCGCGGTCTGGGAGATCTGGAAGGCCCGGACGGTGCGCAAGCGGCTGGCCGAGCGGCCGGTGGCGAAGGCGCTCGACGCGGAATAGCCCCTCGCCGGGTTCGTTGCCAAAGTGGGCCGGCTTGCACCGGCCGGCCCGGGTGTGCGAGTCTACGCCGTCCCGCCTCCGGCGGCGGGATCGGATCGGTGGCTCCTCCTGGAGCTCCGCGGCGGCCTCGCCGCAGTTGTCCTGTTCAATCGAAACTTGCCGGAGACCTCGAGAGAGGCGCCAGCCCCCTTCGCGCGGGGTGTGGCGTTTCGAACGAAGAGAGAGAGATGCGATGACGTTTGACTCATTCGACCTGCATCCGGACCTCCTGCGCGCCGTCGCCGAGCTCGGCTGGTCCACTCCGACCCCCATTCAGGAAGACGCCATCCCTCCCGGGCTCGCCGGGCGCGACCTTCTGGCCTGCGCCGCGACCGGCAGCGGCAAGACGGGCGCCTTCCTTCTTCCGGTGATGCACCGCCTGCTCGACCGTCCCCGCGGCACCACCCGCGTTCTCGTGCTGACCCCCACCCGCGAGCTCGCCGCCCAGATCGCCGAGTGCTTCAAGGCCCTGGCCGCCCACACGCCGCTCACCGGCGCGGCGGTCTTCGGCGGCGTCGCCATGGGGCCGCAGGAGAAGGCTTTCCGCAAGGGCGTGGACCTGCTGGTGGCGACACCGGGCCGGCTGCTGGATCACTTCCAGAAGCCCTATGCCCAGCTGGACGGCCTGGAGGTGCTGATCCTCGACGAGGCCGACCGGATGCTCGACATGGGCTTCCTTCCCGACGTCCGCCGGGTGCTCACCCAGCTTCCGGAGAAGCGCCAGAACCTCCTGTTCTCGGCGACCCTGCCGCCGCCGATCGTGGAGCTGGTGCGCGAGATGCTGCGCGAGCCGGTGACCCTCGGCGTCGAACGCAAGGCGGCGCCGGCCGAGGGCGTGGACCAGGCGATCTTCCCGGTACGGGAAGACCTGAAGCCCTGGCTTCTCCTCCACCTGCTGCACCGCGAGGCGATCCCCGGCGCTCTGGTGTTCACCCGCACCAAGCACCGCGCCAACCGGCTGGCCGACCTGCTGGCGCGCAACGGCGTGGCCTGCGACCGCATCCACGGCAACCGCAGCCAGGCGCAACGCACCGAGGCGCTGGCCCGCTTCAAGGACGGCCGCCTGCGCGTGCTGGTGGCCACCGACATCGCCGCCCGCGGCATCGACGTGGAGGCGCTCTCCCACGTGGTCAACTTCGACGTGCCGAACATCCCCGAGGACTACATCCACCGCGTGGGCCGCACGGCGCGCGCCGGGTTGACCGGCGAGGCGTTCACCCTGGCGGCGCCCGAGGAGAGCGCGGAGCTGGCGGCGATCGAGCGCGCGGTGGGCGAGCGGCTGCCGCGGCGCAACGTCGAAGGCTTCGACTACGACCAGGAGGCGCCGGAGCGGTTCGAGGTCCCGCTGGCCGAGCGCATCGCCAACCTGCGCGCCCGCCGCGCCGAAGAGAGGGCACGCGCCAAGGAGAAGGCCGAGCGCAAGGCCCAGCGCGAGGCGGAGGAACAGGCCCGCCGCGCCGAGCAGGCCCGCCGCAAGGCGGAACCGGGCAACCGGGTCAGCCCGCCGCGCGACGCCGCGCGGCCCGACGATGACTCGATCTTCAACCGCCAGCAGCCGCCGCGGTCGGCCGGCGGCCCGGCCGGTGGCCCGGGGGGTGGACGGCCGGGCAAGGCCGGACGCAAGCGCAAGGCGAAGGGTGGTGGTGGCCAGCCGAACCGCCAAGGACCACCGCAAGGGGGCGGCGGCTTCCAGCGGCCGGTGCACCAGCGCTCGCCCGACCCGCGCCTGCCCCCGCCGGAGCCGAAGCACCCCGATCTCACCGAGCGGCCCACCGAGGAGCGCGCGGCGAAGATCGCCTCCACCTTTCAGCCGGGACGCCTGCGGCGGTTCTAGGCGGTCTGCGCTAGAATCCGCCGCAAACCTTGTCCCAAGGAGGCGGCATGTCCGACGCGGCGGAGGAGAAAGAGAAGCGTTTCGAGATCTGGTGCGGCCTGGTGCTCGCGGTGTTCGCCGCGGTCCTGGCCGTCACCGACCTCGCGGCAGGCAAGTACGGCGACGACGAGCTGATCGCCCACAACGAGAAGAACGGCGCCTATCTCTGGTACCAGTCGAAAGGGATCAAGGAGACCCTCGTCGAAGGGCAGCGCGACACCCTGAAGACCCTGGTCGAGGCCGGAGCCATCCGCCCCGAGCAGCTCCCCGCCATCCAGACGATGATCGGGACGCTCGACACGGACGCGAGCCGTTACGGCAAGGAGAAGAAGGAGATCCTCCTCGGCTCCGCCACTGTCGGCCAGGAGAACTGGGTGCAGGACGTGGGCGGCGAGATGGGGAAGGTCACCGGCGCCAAGGAGTGGGAAGCCAAGGCGTCGGTGCTGAACGACGTCGGCGATCTCTTCGACGTCGCCACCTTCTTCCTCCAGCTTTGCCTGGTGGCCGGTGCGATCAGCCTGATCCTGCAGATCGACCGCATCCGCTGGACGTTCTTCGGTGCCATGGTGCTCCTCGGCCTCGCCGGAGCGGCGTACTCGGTGCGCGCGTTCCTCGCCGTCGGGGCGATCGGCTAGCCGACGCAAGCCCGGCACGTCGCCGACGTGTCGGGCGGCTCTTGGTGCACCTGGTTCTGGAGAGCCGCTCCGGGGGGAGCACGAAGCCTTTTCGTTGGCATGCTCCTGGCAACGGAAGGTGGATGACCCCGAGCACGAGTCCGATCCGCAAAGGAGGAGTGACATGTCTACGGTTCTGTTGGACGACGAGGTGTTGCCGGTGACCGCGGGAGAGACGATCCCGGTCCCTGTGCCGGTGCGGCGCGAGGGCGATGTGCTGTTCTTCGAGCCGGCACAGCGCAAGGGCTACTACGTGATCGAGCCGGAGCGGATCCGCCTGGAAGGAAGCGGCGGAGAGCCCCGCGGGTTCGAGCTCACGTTCATCCTGTCCAAGGAGCTGGTCGAGGAGGGCTACCGATTTGCCAATCCGGCCCTCAAATTCTTCCAGCCCCATTCCCGCAACGCCGGCTTCCGCTTCTCCCCGGACGATGCGGCGGTTGCGGCCTCCGCGACGCTGTTCAACACGATGGAAACCCGGGAGGCCAAGGCGGAGGACAGCTTCAACCTCCTGCTCGTCGATCCGATCCTGCGCCGGCTCATCGTCCACGATCCGACGATCGTCTGGGATCCGCCCGGCGGCGGCTAGTCGGCGGCGGAAGTCCCCTTCTCCAGGAGGCGGCGGAATTCCGGATCCCGGCGCAGCGAGGAGAACCAGGGGAGCGCGAACCAGCGCGTCCCCTGGCCGAGCGAGAGGGCTCTCTCGACGTTGACCAGCGCCGAATCGTCCTCGCCCAGGAGGGCGTAGACGACCGCCGCCTCGTAGGCCACCGGGCCGTCGTTCGGCGCGAGGCGCAGGGCTTCCTGGACGGCGGCCACCGCTTCGCGCCCGCGGCCGAGATGGGCCAGGGCCTGCGCCTTGACCGTCAGGTACTGCGGCGTGGTGGTGGCCGGATCGGCGGCGAGGAGCGTCAGGACCTTCTCATACAGGGTTCGGCCTTCCGCGGTGCGCCCCATCAGGAGCAGAGTGTCGGCCAGGTTGAGGAGGGCCAAGGCATGCCCCGGCTCGCGCTCGACGATTTGCCGGTAGGTCGCCGCCGCCTCTTCGTAGCGGCCGAGGGAGAAGTAGGCGAGCCCCAGGTTGGACAGCTGGGCGACGCCGGGGGACCTTCTGACCAGCTCGCGGTAGATCTCGACCGCGCGGTGCAGGTCGCCGTTGTACAGCTCCAGGATGGCCAGCAGGGAAAGCGCCGGGTAGTTGCCCGGCGAGCGCTGCAGCGACCTTTCGAGGGTCCGGCGCGCGGCGTCGACGTGGCCCTGCTGGATCTCCAGCTGGGCGAGATCGGCGAGGCGCTTGCTGGACGGCTGGATCTCGGCGGCCGCACGGGTGAGCGCCAGGGCTTCCCGGGGCTTCCCCTGGGCGCTCAGGATCCAGGATTTCCGTTCGAGCAGCCGCACGTCGCCCGGCACCAGCTCCTCGAGCTCGGCGAGGGCGGCTTCCGCCAGGCCCAGGTCCTGCCCGGCCAGGGCGAGGTCGAGACGGGCGAAGCGGGACCGCGGATCGTCGGGCGCGAGGCGCTCCGCTTCGCGCGCCAGGTCCAGCCCCCGCTTCAGCTCGTCCGGATCGCGCGAGGCCCAGAAGCGGGACCGCGCCACCTCGGAGGCGAGCAGGTAGGCCTCGAGAAAGCGCGGGGACCGCTGCAGGATCTCGGCGAGCCCCGCGGCGATCTCCCGGTCCTGCCCCTCGCGGGCCTTGAAGCGGCGCCGCAGGGCGAGAAGCTCCTCGAAATCGCGGCCGTCGACCGCGAGGCCGGCTCCACCGCCGCGTACCCGGAAGCCCGGGTAGCCCCGCTGGATCTGGCGAGCCGCCGCCCCGGCGATGAGCGCGAAGTCGTCGGCCGGGACCTCGAAGCTGTCGGCCCAGACCACGGAGCCGTCCGCTCCCCGCACCCGGTTCAAGGAGACCCGGCAGGCCTCGATCCGGCAGTCCAGGCGGGTGGTGACGACCTCATCCGCGGAGACCGCCTGCGCCACCTGGCGCGGCGTGCCGCGGGCGTCGTCGACCTCGTCGGTCGACAAGGGTGAGATCCGCTCCAGCCCCACGAGCCCCTGCAGCAGAGCCATGCGCACCCCGGAGGCCAGAAGCTCCACCTCGGGTCTTCCGGAGCCGGTGCCGATCTCGGGCGCCAGGAGGGCCACGTAGAGCGGCGGGGCCGGGCGGCGCAGGGCGAGCCATCCTCCCACACCGGCGAGGGCGAGGAGCAGGAAGCCTCCCGCGGCCACCAGGGTCCTGCGGCGGGGCCGGTTCTTCAAGGTGGTGAGGGCGGAGTCTCCCGGGGGAGGGGTCCCGGCTGTTCTGGAGAGCGGCGCGGAGGATCCGGCGGGGAAGATCCCGGTCTCGATCAGGGTCGCCGCCGTCCCGCCGGCCGTCCCCGGGGTGAGATAGGTGTCGAGCTGCCAGCGCACCTCCGCGGCACTGCGCGGCCGCAGGAACGGGTCTTTCTGGAGGAGCTGGCCGATCAGCGCCCCGATCTCCTCCGGGATCTCGGGCCGCAGCGTGCGCACCTCCGGCGGGGCATGGAAGAGCACCCGGTTCAAGGTGGCGAGGGCGTTTTCCGCCGCGAACGGCGACAGGCCGGTGAGGATCTCGTAGAGCAGGGTGCCCAGCGAGAAGAGGTCCGAGCGGTGGTCGACCGCCTCGCCGCGCGCCTGCTCGGGGGACATGGCGCGCCAGGTGCCGAGGACGGCGTCCGCCCGGGTCAGCTCCGGCTCCGCGCCGACGAGAACCTGTTTGGCGATGCCGAAGTCGCTGATCTTGGCGTGGCCGGTGCGGGTGACGAGGACGTTCTCGGTCTTCAAGTCGCGGTGGACGATCCCTTCCTGGTGGGCGGCGTCGAGCCCGTCGGCGATCTCGCGGCCGAGCCGCAGGGCGAGCGGCAGGGCGAGCGGTCCTTGGGCGGTGAGGGCACGCAAGGTCCGGCCTTCCACGAACTCCATGACGATGTGCTCGACCTCGCCGCCGCCGTCCTGGAGGATGTCGTAGACCTGGACGATGGCCGGATGGTTCAGCCGGGCCGCCAGCCGGGCCTCGCGGCGGAACCGCTCCGTCTGCGCGGCGGGCAGGCCGGCGTCGGGCCGGATGCGCTTGATCGCCACCCGGCGGCCGAGGCGCTCGTCCTCGGCGAGGAAGACCTCACCCATGCCGCCGCCGCCGAGCCGTTGGAGGACCCGGTAGGGGCCGATCGTCTGCGGGAGCTCCGTCATGCGTGTCTCATCGCGGAAGGCGCGAGAGACCATCTTATGCGACCTCGCCCTATCCCAGCTTCATTTCGCGCAGACGCCGGCCGAGCGCCTTCTTGGAGACCTCCAGGCGTTCCACCATCGCATCAAGATTCCCTCCGGTGGCCTGGAAGCAGCCCTCGATCTCCTCGGCGGAGAGGTCCGAGGCTTTGCGGATGCTCGGGGTCTCGTCGATCAGGGCGTACAGCGAGGTGCGCGAGATCCCCAGGGCGTTGGCGGTCGCCTTCAGGTCCCAGCGGTTCTCCTTGAGGGCGGCGAGCAGCTCCTCGCCGTCCACCTCGGACGGGCGGCGCCAGCGCGGAGCGGCGGGAACCCCCACGGGCGTGGGATCGGTCGTGGGAGCGCGCTCGCCGGAGGCCTCCGGGTCCTCGCGCAGCAGGCGCTCCACCTGGGGTCCGATCTCCAGGCGCGGCAGCCCGCGGCTGCCGATGACGAGCTGGCGCGCCACGTTGCGCAACTGGCGCACGTTGCCCGGCCAGTCGAAGCGGGCGAGGCGGGCGACCAGGCGGGGCGGCAGCCAGAGCGGATCGCCGCCGCGGGCTTCCGGGTCGAGGCGGTGCCCCTCGCCGATCCGCGCCAGCTCCTGGCGCAGGAAGTGGAGGAGCAGGCGGCCGATGTCGTCGCGCCGCTCGCGCAGCGGCGGCAGCCAGATCTCGAAGCCCGAGAGGCGATGCAGGAGCGGCGCCCGAAAGCCGCCGTCGCGCACCTTGCGTTCGAGGTCGACGTCGGTGGCGGCGATCACCCGGACATCCGCCTTGAGCGCCGTCTGGGAGCCCACCGGGAAGACCTCGCCGGTCTCCAGGGCGCGCAGGAGCATGACCTGCACCTCGGCGGGGGCTTCGCCGATCTCGTCGAGGAACAGGGTGCCGCCGTTGGCGCGGCGGAAGTAGCCGTCCTGCTGCGTCACCGAGCCGGTGAAGGCGCCGCGCACGGCGCCGAACAGCTCGGAGGCCGACAAGGTGGGGGCGATGGCGCCGAGGTTGACCCCCAGGAACGGCGCGGAACGGCGCGGGCCGGCGTCGTGGATGGCGCGGGCGGCGAGCTCCTTGCCCGTCCCGGTCGCGCCGCGCAGCAGCACGGGCACGTCCAGGTCGGCGACGCGCTGGATGTCCGCCCGGACGCGCAGCAGGCCGGGGCTGTCGCCGATCAGGCCGAAGCGGGGCAGCGGCTCGCCGGGCGGGGTCGCCATGTGGAGCAGGAGGACGACGCGCCCGGCCAGCTCCAGCACCGCGCCGTCCTCGATCTCGGCGGCCGAGAAGCGGTGCTCCTGGAGAACGGGGACGCCTTGCGCCACAATGGCGGTGCGGGAGCCGTCGACGCGCAGCTCGATCCCGCCGTCCTCGCCGGCGCGCAGATGGAAGGGGCGGCGGCTGATGTGGTTGTCTTCGAGCGGCTGGCCGATCATCTGGTCCGGCCGGGCGAGCTCCGGTTGATGGCGGCTGACCGGCACTTCGCGGCCGACCGCCAGCTCGCCGAGGAAGGCGCGGGCGCCGATCCGCCGCAGGTCGGGATGGTACAGGACGGTGAGGGTGGGCAGCCGCAGGCCGGGACGTTCTTCACCCGGTTCTCTCAGCCCGCCGATCCCGGTCATCCCGACGGTCGAGCCGTCCGATTTCTCGATCTTCATCTTGCATGGATTGTACCTGTTGAATGCCGAATCCTGACCTCCTCCCCCTGCTCTACCGGGACGACCGGCTGATCGCGGTGGCCAAACCCGCGGGGCTCGCCGTCCACCGCGGCGCCGCGGCGGATCGGGTGGTCGCCCTGACCCTGGCGCGCGACCGGGTGGGACGCCACGTCTTTCCCGTCCACCGCCTGGACCGGGCGACCAGCGGGGTCCTCCTCTTCGCCCTCGATCCCGACGCGGCCCGCCATCTCCAGAGGCAGTTCGAGGACGGCACGGTCGGCAAGCGCTACCTCGCCCTGGTGCGCGGCATCACGCCCCCCGAGGGGGTGATCGACCATCCCATTCCGCGCGACGAGGACGGCCCGCGCGTCCCCGCGGTGACCGCCTTCCGCCGGCTCGCGACGTTCGAGCGCTACTCGCTGGTCGAGGCCCGGCCCGCGACCGGCCGCCGGCATCAGATCCGCCGCCACCTGAAACACCTGAGCCATCCGCTGATCGGCGACGTGCGCTATGGCAAGGGGGAGCACAACCGGCTTTTCCGGGAGCGCTTCGGCCTCCACCGCCTCGCCCTGCACGCGCTGGAGATCGGCTGTGCCCACCCGGACGACGGCCGGCCGCTCCGGTTCGGGGCGCCGCTGCCCGAGGATCTCGCGGGCCCGTTCCGCGCGATGGGATTGGAATGGCCCTCTCCCCCTGGTACAGTCGGAGAATCATGAGATTCGACGCCAACCGTTGCCTGACCGCGGCGTTCCAGGCATGCCGGCTCGCCGGAACCATCCATCGCGAGCACTTCCGGCAGGACGATCTCGCCGTCGAGCGCAAAGCGGACACCTCACCCGTCACCCGGGCGGACAGGGAATCCGAAGCCGCCATTCGCGAGGTGTTGCGGCGCGCGACGCCGGAGCTGGGCGTCCTCGGCGAGGAGTACGGCCAGGAAGGCGATGCGCGCGATCGTTGGATCGTCGATCCGCTGGACGGCACCAAGAACTTCGTCGCCGGCATCCCGTACTGCGCCACCCTGATCGGTCTCGAGATCGACGGCGCGCTCGTCCTCGGCATCTGCCACGCCGCCCTGCTCGGGCCGGGACCGCCGGCGCGCGGCTCCGATCCGGCCCGGCAGGGCGAGACCTGGTGGGCGGTGCGCGGCCAGGGAGCGTTCCACGGCATGGGGACGGAGCATGCCACCATGCGCCGCCGCCGGCCCTTGCGCGTGCGGGAGGAGGGGGACCTCTCCCGGGCCTTCCTCAGCCATGGCGGGCTGGCGCACTTCCAGGCCGCCGGGCTGTGGCCCGCCCTCGGCGAGCTGGCGGCGCGGGCCGGACGCACCCGCGGTTTCGGCGATTGGTGGGGCCACATGCTGGTCGCCGAGGGCCGGTGCGACGCGATGATCGATCCGGTCGTCGCCTACCATGACGTGGCCGCGGTGCGCGTGATCGTCGAGGAGGCGGGCGGCGTGTTCCGCACCCGGGGCGCCGTGCCGCTCGGCGCCGACTTTCGCGACGCCGCGGTGTCGGTCAGCGCCGCCCTCGCGGGCTCGCTCCAGGACATCCTGGGTTTCTGATCCATTCTTTTGCAGAGAGGTCCGGGTTTCATGACCACCAGCTCCCCGCCGTCCGTTCCGTCGCCCCAGGGCACCCTGGGTTTCCGCGCCGTGCCGCGCACCGGCGTCGTCTACGTCACCAAGGAGGCCTCGGCGCGGGGGTACCGCACCGGGCATCCGGAATGGTCGAACCTGGGGCAGGGGCAGCCGGAGACCGGTGAGCTTCCCGGTGCGCCGCCGCGCGTCGCCTCGATCGAGATCGATCCGGCGGACCACTACTACGCGCCGGTCGCCGGCATCCCCGAGCTGCGCGAGGCGGTCGCCTCGCTCTACAACCGCCTGTTCCGCCGCGGCCTGCGGTCGCAGTACACGGCGGAGAACGTGGCGATCTCCGGCGGCGGCCGGACGGCCCTGACGCGCGCCGTGGCCGCGCTCGACCAGGTCAACCTCGGCCATTTCCTGCCCGACTACACGGCCTATGAGGAGCTGCTGGACATCTTCCGGCTGGTGACCCCGATCCCGATCCTGCTGCGCCGCGAGCAGGGCTACAACTTCGGCGCCGACGACCTGCGGCGCGAGGTGATCGGCCGCGGCCTCTCGGTCCTGCTGTTCTCCAACCCGTGCAATCCGATGGGCAAGCTGGTCTCGGGCCGCGAGCTGGCCGAATGGGTGGAGGTGGGCCGCGAGCTGGACTGCACGCTGCTGATCGACGAGTTCTACTCCCACTACGTGTGGACCCTGGGCGAAGGCGAGCCGGGGCCGGTGGTGAGCGCGGCGCGCTACGTGGAGGACGTGAACCGCGATCCGGTGGTGATCGTCGACGGGTTGACCAAGAACTGGCGCTATCCCGGCTGGCGGGTGACCTGGACGCTGGGGCCGCGCGACGTGATCGAGGCGATCGAGAGCGCCGGCTCGTTCCTGGACGGTGGCGGCTCCCGGCCGCAGCAGCGGGCGGCGATCCCGCTCATGGAGCCGGACCTGGTGCTCGCCGAGACCCGGGCGATCCGCGACGCCTTCCTCGCCAAGCGCGAGCTGGTGCTGCGCCGCCTGCACGACCTGGGGATGCGCGTCTTCCCCGAGCCGGCCGGAACGTTCTACGCCTTCGTCTCGGTGCGCGACCTGCCGGAGCCGATCGCGGACGGCATGGATTTCTTCCGCGCCGCCCTGGAGCACCAGGTGATCTGCGTCCCCGGCGTCTTCTTCGACGTCAACCCCGGCCACCGCCGCGCCCAGCGGCTCTCCCGCTTCCACCAGCACGTCCGCCTCTCCTTCGGACCCGGCATCGACGAGGTCCAGCGGGGGCTCGACAAGCTGGAGGCGATGATCGCGGCGCACCGGTAGAGAGCCAGGCTCGGTCGTGGACGACTTCGGGTATGCCCTGAGCGTGGTCCAATACGGCGGTATGCCACCATCCGCCAAGGCCTGGAAGGGTGAAGGGGCCGGAGTCTTCGAGTTGGTCGAGGACTACCGGGGCGATGCGTTCAGGGCGGTCTACACGGTGCGCTTCGAGAAGGCGATCTACGTGCTTCACTGTTTCCAGAAGAAGTCGCCTTCGGGCGTCCGCACGGCCAGGCACGACGTGAGCCTGGTCCATGAACGGCTGCGAGCTGCACGAGAGGACTACGAGGTGCGTTATGGAAGAAAAGAAGACTGAGTCGGTCGACCCTGGAAGCGGTGACGTCTTGGTGGATCTCGGCTTCGCAGACGCCGAGGAAAGGAAGCTGCGCGTGCAGCTCGCGATGCAGGTCAACGAGCTGACCGCCGCCCGCCGGCTGACGCAGGCGCGCGCGGCACAGTTGTTCGGCATTCCGCAGCCGCACGTCTCCGAGCTCAAGAACTACAAGCTCAGCCGATTCTCCTCCGAACGGCTCTTGCGCTTCGTGACCCTCCTGGACCGCGATGTCGAGATCGTCATCCGGGCCAAGGCCAAGGGGCACGCGGCGGGGGTCGTGTCTGTGTCGGTTGCTTGAGCAGGTCCTTGGCTCCCCGGGGGCATTCCTCTCCGCCGCAAGGCGGTCGCCGTGCTGGACGAGCGGCCCTGTTCAGGCCTCCGCCGCCACCGGAGCCGCCGGCTCCGCCGCGGCCTGGCGCTGCCGCCAGGTGAGCAGGCTCACGCCCAGCATCAGAAGCGCCGCGAGCCAGAAGGGAAACGGCTTGCCGACCTGCTGGAAGAGGAAGCCGGCCCAGAGGGGACCCACCATCCGGGCGATCGAGCCGAAGGACTGCTGGACGCCCATCACTTGCCCGGTCTCGCCGGGCGGGGAGAGCCGCGAGACGAGGGCGGTGGTGGCCGGGAAGAGGAGCGCGGTGCCGACCGGCACGAACAGCACCACCAGGGCCAGGCTCGGCAGGTTCACCGCCAGCGGAATGCAGGCGAGGCCGATCACCAGGGCGAAGGCGCCCAGGCGGATCACTCCCACCTCGCCGAAACGCCGCACCGCCGGCCCCAGCAGAACCCCCCGCATCACCAGCGAGATCGCGCCGACGTAGACGTAGAAGTAGCCGATGGACTTTTCAGTGACACCGAAGTCAGCCTTCAGGTAGAGGGCGAGGACGGCGTTCATCGCCATGAAGGCCATCATCCCGATCGCGTAGATCCAGATCAGGGACGGCGTCGCCGCGGTGGGGTTGCGCAACACGTCGAGAAACGCGCTGCGCAGCGTCCGCCGCACCGGCGCCTCCGCCCCCTGCGCCACCTTGTCGCGGCGCGGCTCCGGCAGCCAGATCCAGGCGAAGAGGACGTTCAGGAGGCAGAACCCCGCGGCGAGAAATCCCGGTGCTTCGGGCGAGATGTTGGTGGCGAGCGAGCCCATCGCCGGGCCGATCATCACGCCGGCACTGGTGGCGGCGGTGAGCCAGCCCAGGGCCTTGGCGCGCTCCTTCGGCTCCACCGCATCGGCGACGTAGGCCTGCACCACCCCGTTGATGCCCGCTCCCATCCCCTGCACCAGACGCGAGGCGAACAGCAGCCAGATGGCGTCGGCGAGACCGAAGAGGACGTAGGCCACGGCCGACGCCGTCAGGCCCGCCAGGATGAGCGGCCGGCGCCCCCAGCGATCCGACGCCCGGCCCCAGAGGGGCGCGGTGAGGAGCTGGGCGAGCGCATAGGCGGCGACCAGAAAACCGACCAGGGTGGGGCTGGCGCCGCAGCGGGTGGCGTAGAACGGAAGCAACGGCAGGACCATGGTGAAGCCGACCATGTCGGCGAACACCGTGGCCATCAGGACCGAAAGCTGGCGGAGCGTGCTCTGCTGCATGAAGACCTCAGCGCGCCTCGCCCCGGCCCCACAGCAGAAACGCCGCGGCTCCGGCGGTCATGAGCAGCACGCCATAAACGGCGGCCATCCCCAGGTCCTGGAGCCGCAGGCTCGACAGGATCTCCATGGAGATCGGCCGCGTGTCGTACGTATAGAGAACGATCGAGACGATGAAATCCCCCAGCGCGGTGATGAAGGCGAGCCCCGCCCCCGCCGCGAGCACCGGCCGCAGCAGCGGCACGACCACCGTCCACAGCCGGCGCCAGCGGCCGGCGCCGAGCGAGGCGGCCGCCTCTTCGAGCGCCGGATCGAGCGCGCGCAGGCCGGCGAGCGTGCCGCGGCCGGTGAGCGGCAGGCTGCGCACCAGGTAGGCGAGCGGCAGGATCCACGGCGTGCCGATCAGCACGAAGCGGCCGAGCCACGGCTGGCTGACCCCGAAGGTGGTGGCGAGGGCCACGGCGAAGACCGTCCCGGGGATCGCCCACGGGAGGGCGATGAGGCCTTCGAGCGCCGCGGAGAGAAACCCCTTGCGCGTGGCGGACAGCCGCGCCGCCGCGAACCCCAGGGCCACCGCGGCGAGCGTCGAGACGGCCGCCATCCACAGCGAGTTGACCACGGGGCGCAGCTTGTCCGGCTGGGTCAGGAGGCCGGACCAGTTGCTGAGCGCGAGGACGGGAGGCAGCCACTCGGTCGTCCAGGTGAACGGCGGCACCAGGGAGACCAGGAGGAGCACGGCATGCGGCAGGAGGAGGAAACCGGCGAGCAGCCAGCCCAGCACGCCGGCGCCGAGGCGGGCGAGCGGGCTGCGCAATTGGCGCCGGGCCGGCGCGATGCCGCGCACGCCGGTCGCGCCCTCGGCGCGGTCGGCCCGCCGCATGGCCCAGAGGCCGAGCAGGGCGAGCAGCGCGAGCATCACCGTCTCGACCTGCGCCAGCCCGACCTCGCCGTTGAGCTTGGAGGCGACGATCTGGGTGGTCATCACCCGGAAACCGCCGCCGAACATGTAGGGCGCCGAGAACGACGCGAGCGAGGTCATGAAGGTGAGGAGGGAGGCGCTGACGAGAGCCGGCCGCAGCAGCGGCAGGGTCACCCGGAAGAGCGTGCGCGTGCGGCCCGCGCCGAGCGAGGCGGCGGCTTCGAGGAGAGCCGCGTCGAGCCGCGAGAGACCGGCGCGCACGAACAGGTAGAAGTAGACGTACATCGAATAGGCGTGGACCAGCAGGATCGCCCCCGGCCCGGCGAGCCGCCAGGGCGGCTGCTCCAGCCCGAGCGCCGTCTGCACGACGCGCGACACGAAGCCGCTCTCGCCATACAGAAAGAGGAAGGCGATGACGCCGACGAGCGGCGGCAGGGCCACCGGCAACGCCGCCACGGCGCCGAGGAAGCGCCGCCCCGGAAACTCGGTGCGTTCAAAAAGGAAGGCGAGGGGGACGCCGACCAGCGCCGCCAGGACCACCGAGGCGGTGGAGATCCACAGGCTCCGCCAGAGGGCGATCCACTCGTCCGGCCGCTCGGCGAAAGCGCGGACGTGATCGAGCGTCCAGCCGGCCGGGCCGCCCAACGCCTCGACCAGGGTCATGAGCAGGGGATAGCCCACGATCCAGGCGAGCAGCAGGGCGACCGCCAGGGCGGCCAGGGGCAGGTGTCTTCTCAAGTCGTCGTCTCCGCGCCAGAGACAGATACGCCGGACGGCCCCTCCGGGTTCTGTGCGCGGAAGACGCGCGGTGGGGGACCCGCCTCGCCCGGAACCACGCCGACGCGGTCCCCCGGGCCGGCGGCGGACGGGCCGGCGGCGACCTCGACCTCGGCTCCGTTGCGGTCCCCCTGCTCCAGCCGCACGAGGTAGAACGTCGCGGTGCCGGCATAGCGCCGCTCGATCACCCGGCCGGTCAGCGACTCCGGGGCACCGGCGCCGCGCAGGGCCAGCGATTCCGGGCGGACCACCAGCTCGACCGCGCTGCCGGCGGCGGCCCCCTCCAGCTCCGGAGCGAGCGTGCCGCGCCAGCGCACCGATCCGCCCTCGGCCGGGAGCAGGACGGCGCCGTCCGCCTCCAGGGTGCCGGCGAGCCCGCTCGCCCGGCCCACGAAGCCGGCGACGAAGCGGGTGGCCGGGCGCTCGTACAGATCCTCGGGAGCCCCCACCTGGTGGAGCACGCCGCCCTGCAGCACGGCGACGCGGTCGCCCAGGTGGAACGCCTCGTCCTGCTCATGGGTGACCAGGACGGTGGTGATCCCCACCCGCTCCACCGCCCGGCGCAGCTCGCGGCGGGTGCGCTCGCGCAGCGACGGATCGAGATTGGAGAGCGGCTCGTCGAGCAGGAGCACGCGCGGCTCCGGCGCGAGCGCCCGGGCGAGCGCCACGCGCTGCTGCTGGCCGCCCGAGATCTCGCCGACCCGCCGGCCGGCGAAGCCGGGCAGATCGACCAGCGCGAGCGACGTGGCCACCCGGTGCTCCCGTTCCGCGCGGCTCAGCCCGGACCCGGCGAGGCCGAAGGCGACGTTCTCGCCCACCGTGAGATGGGGGAACAGGGCGTAGTGCTGGAAGACCATGCCGAAGCGGCGGCGCTCCGGAGGCAGGGGGATGACGTCCTCGCCGTCGATGCGCAAGGCGCCCGCGTCCGGCGTCTCGAAGCCGGCGATGAGGCGCAGCGCGGTCGTCTTGCCGCTGCCGCTGGGGCCGAGCAGAGCGAGCACCTCGCCCTGCTCCACCTCCAGGTGCAGGCCGCGGAGGACCGGATTGCCGGCGAACGTCTTGGTCAGGCCGTCGAGGACGAGAAAGGGCGGCATGCTCAGCTCCCGTGGGAGAGAAGGGTCGGAGGTCGGGCGTCAATGGGCGTCAGGGTGGACGATGAGGCGGTCGACCGAGCGGAAGTCTCCGTCAAGAGCCAGAATGGGCAGGTCCTCCACGATGGCCAGCGCATAGGCGAAGCAGTCACCCAGGTTGAGCGGGTAGCGGAGCCGCGCTTCCGCGGCAATGCGCGCCTGTTGGACATCCGGGGGAACGAATCGGATCCCACTACTGAGAAGCTCCGCTTCAATCTCCTTGAAGCGATGAGGCTGGCGGTCGCGAACACGGATCAAGGTCTCTGTCAGGTTCACGGTGCTCATGCACAGCTCTCCAGCGCTCTCGGCGAGCCGGTCGGCCACCCAGTGGCCACAGGGCTCGGCAAAGAAGACTGCAAGAAGAGCTGACGTATCGACGACCACGGCTCAACTCCAGAGGTCGTCGTCGGAGCGAAATCGGGGGGCTGGATTCTCCGGCTCTTGGAGGCCAAGCCCCACCCAGCGGGAAAAGTCAGGAGCTTCTCGGTGGCGGCGTGCCCGCTCCAGGGCCTCCTTCAGCGCTGCCCGGATGGCATCCGACTTGGTCTTGATCTGGCGGAGTTGCATGAACTCGGCGAGCGCCTGCTCAAACTCGCTGGTCAGGTGGACGTTGATCTGAGACATCGCCTCCTCCTTGCCTCATGTACAGAGGCTATACAGAACGTACCTGCAGAGCAAGGACCGGCTGCCCGGGGTTCCGCTCCCCCCCGGGGCGAGCCGGAAGTCGAAGGGATCGATGAGTCAATCCCCCTCTCAGCTCCCGTGGGAGAGAAGGGTCGGAGGTCGGAGGTCGCGCACCGCCGGCAGCACGCCGAAGCCATCGGCCTCGGCGACGGCGGTGAGGATGGCTTCGGCGACGGCGCGCTCGGCGAGGATGCCGATCTGGTGGACATGGGCGCGAACCGGCCCGCTCGCCAGAGTGACCAGCAGGTCGCCGTCGTAGAGGGAGAGCGCCGGCACAAGGGTGCGATAGAACCCGCCGAACGCCATCTCGCAGACCTTGGCGGCACCGGCCTTGCTGAGCGCGGCGTCGGTCATCACCACCCCCAGCGTGGTGTTGCCCTCCCAGACGCTCCCCGCATCTGGAGGCAGGGAGGCGAAGACGCGGTCGGCGCCGGCCAGCTCGTGGGAGCCCGGGCCGGTGCGGCAGCCGGCGAGGAAGCTGCCGTCGAGGCGGCGCACGTCGCCGAACGCATTGACCGCCACCGCCGCGGCGACCGTCGGGCCGCCGGGCACGGTGAAGCTGGCGAAGCCGAAGCCCCCCTTCATCGCCTGCTCGCGGCCCAGGGCCTTGCCCACGGTGGCCCCGGTGCCGGCGCCGACGCTCCCCACCGGAATCTCGCCCTGCGCCGCCGTGGCGAGCGCCGCCTCCGCGAGATCCCGGCCCGGGCGGGCCGTCGGTTCCCCGAACCCGAGGTCGAACAGGATCGCGGTGGGCACGAGAGGCACCGGCACCACCCCGGTCTGAAAGCCATGTCCGCGCTCCGCCAGCCAGTCGACCACCGCATCCGCGGACGACAGACCGAACGCGCTGCCCCCGGCCAGCACCACCGCATGCGCCCGGTTCGCGATATGCCGTCCGGCGACCAGCGAATCGAACTGCCGCGTCCCGGTCGCCGTCCCGCGCACCTCGGCCGCCGCGGTCGCCCCCTCCGGGCAGAGGACGACAGTCACCCCGGTCATCCCGGCGACGTCGGAGCCATGGCCGATGCGGAAACCCGGGAGATCCAACCGGCGCGACACGGGGGGGAAGGGCGGCGGAGGCATCCGGGGATTGTAGCTCGCGAAACCGGCCGCCCAACTCGCGATCCCGGCCATCCGGCTGCCGGGGTTGGCAGCCAACCCCGAGAGGCAGACCGCCAACCTCAGTGGGGTGGCCTGCCAACCCCGCGATGCAGCTCACCAACCTCGCGATGCAGCCGGCCAACCTCGCGATGCAGCCGGCCAACCTCGAGACGCAGGCAGCCAACCCCGCGATGCAGGCCACCAACCTCGAGAGGCAGCTCATCCGGCTCGAGCTCCGGGCCGCCGAGAGCGAGAAACCGCTCACCAACCTCGCCAAGCAGCTCGTCAACCCCACCACGCAGACGGCCAACCCGGAGAGGCAGCTCACCAACCTCGCGATGCAGGCCGCCAACCTCGCGGCGCAGGTCGCCAACCTCGGGGCGCAGGTCACCAACCTCGCTACGCAGGCCGCCTACCTCGCGATCTGCCCGAGCCGTTCCGCCGCCTGCGGGAACCGTTCCGCCGCCCGCGTGGACCGTTCCGCCACCCGCGCGAAGCGTTCAGCGACCATTCTGAACGATTCTACGAGAGAACGGAGTCGTAAAATCACGCGACGCAACCACAAAATCACAAATGCGTCAAAAAACGCCTTGACACCGCCGGCAGGTCCTGGGTACAGTTCTGTGCATGGAACAGCCCGGCGCCAATGACGGTGCCGGAGCTTCGAAGGAGAAGCAGTATGGATACGCAGCAGAACGTGCAGAAGCTGGGGCGGTTCGCCGCCCACCCCAACAACCGAGCCGTTGCCGGCACCGGCTCCCAGACCTCCGGCCAGGTGGCCGGGTAAGAAAGGAGGACGCATCATGCCGAAGACGAATTCACAGGCGGATTTGATCCGGCGGGCGGAGTCCCTGCTCGACGCGGTCGAGCGGTGCACGCCGGAAGAGAAACAGTCTCTCGATCGCGACCGTCAGGTGCTCGCGGAGGCGCTCGGCGAGCTCAAAGGCTTCAAGGCGCGCCAGGAGGAGCTGAGCGCCTTGAAGCAGGAGGCGACCCAGAAGTTCCTGGCGACCGCCGAACGGGTCAAGGACGGGGGCCTGTCGCTGCGGGCGGCGGCCAAGTGGATCTTGGGCCCCCGCAACGCGCGCCTCGCGCACTTCGACGTCGCTCCGGTGCGGGCGCGCCGTAGCGTGAACGTCAAGAAGCGCATCGAGAAGGCTGTTGGAGCCAGGCCGGGTGCCGCAGCCTCAACCGATCCCCAGCCTGTCGTCTGATCCCTCGAACCCCGGGGGGCGTGCCGTGAGCACGCCCCCCTCTCTTCCTGCGTCCTCAGCTGCCCTCGCTCCTCGCTCGGACCGTCGCCCTCAACCTCCAAGAGCACGCCCCCTGGGAGCGCT
>DIHE01000119.1:0-6608 GCA_002420005.1 Holophagales bacterium UBA5704 | reverse complement strand
GAGCGCTGGCGTCTCGCCGGCCTCTTCTTCCCCTCCCGCGAAGTCCTTCCCGAGCGGGTTCTCCACGCCCGAATAGGCGCGCTCAAACTGGGCGTCGATCTCCCGTTCGCGACGCTGACGCAGGAAGTCGTCGGTGAGCTGGCGCAGCACCGCGGATCGCCCCCGTTCGCGAACCTCGCCCGTCTCGTCCAGCCGGGCGAGGAGGTCTTCTTCAAACATGATCTGCACAGCCTTCCTGTGGAGAGTCTATTGGATCAGGTGTAAATCAAGAGCCGCCCTCCTCTGGCTCCTCTGGGTTGCCGAGCGGCGATGCCGCAGTGAATCCTGCTAGACTTCCCTCAACTGGTGGTGGCGATCTGCCCGCCGCCGAGCGAGCCCGAGAACACCCATGGCGTCTCCACCAACCTCGCACGCCTCGCACTGGAGCTCCGGAAGCCCGAGGCCGAGATCATGGCGATGGCGCTCGAAGCGGGCCTCCGTCAGCTTTGGCGGGAGCGGAGCCTCGGGCAGTACCTGGGCGGCCAGCTCACCCGGGATCAGGCAGATCGATCGGGTAGGGGTCGATTGGGTGGAGTTGGCGGAACAACAGCACGCGGCGGACTCTACCCTATGCCTCCCGGAACCAACCCCATCAGGACCTTACCTCGAAGAACCTACTTCGAACTGCTCCCGCGAGGTGATACAGTTCCCTTGAGGATGTTTGGCGGGACCAGCATATGCTAGGCATCGCAGTGGACATTGACGGCACCCTTGTGGATGAGGCCGGTGACCTGTACCCAGCGACTGCGGAGACACTCGCACGGTACTGGCCCGGGGCGCGCGTCATTCTTGCAAGCGCGCGGCCACCTCAGGGCATCCGATACATCCTTGAGCGACTTGGCCTGGATGGTCCGTACATCGCGCTAAACGGCGGCATCATTTCGCCCGGGAAGGGGCAACCACCTCTGGTAGGTAATCCGATTCCCGCGGCGGTGTTCACCTCCGTTTGCGGCGTCACCCTTTCAAAAAAAAGTATAAAGGCCTTATTCATCTACGGCGCCGAGGAGTGGTTTGCGTGGGGTGATGCGGCCGTCATCGCACAGGAAAAAGCCTTGACCTCGGCAGCGCCAACAATTGTCCAGGACCTCGCTGGGTTCAGACCTGCTGGCGTTGTCAAGCTCCTTGTGGCCTGCGGAGGTAAAGCTTCCTGGATTCAGACATCTGAGTTGCTCAGCGGCCGATTTGGCGGTATTTGCACCGTTCGGCGGTCGCGGCCCTGCTACGTAGAAATAACAGCTACAGACGTTACAAAGGGTGTGGCACTCGAAAACTGCAGGAGACTATTCCACCTAGAAAAGTGCGTTGCCATAGGTGACGGCCTGAACGATCTTGACATGTTTAAGGCCGCGGACATTTCCTATGCCACGCCAGAGGCGCCCAGCGAATTAAAGAAGCAGGCAACCTATGTTTTGGAGCCGCCACACGACGATTCGTTAGCGGAGTTATTTCTTCGCTTGCTAACAGGCACGAAAAAGTGAAAGGAAAACAACGTGACAAACAACGTCGCAGTAGTCACTGGGGTAGGAAGCGGTCTTGGCCTAGAACTAGGCTTGCGGCTCGCGCAGGAATACTCCGTAGTTGGCGTATCTAGGCGTATGCCTACGGATCCCCGATGGAGTCGCACTGCAGCACAGGGATCTGTTGAGCACCTCGCCGGTGATGTTTCCAGGAGCACCACAGCGGCGATGGTATTCGAAAGAGCTTCTGCCTTAGGTCAGTTACGCCTCTTGGTCAATTGCGCTGGGCAGGGCGTCTTTGGCCCTGCGGGTTCTTACACAGCTAGCGACGTCGAAGATGTGCTGAGAGGTAACCTGGTGGGCACGATCCTCTTTTCGGAAGCGGCCTTCAACTACATGCGGACTTCGGGAGGAGGCCTAATAGTTAACGTTATGTCTACTGCGGCGCAAGTTGGGCGTGTGAACGAGGCAATCTACTGCGCATCGAAATGGGGAGCGAGGGGCTATACCGAATCACTGAGACTGGAGGCCAAAGGGACTCCCGTGAACGTTATCGCAGTCTATCCCGGTGGCATGAAGACGCGGTTTTGGCAGGAGGCTAAGGGGGCCAAGGTTGACTCAAGCAACTTTATGCCCCCAGAGGAGGTAGCAGAGTCAATTCTTGATGCCATAAGGGCGCGCCTCGGTATGTACGTGAGCGATGTTACGATAAATAGGAAGTGACGCCGTGCCTGCAAATTACGATCAGCTTGTTGATCAACTCCGCGACGCGAGCTTGGTAGCGTTCCTAGGAGCGGGGGTCTCGGCGACATACACAGACCCTCGATCAGGAAAAGTGTGGAATGGGCTCCCCATGGCAGCAGAACTAGTCGCACGGCTTACACGGCGGCGGCGCTACATCGACCCGACACTTTCATTTCCACAGGCCTGCTTTCTGTTAAAACAGAAGGACGGAAGGGGCGAGCTCGAGAAGTTTCTGCTGGAGGAGATTGACAAGCCTGTCATTCCGCCCGCGCCTGCCCATGTTCTGCTTGCAAACCTGCCGTTTTCATGTTTCGTGACCATGAACTACGATCAACTTCTAGAGAGGGCGCTCTTGGAAGCGAAACGTAGGCCTCATGCAGTCATCGACGACGATGATGTGAGTCGACTACGCCCTACCTCTATACCAGTCGCGAAATTACACGGCTGCGTTTCGAGACCAGACACTCTGATTGCTGCTGAAGATGAGTACAATCCTCTTGGTGAGCGCAGGCCAATCGTTGACGCATATTTCAAGACTCAGCTCGCCAATAAGACCTTGCTGTTTTTAGGTTTTGGGTTGGGAGATTTGGACTTCCGCCTTGCATTCAATGAAATTAAACACGCCCTAGGCTCGCGAATGCCTCGCAGTTATGCCGTTGTAAAGACGACCGACGACTACCAGCAGAAGTACTGGGAAAGCAAGGGCGTCGAGGTAATCACCGTTGATTTGATGGAGTTCCTTAGGGGTCTCCTGAGGGCAAGCGCAGAGACGAGCGAGAGCGCTGTCTATCACCCCGGCGAAGACTGGATAAATAATGCCTTTTTTGAGTCTCTCCACAGAATGCGCACTCTCCCCTCTGAGACCCAGGTCATCGACGCTTTCCTGGAGCACCTCCTAGAGGAAATAAGGTCTCCTAGTCTGGTTCTAGACGATGTATTGGTCCGAGCCGCAAAAGCTGCCTCCGTGGTCCTGACTCGCCGCCCCAATCTTCAGGCCTTAAAGCGAGCAGCGTCTGACATCATAGGGTCTATCCGAACAGAGAGCTCGACCAAAGAGGACGCAGAATCGGCTGTTGCGCGAGTCATTGATGGTCGTGCAGCGGTGGCTAGAGGATTTGCAGAGAAAGGGCGCGAAAATGTTCAGCGAGGCGACAACTTATTGGTCTTCTCGCAAAGCATGCGCGTGATTCAATTGTTAACGGGCGCGCCCCGCGGAGTTCAGGATACATGCCACCTGTACATCGCGGAGTGTCGCCCGAAGAGCCCTGTCCCCTTCCAAGATTCACTGTCCCTGTGCGAGAGCTTAGTTGATACAGGTTACGAGATAACAATAATTCCCGACGCGGCGGTGGGGAATCTAATTGACAGGAGGCAGGTTACGAAAGTGCTCATGGGAGCCCACGCAATTTTTAAGCGCGGCAAGCAACTTCGATACTTCGTTAATACATGCGGCTCGCGCCTCATACTGAGTGCTGCGGGGGAGGCGGACATTCCAGTTTATGTAGCGGCAGAAAGTCTCAAGGTTGAATTACTTAAGACAGGAGAGGATCCGCCAATCTCGTTCATAGAAGAGGAGCAGCTCTTTGACCCTGTTGCGTCTGCTATATCAGACCTAAAAGCTTCAGGCATGAAATTGAGTGGATTGAATATAGGCTATGATCTCTGTCCATTTCTGAGAAATGTGCACCTCATCACGGAAAAGTGAAAGACACTTGAGCAATTTACCTGCACCGAACCGAAATGTTCTCAGCTTATTCAAGAGAGAGCTCTGGAAGGATCAGCGCCGCCTGGAAACAACCGTTGCCGACGGTGTTAAGTGCCTCCAGAAGTATTTTGCCTCGCCCCAGGAGGTTCGATTTGAGGTGGAGCTCATTGAGGGTCTCAGGTCGCGTCTCCATTCGGCGCGAGTTCCTGAAGTTATGGCTTTGGCTGACGACCACGTCAGATTTCGGTACATAGCGGGAATTAGACTTTTCAACCTCTTCGTGGAGCTCGACCGCATTGAGGCCCCGTTGGATACCCTTGCCTCAGCCGCAAAACGCCATCTGCTTGCGAGAGCGGAAAGAAACCAGAGAGAAATTCAGGAAAGTCTTCTCAGGATAGTGACTCCCGCCCGGTCGCTGTGCCCGTATCCGGCAGCCGCCAAGGTAGAGTCCATTGTGAATATTCTGTCAAGCGCCACAGGGATAATTGTCAGAAGGGAGGCAATAAAGGGCGAGCTGGCGTTCTTGGATGAGGTCTGGAAAAAAGGAGCGGTGGTTCCATTTCGAGACGCAACAACAAAGAACATGGTGCTGGCCGATCCTGCACTTTGGCTTGGGTCTTTCGAAAGTGAGGAGGCAAGGCGGCAGTACCTCATTCGTAGCCTTGAATCTGACGGTGGCGCCGCTTGGAGAGATGCGCCAATTTACGACTTTGATTTTTCCTCCTGCGCTGAAGATAGCACGCCCGAGGATGATCCTATTAGCCTTAGGTTTCATGAAAGGACATGGATGGGGCCACCGCAAGGGGCGGCCGATCTTCTCTGGCTTGGGTCGGCAGATGAAGTTCGGGCGGCAATGACGTTTCTTGTTCGTTACTATCGCTTCGGCGGGCGGAAGGCGGCTTACAGACTGCTGCATCCGTCTGCCCATAGAATCCGGTTCAGGCACGACAATGACGTTTTCTACTTTCAGCGGCTTGTGAGTATAATTGCCGGGCTCTGGCATGAAGCTCATGAGGTAATGCCGGAATTGCTTGAGTTTACGGAAACAGTTGCGAGGTCGCTAGAGGGCGGCCGGCCGGAGATAGACTACTTTATGGCGGCGGGATTGGGGGAAAAGCGCCGCTACTACGTCGACATGTACCCTGAGTGACGTGAATGTTGGCGCGTTGCGGCTCCCCAGTCGATGCGGTTTGTGGCCTTATTAGGGGGCTCCGCAGCACCCTCTTAGTACAAACAATGACAAGCGAAAGAGCTGACCTACCTGCCTACATAGAAAGGCTAGTACTTCGAGGACCCTACCGGCGTAGTGCATGTAGCGCCGGCAGTGTTGAGGACGTGAGTCGTAAGATCGCGGATTCCCTGCGTGGGGGCGAACCAATTCGATTCACGGTTCCTTTTGGAGGCTATAAATTATGGCGGCTTGAGAGTGCCCCGTTGCCGGACTGGGCTGAAGTTTTTGCCGCTGCGTACCTTGTTGAATATTTGATGCCGGTGGCCTGGATTTACGAGCCCGGGATTGAGATCGTGTTTTCCTACTGCTCGCTTGGCGTTTCTGAGGCAAACGGTCTTGAGGTTGATAGCATATCAACCTACATAGAACGGTTCGGTGCGATTCTAGGCAAGTGTCAGGATCTTGTTCAGCAGGCGAACCTGACAATGCGGGTGTTCGACGTGGCGACGCTTTATGGCGAGGGCGAGGGCGAGAAAGAGCTGGCTGAGCTTCTCGCAGAGACAAAGAGCTCGTGGTCTGCGGTGATTCCGCTCGAAGATCGAGAGCGGATGATTGCTAGTGCTCGGCGGAATCTGAGGCTTTCGGGTAAAGAACTGTCGACAGACGAGCTTGAAGCGCGATATGAAGAGTCAGCTCAGCTTGTTTACGCCGTTGATTCGCTGAAAAAGCGCCGCGAATTTAACAAATATTCCGACCGCATTCAACTCGTTTATGTTCGCGGGCCAGAGCGGTCTATTCACGTCGGTAGCTGTCGGTCGTCTACCTGCCAGTTCAATGTGGGAAGTGGAGTGCTGGAGGCACGGCGAGAGGGCTATATACCACGGATTGCATCTGCTGATTTCTTGCGACAGAGCCGGCACCTAGGGGTCGCCGATGTCCAGCGATGTTGGCCAGAGCTGGCCCTCCTGGATACACGCTTTCGCACCATTGAATTGTATAGCTTCCAGGGGGAGTAGGGTAGAGTCGGCGGCAGGCGCGGTGGCTGTAGGTCGAGGGAGTCGCTGTTGCCGGTTGCCGGCGGCTTTCGCCTTGACGCTGCCAGGAGTAGGTGCCATCCTTTTAGTCCTCGGCTGCCTTAAATACGCTGCATCCCCCTGCCTTCCGTGGCCAAGCGCACCGGTTTCCGCTCTTTCCGACGCCTTCATCCGCCCCGAAGGTAGGTGCCATCCTTTTACTCTTCGTCTGTATTAAATACGCTGCATCCCCCTCCCTTCCGTGGCCAAGCGCACCCCCAGAGTAGGTGCCACCGTTTTACTCCTCGGCGTCCTTAAATACGACAACCTCCTCCTCCCCTCCGCCACCAAGCATGCCCGTTTCGGCCCTCTTCGCCCTCTTCGCCTGCCTCGCCCGCCTCAACGGCAGTCCAGACCGCCGGCTGGAGTAGGTGCCATCCTTTTACTCTTCGGCTGCCTTAAACACGCTGCCATCCCCC
>DIHE01000018.1:1926-84966 GCA_002420005.1 Holophagales bacterium UBA5704 | reverse complement strand
CGGGCGAGCTGCGCCTCCGGCAGCAGGCCGAACGCCGTCTGCCCCCAGCTCGCCTCGTCGTCGGCGAGCCGGCCGAGGAGACCCGCGAATGCCACGAACATGTCGTCGAGCAGGCCCGCCGGGAAGAGCTCCTCGACCGCGTCCCAGGTCCAGACCAGCGCGCCGTCTTCTTCCGACACCTGCTTGTCGAGCCACACCTGGGGCGTCTGCGAGACGCTGTAGACCAGCTCGCCGGGGGGGCCCTGCGGAGCGGCGGAGGCGGTGGCGCCCGTGCCGTGGAACAGGCGGCTGGTGAAGACGACCGGCATCAGCGCACCGGGCGAGCGACCCTGCAGGCGGGCGAGGTCGCGCACCACCTGGACGCCGCTCACCTGCCGGTGATCGAGGTCCTCCCAGAGTTGCTCCTGGAGGCGGCGCGCCCGCAGCTCGAAGCGATCGGCGGCGGCGAGGTCGGCGGCGAGCAGGGTGAGCGAGGTGAAGTCGCCCACCACCTCGTTGATCTGCGGATGGATCGGCAGGCGGTTGAAGGTGGTGACGTTCAGGGTGAAGCGCGGGCTCGCGCTCCACACCGCCAGGACCTCGGCATACGCCGCCAGCACCAGGCCGGAGGGGGTCAAGCCCGCACGGGCCGTGCGCTCCTGCAACCGCCGCCAGGTGGGGGCGTCCAGGCGTCCGCTGCGGCGGACGAAAAGGGGCTTTTCGATGCTCGCCGGATCCTTGACGAGCGGGATCTGCGGCGCCGGCGGGATGTCGGGGAGGCGGCGCTCCCAGTACTCGCGGGCGCGGGTCCAGGCCGCGGTCCCGGTGAGCCGCCCGCTCGCCAGCAGGTAGTCGCGGAAGGTGAGCTCCAGGGGAGGCAGCGGCGTCTCGGGGTCGTGGGCGAGCAGCGCGAACTCGCGCAGCAGGATTTGCGAGCTCCAGGCGTCGGCGATCAGCAGGTCGAAGCTGATGTGGAGACGGATGCGCTCCGGCGTCAAGCGGGAGATGCGCAGCTCGAAGAGCGGCCAGCGGTCGGTCGGCAGCACCTGGTGCGACATCCGCGCCCGCACCGCGGCGAGCTCTGCCGCGGCCTCCGCCGGGGCGGCGTCCGCCAGGTCCAGCACCTCGATCCGGTACGGCGGCACCTCGGTCAGGATGCGCTGCCGCCCGTCGGGCGTGAACACGGCGCGCAGCATGTCGTGGCGCGCGATGAGGCGCTGCCAGGCCCGCTCGACGCGCTCCGGCTCCCGCGTCTCCACCTCGATTTCCAGGTAGGAGTGCGCCGCCACGTCGCCCAGCTCGAGGGTCCCCAGGCGGCCCAGCAAATAAGCCTGCTGCACGTCGCTCAACGGGAACGGCTCCGCGCGCTCGGCCGGCGCCGGCACCACCGGAGGCAGATCGCCCTCCGCCGCCTCGCCGCCGGTCTCTCCCGACGCCGCCTTGAGCTGCGCCAGGACGCCCGCCAAGCCCGCCACCGTCGGCGCCTCGAAGAGGCTGCGCAAGGAGACCTCGACGCCGAAGAGGCCTCGCAGGTGACCCAGCATCTGGATCGCGACGAGCGAATTGCCGCCGAGATCGAAAAGCTGGTCGTGGATGCCGACCTTGGCGACCCCGAGCAGCTCGCTCCAGAGCGCCGCCAGCTCGCGCTCCAGCGGCGTGCGCGGCGCGGCGCGCACAGCCTCCTCGTCCTCCGGCCCCGCGGCGGCCGCCGCCAGGCGGCCGAGAGCCGCGCGGTCCACCTTGCCGTTGGCGGAGAGCGGCAGCTCGTCGAGGACGCGCAGGACCGCCGGCACCATGTAGGAAGGCAGCCGGCTCGCCAGGAGCTCCTTGAGCACCGCCGGATCGGGCGCCGCCTCCTCCGCACACCCCACCACGAAAGCGGCGAGCCGCCGCGCCTCCCGGGCCTCGCCCGCCGCCACCACGACCGCCGAGGCGACCGCCGGGTGCCCGGCGAGCACCGCCTCGATCTCGCCCAGCTCGATGCGATACCCCTGGATCTTGACCTGCAGGTCCTCACGCCCGAGAAACTCGATGTCGCCGCCGGGCAGATACCGCCCGAGGTCGCCCGTGCGGTAGAGCCGCTCCCCGCTCCCCGGATGCACGACGAAGCTCGCCGCCGTCTTCTCCGCGTCGCCCCAGTAGCAGCGCGCGAGCCCCACCCCGCCGATGTAGAGGTCGCCCGGCACCCACACCGGCCGCGGCTGCAACCGCGCGTCCAGCACGTGGAAGGTCTGGTTCACCATCGGCCGGCCGTAGGGGATGCTCTTCCACTCCGGTGCCACCTCACCCACCGGGTGGAGGATCGACCAGATCGACGCCTCGGTCGCGCCACCCAGGCTCACCACCTGCGCCGCCGGCACCTGCCGGCGCAGACGCGACGCCACGTCGAGCGGCAGCCAGTCGCCGGAAAGAAGGGCCAGGCGCAGCGTCTCCGGAATCGCGATCCCCGAGCCCTCGCTGTGCTCCAGGAGAAGCTCCAGCAGCGCCGGCACCGAGTTCCACAGCGTCACCCCGTGCGAGCGCATCAGCTCCACCCAGCGTGACGGATCGCGGCCCGCCCACGGCTCGGGCATCACCAGAGCGCCGCCCGCCGCGAGCACGCCGAACAGATCCCACACCGACAGGTCGAACGAGAGCGACGACAGGGCGAGCACGCG
Organism: Holophagales bacterium UBA5704; assembly: GCA_002420005.1. GTDB lineage: Bacteria > Acidobacteriota > Thermoanaerobaculia > Multivoradales > UBA5704 > UBA5704. The sequence continues at coordinate 82,330 of DIHE01000018.1, read as the reverse complement.
GTCCTGCGGCCCCACCGCGAAGCGGCGGTTCACGTCGAGGATCGTGTTGGCCGCGCTCCGGTGCTCGATCGCCACGCCCTTGGGGAAACCGGTCGAGCCCGAGGTGAAGATGGCGTAGGCCAGGCTCGACGGTCCCGCCGCCGAGGCCGGCGGAGCCGCGTCCTGCCGCGCCATCTCGTCGCCGTCGACCGCCACCGCCGTGACGCCCGCCGGCCAGGCCAGCGTGCCGGCGAGGCGCTCCTGGACGAGCGCCAGCTCGGCGCCGCCGTGCGCACACAGGTAGAACCGCCGCTCGTCCGGCCACGCCGGGTCGATCGGCAGGTAGGCCGCGCCGGCGCGCACCACGCCGAGCGCCGCCACCGCCTGCTCCCAGCCTTTTTCCATCCCCACCGCCACCAGCCGATCCGGTCCGGCGCCGCGCTCGCAGAGCCAGCGGGCCACCTGCCCCGACCGGTGCCACAGCTCGCCGTAGGTGAGCGTGCGCTCGGCGGTGACCACCGCCGGCCGCTCCGGCTCCGCCGCGGCGCGGGCTCCCACCAGCGCGTCGAGGGTCACCTCCGCCACCGGCGCCGCCGTCGCGTTGACCTCGGCGCGCCGGGCGAGCTGCGCCGCCGGCAAACGGGGCCGCGGCGGCGCGCTCCACGCGCCCTCGTCCTCGGCGAGATCGCGCAACAAGCCGAGATAGGCCGCAAACATGTCGTCCAGCAGGCCCGCCGGGAACAGCTCCTCCACCGCGTCCCAGTTGAGCCGCAGGGCACCGCCCTCCTCCAGCACCTGGTGGTCGAGCCAGACCTGCGGCGTCTGCGACACGGCGTAGACCTGCCGGTACTCGTCCTCCGGCGGCGCCGCGCCGGCCTCCACCGCCGCCGCGTCGCCGTCGTCATAGCGGGCGAGCAGGCTGGTGAACACGACCGGCATCAAGGCCCCCGGCGCGCGGCCCTGCAGGCGGGCGAGCTCGCGCAGCAGCTCCACACCGCTGACGAAGCGGTGGTCCAGGTGCTGCCAGAGGCGGTCCTGGAGCTGCCGGGCGAGCACCTCGAACGGCGCCCGCGCGGTGTGATCGACCTCCAGCAGGGTGAGCGAGGTGAAGTCGCCGATGATCCGGTCGACGTCGGGATGGAGCGGGAGCCGCCGGAAGGTGGTGACGTTGACCGTCAGCCGCGGGCTCCGGCTCCACTGGGCGAGGATCTCGCCGAAGCAGGCCAGCAACAACCCCGAGGGGGTCAGCCCGGCCGCCGACGCCCGCGCCTTGAGCCGGCGCCACGGCCCGCGCTCGATCACGGCGCCGCGGCGGACGAAGAGCGGCCGGCCGATCTCGGAGGGCGACTTGACCAGGGGGAGCTGCGGTGCCGGTGGCAGGTCCGGGAGGATCGCCGCCCAGTACTCCCGCGAACGGCGCATCGGGGCCGAGTCCTCCAGCCGGGCTTCCGCCAGCAGGTAGTCCCGGAACGAGAGGCCGAGCGGCACCAGATCGCCGGCATCCTGGTCGTACAGCCGCCGCAGGTCGTCGAGCAGGATCTGGACGCTCCAGGCATCGACGATCAACAGGTCGAGGCTGAAGTGGAAGCGCAGCGACGTCTCGTCCAGGCGGGTGGCCCGGAATTCGAAGAGCGGCCAGCGGTCGGCCGGCAGCACCTGGTGCGACATGCGCCGGCGCACCGCGTCGAGCGCCTCTTGCGCCGCGGCGGCGGCGAGCGGGCGCAGGTCGAGAAGCTCGATCGTGTAGGGCGGCACCTCCGGCAGGATCTTCTGGCGGCCGTCGGGCTGGACGATGGCGCGCAGCATGTCGTGCCGCGCGATGAGGCGCTGCCAGGCGCGCCCCATCCGCGCGAGGTCCATCACCGGCACGTCGACCTCGAAATACGAGTGGGCCGCGACGTTGCCCAGCTCGAAGGTATCGAGCCGCCCCAACCAGTAGGCCTGCTGGATGCCGTTGAGCGGGAAGGGCTCGTGGCGCGCCGCGCGGTCGGGCGCGAGCGCCGGCAAGGCCTCGGCGGCGGCGGCGGAGCCGCCCTCTTGAAGCTCCAATACGATCGCCGCGAGGCCGGCGACGCTCGGCGCGTCGAGCAGCTTGCGCAGGGGAAGCTCGACGCCGAAGGTCTCGCGCAACCGGGAATTGACCTGGATGGCGGTCAACGAGTTGCCGCCGAAATCGATCAGGTTGGCGGTGACGGAGAGCCGGTCGAGCCCCAGGAGCTCGCACCAGATCGCGGCCACCCGCTCCTCGGCCTCATTGCGCGGCGCCACGAACGTGCCCGCCGCGACCTCCCCGGCGTCCTCGGGCGCGGGCAGGGCCTTGCGATCGACCTTGCCGGTGGCGGAGAGCGGCAAGGCCGCCAGCTCCACGAAGACGCCCGGCACCATGTAGGCCGGCAGCTTCCCTTCGAGGAAGGCGCGCAGCGCCTCGCTCGTGGGCTTCGCCGCGCCGTCCTCGACGACGAACCAGGCGGCCAGCCGCTGGTTGCCGAAGCGCTCCCCGAAGGCCCCGGCCACCGCCTGGCGCACCGCCGGGTGGGCCGCGAGAGCGGCCTCGATCTCTCCCAGCTCGATGCGGTAGCCCTGGATTTTGACCTGCTGGTCCTCGCGCCCCAGGAACTCGATGTCGCCGTCCGGCAGGAAACGGCCGAGGTCACCGGTCTTGTAGAGCCGCTCCCCGGTCTGCGGATGGGTGATGAAGCTCGCCGCCGTCTTCTCGGGGTCGCGCCAGTACCCGCGTGCGAGGCCGAGGCCGCCGATGTAGAGGTCGCCGGTGACCCAGACCGGGCACGGCTGCAGGTGGGGATTGAGCACGTGGAAGCTCTGCCCGGCCATCGCCTTGCCGTAGGGGATGCTGGTCCACGCCGGATCCACGGTGGTGATCGGGTAGAGGATCGACCAGATCGAGGCCTCCGTCGCACCGCCCAGGCTGACCACCCGGGCATCCGGCGCCCAGGCGCGCAGACGGTCGGCGGCGTCGAGCGGCAGCCAGTCGCCGGACAGGAGGGCCAGGCGCAACGACCGCGCCGCCGCGTCGGGATGGCGATCGACGTGGTCGAGCAGGAGCCCGAGGAGCGCCGGTACCGAGTTCCACACGGTGACGCCGTGGCGCGTCAGGAGCTCCACCCAGGCGAAGGGGTCGCGCGCCCCCCGCTCGCCGGGCAGAACGAGGGCGGCGCCGGCCGCCAGGGTCCCGAAGATGTCCCAGACCGAGAGGTCGAAGGTCAACGCGGAGAGGCCGAAGACGCGGTCCTCCGGCCCCACGCCGAACCGCCGGTTCACGTCGAGGATGGTGTTGACGGCGCCCCGGTGCTCGATGGCGACCCCCTTCGGCCGCCCGGTGGAGCCGGAGGTGAAGATGACGTAGGCGAGACTGTCGGGCCGCGGCCCGGCCGGCGGGGCTTCGGCGAGCCCGGCGAGCAGCGCCGTGTCGAGGGCCAGGCGGCGCACACCGTCGGGCCACACCAGCTCGCGGTCCAGATGCGGCTGGGTGAGGGCGAGCTCGACGCCACAGTCCTCGAGGAGAAACCAGCGGCGCTCCTGCGGCCAGGCGGGGTTGATCGGCAGGTAGGCGGCGCCCGCCGCATGGATGCCCAGGGTCGCCACCACCTGCTCCCACCCCTTCTCCATCACCACCGCCACCAGCGTCTCCGGCCGCGCGCCCGCCGCCTGCAGCCAGCCGCCGACGCGCCGCACGTCCGCGGCGAGCGCGCCGTAGGTGAGCTCGCGGCCGGCGCCGGTGACCGCCGGCCGCTCCGGCTGCGCCGCCGCCTGCTCCAGGAAGAGGTCGAGCAGCGTCGCCTCCGGCGGCGCCACCTCTGCCGCCACACCGCCGGGCGCCGCAAGCCCGGCCGGCACCAGGCCGCGCGGTGGCGCGAGCCAGGCCTCCGCCGCCGCCAGGCTGCAGAACAGCCGGCGGTAGGCGGCGAAGAGCTCCTGCAACAATCCCGGCGGGAAGAGATCGTCCAGCCCGTCCCAGGTGAGCACGACGCCGCGCGCCAGAACCTTCACCTGGTGATCGAGCCACACCTGGGGTGTCTGGCTGGTGGAGTGGGCGAGCTCGCCCAGCTCCTCCAGGCCGGCCGAGGCGGTGGCCCCCACCTCGTCGAGCTCCATGAACGTGAAGATCACCGGCATCAGCGCGCCCGAGCGGGAACCGCGCAGCCGCGCCAGCTCCCGCAGCACCTCGACGCCGCTCACCTGGCGGTGCTCCAGCCCCTGCCAGAGCCGCTCCTGGATGCGCCGGGCGCGCGCGACGAAGGAATCGTCCGGGCGGGGGTCGAAATCCACCAGCAGCATCGAGGTGAAGTCGCCGACGATCTGGTTGACCTCGGGGTGCAGCGGCAACCGGTTGAACAGGGTGACGTTGAGGGTCAGCCGCGGGCTGCGGCTCCAGGTTCCCAGCACCTCGCCGTACACGGCGAGAAGCACCGCCGCCGCGCTCAGGCCGTGACGCTGGATCTGCTGCCGGACGGCGGCCCAGATCTCCCCCTCGATCTCCATGTGGCCGTGCACGAACCGGGGACGGTCGAGGGCACCGGCGCTCCGCGCGAGCGGCAGCTGGGGCGCCGGGGGCAGCTCGCGGACGCGCTCCTTCCACCAGGCGAGGGACCGCCGGTAGAAGTCGGTCTCGCGCAGCGCCGCCTCGGCGAGCACGTAGTCGCGGAAGGAGAGCTCCAGCGCCGGAAGCTGCGCCTCCGGATCGCGGTAGAGGACCGCGAGGTCCTTGAACAGGATCTGCAGGCTGGGTCCGTCGACGTGCAGCATGCCGAGGCTCAGGTGCAGCCGGATGCGGTCGTCGAGAAGGGTTGCGCGCAGCTCGAAATCGGGTCCCTCTCCCCCACCCGGCCGGGCATGCGAGAGCTCGGCGCGCAACGCCTGGAGCACGGCCTCCACCTCGCCGGCCGCCCGGCCGCGCAGGTCGGTGACGGCGATCTCGCAGGCCGGCACCTCGGCGAGGATGCGCTGGCGGCCGTCGGCCTCGACCACCGCCCGCAGCATGTCGTGGCGCTCCACCACCCGGCGCCAGGCGCGGCCGAGCCGCGCGAGGTCGAGGTCGCGCCCGTCGACCTCGGTGTAGAAGTGGATCGAGACGTTGCCCAGCTCGAAGTCCGAGCGGCTGCCGATCCAGTAGGCCTGCTGAATGTCGGTCAGCGGGAAGGGCGCGTGGCGCTGCGCCGGGGCGGGAACGATCTGCGGCAGCAGGGACAGGCTCTGGGGCGGTGTTCCCGCGCGCTCCTCCAGGAGGCGCAGGATCTCGGCCTTGTGGGCCGCCAGCTTCGCGCGGAGGGGCTCCGTCAAGGCCCCCTTGGGGCTCCGCACGTTGAGCTGACTCCCTTCGACCGAGAGCTGGACACCCCGCTCGGACAGCTCGGCCAATAGCTCGGAAACACTCATCGGACGCTCCTTCTGTCACCTGTCCCGTGATTCATCACAACGTCACCTGCTCCCATTCATCCGTCGCCGCCGACGGAGCGTCGGTGGCGACGCTCGCCAGAAGTTGCTCCACCGCCAGGCGCTCGGCGAGCTGAGCCGCGAACTGGCGCAGGCTCTCGCTCTGGAGGAACTGCACGATGGGGATGGCGAGACCCAGGTCGCGCTCCATGCGGTTGCGCGCCTCGAGGCTCAGCAGCGAGCTCAAGCCGAGCTGGTTGAACGGCACGTCGACCGCGATGCGGTCGGCCGGGACGCGCAACGCCTCGGCGACCCGCTCGGCGAGATAACCTTCGAGGATCTCCTGCCGCTCTGCCGGCGGTGCGGCGTCGATCCGCTCCCGCAGCTCGCGGCCCGGCGCCGCCTCGCCTTCGCCGCCCGCGGCCGCCGCCTGGGCGGCGAACAGCGGCGCCGCGCTCGCCCGCGCGTCGAAACGCCGCCAGAGGGCGTGCCGGAAGGGCATCACGACGACGCGCTCCGCACCCTCCCGCCCCTGCGTCAGCAGGCGCTCCAGCACCGCCAACGCATCGGCCGAGGCGAGGCTCGCCATGCCTTCCCAGGCCAAGCGCTTCTCCAGCTCCGGCGCCGCGGCGGCCATGCCGACCTCGGCCCAGGCGCCCCAGTTGATCGTCAGGCACGGGAGGCCGCTCGACCTCCGGTGGCCGGCGAGCGCATCCAGGAATGCGTTGGCCGCCGCATAGCTCGACTGCCCCAGGGAGCCCAGGAGGGTCGAGACGGACGAGAAGAGGACGAAGAAGTCGAGATCGCAGCCGCGGGTCAGCCGGTGCAGATTCCAGGCCCCGGCCACCTTCGGCGCCAGCACCCGGCGGATCCGCTCGGGGGTCTGCCGCCGCAGCAGGCTGTCCTCGACCGGCCCTTCTTCGCGCACTCCGGCCGCATGGAGGATGCCGCCGAGCGGCGGCATGCCGGCGGCCATCTCGGCGAGCACCGCCGCGACCGCGGAGGCGTCGGCCACGTCGGCCGCGATGGTCCGCACCTCGGCACCGGCCGCCGCCAGGCCGCGCAGGGCCTCGGCCGCCGCCGGCGTGGCGTCACGCCGGGCGAGGAGCACCAGGTGCCGCGCACCCAGATCGACGAGGAGGCGTGCACAGGCGAGACCGAGGCCGCCCAGACCGCCGGTCACCAGATAGGTGGCCGCGGCGCGAACCGGGGCCGGCCGCGGCGCGGGAAGCACCGGTGGCGGGCGGCGCACCAGGCGGGCAACGCGGCGCTCCTCGCCACGCAGCGCGACCTTGTCTTCGCGGTCACCACCGCGCAGCTCGCGCACCAGGGCGGCAAGCTCCTGCTCCCCGGGCACCGCGGGATCGAGATCGACGATGCGGCAGCGCAGCTCCGGATGCTCGTTGCCGATCACCGCCGCGAGACCCCAGAGGGGGGCCTGCACCGGCGCGGCCGACGTCGCGGCCCCGGTCGGCTGAGCACCGCGCGTCACGACGGTCAGGCGCGGCAGGGGATCTCCCCATCCCTCCAGCGTCTGGACCAGACGGACGAGACCTGCGCAGGCCTCGGTGGCGGCCTGGCTCATCTCCTCGCCGGAGGCCTCCGGCCCAAGCTGCGCAGCGAGACCTTCCAGGTAGACGACCTCGCGTGGCCGCAGCTCGCCGGCCGGTTCCCGGACGACCGTCTCGCCGCCGGCGGCGAGCGCCTGCCCCAGAGCCTCCGCCACACCGTCGCGATCGCCACCGCCGGCCAGGAGCCAGGGGCCGGCCGCTCCGGCCGACGGCGCTGCCTCGGCCTTCTCCCAGCGCACCTCGTAAAGCCAGTGCTCGACCGGCCACCGCGCGCGCAGACCGCGCAGCGCGAGCACCGGCCGCCCCGCGCCGTCGCTCACCGTCACGTCTCCGGCCAGCCGGGCGGCCGAAGGCACTCCGACGGGAAGCGACGACAGCGCCGCGTGGAGCCACAGCTCGCCCTCGGGCCGGGCGTGGAGCTCGACGGCGTCCACCCCGGACGGCAAGGCCGGGATCGGTCCCCCTTCGGTACGCGGAGCCGCCGCCGCAAGCGCCTGGAAGCAGGCGTCGAGCAGCGCCGGATGGACCCGGAATCCCGCGTCGGGCGGCGGCTCGAGCCGGGCCAGCAGCTCGCCGTCGCGGCGCAGGATCTCGCCGAGGATCTTCGCCCCCCCTGCCGGAACGAATCCCGCCTCCCGGCGCTCGCGATCGAACGCCTCCGCGGTCACCGGCTCGCCACAGCGGGCGCGGATCGCCGCGAGGTCGATCCGGGCGGGGGGTCCGGGGTCGAGAGAGGTGGCCCGGCCCGCCGCCAGCACGGCCCACGTCCCCGCCGCCGGCTTCGCAGCGCTGGAGATCCGGAAGATCGCACCGTCGGAACCGGCGGGTGCGAGCGCCAGCTGCAGCGTCTCCCCCTCGTTCCACGCTCCCCCCGCGTCGAAGGCCACGTCCTCCAGCCGGGCGCCGGAACCCGCCGCCCACGCCAGGTCGAGAAACAGCGCCGCCGGCAGCGTGGCTTCGCCCTGGAGCCGGTCTCCGGGAGGAACGCCGGCCGGCCGGCAGGGCCAGAAGGTGGTCCCGGGATGCAGCGACGAGCAGAGCGGCTCGCCGAGCACCGGGTGGGCCGCCCCGTCCCGGGCGAGCGCCGGTGCCGCGGCGGGTGCCACGGGATCGATCCAGTAGCGCTCCCGCTGCCACGGGTAGGTGGGGAGCTCCACGAAGCCTCCGCCGCCGGGAAAGAGGGCCTCCCAGGAGACGTTGCCGCCACGCTCGTAGAAGGCCGCCAGGGTGGCGAGCAGGGCGCCCCGCTCGCTCTCGTCGCGGCGCAGCGAGGCGACAGCCGGGGCGTCGCCGCCGGCCAGGCAGTCGGCGACCGACGGCACCAGGATCGGGTGGGGGCTGACCTCGAGGAAGAAGTCGTGCCCGTCGCGGCGCGCCTGCTCCACCATGTCGGCGAGGAGCACCGGTTGGCGCAGATTGCGCACCCAGTACCCGGCGTCGAGCCCGGCGCCGTCGGTCAGCCGCCCTTCCACCGTGGAGTAGATCGGCACCTCGCCGGCGCGCGGCCGGATGTCGGCGAGGAGCGCCTGCAGCTCCGGCAGCAGGGGATCGACCTGGGAGCAGTGGGAAGCGAAGTCGACCTTGACCCGGCGGCAGAAGACGCCTTGCGCCTCCAGGCGCTCGAGGACGGCGTCGAGCGCCCGGGCATCACCGGACAGGACGGTGCTCCGCGGGCTGTTGCGGGCGGCCACCGCCACCTCGGTCACGCCGGCCAGGGCCGCCGCCGCGTCCGCCGCGGACAGCTCCACCACCGCCATCGCGCCGCGCCCGCGCACCTGGAGGGCGAGGCGGCTGCGGCGGCAGATGACGCGCGCCGCGTCGTCGAGGCTCAAGGCGCCCGCAACGCACGCCGCCGCCACCTCTCCCATGCTGTGGCCGATCAAGGCATCGGGCTCGACCCCCCAGGAACGCCAGAGCGCGGCGAGCGCCACCTGGAGGGCGAAGAGGGTCGGCTGCACCACGTCGAGCTCGCCGAGCCGCGACGCGCTCTCGTCGGCGGCGAGCACCTCCAGCAGGCTCCACGAGGCAGAGCGCCGGATGGCGCCGTCGCAGGCCTCCAGCGCACGCCGGAAGACCGGCTCGCCGGCGAGCAGGCGCCGCCCCATCCCCACCCACTGCGAGCCTTGGCCGGGAAAGACGAACACCACCTTCGGCCGCCGGCCGGCCGGCGGCCGGACCCCGCCACCCGCGAGGCAGGCATCGAGAGGTGCCGCCGGGTCGGCGGCCCCGGGATCGATCACCACCGCCAGGCGGTGGTCATGGTGGGCGCGGCGCAACGCAGCGCCCGCCGCCACCTGCCACCGGGCGGGGGCGTCCGCCTCCGTACGCAGCCGGTCGCGGTAGCGCTCCACGAGCGTGCGCAGCGCTTCCGGAGCCCGCGCCGAGATCGCCAGCAACTGGGGCTCACCGGGCGCTGCGGGGCCGCCGGACGGGCGCCGCTGCGGCGCCTCCTCCAGCACGGCGTGCGCGTTGGTGCCGCCGATCCCGAACGAGCTCACCCCGGCGCGCCGCGGCCCGCCCAGGTCGGGCCACGGGCGCGGCACGGTGCTCACGTAAAAGGGCCCGCCCGCGAAGTCGATCAGCGGATTCGGCGCCGTGAAATGAAGCGTCGGCGGGATCTCGCCGTGATGGAGCGCCAGCGCGGTCTTGATCAGCCCGGCGATGCCGGCCGCCGATTCGAGATGGCCGAGGCTCGACTTGATCGCACCCAGAGCGCACCGGTCGCCCGGCGGCACGCCGCGGAACACCCGCTCCAGGGCGGCGACCTCGATGGGATCGCCCAACCGCGTGCCGGTGCCGTGGGTCTCGATGAACGCGATCTCGCCGGGTGCGACACCGGCCACCTCCAACGCTTCGCTGACCACCCGCACCTGGCCGTCCTCCCCCGGAGCGGTGAAGCCCACCTTGCGCGCACCGTCGTTGTTCACCGCCGAGCCCAGGATCACGGCATAGATGCGGTCGCCCGAAGCCAACGCATCGTCCAGGCGCTTGAGCACCACGGCGCCGACGCCGCTGCCGAAGATGGTTCCGCCGGCCTGCCGGTCGAAGGGGCGGCAGTGGCCGTCCGGCGAGAACACGCCTCCCTCCTGATGGACGTAGCCGCCTTTCTGGGGGATGCGGACGGTGGAGCCGCCGGCGATCGCCACGTCGCACTCGTGGCTCAGCAGGCTCTGGCAGGCGAGGTGGACCGCCACCAAGGAGGTCGAGCAGGCGGTCTGCACACCCACCGCCGGGCCGCCCAGGTCGAGCTTGTAGGCCGCGTGGCTCGCCAGGTAGTCCTTGTCGTTGCCGATCAGCGACTGGAAGCCCTGCTCCGACAGCGTATACGTGTGCCGCAGGTTGAAGAAAAGATACCCCGACAGGCTGCTGCCGGCGTAGATCCCCACCGTGCCGCGCACCCGCGCGGGCACCGCACCGGCGTCTTCCAGCGCCTCCCAGACGCACTCCAGGAACAGCCGGTGCTGCGGATCGGTGACCTCGGCCTCCGGCCGGCTCATGCGGAAGAAACCGGCGTCGAAGAGATCGACGTCGGTGAGGATCGGCGCCGCCTTGACATAGCGCGGATCGGCCAGGTCGGCCGCCGGGATCCCGGCGGCGGCGAGCTCCTCGTCCGAGAAGAAGGTGATCCCCTCGATCCCCTCGCGCAGGTGGCTCCACAGGTGGCGCAGATCGGCGGCGCCCGGAAAGCGCCCCGCCATGCCGACGATGGCGATGCCCTCGCCGGCGCCGCCGTCCCGCTCTTCGTCCCAAGCGCCGCCCGCATCTTTCATGACGTCTTTCATCGGTCCTCTCCGCGGCCCGCGCCCGGGCGCTGCCGCCTGCGGCCCGCCTCCTTGCGCCGGCGGGCCCGCTCTTGCCCTTCCTCGACCTGCCGTTCTTCTTCGCCTCCCAGCGCCGTCGCCAGGGTCGTCACATTGGGGTTGCGGAACACCGCGGTGATCTCCACCTCGCGCCCGAGGTCGGACTGGATGCGCCGCTGGATCTGGATCATCTGGAGCGAGGTCGCGCCCAGCTCGAAGAAATTGTCGTCGATGCCGAGCTCGGCGACGCCCAGGAGGTCGCGCACCAGGGCGGCCAGGCGGCTCTCCAGCTCGGTGCGCGGCGCGACTCTCCGCGCCTCTCCCGCCGGCGTGGCACCGCCCTCCGGCGCGAGCGGCGCCGCGGCGCGGCGTTCCAGCGCGGCGCGGTCCACCTTGCCGTTGGCGGTCAACGGCAGCTCGGCGAGGAAGTCGATCGTCGGCGGCACCATGTAGCCCGGCAGCCGGGAGGCGAGATGGTCCCGGAGCTCTCCGGCGCTCAAGCCCATCTCCACCACGGCCTTCGCGGCGCCCTCGCTCGCGGTGCGGTCGGCGGAGAACGCCGGCGGCGGCGGCTGATCGGCGAGGGCTTCGGCGAGCGTCACCGGCTCCGCCGGGATGCGGCCCACCTCGAACACGTGGACCAGCTCGTGGTCGTCTTCCAGGTCGAGCAGGGGACGGATCGCAGCGACGTCGACACCGCCCAGAGGGACCAGGCCGAGCCGGCAACCGGGCGCCTCGCTCATCAGGAGCTGCCCCATGTACCCCGCTTCGAGCGCGCAGAAGTCGCGCGCCAGCCCCGGATAGAGCGGTGCCACCGCGCCCAGCCGCGCCACCAGGAAGAGGGAGAGGGCGGAGCGGTCGAAGATCGGCTGGTTGACCGCACCGTGGACGCGGCGGTCGAGCTCCCCCGCCTGGAGGAACACCAACCGGTGCGCCACCGGATCATAGGCATAGGTGCCGGCGGCGAGCCCCGCGACCCGGCCGGGCTTGACCGCGATGCAGGCATGGACCGGGTAGAGCCCTCCTCCCGATGGATAGCGGGCCTTGGGCAACGGCAGGTCCGCCGGCTGGATCTGCCGCAGGCAGCCGAGCAGGCTCGCGAGATCGGCGAGCGGGATCTCTTCGTCCAGGTAGCGGCGGCAGCTTCGGCGCAAGGCGTAGGTGCGGAGCAGCTCGGCGTCGACCGGCGGTGCCGGCAGCTCGATCCGCGGCTCGCCCGGCCGGGGCACCGGCAGGCCACGGCCGGCCAGCTTGAACTCGAGCCGCGCCACCGGCTCGGTGATCGCGTCGCGGCTCCAGTCGCGCTCCTCGGCGGTGGCGGCGGTGACCGTGAGCTTCGAGGGCGCCCCGGCTTCCAGGGCGCCGGGCCGGGGCGGCGGCGGCTGTTCTTCCTGCAAGGCTGCGAGGAGCGACGGCGCACGCTCGGCCAGGCCGCCCAGGAAGGAGTGGACGAGCAGGTCGGTGGGCTCCAGCCCGAAGCCGTCGCGGATCGCCGCAAAGTCGAGGCCGCCCAGCGGGCAGAGTCCGAGCCCCACGGCGGGCGCCTCGCTCATCAGGAGCTGCCCCATGTAGCCCGCCTCCAACAGGCAGAAGTCGCGCGCCGTCTGCGGGTAGAGCGGGCCGATGGCGCTCATGCGGCCGATCAGGAAGAGGGTGAATCCCGCCTGATCGAAGACGCTCCGGTTGTCGGGCCCATGCACCCGGCGGTCGAGGGTCAGCCCGGAGCGCCGCAGCAGCTGGTGGGTGCGCGGCTGGTAGGCATAGATCCCCGCCGCCAGCCCGGCGACCGCGCCGTCGCCGAGCGCCACGTACGCCTGCACCGGATAGAGGCCTCCCGCCGAGGGGTAGCGCGCCTTCGGCAGCGGCAGGTCCGGCGGCTGGATCTGCCGCAGCACGCTCAGGAAGCGCCCGAAGTCGGCGAGCGGGATCGGCTCCTGCCGGAAGCGGCGATGGCTCCGCCGCGCCGCCCACCGCTCGATGTCCGCGTCACCGAGCGCACGGCCGGGGAAGGGGATCTCCGGACGGCCCTCGAGGTCGCGCCGCAAGCCCCGGCGCTCCAGCTTGAACTGCAGGCGCTCGATGGGGTCGGAGACGGGTTGGAAACAGAGCGCCGCCGCGGATGCGGGACCGTCTGCGCCGTCGCGACGGGCGCGCACGACGTGGGCGACCAGACGGCGGCTGCGGCGGTCGCCGCCCGCCACCGGGGGCGCCGTGACCACCACCGCCGCCACCGCCGGGTGCTGCATGCAGGCGGCCTCGATCTCCCCCAGCTCGATGCGATAGCCCTGGATCTTGACCTGCAGGTCTTCGCGGCCGAGGAACTCGATGCTGCCGTCGGGCAGCCAGCGCCCCCGGTCGCCGGTGCGATAGAGCCGCTCGCCGCTCCCCGGATGCTCGACGAAGGACTCCGCCGTCTTCACCGGATCGCGCCAGTAGCCGCGCGCGAGACCGATGCCGCCGATGTAGAGGTCGCCCGCCACCCACACCGGGCGCGGCGCCATCGCCTCGTCGAGGACGTAGAAACGCTGGTTCACCATCGGCTTGCCGTACGGGATGCTCGGCCACGCCGGATCGACCTCGCCGATGGGATGGAGGATCGACCAGATCGACGCCTCCGTCGCTCCCCCCAGGCTCACCACTTGCGCGGCCGGCACCTGCCGGCGCAGGCGGTCGGGAAGGGTCACCGGCACCCAGTCGCCGGAGAGGAGGACGAGGCGCAGCGACGCCGGCGACGCCGCCTCACCGCCCGCCTCGGACGCCTCGACCAGCATCTCCAGGAGCGCCGGCACCGAGCTCCAGACCGTCACCCCTGAACGCTCGATCGTCTCGATCCAGTGCCGCGGATCGCGCTCGCTCCCGGCGCGCGGCAACACCACCGCGGCGCCCGCCGCCAGGGCGCCGAAGAGGTCGTAGACCGAGAGGTCGAAGTTGAGCGCAGAGAGGGCCAAGACGCGATCCGCCGCCCCCACCGCGAAGCGGCGATTGATGTCGAGCAGGGTGTTGACCGCACCGCGGTGGTCGATCGCCACCCCCTTGGGCTTGCCGGTGGAGCCGGAGGTGAAGATCACGTAGGCCAGGTCGGAGGCGTCTTGTTCCACGGCGGGCGGCACCGCGGGCAGCGCGGGGTCGAAGGCCGCCCGGTCGACCGGCAGGCGCACGATCTCGCGCGCGGCGGGCCAGTCCAGCCCGCCGTCGAGCCACGACTGGGTCAGCGCCAGCTCCACCTCTCCCTCGGCCAGCAGATGGTGCAACCGCCCGGCCGGCAGGCCGGGATCGACCGGCAGGTAGGCGGCACCCGCCGCGAGCACGCCGAGCACGCCCACCACCTGCTCCCACCCTTTCTCCATCACCACCGCCACCAGATGTCCGGGGCGTGCTCCGCGCTCGCGCAGCCAGCCGGCGACGCGATGCGCGCTCTCGGCCAGCTCGCGGTAGCTCAGGTTGCGCTCCGGCGCCACCACCGCGAGGGCCTCCGGCTGCTCCGCCGCCCGGCGCGCGAAGAGCTCGTGGAGCAGGCCGCCGCCCAGCTCTTCGGCGGTGGCGTTGACCGCCGCCTGGAGCGCGCGCTGCCCGGCCGGCAGGAACGCCCCGCGCAACACCGGCCGCTCCCACGCCGCCGTGTCGGCCGCCAGGGTGTGCAGGAGCCCGGTGTAAGCGGCGAACACGTCGTCGATCAGCCCGGCCGGGAACAACTCGTCGACCGTGTCCCAGGTCCAGGCCAGGCCGTCCGCCTCGTCCACCACCTGGTGGTCGAGCCAGACCTGCGGCGTCTGCGAGACGCTGTAGACCACCTCGCCATAGCGCAGGTCGGCCACCTCCTCGCCGAACAGGCCGTCGCGGAACAGGCGGCTGGTGAACACCACCGGCACCAGGGCGGCATCGGGCCTCCCCTTGCGCCGCGCCAGCTCGCGCATCACGGCGACGCCGTTGAAGTGGCGGTGATCGAGGTCGCTCCACAACTGTTCCTGGAGGCGCCGGGCCTTGATCGCAAAGGCCTCGCCCCCCGCCGCGTCGACCGCGAGCAGGGTCAGCGAGGTGAAGTCGCCCATCAACCGGTTGACCTGCGGATGCAGGGGCAGGCGGTTGAAGGTGGTCAGGTTGAGGGTGAAACGCGGGCTGGCGCTCCAGCACGCCAGCACCTCGCTGAAGGCGGTGAGGAGGAGCCCGGAGGGGGTGACACCGAGCGCTGCGCTGCGCTCCTGGAGGATCTTCCACTCGTCCAGGGAGAGCCGCGCGGAGCGGCGCACGAAGCGCGGCGCACGGCCCGCCGCGACGGCCGCCAGGTCGGCCACCTGGGGCAGCTCCGGAGCCGGCGGCAGCTCGTCCAGGCGCGCCAGCCAGTACTCCCGGGAGCCGCGGTAGACCTCGGTCGCCTGGAGGGCCTGCTCCGCCAGCACGTAGTCGCGAAACGAGATCTCCAGCTGCGGCAGGGTGAGGTCCGGCTGCTCCATGACCTCGGCCAGCTCGCGGAAGAGGATCTGCGAGCTCCACGCATCGGAGATCAGCAGGTCGAAGCTCAGGTGGAGACGGATGCGCCCGGCGTCGAGCCGGCTGGCGCGGATCTCGAAAAGCGGCCAGCGATCCGCCGGCAGCACCTGGTGCGACATCCAGGCGCGCAGCGCGGAGAGCTCGCCCTCGGCCTCCGCCGCCGGCCGGCCGCAGAGGTCGAGGACCTCGATGACGTAGGGCGGGACCTCGCGGAGGATCTGCTGCCGGCCGTCGGGCAGAAAGACGGTGCGCAGCGCATCGTGGCGCTCGATCATCCGGTTGAGCGCCCGGCCGAACGCCGCCAGGTCGAAGCCCACGTTCTCGATCTCGGTGTAGGAATGGGCGGCGACGTTGCCGAGCTCGAAGCCCTGCAGGCGTCCCACCCAGTAGGCCTGTTGCACCTCGTTGAGCGGGAAGGGCTGGTGGCGCGCCGCCGGGTCGGCGGCGAGGAGCGGCAGGGCCGCGGCGGGGGCCGCCGTGCCGGCGGCCTTCTCGCGGGCGATGCAGGCGGCGAGGTGGGCGACCGTCGGCTCGCCGAACAGCTCGCGCAGCGAGACCTCCACCGCGAACAGCTCGCGGATGCGGGAGATCAGGCGGATCGCCAGCAGGGAGCTGCCGCCGAGCTGGAAGAGGTTGTCGCGGATCCCCACCGTGGCGACCCCCAGGAGCTCCGTCCACAGCTCGACCAGGCGCGCTTCGATCGGGGTGCGCGGCGCGCCGCTCTCCACCGCCGCGGCGTCCTCCCGCGGCAGGCCGCTGCGCTCCAGGGCACCGCGGTCGACCTTGCCGTTGGCGGTGAGCGGCAGGGCGTCGATCGCCACGAAGAGGGTGGGCACCATGTAGGCGGGGAGGCAGCCGGCGAGGAAGCGGCCCAGCTCGGCACCGTCGACCGCCTCGGCGCCCTGCGGCACGACCCAGCCCACCAGCCGGCGTCCCCGCCCGCCGGCCACCAGGGGCGGCGCCACCACCACCGCCGCCGCCACCAGCGGATGGCGGACGAGGGCGGCCTCGATCTCGCCGAGCTCGATGCGATAGCCCTGGATCTTGACCTGGCCGTCGCGGCGGCCGAGAAACTCGATGTTGCCGTCGGGCCGGTAGCGGCCCAGGTCGCCGGTGCGGTAGAGGCGTTCGCCGCTCTGCGGATGGGTGAGGAAGCTCGCCGCCGTCTTCTCCTCGTCGTCCCAATAGCCGCGCGCCAGGCCGGCGCCGCCGATGTAGAGCTCGCCGGGCACCCAGTCGGGCCGCCGGCAGAGACGGGCGTCGAGCACGTGGAAGCTCTGACTCGCCATCGGCTTGCCATAAGGGACGCTCGGCCACGCCGGATCGGCGGCGCCGACCGGATGGAGGATCGACCAGATCGACGCCTCGGTGGCCCCCCCGAGGCTGATCACCGCGGCCTCCGGCACGTGGGCGCGCAGCCGGTCGGCCACGTCAAGCGGCAACCAGTCGCCCGACAGGAGCACCAGGGCCAACGACGGGGCCACGGCTCCGGGATGGCTGCCGGCATGCTCCAGCAGCAGCTCCAGGAGGGCCGGCACGGAGTTCCACACGGTGACCTGGTGCTCGTGCATCAGCTCCGCCCAGCGGGAGGGGTCGCGGCGCGCCCACGGCTCGGGCAGCACCAGCGTCCCCCCCGCGGCCAGCACGCCGAAGAGGTCGTAGACCGACAGGTCGAAGGTGAGGGCCGAGAGGGCGAAAACCCGGTCGCCGGGGCCGACTCCGAAGCGGGCATTGACGTCCAGGAGGGTGTTGACCGCGCTGCGGTGCTCGATGGCGACGCCCTTGGGACGGCCGGTCGATCCCGAGGTGAAGATGACATAGGCGAGATCGCCCGGCCGCGCCGTGGGCGTGGCGGCGGCGGGCTCGAGGCCGGCGAGCACCGCGTCGGACACCGCCAGGCGCTCGACGTCTGCGGGCCACTCCAGCTCCTCGTCCCAGCACGGCTGGGTGAGGGCGAGCACCGCGCCACCGCTCGCCAACAGCTCCGCACGGCGCCCCGCCGGCCATTCGGGATCGATCGGCAGGTAGGCGGCACCGGCCCACGTCACGCCGAGGGCCGCGACCACCTGCTCCCACCCCTTGTCCATGACGATGGCGACCAGGGTGTCGGGCCGCACCTCGCGCGCTTCGAGCCAGCCGGCGACACGGCGCGCCAGGACGGCGAGCTCGCTGTAGGTCAGCCGGCGGCCGGCGGCGAGGACCGCCGGGTGCGCCGGGCGCTCCGCCGCCTGGGCGGCGAACAGGGCGGGAAGGGTTGTCTCTGCGACCGGTGCCGCGGTGGCGTTGACCGCGTCGGCGCGCGCCGCCTGATGCTCCGGCACCAGGTCGAAGGTGGCCTGGCGCCAGCTCTCCTCCCCTTGGGAGAGCGCCGCGAGGGCCCGGCCGAAGGCGGCGAAGGCTTCGTCGAGGAGCCCTTCCGGGAACAGCTCCTCGACGGTGTCCCAGGTCCAGACGAGGGCGCCGTCCTCGTCGGCCACCTGCTTGTCGATCCACACCTGCGGCGTCTGCGAGACGCTGTAGACCACCTCGCCGCCGGTCAGCCCCAGGAAGGAATCCTCCGTGCCCGTGCCGTCGAACAGGCGGCTGGTGAAGACCACCGGCATCAGCGCACCCGGGGAGCGCCCCTGCAGCCGGGCGAGCTCGCGCAGCACCTCGACGCCGTTCATGTGGCGGTGGTCCAAGTCTTCCCAGAGCTGCTGCTGCACGCGGCGCGCCCGCTCCTCGAACGTCGCACCGTCCGCCGCGTCGACGGCGAGCAGGGTCAGCGAGGTGAAGTCGCCGATCACCGCGTCGATCTGGGGATGGACCGGCAGCCGGTTGAAGGTCGTCACGTTGAGCGTGAAGCGCGGGCCTTGGCTCCACGCCGCCAGGACCTCGGCGTAGACGGCCAGCAGCAGGCCCGACGGGGTGAGCCCCCGCTCGCGGGCGAGCTCCTGGAGGCGCTGCCAGGGAGCGGGCGCGAGCCGGCCGGCGCGGCGCACGAACTGCGGCGTGCCCACCGCCGCCGGATCTTTCACCAACGGCAGCTCGGGGGCCGGCGGCAGCGCCGGCAGGCGGCGCATCCAGTACTCCCGCGAGCGGCGGTAGAGCGCGGTGTCGGGCAGCCGCTGGAGCGCCATCACGTAGTCGCGGAAGGTCAGGTCGAGAGGCGGCAGCGCCAGCTCCGGATCGCGGTAGAGCCGGGCGAACTCCAAAAACAGCAGGCGGGCGCTCCAGGCGTCGGCGATCAGCAGATCGAAGCTGAAATGCACCCGCACCCGCTCCGCCGCGAGGCGGCTCACCACGATTTCGAACAGCGGCCAGCGGTCCACCGGCAGCATCTGGTGGGAGAGGCGCGCGCGGACCTCCTGAAGCACCGCCTCGGCCTCGGCCGCCGGGCGGCCGACGAGATCGAGGATCGGGATCTCCAGACGCGGCACCTCGCCGAGGATCTGCTGCCGGCCGTCGGGCAGGAAGATCGCCCGCAGCATGCCGTGGCGCGCGACCAGACGCTGCCAGGCCCGCTCGATGCGCTCCGGCTCGCGGGTCGCGAGCTCCAGCTCGAAATAGAAATGGGGGGCGACGTTGCCGAGCTCCAGCTCGCCGGTGCGCCCGAGCCAGTAGGCCTGCTGGATCTCGTTGAGCGGGAAGGGCTCGCCGAGGTCCTGCGGCGCCGGCACGACCGGCGGTGGCTCCGCTCCGGCCGCCGCATCGCCTTCTTCGGCCGCCAGGCGCTCGATCTCCACCGCCAGGCCGGCGATCGTCGGAGCGGCGAGGAGGCGGCGCAGTGAGACCTCCACCCCGAAGCCCTGCTTGACCCGCGACAGCATCTGGATCGCCAGCAGCGAGCTGCCGCCGAGATCGAACAGCGCGTCCTCGGCGCCGACGGTTTCGAGGCCGAGCAGCTCGCTCCACAGGGCGGCGAGCCGCTCCTCCAGCAGCGTCTCCGGCGCGCGTCCCGCGCTCTCCCCTTCCCCGGCGGCGAAGGCCGGGGCGCGCGCCGCAAGGGCCGCGCGGTCGACCTTGCCGTTGGCGGTGAGCGGCAGGGCGTCGATCGCGGTGAAGCTGACCGGCACCATGTAGGCGGGAAGCCGCTCTTCCGCCAGGGCGCGCAGCTCGCCGGCGCCGGCCGGCGCCTCCGTCGCGGGCACGAAGAAGGCGGCGAGCCGCCGCGCCGTGCGCGCCTCGCCCACCACGGCGACGACCACCGCGGCCACCCCGCCATGCCCGGCGAGCACCGCTTCGATCTCCCCCAGCTCGATGCGGAACCCCTGGATCTTGACCTGAAGGTCGTCGCGCCCGAGGAATTCGATGTCGCCGCCGGGCAGGTAACGGCCGAGGTCGCCTGTGCGGTAGAGCCGCTCGCCGGTCCCCGGGTGCAGGAAGAAGCTCGCCGCGGTCTTTGCCGGGTCGCGCCAATAGCCCCGCGCCAGGCCGGTGCCGCTGATGTAGAGGTCCCCCGGCACCCAGACGGGACACGGGGCGAGCGCCCGGTTCAGCACGTGGAAGCCCTGGTTGTCCATCGGCCGGCCATAGGGGATGCTCCGCCAGGCGGGATCCACCGCGGCGATCGGGTAGAGGATCGACCAGATCGAGGCCTCGGTGGCCCCCCCCAGGCTCACCACCGCGGCGCCGGGTGCCAGGGTGCGCAACCGGCCGGGCAGGCTCACCGGGATCCAGTCGCCGGAGAGGAGCACCAGGCGCAGGGACGCCGGCAGCCGCTCGCCCCGCGTGGCCGCGTGCTCCACCAGCATCTCCAGCAGCGCCGGGGCCGAATTCCAGATCGTCACCCGGTCGCGGTGCATCAGGTCCAGCCAGTGCTCCGGATCGCGCGCCGCCTCCGGCCGCGGCAAGGTGAGGGAGCCCCCGGCCGCCAGCAGGCCGAAGACGTCGTACACCGACAGGTCGAAGGACAGCGCCGAGACCGCCAGCACGCGGTCTTCCGGTCCCACGGCGAAGCGCCGGTTGACGTCCAGGAGGGTGTTGACCGCGCCCCGGTGCTCGATCATCACTCCCTTGGGCGTGCCGGTGGAGCCCGAGGTGAAGATCACGTAGGCGAGATCCTCCGGTCCCGCGGACCCGGCGGCGCCGGCAGCGGCGGCCTCGTCGCCCTCTTCCGCCGCATCGACGCGCAGCAGGCGGAGCCCCTCCGGCCACTCCAGCGCATCGGCCAGGTGGCTCTGGGTGAGCACCAGCTCGACCTCGCCGTGGGCGAGGAGCCAGGTGCGCCGGTGCGCCGGCAGCTCGGGATCGATCGGCAGGTAGGCGGCTCCGGAGCGCAGGATGCCCAGCACCGCGACCACCTGCTCCCACCCTTTGGACATCACGACCGCGACCAGGCGGTTCGTCTGCGCCCCCCGCCGGCCGAGCCAGGCGGCGATCCGGCCGGAGCGCTCGGCGAGCTCGGCATAGGTGAGGGTGCGATCCGCGATCCGCACCGCCGGCGCGCCGCCACGCTCCACCGCGCGCCCGGCGAACAGACCATGCAGCACCGCCGCGGGGAGCGGCGCCGCGGTGGCGTTGACCTGCTCGCGTTGCAGGAGCTGCTGCGCCGGCAAGAGCGCGAGGCGCGGCGCCCGCCAGGCGGCCTCGCCCGCGGCCAGCCCGTGCAACAGGGCCACGTAGGCGTCGAACAGGTCGTCGAGCAGGCCGGGGGGCAGCAGCTCTTCGACCACGTCCCAGGTGAAGGCCAGCTCGCCGCGCAGCTCCAGCACCTGGTGGTCGAGCCAGACCTGCGGCGTCTGCGAGGTGGCGAACACCGGCTCGCCGCCGAGCGGCAGGAAGGAGGCGGTGTCGCTTCCCTCGTACCGGGACAGCAGGCTGGTGAAGACGATCGGCGCCAGCGCACCCGGGGCCCGGCCGCGCCGCCGCGCCAGCTCGCGCAGCACCCGGATGCCGGTGACGTAGCGGTGCTCCAGGTCCTCCAGGAGCTGGGCCTGGAGGCGTTGCGCCCGCTCCTCGAAGGTCGCGGCACAGGCGGCGTCCACCGCCAGCAGGGTGAGCGAGGTGAAGTCGCCGACCACCTCTTCGACCTGCGGGTGGAGCGGCAGCCGGTTGAAGGTGGTGACGTTCAAGGTGAAGCGCGGGCTGCGGCTCCAGGTCGCCAGCACCTCGGAGAAGGCGGTGAGCAGAAGCCCCGAGGGGGTCACGCGAAGCCGGCCTGCGCGCTCCTTGAGCCGCCGCCAGGCCGCCGCCGGCAGCACGGCGCGGCGGCGCACGAAGCGCGGTGTCACGATCTCCGCCAGGTCTTTGACCAGAGGAAGCCGGGGGGCCGGCTCGAGCTCGTCGAGCCGCCGCCACCAGAATTCCCGCGAGCGTTCCCAGAGCGCCGAGCCTTCGATCGTCCGCTCGGCGAGCAGGTAGTCACGGTAGGAGAGCGCCAGCGCGGGGAGCGGCTCGCCGGGGGCGTGGTAGAAGCGCTCCAGGTCGCGGAAGAGGATCTGCACGCTCCAGGCGTCGGCGATCAACAGGTCGAGCCCGAAGTGCAGGCGGGCGGCGCCGTCGAGAAGGGTGGCCCGCAGCTCGAACAGAGGCCAGCGGTCGGCCGCCATCACCTGCTGCGACATGCGGCCGCGCAGGGCGTCGAGAGCAGCCTCCACCTGCGCGGCCGGCCGGCCGCGCAGGTCCAGGACGTCGATCCGGTACGGCGGCGTGTGCTCCAGGATGCGCTGCCGGCCGTCTTCTTCGATCACCGCGCGCAGCATGTCGTGGCGGTCGATGACCTGCTGCCAAGCGCGGCCCAGGCGCTCCGGCTCGAGGTCCGGAACTTCCACTTCCAGGAAGAAGTAGGCCGCGACGTTGCCCAGCTCGAAGGCATCGCGACGGCCGATCCAGTAGGCCTCCTGGATGGCGTGGAGAGGAAAGGGCTCGTGGCGCCCGGCGGGCGCCGGCACCGCCTGCGGCAGGCCGGGGGCGGGAACCTCTCCCCCCGCCGCGAGGCGGGCGACGGCTTCAGCAAGCTTCGCCACCGTGGCGTCCTCGCTCAGCATCACCCGCAGCGGCACCTCCACCCGGTGGCGCTCGCGCAGACGCGAGATCGCCAGGATCGCCAGCAGCGAGTTGCCGCCGAGCTGGAGGAGGTCGTCATGGACCCCCAGCCGGTCGATCTTCAGGAGCTCCTGCCACATCTGCGCCAGCTCCTGCTCCAGGGCGTTCCGCGGCGCCACATAGCCCGCCGCGCCGCGCGCCGGCAGATCGGCCGGGGCGAGGAGCGCCTTGCGGTCGATCTTGCCGGTGGCGGAGAGGGGCAGGGCGGCGATCTCCACCACCGCCGCCGGCACCATGTAGGGAGGGAGCTTGCCGGCGAGGAACCGGCGCAGCTCCTCGCCCAACCCCGGCTGCGCGGCGGCGGGGACCACCCAGGCCACCAGCCGGCGGTCGCGATGCCCCTCCCCCACCGCCTGGACCACCGCCGCGGCGACCGCCGGATGCGCCAGGAGCGCCGCCTCGATCTCGCCGAGCTCGATGCGGAGGCCGTGGACCTTGACCTGGGCGTCGTCACGCCCGAGGAACTCGATGTCGCCGCCCGGCAACCAGCGGCCCCGGTCCCCGGTGCGATACAGCCTCTCACCGGTCTGCGGATGCACCAGGAAGCTCGCCGCGGTCTTCTCCAAGTCGCCCCAATATCCCAGGGCGAGGCCGGTGCCACCGATGTAGAGATAGCCCGGTACCCACACCGGCACCGGTTGCAGCGCCTCGTCGAGGACGTGGAAGCGCTGGTTGTCCATCGGCCGCCCGTAGGGGATGCTGCGCCACGCGGGATCGACCCGGCCGATGGGATGGAGGATCGACCAGATCGACGCCTCGGTGGCACCGCCCAAGCTGATCACCTCCAGGCCGGGCGCCAGCTCGCGCAAACGATCCGGCAGCGCCACCGGAATCCAGTCCCCCGAGAGCAGGGCGAGGCGCAGCCGGGCCGGCAGCGGCACGCCCCGCCCGGTGGCCAGGTCCACCAGCATCTCCATCAAGGCCGGCACCGTGTTCCACAGCGAAACGTCGTAGCGCTCCAGCAGATCCAGCCAGTGGCCGGGGTCGTGCGTCCTTCCGGGATCGGGAAACACCAGCGTGCCGCCCGCCGCCAGCACGCCGAAGACGTCCCAAAC
Organism: Holophagales bacterium UBA5704; assembly: GCA_002420005.1. GTDB lineage: Bacteria > Acidobacteriota > Thermoanaerobaculia > Multivoradales > UBA5704 > UBA5704. Next base: position 59,020 of record DIHE01000018.1, on the reverse strand, counting down.
CGACAGGTCGAAGTTGAGCGCCGAAAGGGCCAGCACGCGGTCGCCGGGACCGATGCCGAAGCGGCGGTTGACGTCGAGGATGGTGTTGACCGCGCCGCGGTGGGAGATCATCACCCCCTTGGGCATCCCGGTGGAGCCCGAGGTGAAGATCACGTAGGCCAGATCTTCCGGCTCCGCCGCCGGCACGGCCGGCTCGCCGGGGGGCGGTGCGAGGCCGGGGGACGGGCCGTCGACCGCGAGCCGCTCCACCCCGGCCGGCCACTCCAGGTCTCCGTCCAACGCCTCCTGGGTGAGCGCCAGCCCGACCCCGCCGTTCGCCAACAGGTACGCGCGGCGCTCGCGGGGCAGGCCTGGATCGATGGGCAGATACGCCGCCCCGGCGGTCAGCACGCCCAGGACGCCCACCACCTGCTGCCACCCCTTCTCCATCACCACCGCCACCAGGGCGTTGCGCCGCGCGCCGTGGCGCACAAGCCACGCGGCCACCTGCACGGATCGCTCCAGCAGCTCGCCATAGGTGAGCACGAGCCCACCGGAGACCACCGCCGGATCCTCCGGCCGGCTCCGCGCCTGCGCCAGGAACGGCTCGTGCAACAGCAGGTCCGGCAGCGGTGCCGCGGTGGCGTTGACGGCGGCCCGCTCGTCGAGCTGGTGCTCCGGGACGAGCTGCGGCGCCGCCTTCCAGGACTCTTCCTGGGCCAGGGCTCGCAGCTGCCGGCCGAAGGAGGCGAACATGTCGTCGAGAAGACCGGGAGGGAAAGCCTCGTCCACCGCATCCCAGATGCAGATCAGGTCGCCCGCGTCCTCGAAGAGCTGGAAGTCGAGCAGGACCTGCGGCGTCTGGCTCACATGGTAGACGTTGTCCCCGATCCCCCGCATGGCCGACGACGGCGAGGTGGCGCCCCGCATCTCCAGGTCGATGGCGCTGGTGAACACCACCGGCGTCAGCGCCGCACGGTGCTCGCCGAGCACCCGGGCCAGTTCGCGCGCCACCCGGACGCCGCTCACCTGCCGGTGCTCGAGGTCGCTCCACAGCCGGGTCTGGACCTGGCGCGCCAAGGTCTCGAAGGTGTCTCCGGGATCGCGTTCCACCGCCAGCAGCACCATCGAGGTGAAGTCCCCCAGGACGTCGTTGATCTGCGGGTGCAGCGGCAGACGGTTGAACAGGGTCACGTTGATCGTCAGCCGCCGGCTGCCGCTCCAGGTGGCGAGCACCGCCGCATACGCGGTCAAGACGATGGCAGATCGGCTGAGCCCCATTTTGGCGGCGAGCTTCTCGATGCGCCGCCAGGTCGCCGCCTCGACGGTCTGCACCCGGTGGGTGAAGCGGTAGCCCTGCAAGGTCGAGGGGTGCTGGACGAGAGGCAGCGGCGGCGCCGGCGGCAGGGTCGCCACGCGCTCCTGCCAATAGCTCCAGGCCCGGGCATGCTCCGCGGTCTCACGGACGTCGGCCAATGCCAGCGCATAGTCGCGGAAGGTGAGCTCCAGGCGCGGCAGGGCGGCCTGGGGATCGCGGTAGAGCGCCCCCCACTCCGTCATCAAGAGGAAGAGGCTGCCCCCGTCGAGGTGGATCACCGAGGTGCTCAGATGGATGCGGGTGCGGCCCCCGTCGAGCACCGAGGCGCGCAGCTCGAACCACGGCCAGCGGTCGAGCTCGAACGTCTGGTGCGACATCCACCGGCGGGTTTCGGCGAGCCGCGCCTCGACCTCCTCGGCCACCAGGCCGCGCAGGTCGTCCACCGCGATGGGGCACGGTGGTACCTGCTCCAGGATCCGCTGCCGGCCCTCGGGCAGGATGACGGTGCGCAGCATGTCGTGGCGCTCGATCAGCCTCCACCACGCCGCTTCGAGCCGCGCGAGGTCGAGGTCCTTGCCGTCGATCTCCTGGTAGAAGTGCATGGACACGTCGCCGAGCTCGAAGTCGGCCGCACCGCCGATCCAATAGGCCTGCTGGATCTCGGTCAGCGGGAAGGGCTCGAAGCGGTCCTGCGGCGCCGGGACGATGCGCAGGGGTGGAGGCGTGTCTCCGGCGGCGACGGAAGCCTCCGGCCGGCGGCGGTCCACCTCGGCGGCGAGCTGCCCGACGGTCGGCCCGGCGAGAAGGGCCACCGCCGGCACGTCGACCCCGACGGCGTCGCGCAGGCGCGCCAGGAGCCGGGTGGCGAGGATGGAGTGGCCGCCGAGCTGGAAGAAGTTGTCGGTGAGACTCACCCGGCCGACGCCGAGGAGCTCGCTGAACAGCGCCGCCACCAGCCGCTCGGTGGCGGTTTCCGGCTCGGCGGCGCCGGCGGAGCGGCCGAGAGCCACCAGGCCGCAGCGGTCGACCACGCCGCCCGCCAGGCGCGGCAAGGCGTCGAGGTGGCGCAGCTCGCAACTGGTGGGCCGGCCGTAGCGGTCGGCGACCTCCGGCCACCCGGTGCCGCCCGCTCCGCCGTCGGCCGCCGTATAGAAGCCGATCAGGCGCTGCATCGGCCGCGGCGGCAGATCCACCACCAGCCGCGCGATGCGGGGGTTCGCGGCGTCGAGCCCCACCAGCAGCTCCGGCTCGTCGGCGGCCAGCCCGGCGAGGAGCGCGTCGAGCCCCTGCCGCGGGGTCAGGGTCGCATACCCACCGGCCCGCACCAGGTCTTTCATGGCATAGCCGCGGCTCATCCCGACCTCGTCCCACATGCTCCAGGCGAAGCAGGCCACCCGGCCCGCATGCCTCTCCCGCAGCCCGCGGCAGAAGGCCTCCAGATAGCGGTTGGCCGCCGCGTAGGAGCCCACGTCCGCTCCGCCGAAAAAGCTGTTGACCGACGAGAAGGCCAGGAAGAAGGCATCGCTCCCTGCGATCAACCGCTCGAGGGCACGGCAGCCCGCGGCCTTCGGCCGCAGCACCGCGGCCAGGCCCGCGGCCGTCTCGTCGCCGAGCGGCGCCTCCCGCAGCGCGGCGGCGAGGTGGAAGACGCCGTCCAGCCGCCCTTCCCAACGGGCGAGGGCGCGCCGCGCCCCGACCACGAAGGCCTCTTCGCCCCCCTCTCCGGCGAGGTCGAGCGCAACATAGGCGACCTCGCCGCCGAGCTCGCGCAGCTCGTCGAGCGCCTGGCGTCGCGCCGGGTCGCCACCGTCCCCCCGCCCGACGAGCAGCAGGCGGGCCTGGTGCTCGGCGAGCAGATGGCGGGCCACCACGGTGCCGATCCCGCCGAGGCCGCCGGTGATCAGGTAGACGCCGCCGCGCCGGAAGGGGAGCGCGCCGGGAGCGCGCCCCGCCGGGTCGAAGAGCTCGAGCCGCGGCACCAGGCGCAGGCCCCCCCGCCAGGCGACCTCGGGCTCGCCGTCGCCCGCCGCCAGCTCTGCGAGCACCCGGCGGACATTCTCCTGCGCCGGCGCCACCGGCAGGTCGAGATGCCGGCAGCGCAGCCCCGCGATCTCCCGGCGGGCCGTCTGCACCAGGGCGGGCACCAGAGCACGGGCGGGCACCGGAAGATCTCCGGGGACCGCGGCCTGGCTGCGGTCGGCGGCGAGCCACAAGGGCACGGGGGCTCCCTCCTCCCCCAGCGAGACCACCACCCGCAGCAGGTCGAGGACGTCGGCCGCGCTCTGCTCCTCCCCCACGGCCTCCGCCGCCTCCCCGGTGTCGAGGAGCGAGACGATGCCCCCGAGCGCGCCCGCGGCGCCGAGAGCCTCCAGGCGGCGGCGCCAGGCCCCGGGGTCCGCGCGATCGACCGCCACCTCCTCCACCACGCACCCCCGCACCCGCAGCTCCGCCGCGAGCACCTCCCCCAGCCCCGCACGGTCGAGCAGGAGGGCGACACGCCCCGGCATCGGCCCGAGGTCCTCCGGTGCGCTCGCCAGCGGCCGGAAGACGCGGCGGAAGAACCAGCTCGGCAAGGTGTTTTCGTTGCCGGCCAACAGATCGGCCGCCCGCACCGCCGGGGCGAGCTCGCCGGCCTCGAAGAGCTGCTTGAGGCGCGAGCGCTGGATCTTTCCGATCGCCGTCTTGGGAATCTCCTCGCGCTCCAGCGGGACCACCAGGTCCGGGTGGAGCCCGGTCTCGCGCAGCACCCGGTCGCGAATCTCCCGCAGCAGCGCCGCGCGCGCCCGCGGCTCGCCGAGCGGCGTATGGAAGAAGATGGCCAGCCGGTCGCCCTCCCCCGCCGCCGCGCGCACTCCGCAAGCGGCGGTCCAGGAGACCTGGACCCCGGGGATCTCGTCGACCACCGACTCGATTTCGTGGCTGTAGTAGTTGAGGCCGCGGATCACCAGGAAATCGGCCTCGCGGCCCGTCAACGTCAGCTTTCCGCCGCGCAGCATCGCGTAGTCACCGGTGCGGAACCAGCCGTCGTGGGTGAACACCTCGCGGTTGAGCTCCGGCCGCCGGTGGTACCCCGCGGTGACCACCGGGCCGCGGACCTGCAGCCTCCCGATCGTCCCCTCCGGCACCAGCCGCTGCTCCTCGTCCACGACCCGGAACGCGATGCCCGGGATCGGCCTTCCCACTTCGACGAAGGGCTCGTCGCCGGTGCACTCGGTGAGAGTCAGACGGCCATAGGCGGCCCCCGAGGCGGTCTCCGACATCCCCCAGGTCGGGCGCATGGCGCCGGCCGGCAGGCCGTGCAGCGAGAGCAGCTCGACGGCGCGCCGGGCGCTGCGCGCCACGATCGCCTCGCCGCCGTTGATCGCACAGCGCAGACAGGACAGATCCCACTGCCGGGCGCGGATCTCCACCTCCCGCTCGGCGAGCAGCGCATAGGCGAAGTTGGGGGCCCAGGTCACGGTGGCGCGATAGCGGTCGATCCAGTCGAGCCAGCGCAGGGGGTCTTCCAGCACCTTCTCGGTCGGCACCTGGACCTCGCGCGCACCGAGGAAGACGACGCGCAGATGGAAGTCCACCAGGGTCGCCACGTGGTCGAGCGGAAGCCAGTTGAGCGAGACGTCGTCGCCCGTCCAGCCAACCTCGCGGGCCGCGCTCGCCTCCCGCGTCACCAGGCTGCGGTGGGTATGGGTCACCAGCTTGGGCTTGCCGGTCGAGCCCGAGGTCATGAGCAGGAGCGCCAGGTCGTCCGGCGCGGCGGCATGCCACCGCTCGGGATCGATCTCGGCCTCCGCGGCGCGGAGGTTCTCGATCTCGGCCAGGACAAAGCCGGCGAGCTCGAGCCGCTCGGCCAGGGCGACGATGGGCGCCGCGTGCTCCCGGTCGGTCAAGACCAGCGGCCGGTCGAGGAGAAGCCAGGCGTTGTGCAACCGCCCCGCGGCGCCGCCCGCCGCCTCGTAACTCGCCGCCACGGCCGCCGGCAGGGGCACGAAACCACCCAGGAAGCACGCCCACAAGGCCGGCAGGAAGTCTTCCCGCCGCGGCAATTGGAAGAGGACCGGGTCGCCCGGCTCCAGGCCCAAGCCCCGCAGCCCGGTGAGCAGCGACCCGGCTTCGCGCAGCAGCTCGGGATACGGCTGAAAGCGCTCGCCGCCGTCGTCGCGCAGGTAGAGGATGCCGTGGTCCGGCGCGCTCTCCGCGGCCCGCTGCAGCAGAGCCGACAGGCGCATCGCAACCCCGGCGAGCGGTGGCTCCCCTCCCTCCACCAGAGACGGCGGCGCAAGCTCGGCCGGCGCCTCTGCCGTCGACGCCGCACCGGCCGCGTCCACCGGCTCACCCGGCCGGCGCTCCTGCCAGCCGGGAAGAAGATCGGCGAGGTGGAGCCGCCGCGGCGGCTCCAACGGGGCCTCGACGACGACCACCGCCGCCTCGGCGACGTCCGGGCGTGCCAAGAGCTCCGCTTCCCATCCCTGGATCACCTGGCCGTCGAGAACCGCGAGCTCGCCGAGCGCCGCGGCGTCCACCTCGCCGGCCGCCGTCCGCGGCAAGGCGGAGACCGGAACCCACGCGGCGGGTCGCAGCCCGGCGGGAAGAGAGATCGCCAGCCGGGCCGCCAAGGTCTCGGGAGCGAACGGCCCCGCGGCCACGACATAGGCCACCAGATCCCGAGCCCCCGAGCTGCTCTCGCGGACGAGCACGGCACACTCCGCCACCCCGGGATCGGCGCGCAGATGCCGAGCCACCACCGCCGCTTCGCTTCCGAGCGCGCAGGGGAGGACATCGAGGGCTCTCGGCGAGCCGACTTCTGCTACATGATCCTCTTTCATCGCACAGACTCCGCCAGGGGGCGCCTCTTCAGGCGCCGTTGATCCGGATGCCGCTAACCAGGGGCCTGCAGGCGAGGGCGACTTCGTGGCCAGACCTGCTCCCGTAAATTACCATCTTCCACCAATCTCAATGACAAGTGCCCCGAGACCTCCCAAGAGGGACACGGCAACGAGCTCACGCGCTGGAAACCCGAAGACCTTGCCGGCTGCCACAGAGAGAGGTGCATCTCGACGCCCAAAGCGAGCCGCCGAGATGACGTCGCGCGCCGACGATGACGAGACGACGGCATTCGTGACAATGTATCTCCAGGGCTCGCTTTCCCCCGTTCGGCGCACTCTTGTCTTCCAGGGAGAGTTGGTTCCCCTTGACCGCGGAAAGGAGCTTGCCGTGAGCCTGGTCGAGTTGTTGTCGGATCTGAGCCGCCGGGGCATCCGGCTGCGCGCCGAAGGTGGGCAGTTGAGTATCGAAGCTCCCAAAGGAGCCCTGACCCCCGACCTGCGGGGAACCCTCGAAGCGCACAAGCCGGAGCTCCTCGAGCTGCTTCAAAGCAAGAGCGGAGCGCCGGAACCGGCGCCACCCCGGGAGGGCGCCTCCCGCCCGCCCACCACGACCGGCCCCCTGGAAGGCCCGCCGCTCTCCGCGGACGACATCTACCGGAACGCGCGAACGCTCGCCGCCGAGCTGCGCGAACGCTCGCCGGAGATCGAGGCGGCCCGGCGCCTCCCCGCCGACGTCGCCGGGAAGCTGCGCGAGGCCGGTCTCTTCCGCCTCAACATGCCGCAGGCCTGGGGCGGCCCCGAGCTGACCTCGATGCAGCAGAACGAAGTCATCGAAGAGATCTCGCGGGGCAACGCCTCGGCCGGCTGGTGCGTCATGATCGGCAGCGACTCGGGCATCGTGTCCGCCTATCTGGACCAGGAGGTGGCGCGCGAGATGTATCCGCGGCTCGACATGGTCCAGGCCGGTTGGTATTTCCCGGCGGGGAAGGCCTGGCGCGTCAAGGGCGGCTACCGGGTGACGGGCAAGTGGCGCTTCGGCAGCGGTTGCACGCACTGCGACTGGCTGAGCGCCGGCTGCGTGGTGGTCGCCGACGGGCTCTCACGGGCCGGCGAAGGGGGGCTCTCGGAATGGAAGATCCTCCTCGCCCGGCCCGCCGAATTCGAGTTGATCGACTCCTGGCGCACCACCGGCCTCCAAGGGAGCGGCAGCCTCGACTACCGGTGCGAGAACCTCTTCGTTCCCGAGGAGCACGCCTTCAGCTTCTTCGATCCCCCGCGGCGCCCGGGGATTCTCTATTGCCGTCCCGACACCTATCTGCGCAAGATGCCGGGCATCCCGCTGGGCGTGGCGCGCGAGGCGATCGACACGGTGAAGGCGATGCTCGCCGACCGGCTGGAGTTCCCCAGCCGCCGGCCGTACCGCGAAATGCCGCGGGTGCAGTCGGCGATCGCCGAGGCCGAAACCCTCTACGGTGCGGCGCGCTCCTATCTGTTCACCTCGCTCGAGCGCCAATGGGAGAAGCTCGCGGCGGGCACCGAGCTCACCAAAGAAGACCGCGCCCACCTCTGGCTGTCGCGCACCCACGTCTTCCAGAGCGCGCGCCGGGTGGTGCAGCTCCTCTATGACACCCTCGGAGGCGGCGCCATCTACTCCGAGGAGAGCCCGCTCGACCGGCACCTGCGCGACGTCATTACGATGAGCCAGCATCTGGTCGGCCAGACCAAAGGATGGGAAGCCGTCGGCGCGCTGCTCCTCGGCGCACCGAGCGCCACGCCCTACCCGTTCCTCTGAAGCGCCGGCCATGTGCCTCCACCCTCCCACCGTCCGGCCTCGGCTCCGGCGCCTGGCCGCCGCCCTGCTGCTCGCCGCCGTTCCCGCGCTCTCTGCGGCGGTCTCTCCGGCCGCCCCGGCCGGCGGTTCCGATCTCTGGTACGCGGTCACGATCGCCGGTGAGCCGGTCGGCTCCGTCCACGAGGTGACGGCGGTCGAGGACGGCGCCGTCCGCTCTCTCTCCACCCTGAAGCTGGTGCTCAACCGCCTGGGCACCCGGGTGGAGATGGGGATGATCGTGATCACCCGTGAATCCCTCGCCGGGGACCTCCTGGGTGTCGACACGGAGCTCCTGCTCTCAGCGCAAGCGACCTCGTCCCACCTCACCGTCGAGGACGGCCGGGTGCGCCTTCGCGACCGGGCCGGAGACCGCGACTTCGAGCGCACCGTGCCGTTCACCGGCGAGCTGCTCGGCCCCGAAGGCCTCCGCCGCCGTTCGGCCGCGGGCCTCCGCAAACCGGGCGACCGCATCGAGCTGCAAACCTGGGTGGCCGACCTGGGAGCCGTGCGGCGGGTGACGCGCACCGTGATCGCCGAGGAGACGCTGCCCGGCCTGGGCGCCACCTGGAAGATCGAAGAGACGACCGAGGGCAGCCCGGCGCCGCAGATCCTCTGGCTCGACGCCGAGGGCCGGGAGGTGCAGACCCTGGACCTGGGACCGTTCGGAGAGATGCGCAGCCTGCGCACCGACGAGGCGACGGCGCGCCAGGCCGAAGGCGGAGGCCGCCTGCCGGCGGAGATGTACGCCGCCTCGTTCCTGCCGGTCGATCGCCCGATCCCGGACCCGCGCCACGTGGAGCGTCTCGTCCTGCGCCTGCGCCACCGCGATCCCGGCCTCGGCTGGCCCGCGTTCGAGGGCACCGGGCAGCGGGTGCTGGAAAAGACCACCGAGACCCTCGTCCTGGAGATCACCCGGCAACACCCGCGCACCCGGCTCCCCTTCCCCCTCCCCGCGACGGCCATCCAGGACGAAGATCGCGCCTTCCTCGGCGCCAACGCCTACGTCCAGCCCGACGATCCCGGGATCCGCGCCGCCGCCGAGAGCGCCGTGGCCGGAGCCCGGGACCCCCTTGAGGCCGGCCTGGCCCTCCAGCGCTGGGTGACGGCCCACATGCACTACGACCTCGGGATCGTCTTCGCCCCCTCGACCGAGGTCTTCACCAGCCGCCGCGGCACCTGCGCCGGCTATGCCATGCTCCTCACCACCATGGCCCGCGCCGTCGGCCTCCCCGCCCGCTACGCCATGGGCTACGTCTACGTCGACGGCCACTTCGGCGGCCACGCCTGGACCGAGATCAAGATCGGCGACACCTGGATTCCCCTCGACGCCGCCGTCCCCACCGACGGCCCCGCCGACGCCACCCACCTCGCGGTGCAGACCAGCTCCCTGGACGAAGGCATCGCCAGCCTGGCCGGCGGCCCGGTGATGCAGATGCTCGGGCATCTCCAGGTGGAGGTGGTGGAGGTGGGTGGGGGTGCCGCGCGGTCAGGGGATCAGTAGATCCACGTCTCCTGCCGCACCGGCAGCCGGTTCAGCACCTGGCGATGGTGCTGCCACCGGGGCATGAAGCGATCCATCCAGGCGATGAAACGGGCGTTGTGGGTCGGCTCCAACAGGTGGACCAGCTCGTGGACGACGATGTACTCGAGGCACTCCACCGGCTTCTTGGCCAGCTCGGTGTTGAGCCGGATCGTACGCGCCCGGTGGTTGCAGCTCCCCCACCGGGTCTTCATCCGCTGCACGAACCATCGCTCCGCCCGAACACCCAGGACCGGTTGCCAGCGCGCCAACAACGGGGGCACCGCCTCCTTGAGCTGTTCTCGATACCACCCTTCGACCAGCGCCTGCCGCCTGCCCGCCTCGGTTCCCGGCCGCACCCGCACGACCAGCCGCCGATGCTTCAGCTCGACGCCCGGCGGCTCGTCGCTCTCCTCAACCTCCAGCAGAACCCGCCGGCCCCACACGTAGTGGCTCTCCCGGTCCACGTAGTCGCGCGGCGTTTCGCGCTCCTGCTCCCGCAGCTTCGCCTGCTGCTTTCGGATCCAGCCGAGCTTGCCGATGGCGAAGATCCGCAGGGTCTCCAGGCTCGTCCGCCGCGGGGCCGCGATGCGCACCCGGCCCTCCGGGGGAAGGACGCTCAAGTGAACGTTCTTGATGTCCTTCAGGGTCACGTCGATCGTGAGGTCTCCCAGCTCCAGCCGCGTCTCCATCAGTACTCGCCCTGCGCCTTGACGATCAGAAACAACCGCTCCACCTCGGCCTCGTCGTGCAGAATCTCGAACATCGCCTCCTGGATCACGCGCTCGCGGGTCTCGACGCCACGCCAACCATCCGGCCGCACCCGTTGCACCGCGGCGTCGAGCCGCACCGCCAGCTCCAGCGCCGGGTCCCCGTCGGCCGTCTCTCCTCCGGGCTTCTTCAGGTTGTTGTAGAGCGCCCGCAGCGCCGGGCTTTTCTTCAAAGGCTCCGGCGTCTCCTCGGCCCTCCCCGCCACCACCTTGCTCGTCAGCTCCGCCACCCGCAGCAAGTACTCCTCGTATTCCAGCGCCCGGGCCTTGCGCGCCGCGATGATCTCGTCGAGCAGGGCCGACATCTTCTCGTAATAGGCCGGGTCGCTCATCTGCTCCCGGATGATCTTGCTGCGGACGTTGTTCTCGATCGTCTCGGCCACCGCTTCCCGATCGCCCTTCAAGCCGCCGAGCTGCGCCGCGATGGCCTCCGCGATGCCGGTCTTCACGATCAGATCCAACAAGCTCATGCCTTCGAACGGAGAGATCTTCCGGGGCTCGTCCGCCTCGATGTACGTGTCGATCAGATGCCGCATGTCGGCCTCATAGGCTTTGAGGTCGAGCGTCTCGCCGCTGGCCCGGCGGATGATCTCCCGCAGGCGCAGGTAGTGGCCGAGCCGGTCCTTGATCCGCCCGATCTCTCCACCGTCATAGCCGGCACCGTCCAGGTCGTCCGCGAGGTTCGCGTAGGCCCGCACCAGCGCCACGGTCGCCTTGTACAGCGCGGCCCGCCGGGGCTCCCGCTCCTGCAGGTCCGCCGGGATCTCCGTGTTGCCACAGAAGTAATGGAGGTGCTCCAGGTCGCCCTGCGGCGGCTCCACCGGCTCGCAGAGCAACGCGAGCGTCTCCAAGGCGTTGTCGAGCCGCTCCCTGCCTTTCGTCAGACGATCCTGCAGGAGCACCTCCGGCGCCGGCCCGCCCGCGCTGTGATCCAGCTCCGCGGTGTACACCGCCATGGCGTTCTCGACCTTCCGGAACAGGCCCTTGTAATCGACCACGTATCCGAAATCCTTGTCGTCCCCATCCAGCCGGTTGACCCGGCAGATCGCCTGGAACAGCCCATGGTCCTGCATCGACTTGTCGATGTAGAGATAGGTGCAGGCGGGCGCATCGAATCCAGTCAGCAGCTTGTCCACCACCACGAGCACCTTCATGTTCGCCGGCTCTTTGGTGAACAGCTCCTTGGCCCTTTCCTCGTAGGTCTCCGTCTTCGACTTTCCCGGCCGGGCCACGACGTCTTTCAACAGCTCGGTGTACGTGTTGTAGATGAGCTGCCTGTCGGTCTCGGTGTGGGCACCCGTCTCTTCCTGGGTCACGTCCTTGGCCAGCGGATTGTAGGAGGTCACCACCGCGCACCGGCCCTTGAACAGCGTCCTCTGCAGCAGACTGAAATACTTGCACGCCTCGTAGATGCTGGAGGCCACCAGGATCGCGTTGCCGCGCTCGCCGGACAGGCGCGGCTTGGTGCTGAAGTCGAAAATGATGTCGCTCACCACGCGGTCCATCCGCGAGCGGGAGCTGAGCACCGTCTGCATCGTGCCCCACCGGCTCTTCAGCTCGTCTTTCTGCCAGTGGTTCAACCCCTTCGTCTTGGCCTCGAACCAGGCGTCGATCTTGTCCACGGAGCCCAGGCGCTGGTCGATGTCCCGCGCCTCATACACGAGATCGAGCACCACCTCGTCTTCCACGCCCTCGCTGAATTTGTAGGTGTGGATGTAGCCCCCGAAGACCTCCCGGCTCGTCTCCTTGTCTTGCGCCAGAAGCGGCGTGCCGGTGAAGCCGATGAACACCGCCTGCGGCATCATCGCCTTCATCACCTTGTGCAGCTTGCCGCTCTGCGTGCGATGGCATTCGTCGACGAAAACGAAGATCTCGCCGACGGTCGTGCTCGGCTGCGCTTTCAGGTCCTTGAGAAAGGCGTCGAAGTCGGTCACCCCCTGGCGGCCGAATTTCTGGACGAGCGCACAGAGCAACCGCGGCGCCGCCTGGGCGAGCTGGCTCATCAACTCTCGGCCACTCCGGGAACGCTTGATCGCCTCGCCGGCCTCCCGGAAAACCCCCTCGATCTGCTTGTCCAGCTCGTCGCGGTCGGTGATGATGGCGACGCGGGCCTTGGGAAGGTTCGCCAGTATCCATTTCGCCAGCAGGACCATCACAATGCTCTTGCCGCTCCCCTGCGTGTGCCAGATGATGCCGCCCTTCCTCTCCCGCACGTACGCCTGCGCCGCCTTCACCCCGAAATACTGGTGCACCCGCGGCAGCTTCTTGACGCCACCGTCGAAGACGACGAAGTCGTTCATCAGCTCGATCAGCCGGTCCTTGCGGCACATCTTGAGCAGGTATTTGTCCAGCTTGTAGCGGCTGTCGTCCGCCTCGTCTTCCTTCCACTTCAGGAAGTACTTTTCCGGCGTGCCGATCGCGCCATAGCGCAACCCTTCGGAGTCGTTGCCGGCCAGGATCAGCTGCACCGTCGTGAAGAACCAGGCGTTGAATTCCGGCTGCTGGTTGGAGAGGCTCTGGCGGATGCCGTCTCCCAGACTCGTCCGGCTGTTCTTGAGCTCCAGCACACCCACGGCGATGCCATTCACGTACAGCACGAGATCCGGCCTCCGCTCCAGGTTCCCCCGCAGGGTCACCTCCTCGGCAATGGCAAAGTCGTTCTTTTCCGGCTCCCGCCAATTGATCAGGTGGACGGTCTCCGACACCTTGCCCGCCTCGGTCTTCACCGACACGCCATAATGCAGAAGGCTGTAGACCGCCTGGTTGTTGCCGTAGAGCGTGCGGCTGCTGTTGCCCGCCTCGACCCGGAGCCGGTGCAGCGCGGCGCTGATCTGCTCCGGCCGATAGCCGTTCTTGCTCAACCATGCCGAGAGCAACTCCTCTTCCACGTTGCTGTTCGCGGCGCGGTCGGTCCAGTCCCCGAGGTAGCGGTAGCCAAGCTCCTCGCAGAACAGGGCGATGACACGGCTCTGGGTGGCACGCTCGGGTTGGCCGACGAGCATCATTTCAAGACCTCCCAGCGCCCACCCCTCGGCGGCCCGATATGCCTGAGGACCCCGGCGCGTTTCAACTTATTGAGATGGTATTTGACACCTTCGCGAGTCAACCCCAGCGCGACGGCAAGCGTCTGTTGCGAGATCTCAGGGTTCGCTGCGATCAATTCCGCCAATCGTTGCTGCGTGGCGATCAAGGTCGGTTCTTGGGTAGTTCCTGCCGCTTCTTGGGCAGTTTCTTGGGCAGTCTCGCCGGTTTCTTGGGTAGTGATTGGGGTAGCGATTGGGGTAGCGATTGGGGTAGTGATTGGGGTAGTGATTGGGGTAGTGATTGGGGTAGTCCGCCTGCCCACGTTCAGGGTTGTGACCGGCAGCTCGACGAATTTCGCCCGGAAGGTCACCATCAGGCCCGCCATGCCGGAATCGTAAACCGGCGGCTCGATCCCATGCTCCCGGCACGCCCGGTCGATCTTCTCGATGCCTCGGCCCCACGCTTCGATGTACCCGGCGCGGAAAAACGTATTCGCCAGCAGCGGATTGAACGGCCGCGACGGATGCTTGCCGAGCAGCCGGGCCAACGTCCAGTTCTCCGGCAGGTCCCCCGCGTTCCAAAGAACCAGCCGGTCGTCGTACACGCTGATCTGAATGGGGATGCCGCTGCTGTAGTCCTTGTGGACGACGGCGTTGAGCAGGGCCTCGCGCACGGCGGTGAGCGGAAACAGGAAGGTCTCCCGGCGATAGATGCCCTGGTAACTGATGTAGGCCTTGAGATATTTGGTGTACAGAAGGTCCAGCGTCTTCTCCACCTGCTCGAAGAGGCTCCCGTGCACCTCGTCCTGGTAGCGGAGGTCGTCATTGGTGACGAAAAACCCGATCTTGATCCACGCTCCGCTCACATACTGCTCGGGGCGATCGGTGAACAGCAACTGCGCAGCGCGCTTGATGCCGTGCTTTTCGATCAGCTCCAGATTGCCGAGAATCACCTCCCGCCCGTCGCGCAAGACCGCCCGGTCCATCCGCCCGCTCTCGGCGGCTCTCTGCTTGAACAGCTGGAAGGCGGCGGCGCTGCAGGACCGCACCGTGAAGGAGGGTTGTGGCACGTCGTCCCAGTGGCGCCCGCGTTTCTTCAGCAGAAACCGCTCCAGGGCCGCCCCTTTTAGCTCCTGCTTGGTGCTGCCGCTGCGGTAGTGGTACTCGCCCTTGTAGCTGATCGGGCTCGGATAGGGCTCGACCCGGATCTCCACCAAGTCCCTGCCTTTCTCGCGCCGCAGGTTCACGTCCACCATGATGCCGAGGACGTCCCGCACCTTGTTGGGGATCTCCTCCAGGAGCCTCCCGGCGTCCTTCGCTCCCACCGCCTCGCCCTTGTCGTTGCGCCCGATGACCAGCACGCCGCCCTCCGCGTTGGCAAAGCCACAGATCCAACGCAGATAGTCGTCGCGCCAGGACTCTTTCCATTCGACCTGCTGGCTCTCTTTCATACCAGGCGAATCCTCCCGGTGAGCAGCTCCTGCATCATGCCTTGTTTGACCTCGCGGGCCTTGGTGAGCTTCGCTTCGAGCGCGTCGATCTCGGCGTCCATGTCGGAGAGGATGGCGGCGATGGCGGCTTGCTCCGGGAGGGGTGGCACCGGAATCGTGAATTCTTTGAGCCAGCGAAATTCAATGCTTTCCACTGTTGTGCCTGACTTAAGACACCGCGCACGAATCCGGCTACCATTCCAGGTCAACGCATGCAGCATGTACTCGGCCAAGGCTTGCTTGCTGGGGATCAGAGCTTTTATATCTTGATTGATAGACATCGGAACCATCGCCATGGCGACGGGAAGAAAATTCCGGAGGATGCCGCTCCGCATGACGATGATTATGGACTTCGCCGGGAGGAGCGGCGCGGCGCCTTGCCTGATCGCATATTCTGAGACCGCGAACGCCGTAGATGTCAGCAGAGTTGACTTCACATCCCCGGAAGAGACCCATGGAAAAGTTCCATTCTTCCAGTATTCCAGGTTTCGCAGTGCCGGCGTCATGCCACCGACCCAAATCCCCAGCGCCTCAAGCCGATTCACTTCCCACTCGCCGCAAAACCCAGGCAACCGCCGCCGCCCGCTGAGCAACTCCTGCATGGCCCCCTGCTTGATCTGGCGCTTCTTGGCGAGAAGTCGCTCCAGGGATTCGATGAGGGTATCCGCATCGCTCAACGCCTCGGCGATGGCTTCTTGTTCGGCGTATGGCGGGAGCAGAATCTGCAAGTCCTTGAAGACCGGCATGTAGATCGAGTTGTGAGTGCTCCCTGCCATGAGCCGCTTCCACTCGGGTGCCATGAACCGGAAAAGATGCATCAAGTAGCGGTTGTGAAGCTGACTTCCGCAGATGTAGTTTGCAAAGTCCTGACTCGTCGCCATCTGCCGGCCCATCACCGTGGCCTTCCCGACCGTCGCCGTCCTTGAGAAGACGACGGTCCCTTTCGGAAGAAGCCTCGCTGAGGAATTTTCAAGGCCGAGCGCGCTGATTGATAGCGCAGTGGTTTGAATCTCCGGGACATCGAGCGCCGCACTGTCGTGCAGAGATATCCAAGGGATGTCCCCGCCCCAATACTCGGGCCGCCGTCTGCTCGGTGTGTGCCCGCTTTCGAGGCGTGCCACCGTAGTCAGCCTGACCAGCTCCCACTTCCAAGGTAGGTGAGTCGGCGTGGGCGAAAGCCGCCCTTGAAGCCAACCGACGATTCGCTCGCCTGAGCGCGGCGCTCGCACACCCGTCATCTGAACCCCATCCTCTCCAGATGGCCGTTCACCTTGGCTTCCAGCTCCGCCACGCGATCGGAGAGCTGCGGCAGCGGCGTCTCGTACCGCTCGGCCAGCTCCTTCACCCGTTGGGTGAGCTGCCGGCTCACGCGGTCCATCTCGCCGTGGATGGCGGTGGCGAGGGCGGCGAGCCATTTGTCGTCCACGATCAGCGCTTTGATCTCGGGCTCGGTGAGTTTCGGGTACTTGGCGTAGGCTTTGGCGTCGAGCGCGGCGTCGGCTTCCTTGAGACGCTTCTTGAGATCGGCTTCTTCCTCGTGAAGGCGGAGCCACTCGCGCAGCGCGGCGGCCTCCTCTTTCGCATCCTTGTCGCCCTGGATCTCTCTCAGCCGGGTGGCGACATTGGGCCTGTTCACTTTGTCCAGCTCGGTGAAGGCGCCTTCCTCGCCGCCGTGCTCTTCCTCCAGCTCGGTGAGCCGGGCGGTGACCCCTTCCAGCTCGGCGGTGAGATCGTCGAGGGCGGCCTGGTCCTTCGCGAAAAACCGGGCGACGAGGAGCGCCTTGGGGACGAGATCGCACGCCCAGCCCCTGTCCCTCTCCTTGCCCTTCTTGTCCTTCTCGATGATGCGGCTGGTCTTGGCCTGCCAGCCGTCGGCGGCGATCAGGTAGCAGTCGTCCTGCATCGTCTCGGCCCAATAGTCCATCAGGTGTTGATAGACGTCGTACGGGTCGATGAGCGGCCGGCCGTCGTAGTGGGCGAGCAAGCCCTCGGCCAGCTCCGCGATCACCTGCTTGGGGTGGCAGCCGGCCCCCAGGGACTTGAGGGTCGCAGCCCGCTTCTTCCGCCACGCGGCGAAATGGGCGTTCATGCCGGCGAGGAAGGCGGCAAACTCGGGGTGGTCGTAGATGGCGGCCTGGAGGGCCCCCTTCTCCACCGCGAGGCGCAGGTAGCCACGGCGGCTCTTCTTGAACAGGGCATGCCGCAGCTCCGGGCAGACGGCCCAGTAGCGCTCCAGGGCGTCGACGTCGGCGGCCGGGATGCCGCCTCGCAGGTGGCCCGCGATGTCCTGCAGGTCCTCGGGCGTCTGGCTGTCGATGTAACGCGGGAGGTTGAGGTTGTACTCGTTCTGCTCGATCTCCGCGAGGGGGACGATGCGGGAGTACCTCGGGACTTCGAGCCGCCGGTTGAAGACGTCCACGATCTTGTGGATGTCCATCTCGCGCAGACGGTTCTTCGGGCCGTCCTTGAGGAAGCCGCCGCTCGCGTCGATCATGAACACGCCCTTGCGGGCCTGGGCGTCCTGCTTGTCGATCACGACGATGCAGGCGGGGATGCCGGTACCGTAGAAGAGGTTGGCCGGCAGGCCGATGATGCCTTTGATATACCCCCTCTGCACGAGGGCGCGGCGGATGCCGGCCTCGGCGTTGCCGCGGAACAGCACGCCGTGCGGCAGGATGCAGGCTCCCTTGCCGGTGGGCTTGAGGGAGCGGACGATGTGCAGCAGGTAGGCGTAGTCGCCCTGCTTGGCCGGCGGCACGCCGAAGGTCTCGAACCGGCCGAAACGGTCGTGCTCCGGATCGAGGCCGGTGCTCCAGCGCTTGTCCGAGAACGGCGGATTGGCGACGACGTAGTCGAAGGTCCCCAGGGTGCCGGCGCCGGTCTCCACGAAATGGGGAGCGGTCAGCGTGTTGCCCTGCACGATGACGGCGGTCGGGTTGCCGTGCAGGATCATGTTCATCCGGGCGAGACCGCTGGTGGCGGCGTCCTTTTCCTGCCCGTAGAGGGTGACGGCGGTACCGGCCTCGTCGGCCACTTTCAGGAGCAGCGAGCCCGAGCCGCAGGTGGGATCGTAGACGGTGGTGGAGGCGCGGGTCCTGGCGGTGCGGATGCCGAGGATCTGCGCCATGATGCGGCTGACCTCGGCCGGGGTGTAGAACTGGCCCTTGCTCTTGCCACTCTCGGTGGCGAAGTGGCGCATCAGGTACTCGTAGGCATCGCCCAGGATGTCGTCGTCGCCGGCCCGGTTCCTGGAGAAGTCGAGAGCCGGGTTCTCGAAGATGGTGATGAGGTTGGTGAGCCGCTCGACCTTCTCCTTGCCGTCGCCGAGCTTGACCGGGTCGTCGAAGTCCGGGAAGTCGCCCACGTTGATCTGCTGGTTGGCCTTGGCCAACGGGGCGACGATCTTCTTGTTGATCTGGTCGCCGATATCGCTCTTGCCCTTGAGGGCGACCATGTCCTGGAAGCCGGCCCCGGCGGGAATCCGGATGGGAGCGTAGGGCTTGCCGGCATACTTGTCGCTGACATACTTGAGGAACAGCAGGCCGAGGACGTAGTCCTTGTACTGGCTGGCATCCATGCCGCCGCGCAACTCGTCGCAGCTCTGCCAGAGGGAGCTGTACAGCTCTGATTTCTTGAGCGCCATGGCACGGCATTCTAGCCGACCACCGGGGTAGCGCAGACATCGCGCCGGCTTCAGAGGTGACACCCCAGAGCTCGGTGGTGGCTGCCGAAGCCGTGGCGGTGGCCACCCAGAGTTGGAGCTTGGCCACCGAAGTTGTGGTGGAGACCGCCGAGGGTGCGGCGGTGACCACCCAGAACTGGGGCATGACCACCGAAGTTGTGGCGGTGACCGCCCAGAGCTGGGTGGAGACCGCCGAAGGCATGGCGGTGGCCGCCGAAACTTGGGTGGTGGCCGCCGAAGGCATGGCGGTGACCGCCGAAAGCTCGGTGGTGGCCGCCGAAGGTTTGGCGGTGCCCGCACAGACCTGGGGCATGGCCGCCACTCCCGTGTGGCTGACCGGGACCGCGACGGCTCTCCCCCCTCAAGGAATCCGCAAGGATCGCGCGATCGGGGTGACGGCGGTGCTGCTGCGGCTGACCGGGTGCCCGCCCGGTCGCCTCAGGCCTGCACGCCGGCGATCACCGTGTCCCACTCGAAGGCGGGGCCGATGTCCCACTTCCCCGAGGGACGATAGTTCACGTGGGACGTGATCCCCCGGAACTGGTTCACCGTGGGGAATGTGTCATAGCGCTGCGCCGCGTCGACGAACTGGCGGGGGATGTTGTATCTCGCCGTCAGGAAACGGAGCAGGCGGATCACGCTGTCGTATTGCGCCTTCGGGTAGGTGGCGAAATAGTCATGCCCGCGGAAGGTCGCCTTCTGATAGAACGAGGTCTCGGTCTCCGCGCAGTAGACGTCCTTGCTGCTGTACTGCGTGACCAGCTTCGTCCCCTTCTTCTGCAGGGCTCCGATGTTGGAGATCTCGATGCCGACGCTGCTCCGGCTCATCTCGGTGTTCCCACCTTGTGCTCCGGGTCCGAGATGGTACGACCAGTATTTGGAGGACCAAAGGTTGTAGATCGTGCCGTCGCGGCCGATCACGAAGGGGACCGAGACGTGGTTCCCTTCTCGCGTCAGGGTGTCGATGTCCCCCTTCAAATACCCGGCGGTGAAATGGAGGACGATCCGCTGCTTGGGGAGCTCCTCCTGGAAGTAGAAGCTCTCGTCCCCATTCTCGCGGACGCACCGCACCATCGGCACCTTCTCCGCCGTGCCCGGCACGGTGACCTCGAAAGGCGTCAAGACGTGCTGCTTGCCGCTCGAGTCCCTGCCGGTGGTCCGGAAGCTCTTCTCATGCCCTGGGATGCTCGTCGCTTTCATGCCGAGTCTCCTTCCATTCGGTGTCCAGACTAGTCGAGACGCAGGAGAGGGTCAAACGCCCGGGAGGCGCCGAATCCCTCACGCCCACCCTTGTAGAGGATAGTCCCCCCTCTAAGGGTGGCAACTTCTTCCACCAGCAAACCCTATGATGAACAGGCCCGTGCGGCCGGCTTGGCGGCACTGCTCCAAGCCTCACCGCCAGACTCCCGCCGGGTTGCTCGGCCCTCCCCTGGGCCGACTCGGAAGCCGGATCGGTCGGCTCGGCCGGCCCGGCCCCTGAAGCCAACCTCCAAGGAGGCCACGATGAAAATCAATCCAACTCACGCGATCGCCTGCCTCGGCACCCTTCTCGTTCTGAGCGCCACCGCCGGCCGGGCGGACTCTTGCGGCGAGGCGACCTGCGTCTCGCCGCAAGGCGCATACATCAGCCATTTCACCGGCGCGAGCTGTGACGGCACCGAGTCCTACTACCTCCCCTACGACGGTTACGCCTATCAATGCCGCCCGTGGGACGGGGCCGGCCTGTGTGGGACCACCCAGAGAACCGTCACCAATCGTTCCTACCGCCACAATGGAACCTGCTATACCAACGCATGGCCGAACGGAAACACCCTCAGTGAGTTCGTCACCGTCTACCGCGGCGACAGCTATTGCGGAGAAGCAAGCTGCGTCCCTGCCGAAGCCGCCTATATCAGCCATTTCACCGGTGCGAATTGCGACGGCACCGAGTCGTACTACCTCCCCTACGACGGCTATGCCTACCAGTGCCGGCCTTGGGATGGCGCCGGCCTCTGCGGAACCACCCACCGCACCGTAACCAACCGCTCCTATCGCCACAACGGAACGTGCTACGCCAATGCCTGGCCGGCCGGCAACACGCTGACCGACTTCGTCACCGTCTACCGCGGCGCTCCGGCGCCCGAAGACTTCGACGCGGACGGGCTCCCAGACCCTCTCGAGCTTCTGCTCGCACAGAAGTTCTTCCCCATGCTCAACCTCCATTGCGGAACCTACGAAGGGCTCGCCTACGGCGATCGCCGCCAGCTCTACGGGCTGTCCGTTCCCGGGTATTCCAACTCGGCCAATGGACGGATTCCCTTTGTCGCACACCCCTATAGCCCCGGCAATGGGATCGACTGTGTGGAGCCCTTCCAGTGCATCGAGATCCGCTACGGCATCGCCTGGAATTGGGACCTGGGGGACGATACCTGGGGCGGTGCTCACAATGGCGACAGCGAGGTCTACGCCGTCCTGGTGGCACGTAAGGACACCGATGGAGCAGACTGGGGAGTGAGCTGGGGTGCCGCGCAAAATGACGTCACTCCCTGGCGCCTGATCAAAGAGTTCATGTCCGCCCATTGGCAGGCGACCGGTGACAGCTCCTCCTTCAGGTCGCAAGGGAACTTTGGCACCACCACTCTGCAGAGAGTCTGGTGCGCGGAAGGCAAGCACGCCATGTACCCGACCCAGAGTGCCTGCAACAACGGAGGGTATGCCGACGCCGACGACTGCAGCGACAACCGCTGCGATATCGTCACCGAGGTCTTCCTGAAGGTTCAAAACGCCGGAGAGCTCAACACCTGGCTCAATCCCTACATCCCTTACCCCTCCTACGCCCGGGACGTGCCGCCCTATGGCACCTACAACGTCTGGAGCGGAGCCTCCTTCGGCGCCGCCTCGGACTATCGGCAACACCTGACGCGTCCGCTCAACTGGTGCCCGGCCCGTTGCTACTGACCGAACCGCCGCACCTCGGTCCCACCCACCAAGGCCTGCCAGACCTCGATGCGGCTCCAGTCGTCCACCGGGCGGCCGTCGAGGAGCAGGAACGGGGTGTGATCGACGCGGACGTCCCGGCCGAGCGCCGTATCCGCGAGGACCCGATCGAGCGCCACGCGCCGGCTCACCCGGTCGGCCACCGCGGCGCCGTCGAGCCCGGCCTGCCGTGCCAGGTCGGCCCAGGGACCTGTCTCCAGCGTCGCCTGCCGGGCGAAGAGGAGGTCATGCATCTTCCAGAAGGCGGGAGAGCCGCCCAGCTCGCGCGCCGCCTCGGCGGCGAAAGCCGCCTCGCACGCCCGCGGGTGGACGGTCTTCGCCAGGCCCGGATTGCACTCCGGCTGCAAGGGAAAATGCTTGTAGACGATGCGCAGCCGGCCGGGGAACCGCGGCATCAGCTCCCGCTCGGAAAACTCCGCGAAGGCACGGCAACCCGGGCACTGGAAATCGCTGAACACCACCAGCGTGTGCGGTGCCGCCGCCTCGCCGCGGATCGGATCGTCCGGCCGCACCGCGAGGTCCCGGGCGGTCTGGCGCTCGTGGAGGTAGCGCTGGAGATCGACGTCCTCGAAGAAGGTCCGCGCATAGCGGTTCGCCTCCTCGGCCATCACGCCCGACCGCTTCACCAGCAGCCACTGGCCGGCGAGAAGCACCAGGGCGGCCATCAACAGCACGCCGGCCAGGCCGAGCCGGACGCTCGGCACGGCCGGCTCGTTGGAGTAGCCGTCGTCGCGCGGCCAGGCTTTCCAGGCGACGAAGAGCAGGGCGAAGTTGATCAGGTGCGAGAGCGTGCACCACCAGCAGAGAGCGCCGATCCGGGTGAGCATGACGGTCAGGAGAACGATCGACGCCATCGCGCCGGCCACCTGGACGGCGAGCGGCAGGGCGTGCCAGAAGCGCCCGCGGCGGTTGGCGAGACCGACGACCAGGTACCAGAGCGCGAGCCCGCCGAAATAGAGCGCCCCGGCCAGAGCCAGGGGGATGCCGCCCGGCAGCACCGCCCACGGGCTCGCCAGCACCTCCGAGCAGCCGCCGCCGTCCGTCCCGCACACCGCCTGAAACACCTTCCAGGGCGCCTTGCCCGCGGACAGGTGGTAGCTGGTGAGCATCGACCCGATCCACGCGCCGGCCGTCGCCAGCAGGATCAGGAGAGGGAGGGCCCAACCCGGTGCGGTCTCTCGTCGCATGTCGCCTCCTCGGTGCGTGGCGTCCCGAGCCGCGCAAAGCGCTCCGGCCCGGCGGAGCGAGGATACCGGATCGCACACCTCCTGTGCAGCGCTTCCTGGAGGATTGGGATAGACTTCCAGATGAAATGTCCACACACCGGTGCCCCTCCTCGCAGGCGGGTCTGCGCCGCCTCACCCCCTGGGCCTTCGCCCTCCTCCTCACCCCTGCAGCCACGGCCCAGCCGGCGTTTCAGGTGGCGGACCTCAACACGAGCCGGGAGTCGTTCTCGTTCGCCACCTTCCTGAGCGGCCCGTTCGGCTCCCTCGACGGTGCGCTCTATTTCCCGGCCGAAGACGGCATCCACGGCATCGAGCTGTGGAAGACCGACGGCTCGGTCGCGGGGGCCTCCATGGTGCGGGACATCTGCCCCGGAGCCTGCGGCGGCAGTCCCGTGGGGATGCAGCGCCTCGGTGACCGCCTGCTCTTCTACGCCGACGATGGCACCCACGGCAGCGAGCTGTGGGTGACGGACGGCACCCTGGAAGGAACGATGCTGGTGCGCGACGTCCACCCGGGCCTCGCGGGGAGCACTGCGGGCTTCTGGATTCTCCCGGCCGGGGACCGTGCCTTCCTGGGCGTCGACGACGGCCTTCATGGTGCCGAGCTGTGGGTCACCGACGGCACACCGGGCGGGACGCAGTTGGTTGCGGACCTGAACCCCGGGCCGGCCGGCTCGGCCCCCGAGCCGACGCTCACCTGGAACGGCCTCGCGGTGCTCTCGGTGGACGACGGCCTCCACGGCCGCGAGCCTTGGCTGACCGACGGGACCGTAGAAGGCACCCGTCTGCTGAAGGACGTCAACCCCGGCCCCGCCGGCTCCCTTCAGCCTTCCAGCCGCTGGGCCCTGTTCCCCACCTGGCTGGCCACTTCATGGGGTCCTCTGCTCTTCGTCGCGGACGACGGCACGCACGGCCAGGAGCTGTGGGCCTCGGACGGCACGGAACACGGAACGGTCCTCCTCCAGGATGCGATGCCCGGGGCCACCGGCGGCTCGGCCCATTCCTTGACGGAATGGGCCGGAGCGGCCTATTACACCGGTCGCGACCCGGCCGCCGGCAAAG
This sequence comes from Holophagales bacterium UBA5704, assembly GCA_002420005.1. Lineage (GTDB taxonomy): Bacteria > Acidobacteriota > Thermoanaerobaculia > Multivoradales > UBA5704 > UBA5704. The sequence goes on along the minus strand of DIHE01000018.1, from coordinate 35,321 downwards.
AGCTGTGGCGCACGGACGGCACGCCGCAGGGAACGATGCGGGTGGCCGACATCAACCCGGGTGCGGAGGGGTCCAACCCTTTGACCCTCACGGCCGCCGGAGGCCGGCTCTTCTTCTATGCCTCCGATCCCCAGCACGGCTACGAGCTCTGGGCCACCGACGGCACGGCGGCCGGAACGGCTCTGGTCAGGGACATCCGGCCGGGTACCGACGGCTCCTGGGCCTTTTATCTCCCGATGCAGGAAATCAACGGGCGCCTCCTCTTCTTCGCCATCGACGGGAACGGTGGCGAAGTCTGGACCAGCGACGGCAGCGAGCCCGGAACCGTCCAGGTCAGCACCATGAGCCCGGACGCCTCCCTGACCTGGTACCGCCCCTATCTCCAGAGGATCGGAGACCAGTTCTATTTCATGGCCGTAGACGCCGCCGGGGACGTCGACATCTGGGCCACCAACGGCCTTCCCGGGGGAACCCGGCGCGTCGTAGATCCACGGACGCAAACCTCCGCCTTCTACCACGAGCCCCTCTCCGGCAACCTGGCGGACAGCGAAGCCTGGAAAGGGTTCGGCGGCCGGCTTTTCTTCGCGGCGGACGATGGGATCACCGGTAACAATCCGTGGATTACAGACGGCTCCCCCGCCGGAACGCTCCAGCTCGGCGACGCCATCCCCGCCGACACATCGCCATTCAACGTCGGCCCTCTCGTGGACCTCGGGACAGGCCGGGCCCTCTTCGCGCCCGGCACCCTCTGGGAGACCGACGGCACGCAGGCCGGCACCGCCCCGCTGTTCGCGGCAGGCGGCCCCGAGGTGTGGCAACCGATGCAGCGGCTTGGTGATGCCGTGTTCTTCTCCGGCTCCACCCCCGCCACCGGAAGCGAGCTGTGGAAGACCGACGGCACCGCAGCCGGCACCGCCCTGATCACCGACCTGCGGCCCGGCAACGCCTCCTCCGCACCCGGCCAGCTCACCGCCACCAAGGACACCCTGTTCTTCACCGCCTACACCGATGCGGTCGGCGGAGACCAGGAGCTGTGGAAGAGCGACGGGTCCCAAGCCGGTACGGTGCGCGTGCGTGACATCCAGCCAGGTCTCGCATCATCGAGCCCGGATCACCTCACGCCGCTGGAGCGGCGCCTGTTCTTCGCCGCCGACGACGGCACCTCCGGCCGCGAGCCCTGGGTGAGCGACGGCACCGAGGCCGGCACGTTCCGCCTGCGCGACATCGCACCCGGGCCGGACTCCTCCATCGTCTCCTCCACCTATGAGAGGTTTGCGGTCGTCGGGTCCACCTTCTTCTTCCCGGCGGCGGATGGGGCCGGCGAGGAGCTGTGGGCGACCGACGGCACGCCGGCGGGCACCCGGCGGGTGCGCGACGTCCGGCCCGGCCCGCTCGGCTCGGAGCCCCGCTGGCTCACCGCGGCGGGCGACCGGCTCTTCTTCGCCGCCGACGACGGCGTCCAGGGCCGTGAGCTGTGGGTCTCGGACGGCACCGAGGCCGGCACCCTCCTCGCCGCCGATCTGCTGCCGGGATCGGCGTCGGGCCTGCCGCGCGACCTCGCGGCGGTGGGGAGCACGGTGATCTTCTCCGCCACCGACGGCGTCCACGGCGTCGAGCCCTGGGCCGGCGACGGTACCTGGACGCGCCGGCTCGCCGACATCGCGCCGGGCGCGTTGCCGTCGAGCCCGGCGGGCTTCTTCCCTCTGGGACCGCTCGTTTATTTCGCCGCCACCGACGCCGTCACCGGCTTCGAGCTGTGGGCTCTCCCCAAGACCGCCCTGGCCGGCCCTCTCGACTTCTACACCGTGCCCCCCTGCCGGCTCGCCGACACCCGGCCGGCCACCGCGCTCCCCCACGGCGTGCGGCGCACCGTATCCGCGACCGGCACCTGCGGCATCCCCCCCGAGGCCCGGGCCCTCGTGGTCAACCTCACCGTCGTGGCCCCCACCGGCCCCGGGGACCTCGTCGCCTGGCCCGCCGGCAGCCCGCTGCCGGAGACCACCAACCTCACCTTCCCCGCGGGAGCCCTGCGCTCCGCCTACGGCCTCGTCGAGCTGTCCGAAGACGGCGCGATCGACCTCCAGAGCCGCTCCACCACCGCCGGCCAGGTGCACGTGGTGGTGGACGTCACCGGGTATTACCGTGGGGGCACCGGCCCCACAGCCGCCGCCCGAAGGAGCTCGCCGTGAAGCCAAGAATCCTCGCCCCCTGGGCCTTCGCCCTCCTCCTCACCCCGGCGGCCGTGGCCCAGCCGGCGTTTCAGGTGGCGGACCTCAATACGAGCCAGGAGTCTTTCTCGTTCGCCCCCCTCTTCGGTGGCCTTTTCGCGGCACTCGACGGCGCGTTCTTCTTCGCCTCGGACGACGGCATCCATGGCATCGAGCTCTGGAAGACCGACGGCTCGGCCGCCGGAGCCTCCTTGGTGCGCGACATCTGCCCGGGAGCCTGCAGCTCCTTGCCCATGATCTTCCGGCAATTCGGCGACCGGATCCTCTTCTTCGCCCGGGATGGCGCCCATGGCAGCGAGCTGTGGTCCACCGACGGCACCGCGGCCGGGACGGTTCTCGTGCGCGACGTCCATGCCGGCCTGTCCCACGGAACCACGACCGCGTGGCTCCTGCCGGCCGGCGAGGTCGCCTTTTTTTCCGCCGACGACGGTGTCCATGGGAGCGAGCTGTGGAAGACCGACGGCACGGAGGAAGGAACGCTGCTGGTGGCGGATCTGAACCCCGGGCCGGCCGGCTCCGACCCCGAGCCGACTCTCCATCAGGGCGGCCTTACGTTTCTCACCGTCGACGACGGCGTTCATGGCCGCGAGCCTTGGCTGACCGACGGGACCCTGTCGGGGACCCGCCTGCTGAAGGACATCAACCCCGGGCCCGGAAGCTCGATTCAGATGTATCAAGGCCCAAGCATTTTCAAATACTCGGCCTTCACCTCGTGGGGGCGCCTCTTTTTCATCGCAGAGGACGGCCTCCACGGGCGGGAGCTGTGGACCTCGGACGGCACGACTGACGGCACGGTCCTGCTCCGCGATGCGGCCCCCGGAGGCTCCAACGGGTTCTCCTACTTCCTGACGGAATGGAACGGGGCCGTTTATTTCTCCGGCTCTGATCCCGCGACGGGGAACGAGCTCTGGCGCACCGACGGCACGCCCGAGGGAACCACCCTGGTCGCGGACATCAACCCGGGCCCGGAAGGCTCCACTCCGCAAAACCCCACCGCCGTCGGGGATCACCTCTTTTTCTTCGCCTACGATCCCCTGCTCGGCATCGAGCTGTGGGTGACCGACGGCACCGCCGCCGGAACGCGCCTGGTCAAGGACATCCGGCCGGGGACGGCCAGCTCCTGGTGGATCTTCTCTCCCCTGTGCGAGCTTCAGGACCGCCTCCTTTTCTTCGCCGACGACGGCGGCGGAACCGAGGTCTGGGTCAGTGATGGCAGCGAGGCGGGCACCTTCGAGATCAGCGCCATGAGCCCGGCGGCGATTCCGGATTCCTTACGCTTTCCCTTCCTCACGAAAGCCGGGGGCGACGTATTTTTCATGACCGCCGATGAGAACGGTTCGGCCGACCTCTGGGTGACGAATGGATCACTCGGCGGGACCCGGCGCGTCTTCGATCCCCACACCCAGACCTCCAGCCACGTCCTGGACTTCTTCGAAGGTTCCCTGGCATACGGCCCATCCTGGAGCAAGCTCGGCAGCCAGCTCTTCTTCCCGGCGGAGGACGGTCTCACCGGCCTCAATCCATGGATCACCGACGGCACCGCCGCCGGGACGGTCCTCCTGGCCGACGTGATTCCGGACGACGCGGTCCATGGCAACGCCAGCGGGATGGTGGACCTTGGTGACGGCCGGGCCCTTTTCGCAACCGGGGCTCTCTGGGAGACCGATGGCACACCGGCCGGCACGGCCCCTCTGTTCGCTGCGGGCGGCCCCGAGGCCTGGCAGCCGATGGTGCGCATCGGTGGCTCCGTCTTCTTCACCGGCAGCACACCCGCCTCAGGTCAGGAGCTGTGGAAGACCGACGGCACGGCACCCGGCACCGCCCTGATCGCGGACCTGCGGCCCGGCAACGCCTCCTCCGCACCCGGCCAGCTCACCGCCACCAAGGAAACCCTTTTCTTCACGGCCTACACCGGTGCGGTCAGCGGCGACAACGAGCTCTGGAAGAGCGACGGGACCGAAGCCGGCACGGTGCGCGTGCGCGACATCCAGCCGGGTCCCGCGTCGTCGAGCCCGGATCACCTCACGCCGCTGGAGCGGCGCCTGTTCTTCGCAGCCGACGACGGAGCCTCCGGCCGCGAGCCCTGGGTGAGCGACGGCACCGAGGCCGGCACGTTCCGCCTGCGCGACATCGCCCCCGGGCCGGCCTCGTCCATCGTCTCCTCCACCTACGAACGGTTTGCCGTCGTCGGGTCCACCTTCTTCTTCCCGGCGGCGGACGGGGACGGCGAGGAGCTGTGGGCGACCGACGGCACGCCGGCCGGCACCCGGCGGGTGCGCGACGTCCGGCCCGGTCCCCGCGGCGCGGAGCCGCGATGGCTCACCGCGGCGGGTGACCGGCTCTTCTTCGCCGCCGACGACGGCGTCCATGGCCGCGAGCTGTGGGTCTCGGACGGAACCGAGGCCGGCACCGTCCTCGCCGCCGACCTGCTGCCGGGATCGGAATCCGGTCTGCCGCGCGATCTCACAGCGGTGGGGGGCACGATGATCTTCTCCGCCACCGACGGCGTCCACGGCGTCGAGCCCTGGGCGGGGGACGGCACCTGGGCGCGCCGGCTCGCCGACATCGCCCCGGGTGCGCTACCGTCGAGCCCGGCGGGCTTTTTCCCCCTGGGACCGCTCGTCTACTTCGCGGCCACCGACGCCGTCGCCGGCTTCGAGCTGTGGGCGCTCCCCAAGACCGCCCTGGCCGGCCCTCTCGACTTCTACACCGTGCCCCTCTGCCGGCTCGCCGACACCCGGCCGGCCGCCGCGCTCACCCACGGCGTGCGGCGCACCATCACCGCGAGCGGCACCTGCGGCATCCCCCCCGAAGCCCGGGCCCTCGTGGTCAACCTCACCGTCGTGGCCCCGACCGGACCCGGGGACCTCGTCGCCTGGCCCGCCGGCAGCCCGCTGCCGGAGACCACCAACCTCACCTTCACCACGGGAGCCCTGCGCTCCGCCTACGGCCTCGTCGAGCTGTCTGAAGACGGCGCGATCGACCTCCAGAGCCGCTCCACCACCGCCGGCCAGGTGCACGTGGTGGTGGACGTCACCGGGTATTACCGCTAGAAAGGGCAGTCGCCCAGACCGAACCCGCAGCCGGTGGCCCCGGGAACTGGTGTAGGCTGACCCCGACCTCTTCGACTTGGCATCGTAGGAGCGACTCGTGATCCATCACCTACGCATCAAGAACTTCAAGGCCTGGCGCGACACCGGCCCCCTCCGGCTGGCACCGCTGACTCTGCTCTTCGGCACGAACAGCGCCGGCAAAACCAGCATCCCGCAGCTCCTGCTGTTGCTCAAGCAGACCGCTGAATCGGCCGACCGCCAGCGCGCCTTGCACTTCGGGGACCACCGCACTCTGGTGGACCTGGGCGATCTGCCCGGTGTGTTGTACAACCACGACCTGCGCCGCTCGCTGGAGTTGGAGCTCGCATGGACACTCCCCAAAAGGCTCAGCGTCACCGACGCCTACCACAACGACAAATACACGGCTTCCTCGCTGGGCTTCAGCGCCACCCTTCGAGGAGAAGGAGTCCCCACCCAGCCCTTCGTCCAGCGCATGGGCTACGCACTCGATCCCGAGGGCGAAGACCCGGTACAGATCGGGATGAGTCGCAAAAAGCCAGGAGTTTACGAGCTCGATACGTCGGGCTATCGGGCGGTACGCAGACAGGGTCGCAAATGGCCACTCCCTGCGCCGACTCATTTCTATGGGTTCCCGGACGAAGCCGTAGCCTATTTTCAAAACACAGGCTTCGTCGCCGACTTGGGCCTGGAGCTTACGCGCCTCCTCGAGGGCATCCACTACGTGGGTCCGCTGCGGGAGTACCCGAGACGGCTCTACTCATGGTCCGGCGAGACCCCACTCCACGTCGGGACCAAAGGAGAGCGCGCCGTAGAGGCCATACTGGCGGCGAAGGACCGCCGGTTCAACTTGGGCGGCAAGCAACACTACAAACCCCTTGATGTCTTCATTGCCGAGCGACTGAAGCAGATGGAGTTGATCAGTGACTTCGTGGTCAGGCCCGTTGCGGACGGCCGCAAGGAGTACGAGGTTCGCGCCCAGATCGGCAGACAGACCGCCGAGGTCCTGCTCACCGACGTCGGCTTCGGGGTCAGCCAGGTGCTGCCCGTCGTGGTCGAATGCTTCTACGTGCCGGCTCGCTCCGTGGTGATCTTTGAGCAACCCGAGATCCACCTCCACCCCGCAGCCCAGGCACATCTTGCCGACCTTTTCATTGATGCCATCCGCGCAAAAGAAGGCGGGGCGGATCGAGACATCCAAATCATCATCGAGAGCCACTCCGAGCATCTGTTGCGCCGGCTGCAGCGACGAATCGCTGAAGGTCGACTCGCGCCAAAAGAGGCCGCCTTGTACTTCGTAGACACCACCGGCGGAGAGCCCCGGATCGAAGAGTTGGCCATTGATGAATACGGTCGCATCAGCAACTGGCCCGACCGATTCTTCGGGGACGCCATTGGGGAAACCGAGGCCCAGATGGAAGCCATGTTCCGCAAGATGCAGGAGCGGCCCCGTGCCCGGTGAGGTGATCGACACCAACGTCCTCCGCGTCGCCTCGGTCCTGGAGTCCACCGAAGCCATCGAGACGCCGGTGACGGACAAGGACGTACTTCATCGCGTGTTCGAGTGGCTCAAGGATTTCCGCCAAGACCGGGATCGTCGACTCGTCATGGACCACCCAGAGCGAACAATCTGGAAGGAGTACGATCGCAATCTGCCGAGAGAATCGTATGGCCGGCGTGTGATGGTCGACAAATTCACTACAGGCTCGGTCGAATTTGTTTCACTCACATACTGGAGCAATGGTTCCGAACGGGTCGCTCACCTGCCCGATCCGAAGCTCGACGATCACTTCCATGACCTCGGCGACCGAAAAATGATCGCCGCCGCTTACGGCGCAAGCGCCCCCATCGTCAATGCCACGGATGGCGACTGGAGCGAGCCTCACACGGCAGCGGGTCTACGCGCCTTGGGCATTGAGGTGATCCAGCTCTTGACCGAGCCGGAGCGACGGGCGTTGCGGAAGCGGCCATGAGCGAATTCTTCCGCTTCCCGCACACCCCGCACCTCGCCTGGCTCGGCGCGGGCTCTCCACGGAATGACAAGGTGCTCACTCCAGCCGAAGCCGAGGAGTTGCTGGCCGGTGAGGTCGTCGTCGAGGAGAAGGTCGACGGCGCAAACATCGGTTTCTCCACCACCGAGTCCGGTGAGCTGAGGGTGCAGAACCGCGGCAGCTACCTCGGCCGGTCACCCGTGCATCCTCAGTTTCGCCCTCTGTGGTCATGGCTACCGGCGCGGGAGGAAGAGCTGGCGAATGCCCTGTGGCCCAACCTGATGCTCTTCGGCGAGTGGTGCTACGCCATCCACAGCGTCTCCTATGGCAGGCTCCCGGACTGGTTCCTTGGATTCGACATCTACGACCGAGAAACCTCCACCTTCTGGGCCACAGCGCGACGCGACGCCCTCTTGGCGTCCCTCCAACTCCATCCGGTTCCACACTTGGCGAGGGGGCATTTCTCAACACCTGACCTCAGCCGGATCCTGGCAGGGCCGTCGCGCCTTGGCGGAGACATGATGGAAGGCGTCGTCGTCCGCCAGGAAGCCGGCAGCTGCACGACGGCCCGGGCGAAGCTCGTGCGAGCCGAGTTCGCCCAGGCGATCGAGGAACACTGGTCACGGGGGGTCTTGCGGCGTAACAGGCTCGCGGAAGAGTCCGTGCTTCTCCGTGCCTAAAACAGGCACTCCTCCCGTCCGAACACACAGCCGGTGGCGAGGTCGATGGCGAGGTCTTTCCAGGGGCTCGCGTTCGGCGGCGCCGGCCGGCCATCCCAGCCGGTGGGGCGGCCGGGGATCTCTCCCCGCGCGGCTTCGCGGGACACCAGCGGGGTCAAGTCACCCGGCCGGAATTCCTGGAGCGGTGGGGTGTAACGGATCGCCGCCCCGGCCGCCGGGTTGACGTGCCCGACGACGAAGTAGGTCAACTGCTCCAGACGCCTCGTCGCTCCCGGCACGTGCCCCCGGTCCCTCAGGCCCCGCTCCGCGACTCCGTTCGCAGAACGGCTTGCCTTCTCATGGATCAGTGCCCGCGCGGCGCTCGTCCCGTCCTGGAGCTGGTGGACGAGGTTGTCGAGGTTCTTGCGCGGATCGAGGGTGAGAGAGGTCTCGGCGCGGGCGATCAGGGTCTCGGCCACCCGGCGGGTCCCTTCCACGGCATTGCGCCTTTCCCGCTCGAGCTCGGCCGCCGCGTTGTCGCGCTCCTGCTTGAGGCGCGCCTCGGCCCGGTCCCGCTCCGCACGCGCCTGGTCGCCGGCGTCCTCCACGGCCTGCCCCACGTCATGGGCCGCTTTCTGCAGCGCCTTGCCGAGGCAGCCCAGCCCGAGGAATCCACAGTTCTTCTTGTGCCCCGAGGGGTCGTGGTAGAGGATCGGATTGCCTTCCAGATAGGCATAGCGGTTGAAGCCGAGCGTACGGCTGCCGTTTCCGGGAACGACCGGATCGGCGGTGAGGAAACGGCCGATCGCCGGGTCGTAGTAGCGCGCCCGGGCATAGATCAGACCGGTCTCCTCATCGAGCTCCTGCCCGGTGTATTTGAACGTCACCGAGTCGATGCCGGCGGAATGGTCGAGATCCATCTCGCCATACGGATAGTAAAGAATGCGCGTCGCCTCGCGGCCGGTGCCGTCGCTCACCACCTCGGCCGAGCCGACGTGGGTGGGATGGTAGAACCAGGTGCCGACCGGCCCGCCGGCCAGAGTATCCCCCACCAGCCCCGCTTCGGCGGCGGCACCGAGGACGCCGGAGACCTCGCGTGTGACCGTGGCGATCTTGCCCAGACCGCGCGCATGGAGATGCCGGGTGACCTTGTGCGTGCTCTCTCCCGACGCCTGGCGCACCTCGAAGCCACGCCCCACGAACCACGTGGTCACCGTGCCCCCCTCCGGCCGGTGGAAAACCTTTTTCACCCGCTCCCCGGCGTGGTTGTACTCCAGGTCCACCCACGGCTGGCCGCCTTTGCGCACCTCGACGAGATGGTTCTCGGCGTCGTAGCGGTAGGCCCACTGCACGCCGTCGAGGGTCTTGGTGGCGAGGTTGCCGGCCGCGTCCCAGGTGGCGGTCAAGCCGGTGCCGGAGACCACCCGCGGGCCGTCGTAGGTGAGGGACCGCTCGATCCGGCCGCCCAAGGTGGTCAGGTTGCCCGGCGCGTCGTAGGCGAAACGGCGGGTGCCGTAGGCGCCGGTGGCCGCCAGCAGGCGGTTCGCCGGATCATAGGTGAACGCCTGGGTCTCCGAGGTCTCCACGGCCCCGACCCGGGTGGAGGGCCGGCCGTCGGTGATCGCGGTGATGTTGCCCGCCGCGTCGTAGGCGTAGGTGAGGTCCTGCAGCTCCGCCCCCGCGGCATCGACGGTCACCAGCCGGCTCAGGCGGTCCTGCGCGTAGGAATAGTCGGTGGTCACGCCGGTGACCAGCTCCTTGCGCCCCGGCAGGCCGGCCGCGGTGTAGCGCGAGAAGAGGGCATAGATCAGGTTTCCCTCGACACCGTCGGCGGTGGCGTTGGAAAGGCGCAGCTCGGCGAGGTGGCCACCGGCCGTGTAGCGCTGTTCCTGCACGCTGCCATCCGGCCAGGTGAGCACCGCCGGCCGGCCTTCGGCGTCGTAGGTGAGCCGCTCGACGAACGGCTGGGCGAGACCGGTGAAGGCGACGGCGCGCTCGGTCACCCGACCCGCGGCGTCGTACCCGAACGAGGTCGAGCCCGAGCCGTCGGTGATGCGGGTGATGCGGCCCCGGCCGTGCGCGACCGCCGGATCGTCCCAGGTGTAAAGGACCGCCGCCATGCCCGGCGCCTCCTTGCGCAGCAGCCGGTTCGCCGCATCGTAGGTGAAGCGGGTCTCGCGGCCGAGCGCATCGGTGGAAGCCACCAGGTTCCCCACGTCGTCATAGCTCCAGGAGAGCCGGCCGAGCGCGGGATCGTCCAGGCCGACGCGGCGGCCCCAGCCGTCCCAGGTCACGCGCAGCGTCTGCCCGCCCGGCAATGTGGCGCCGGTGGAACGGCCGAGGAGGTCGTAGCGGAACCAGGTGGTCTGCCCGCTCACCTCGGTGCGGCGCACCAGCAGGCCCCGCGCATCGTAGGCCTCGGTCGTGGTGCCGTTCGTGGTCGTGCGGGTGACGGTTCCCGGGCCGTAGGTGTAACGGGTGATCGAGCCGTCGAAAAACGTGACCTTTCCCTTCCGGCCGGCCGGATCGTCCTCGGTGGTGCTCCACACCGGCGGCTCGGCGGCATAGTGAGGGCGGGAGATGCGCGTGAAGCGGACGCCGCCCGCCACGCCGGATTCGTTGTCAACCACGGTGACCTGGCCGTCGTCGCCGGTCGACTCGGTGCGGTAGACCTGGCGCAGGCCGTCGAAAAGCTGCTTCGTGGCGGTGGTCCGTCCGTCGTCGGTGGTCTCGGCGATCTCGGCCTGCGCCCGTGGATCGCCCCAGCTCTCATAGCGCCACGTGACCACCTTGCCGTCCGGACCCGTCGTCCGGGCCACCCGGCCCAGCGGATCGTAGACGGTGATCGCGGTGCCGCCATCCGGGCCGGTCTCGCCGAGCAGCCGGCCGGACGGGTCCCAGGTGCGGGTGGTCACCAGGCCCTGGGCATCGGTCGAGGTGACGGCGAAAGCGTGCCACGAGGCGTCATAGGCCAGGGTGGTGACGCGGCCGAGGGCGTCGGTCCAGGTCAGCGGATTGCCGTGCGCATCCCAGGTCCTCCCCTGCTCCACCGCCACCCAGCGGCCATCGGCGGCCGAGCGGCAGTCGTCCGCCCGCGGACACAGGAAGCGCTCGCGGCGCGCGAGGTCGAGACCCGCCCAGGTGCGGCGTTCCCACTCCAGCACGTTCCCCCAGCCGGAGGTCTTGATCTCGTCCACCCGCCCCAGCCGCCAGGCGGCCGGATCGTGAGTGTAGGTGATCTCCGTCGCGGTGCAGTCGGTGTCCGCACATTCGGTGGACCGCACGGGAAAACCGAAGGCATCCCAGGTGGTCGTCCGGGTGAGCGTCGAGACCGGCGCGCCCATTTCGAACGCGGCCTCCACCTCGCGGCTGCGGCGGACCTCGGTGACCCCGGGGCGCGGGTTGACCGCCTCCCAGCTCTGCTCGCGCCGCCGCATCAGAGCACCGTTGCCGGCGAAGCGCTCTTCCTTGGCGAGCCGCCCGGCGAACGGGCGGTCCTGGCGATAGGTCTCCGCCTCCGCGAGGCCGCTTTGCAGATCGGTCTCCTTTCTCCATTCAAACCCCAGATCCGCCTGCTCGGCGGCACCGCCCGGGGCGATGCGGCCATTGCCGTATTCGTAACGGGTGACGCGGTCGGTGCCGCGGCCGTCCTGCACGGTGAGGCGAGTCACGAGCGCTCGCGGCGACGGATTGGCGAGACCGCAGGGCTTGCCGTAGCCCGCTTCCGTGCCGCCCCCGCAGGTGGACAGGTCCGGACGCAAGGCCGCTTCGAGCCCGGCCGACCCGGCGCGGCCATACTCGGCGAGCGTCGCGCCGCCGAGCCCGTTGCGCACCGCGGTGAGCAGCACCGGCCGACCGGTGTTGAGCGCCACCCACAAGCCCGAGACGTTGGTCGCATAGTTGTGGTGGAACACCCGGTCGGGAAAGCCGTCGCCGTTGACGTCGATCTCCGCCGCCACGGTGCCGTACGAGCCCCAGTAAGGATGATGCGCCGCGGGGTTGGCCCCCGCGGGCGGTGTCCACCAGCTCACCGCCGGCGCGAATCCGGCTCCGGTGTTCAAGGCCACCCAGAGACCGGGTGTCCCGGTGGCGTAGTTGTGGTGGGAGAGCCGGTCGGGGCGGCGGTCCCCGTTCACGTCGACCAGCAGAGTGTAGTGATAGACCTCGGGGCCGGACTGGCCGCCCCAGCGCAGGTGATTCTGCTCGCCGGGGCCCACCTCGGATTTGAACCAGAGCGCCTTCGTCTCGAAGCCCCGGCCATTGTTGAGCGCCACCCATACGCCGGGCGCACCGGTGGTGTCGTAGTTTTCGTGGGTGACGCGATCCGGGAGGCCGTCGCCATTGAGGTCCTGTAGCGTGGCATAGAGCTGGAGACCGTCCGCCGAGCGCCATTCCGGACAATTGCGAGAGGTGGTGCCGGTGGAGGTCGCCCAGCGCGTGGCCGGAGTGAACCCGGCGCCGTGGTTGAGCGCCACCCACAGGCCGGGCTCATTGGTCTGGTAGTTTTGCGCCGTCACCCGATCCGGCCGGCCGTCGCCGTTCATGTCCTGCAGGCGGGACAACGTGCATCCGGCGGCGTCCCGCCACTCCGGCCAGTGGCTGTTGGCGGCGGCCGGCGCCCACTGGACGGGCGCGGCGAAGCCGGTCCCCGTATTGAGCGCCACCCAGAGGCCGGGCGCGGTGTTCTCCAGATTGTTCGCGGCGATGCGGTCGGGAAGCTGATCGCCGTTCATGTCCACGAGCGCCCCGAACGTGCCCTCGGCTCCGGCATAGGTCGGGTGGTTGTAGTCCCCGATCGCGGTCCACCAGCGGGTGGCCGGCGCGAAGCCTTGCCCGGTGTTGAGCCCCACCCAGATGCCGTCCGGCCCGCCGGTGAAATCCGGCAGGAACGAGGTCACCCGATCCGGCCGTCCGTCGCCGTTCATGTCGAGCAGCTGCAACCGTGTCGTGCCATAGCTGAGCTGGTATTCGGGGACATTGACGCCGTCGTTCTGGTTGCGATTGCCGGTCCACACCGTTTCCGCTGCGAAGCCCTGCCCGTTGTTCAAGGCCACCCACAGGCCGTAGCCGGAGAAGCCCGGGCTCTTGCCCCAGTGGTCGACGTGGTCGAGCCGCCCGTCGCCATTCATGTCCAGCAGCTTGCGAAAGGCCACCCACGTCCCGGCCGCGAGGCCGCCCCAGTGGTCCGGCTTGTTGCGGCCGTCGTTCTGCCCGGCGCTGTCGTACCAGAGGGTGGCCGGGGCGAGGCCGGCGTTGGTGTCCTGCCAGGTGAACGTCCAGGCGGGCAGCGCGGTAACTCCGTCGGCGCCGATCTCCTGGACCTTGTCGAGCAGGGAGAGCGGCACCGGCCCCGCCGGCAGATAGTCGAGGCGATAGCGGCGCACAAGCTGGGCACCGGCCTTCACGGTGACCTCCTTGAGCCGCTTGTCCATGTCCACCTTGGCACCTTGATCGAACAGGGGAACGTGATCCGGCCGCGGCTCCCAGGTGAATTCGACGGTCTTGAACGTGGCGAGACCATTGCCCAGGGTGTAGGTGATGCGCAGCGGATAGGCGTCGCCGCCGGCCGCGTCCTCCTCATACTCGACCTCCCAGGCATTGCCGTGGTCGTCCTCCACCCGGCGCAACGCCCAGAGCCGCACGGCGCCGCCGCGCCCCACCGCCTGAATCCGGGAGTCTTCCGTCGTGCCGAAGAACGACTTGCCGCCGTCCTTGGTGAACAGGGTCCACGAGCACGGCTCGGTGGCCGGCGCGCCGCAGCCGCCGTACGCCGGGACGTACTTGCCCCAGCTCTCGTCGGCGCTGCGAAACTCGGTGCGGTTGCCGCTGACGTCGACCAGCCGGCCGGCCGGGCCGGCATAGGTGTCCTTGCCGTCGAAGCCGGGCGCGCTCCCGTAGGGGATGCGCTGGATCACCGGCAGACCGTCCAGATTCAAGCCCCGGCCGGCCTGGCCGTCGCCCGCCTTGGAGCTGTAGACCAGCGCCAGGCTCGGCGCGGCCCCGCGGGTGCCGGGCGGGATCTCGATCGGGATGCGGTGCGACAACGAGCCGTCCGGGCCGACCTCGACGGCCCCTGCGGAGGTGGAGACAAGGAGAAGCGCGGCGGCGAGGGCGCCGCGCAGGAAACAGGGGAGGCGATGACGTCGCATGATGGTTCTGCCCTCCTGGTAAGAAGACCGGAGGGACAGATCCGGCGGGAGGGAAAAAGGGGGAGCCCGGAACCAAACCGCCTCACCCCCCGTCTCATGGAGTACGCAGCAGCGCAGCTCTCTCTGGAGGTGGCCCGATGGTCGTTCGCAAGCCTGTTCCCGTCTCCCTGGGACTCGGTCTTCTTCTCCTGACACCGCTCGTGTCGACCGCCCAGGCCCCCACCCCGGTGGTGGACCTCAACACCACGCAGGAACAGGAGACGATCGTCTTCTTCCTTGCCGAGCCTCCCGCCTCGCTGGGCGGCGCGGTGTTTTTTACGGCCGACGACGGCGTCCATGGCGTTGAGCTGTGGACGACCGACGGCACCCCCGGCGGCGGTGTGATGCTGAAAGACATCTGCCCGGGCGCCTGCGGCTCGTTGCCGCGCAACCTCACCCGCGTCGGCAGCCGTCTCCTGTTCTTCGCCGAGGACGCCGAGCACGGCCGGGAGCTGTGGGCGACCGACGGCACCGCGGCCGGGACGTCTCTCGTCAAGGATCTCCGGCCGGGCCTGGGGAGCGGCACCGACATCTACTGGATGTTCGACGCGGGCGACGCGGTCTTTTTCCCGGGGGACGACGGCGTGGCCGGTCCCGAGCTGTGGAAGAGCGACGGCACCGCCGCCGGCACGGTTCTGGTGCACGACCTGCGGCCGGGGCCGGACGGTTCTCTCCCCGTGGCCCGCGTCATGGCGAACGGCGTGATCCTTCTCGATGCGGACGACGGCGTCCATGGGAGAGAGCCGTGGCTGACGGATGGGACCGCCGCCGGGACCCGGCTCCTCGCCGACATCCGGCCCGGCGCCGGCAGCTCGACCGTCCTCCAGGCCAACTTCGCCCAGGCCAAGGAGTGGCTCGCGACCACCGGCGGTCCCTTCCTGTTCCAGGCCGATGACGGGACGCACGGCCCCGAGCTCTGGGCCTCCGACGGGACCACGGCGGGGACGCATCTGGTCGCCGATTTCTTCCCCGGAGCGACCGGCGGTTTTCCGTTCGGGCTCACCGAGCTCGCCGGAACGATCTACTTGACGGCCACCGACGACACCCATGGTTACGAGCTGTGGCGCACCGACGGCACCGCGGCCGGCACCTCGCTCGTGCGCGACATCTCCTCCGGGACCGGCAGCGCCACACCCCGCGAGATCACCGTCCTCGGTGGACGCCTCTATTTCCGGGCGAGCGATCCGGATCACGGCATGGAGCTGTGGGCCTCCGACGGCACCGAAGCGGGGACCGTGCTGGTCAAGGACATCGCGACGACCCTCTTCGGGGGACCGCTGCGCTTGACCCCGGTCGGCGGACAGCTCCTGTTCTTCGCCGACGACGGCACGCACGGTGAAGCGCTCTGGAAGAGCGACGGCACGGCGGCCGGAACGGTGCAGGTCTCCGACTTCGGCGGCCAGGCCTTCCTCAACCTCTTCTGGTTTTACCTGCTGCCCGTCGCGATCGGGGACCGCCTCTACTTCCGCGCCTTCGACCTCGCCGCGGAGCTCGATCTCTGGGCGAGCGACGGCACCGCCGCCGGGACCGTCCGGGTGCACGACACCACGAGCCCGACCTCGTCGATCCTGCTCTCACCCAACGATGGCGGAATCCTTGAGCCGACCGCCTGGGGGGCTCTCGGCAACCAGCTGCTCTACCTGGCCGACGACGGCACCAGCGGCAACGAGCCCTGGGCGAGCGACGGTTCCCCCGGCGGCACCGTCCAGCTCGCGGAAACCGTCGCAGGAACAGACTGGTCGACCTTCTCCGGCCTCACCCCGCTGGGCAACGGAGCCCTCTTCGCGGCCGGCACCTTGTGGGCCACGAACGGCACGCCGGCCGGCACCGCTCCTCTCCTCCCCACCGAGCCGTCGAACGTGGCGGAGCTCGCCCGCCTCGGCGGCACGGTCTATTTCTCCGGCGCCTCCACCGCCGCCGGGCAGGAGCTGTGGAAGAGCGACGGCACCGCCGCCGGAACGGTCCAGGTGAAGGACCTGCGCCCCGGCACCGCCGGCTCCGGCCCGTTCCGGCTCACCGGCGTGGGCTCGACGCTCTTCTTCGTCGCCAACGGCGGACCCGGCGACCGCGATCAGGAGCTGTGGCGCAGCGATGGAACAGCGGCCGGCACCGTCCTGGTCAAGGACGTCCGCCCGGGCGCCGAGCCGTCCGAAGCCGACCATCTGACCGCCGTGGCCGGCCGCCTGTTCTTCACCGCCGACGACGGCACCGCGGGCCGCGAGCCCTGGGTCTCGGACGGCACCGCCGCCGGTACGTTCCGGGTGAAGGACCTGGTGCCGGGCGCCGGCTCCTCCATCCCCCCCGGCGCCGACCGCATCACCGCCGCCCTCGGCGGGAAGCTCTACTTCGTGGCGAATGACGGGATCTCGGGCGAGGAGCTGTGGGCGAGCGACGGCACGGCGGCAGGCACCCTCCGCGTGCTCGATCTGTGGCCGGGGCCGCGCGGCGCCGAGCCGCGCGGTCTCACCGTCGCCGGAGGGCGGCTGTTCTTCAGCGCGGACGACGGCGCCCACGGGCGGGAGCTCTGGGTGTCCGACGGCACCGCCGCCGGCACCCGGCTCGCGGCCGACCTGCGCCCGGGCGCCGGCTCCTCTCTGCCCCGCGAGCTGGCGGCGGTGGGCAACGCCGTCGTCTTCTCGGCCGACGACGGGCTGCACGGCGTCGAGCCCTGGGCGAGCGACGGCACCTGGGCGCGCCGGCTGGGCGACCTCGCGCCGGACGCCCTGCCGTCGAGCCCGGTGCGCTTCACCCCGGTGGGGAACCGCGTCTTCTTCGGCGCCCACGACGGCACCGCCGGCGTCGAGCTGTGGTCGTTCCCGCAGAGCGCGCTCGCCGGGCCGCTCGACTTCTACACCGTCACCCCCTGCCGCCTCGCCGACACCCGGCCCGCGGCGCCGCTCCTCCCCAACCAGCCGCGCACCTTCCCGGTGTCCGGCCTCTGCGGCATTCCACCCGAGGCGAAAGCGGTGGCCGTCAACCTGACGGTGATCGCACCGAGCGGCCCCGGCACCCTCATCGCCTGGCCCACCGGCGCACCCCAACCGGCCACCAGCAGCCTGACCTACGCCACGGGCATCACCCGCACCAACAACGGCACCGTCGAGCTGGGCACCGGAGGCCAGATCCAGGTCCACGGACAGACCGCCGCGAACGGCCAGGTTCACTTCGCGCTCGACGTGGTGGGGTACTTCCGGTAGGAGGTCCGCCGTTGACAGGCACGTTGACAGAAGAACGCCGCGCGCGTACGCTTTCCCGTACGACACTGGGGACTGCCAATGACGACGATCACTGCCACGGAAGCGCGCAAGTCGCTCTACAAGCTGCTGAATGACGTGGCCGACTCGCGCGAGCCTGTGCAGATCACCGGCAAGCGCGGCAGCGCCGTCCTGGTTGCCGCGGAGGACTGGCGCGCCGTCCAGGAGACCCTCCACCTCCTCTCGGTACCGCACATGCGGGAGTCCATCCTCGAAGGGATGAGGACACCCGTTGAAGAATGCACCGAGGAGCTCGACTGGTGACGTGGCGGCTCGTCTTCACGAAGCAAGCGAAGAAAGACGCCAAGAACCTCGCCGCCGCAGGCCTGAAGCCGAGAGCGCAGGTGTTGCTCGACCTCCTGGCCGAGGACCCGTACAGAACGCCGCCACCCTTCGAAAAGCTCCTCGGCGACCTGGCCGGCGCCTGCTCGCGGCGCATCAACATCCAACATCGCCTTGTGTACCAGGTGCTCGACGAGGAGGGGATCGTCAAGGTGCTCCGCCTGTGGACCCACTACGAGTAGAGCACGGCGGCGACCCGGCCTCCATTGCGTTGAGCGGCACCTCGCGGCCGGCCTCCGAGGACGACGGAGCCGCCCACAGCTCATAGGTGATCGCCGTGTGAGCCTCCCCCGGCGCACCGGGCCGCGGCACCACCTCGAACCGCAACTCCGGCTGCGGCCCCACCGCGGCCGGCGCCAGGTCCAGGTCCACCTCGCGCAACCGCCGGAACGGGTTCGCTTCCTGAAACGGAAACACACCGGCCCAGACGCCGTTCACGTAGACGTCCGCCGCCGGGTTCGCAGTGAGGGCGTCGAGCCGGCGGCGCAGCCGCACCGCACCCTTGGACGAGGGCCGGTGCAAGACGAAGCGCTCGCCACCTCCCAAGGCCGGGAAGCCGCAGGACGTGGCCGGCTCCTCCGGCGCGACGAGCGGACCTCCTTCGAACCGGGAGGTGAACGCCACACAAGCCGCTCCGGACGCGGTGGTCTCGTAGGCGTGCTCTCGCCGCGAGGTCTCCTCCGCGAGATCGAGCCGGTCGGCCGGGACGAGCGCCGGCCCCGGCCGGGAGTAATACCAGGCGACCGTCCGCGCCCGCAGCGGCAGATTGCCGGTCGGGCCGGCTTCGAGCCGGGCGCGCAGAGCGCTGCGAAAGGGGATCGCATCGGAAAGGAACAGTCGATAAGCCGCGGTGACGTCCTCGCCGGCCGCCGTGATCCGATGCGCCGGAGCGCCATGGAACGGCAAGGCGAACGGTCCCTGGTCGAAATAGAACCCGCCGTTGAACAGGTCCTCGACGCCGGTGCCGTAGATTCCGGGATGGCGGGAGCCGTCGAGGAAGACGCGCTCGTCGCCCTCCAGAATCTCGCGCGACAGGGTGCGCACGCTGCCGATCTCCGCCCACAGCCCGAGCCACTTGCCGCGGCCCTGGAGGGCGAGAAGCGGCAGGTCGCGCGCGGGCGCATGCTCCCCTTCCACCCGCGACACGGCCCCGAAAAGCCCGCTGTCCGCGGCGGGAGCCTCCGCGCTCCAGCCGAGCTGCCAGTCGACCCGTGCCGTCTGCGCTCCCGGTGCTCCGGCATCCAGCAGCTCGACCGTGGCACCGGCGAAGAACGGCATGGGGATGTACGAGTAGAGAAAGCCCTCCGCGTCGCGACCGAGCAGCAGTGCGCGCGGCGCGACCGAGGCGCGCCGGGCGGCGAAGAAATCGGCGAGCGGGACGTCCACGCGCAGCGCGCCGTCGAACGTCAGCCGGAGGCGCAGCCGCTCCATCCCCCGCTCGCTCGTGCGCAGGCGCAGCCGGCGCAGCGCCCCGGCCCCCGTGACGCCGTCCAGCCGCACGGTTGCGCCGGGCGCGAGGAACGCCGTCCCTGTGCGCGTCCGAGGGAGGCTTTCCGGCCACGGATCGCTCCCCGCCCGGCCGAGGAGAGCGCGCGCGGCGGACAGATCCTCCCGGCCGGTGAAGGTCGCGATGCCATCCGGCTGCGCCAGCCGGTGGAAGCTGAACTGGAACCACAGGCGCTCCCGCTCGGCGCCGACGAGCGAGATCGTGCAACCGCGGCGGTAGGGAATCGGCACGTAGCTGACGTTGCCGCCGCTCGACGTCCGGCGGTCGAAGGCGAGCGGCGGTGTGAACGGGGGCGTCGAGCCGTCGAACAGCGCGGGGAGCGGCAGGTCGATCCGCGGCACGGCCTCCCCGTCGAGCCGCACGCGGAGACGGATCGCGGGATCCAGCGGCGCCGAGACACCCGGTCCCTGGGTCATCCAGATCCGCACCACGGCCCCCGCTCCCGCCTCCTCGAAGATCACCGCCTCGCCGTTCTCGCTGCGGAGAAAACGGGTGTCGCCCTCCGAGGTGCGGTCGAAACGGCAGCCGTCCGGGCAGTGGCTGCTGCGCAGGAGCACCTGGTCACCGGCCGGCAACCGCGGCATCTCGCGCGGATCGAGCCACGCCTCCCAAGGCGGCGGCGCCGCAGCGGTGGAGCCGGAAACGAGGGCGGCGAGGAGCCCCGCGATCGCCCTGAGGGAACCGCGGCGTGTTCGGGCGGACTCGGGCACCTCCTTCAACGCCTTTTCCGCCTGCCCGTTGTTGCCCTCGGTCGATTGCACCGAGGGATCGCCGAACCAGAGCGCGCCTGTCTCGTCAGCTCGAGGTCGGCCAGGAGAGCGTCTGCTCTTGCGTCTTCCATGCCCCAAGTCTACTCTCTGTAGCGAGACAAGAAGGGAGATCCCATGCCCCAACATCCGCGGAAAATCGTCGTGGCGTTGCTGGCGGCGGCGTTCGGAGGCGTCTGCTTCCTCGGCGCCGCGGCGGTTTATGAGGAGCCGACCAGCTTCTACGTGAACTTCGTCCTCTTGCCGACCCTGATCCTGATGGCGATCGGGACCGTCGCCGACCTCACCGCCATCGGCCTCGCCCTGACGAGCCTGCGGGGCGCCACCCGGAAGCCGGCGCTGATCGCCCTGGCCATCGCCACGCTCGTGCCGATCGTGTCGATCGCGACGATTCAGCTCATCCAGCGGGTGTGAGCCCTACGAGCTGCGGCTGACGCTCAGCCGCTTGTCTGCACAGCCCGTTGAAGCACCTCGGTGGCCCATTGATTGAGGCTCTTTCCTGCCGCCTGAGCGACCACCAGGGCCTTTCCGTGAATCTCGGGGGGGACCCGAAGGAGGAGCTTGCCCGAGGCCGGCTTCTCGGGCTTGAGGCCCTGTGCCTCGCAATCGGCCAGGTAGTCGTCGACGGCGCTCGCCATCTCCGCCCGCAGCTCGGCGACCGTCTCGCCATGAAAGCTGATGATGCTGCGGATGCCGAGAAGGCGCCCGACGAAGATGCCATCTCGCTCGTCAAACTCGACCCGGGCCGTGTATCCCTTGTAGGACATGCTGTTCATGGCCGTACTCCGGGCGGACATCTGTGGACCCATGGTGATCACCGTGGCGATGCAGTATAGCGGTGCGGCCGCCGAGCCCGGCAGCCCGGCGGCCTTCGTCCCCGGCGGGGGATCAGCGGCAGATGAAGGGATAGTGGGTGTTGTCGATGAGCGGCTCGATGTCGAAGAAGTCGTTCAGCACCGACTCCGCCGTGCAATAGGCCCCCTCCACCCACGCCTGGTCGTTGGAGTACGCCTCGCCGACGATGAAGATATCGGCCTCGGCACCTTCGACGAGCTGCGAAGGCTTGCGGATCTTCTGCTGCACGTCGGCGATGTCGTAGTGCGCCGCCCAGGCGTGGTACCCGGCGTTGAACGGCGGCAGCGACCAGTCCATGTAGCGCGCCTCGACCGGCTCGGGCACCTGGCTGTAGTCGGAGCTCGGCCCGAAGTGCATCTCGGCCAACTGGCGCCGCAGCATCTTCACCATGGCCGCCGGCACCTTGCGCGGCCCGTCGAGCGTCTGGGTGTCCTCGGAAAGCGGGATCCGGCGCTCGCGGTTGGGGCCGAGCTCCAGCTCCCGCCAGAACGAGACGAAGGTCTCGTCGTCGTAGCTGGCGAGGATGCCGTACACCGGCTTTTCACCCGGCTTGTGCGACCGCGCGTTGTCGCCGAAATAGACCGCCATGCGGATCGGCGTATCGGTGATGCTCGGGCCGATCGTGTCCCGCCTCGCCGCGGCGAGAAGCTGCTGCTCGTGCTTCACCGAGAGGCGCTCTTGCGCCTGCTTCTCGACTTCGCCCACCAGGCTCTCCGCCGACGAGAACGCCACGCCGAGGATCGACGGCGACGCCAGCACCTTGCGCAGCGACTTGGGGAACCCCTCTTTCGCCAGCGCCTCGATGACCTCGTTCGTCACCACGTACCCCGTGAGCTGCGCCGGGTAGGACGCCGTGAGCCACCAGGGCTGGTCGAAGAACATGCCCACCTTGTACGAGGGCTGCATGATCGCCGCTTCGAGATAGAGCCGCACCCGCTGGGCGTTGAGCACATCCAGCACGTCGCCCGCCGAGCTGTAGCGCGAGCCCTGGGCCACCAGGTCGATCGCGTGCCGCGGCATGGCCAGCCACGCCGCCTGGGTGGTGGCCACCTCGCTCACCTGCCACGGACGCTCGCGGGTGGCGAGGCGGTAGTGGATGACGCCGTCCTGCACGTAGATCGACTGGAGCCGCGTGTTGGGCGTGAATTTGAAGCGCACGCCCTTCTTCTTGGCCAGCGCCACCACCGCCTTGTAGAGGGCCGAGAACATCCCCGAATATCCGGTGGTGATGGTGCTGTAGTTGGTCCCCGGTGTGAACTCGTTGTTGGACTGGAACGCCACCGCCGCGTTCCAGTTGATGACATTGGAGGAGTAGCCGTTCCCGTCGGCGGCGTAGTTGTACCCCTCGGCGCCGAGCTGGTCGTACATCAGGTTCCAATACCCGATGTCCTTGAGATGATCACCTTTCTGAAAGATCGAGCTCGCGGGCAGCTCCGCCTCGATCCGGCCGTGCCGGTAGAACTCGTTCCACTCCGTGCGCGTGAACGACGTGCTCTCGGTCTTCGGCGCCAGGTTCTGGAGCACGCCGAAGGCGTTGTCGGGCGGCGCCGAGGCGCCATAGTGATCGACACTGTACGGCGCCGGGCTCTGCGACGTGATGCCGTTCAGGTAGAAGTTTTTCGACCGCATGTAATAGAGCGGATTGTCCGACTCGTTGAACGGCACCACGTACGGGTCGAGGCCGAGCTTCGAGATCACGGTGGTGACGAGGCGGTGCCCCGGCGCCGTGCCGTCGTTGGCATTCGGTGCGTCCGTGTCCCAGCGGCTGTAGCGCATGCCGCCCACCTCGAGATAGGCGTTCTCGGGATCGTCCTTGTAGTGCCAGGTGCAGACGCGGGCGCCGGGCTCGCGCAGCTCGGGATTCTCGCCGGTGAAGTCGTAGTTGCCCCATTCGAACAGCTCGAGGACATCGCCGCGGGTGAGCTGCTTCT
Source organism: Holophagales bacterium UBA5704 (assembly GCA_002420005.1). Lineage (GTDB taxonomy): Bacteria > Acidobacteriota > Thermoanaerobaculia > Multivoradales > UBA5704 > UBA5704. Next base: position 12,528 of record DIHE01000018.1, on the reverse strand, counting down.
TGCGCCCCGCCTCGCTCCGGGTCTCGCCGTTGAGGAGCCGCCACGCGGTATAAAGGCCGGCCGCACCGGCGCCGAAAATGGAGTAGGTCTTGGCCTTCATGCGCTTTTCTCCTTGCCGGCCTTGTGGAAGTACACGCGGCCCATCTGGAAGTGGGAGATGTCGAAAGGCGTTTTGCCGTCGAGCGCGAGGTCCGACAGGATGTGCCCGAGCAGGGGGACGAACTTGCCCGCCCAGCCGGTTGCGTACACCACGATGTCCTCGTGGTGCGGGACGTGATCGGGCGCGAAGTCGACGATCAGCTCCTTGTTCGCCAGCTTGCTCAGGGCGACGAGGCAGGTCGACGTGAACTGCGGCACCGGCTCCAGCCCCGTCATGTGATCGCGCACCCACTGGGCGGTGAACGCCAGCTCTTTCGGGTTGGGCACCAGCGTGCGGCCGGCCGGCGAATCGAGCGGCTGCATGACGAAGTCCGAGGCCACCCGGATGTAGCCCGGGTAGTTCCAGTCGACCTCGGGAAACCCATAGAACTGGTTTCCGTTCGCGCCGACGGGGTTCTGGAACACGAACCAGGTGGGGTACTGGATGTCGGGCCGGGTCTTCTTGTAGAACGCCGAGGCCATGTTCCAGTACGTGGCCGCCACGCGGAAGCCGAGCAGGCCGAACACGCTGTTGGCGAACGGGCCCGGGGTCAGCACCAGCTTCTTGCCGGCGAAGGTGCCGAGCGGCGTGCGCACCCGGAAGGCGCCGTCGCGCCAGCGGATCTCGGTCACCGGCGCCTCGTCGTGGAGGGTGACGAGGGGCGAGGCGCGGTTCCAGTCGAGCAGCGTCTGGATGGTGGCCTTGAGGTCGATGCTCGCACCGTCGGCCTGGAACAGGCCGGTGTAGGTCGAGGGCAGATCGCGGAAGTGGTATTCGCGCTCGATGTCTTTGGCGGTGAGCGAGGTGTAGGGGACATTCTCCGCCTTCAGCGCCTTTTCCGCCTGCCCGATGTTGCCCTCGGTCGAGTGCACCGAGGGATCGCCGAACCAGAGCGTGCCCACCTTTTTCATCAGCGGCACCGGCGTCCGCAATTGCAGCTCGTCCCAGAACGGGATGGACTGCTTGACCAGCTTCACCATGTACCGTTCGGGGTAGGGAATGCGGAACTGCCGCGAGACCCCTGCCGAGCTGCCGAGCTGGTTGCCGAAGTTGAACTGCTCCAGCAGCAGCGTGCGGGCGCCGCGCCGGCTCAGGGAATAGGCGGCGGCCTGTCCGATGGGACCGCCGCCGACCACGATGGTGTCGAACTGATCTTTCCGGCTCGCTGTCACTTGGTCCTCCTCCACGTTGAGACGGCGATCCGGATCGTCAGACGACGATCTCGACGCCGTGGAAGCTCTCGGGTTTTCCCCTCGCGATGGGCGCAAAGGTTTCTCGGCTCTTTCCAACCCAAGCAACTTCCCTGCCAGGCAGCGGGAGGGTGGACGGAGGGGAACGGACGCCCGGAACCGGAGTCCGACATGTCGGCGGCATGTCGGCGGCATGCCTTGACAGGGAAGTTGACAGAAAAACGCCGCGCGCTGGCCCCAGGATTCACCTGGGCACAGGCCGGGCGTTCGCATCGCTCATCTCGCGCCTTCCGGTGTGCCGGGGTGGGGACAGCTTCTATGTGAACTTCGTCCTCTTGCCGACCTTGATCCTGATGGCGATCGGGACCGTCGCGGACCTCACCGCCATCGGTCTCGCCCTGACGAGTCTGCGAGGCGCCACCCGGAAGCCGGCGCTGATCGCCCTGGCCATCGCAACGCTCGTGCCGATCGTGTCGATCGCCACGATTCAGCTCATCCAGCGGGTGTGAGCCCTACGAGCTGCGGCTGACGTACGCCGCCCATTCGGCGAGGCGGCCTTCGACGGTCTTTCCGAGGGCTTCCAGGGTGGCGGATCGGTCGGCTCGGCGGGGAGGAGGTCGAGGAGCACATGGTCGCACCGTGCCGGGGCGGTTCGGGTCGGATCTATTGGGTCGGAGCCTTAACCTTCATGAGGGACTGGTAGAACTCCCGATCAAGCCGTTCTCTTTCCAGAACCTCGGCAGCGAGCCCTCCAAGAACCCGCTCGAGCTCTTCTGGCTGATACCAGCCAGGAACCGACTTGATATGGAGCGAATACGTTTGGCCGCCGTCGAGGACAACACATTGCAGCCAGGAAAAACCAACGCTTGCATGCTGAAGAATAAAAGAAGCGACCTCTCTGTCGGAGACGGTAAGCTCGCCGCCGTCCTCGGCTGCACTTGGGGCGAGGGGAATGTACGGGGCGGGCCACTGCACCGGCGAGCCCCACCTACCGCCGGGGAAGACGAACACGGTGACAGACTCCGGGATGAAACTCGAGGACGAAGACGGTATGACCGATCGGATTTCCTCGACAATGCGGTGCCATGGACCCGCCGTCGGGAGAAGCAGTGAGCCGATGACGACCTGGTGTTCGCCATCGAGGTATTTGATATAGGCCATTCCGCCATGAAGACCTGGGGGTTCCCCCTTTTGTACCCGGATCAGGCCGGTCTCCTTGAGCAGAGGCTGCTTCGCCAGATACGCCTTCAGCCGTGCGAGGCGTCGTTCTTGAACCCGGCCCTGCCAGATGCCACGGTCGTCGATGAAGACAATGCGGCCGTCCTGATATATTTTGACCATCGGCGGGAGGAGCATCGGGTCGGTGAAGCCTTCTATCTCACCAAATCCACCATATGAGTACTCCACGAGGTTCTCTCCGGCAGCCACCCACGCCGGGGCGAGCGCCAGAGCCACGGTGAGCCACAGGGTTCGTGAAAGCGGCAACATGGGAGACCAGCCCTACGAGCTGCGGCTGACGTACGCCGCCCATTCGGCGAGGCGGCCTTCGACGGTCTTGCCGAGGGCTTCCAGGGAGGCGAGGTCGGTCGGCTCGGCGGGGAGGAGGGGGAGGTCGAGGAGCGGCTGGTCCCTCTCCAGGAGCGCGGCGAGGTCCACCAAGCCTTTCTGATCGCGCTCGCCGAGCCAGGCGAGGAGCTCCCAGCCGGTCGGGCGCAGCGGGTCGCCCGTGGTTGGGGCCGCTCCGTCCATCTGAAAGCGTGGATGCACCCGGTTCACGATGATCGGTCCCAGATGGTAGCCCGCCTGCTCCAGGCGGCGGGCGAAGAACAGGGTGTCCGGGATGCGCTCCTCTCCCGGCCCGGAGACCAGGACGAAGCGGGTCTTCGGCGAGCGCAGCAGCGCCTCCACCGCCACGGCGCGCTCGCGGAAGCCTTCGTAGAGCGGCCCGAAGGCCTGGAAGAACTCGGCCATGTCGCGCAGCAGCTCGAGCCCGACGACGTCGTCGAGAAAACGCTCCGCCCGCCGGCCCAGGGGACCCCAGCGCGAGCCGGCGCGCAGCCGGCCGTCTTCGTCGAACCAGTCCTTGAGCGCCACCCGCAGGGCGCCGCTGTCCAGGAAGCCGAGGATGCGGGCCGGCGCCTCCAGGAAGTCCAGGGCCTGGCGGGTCGGCGGGGTGTCGAGGATGATCTGGCCGAAGCGCCCTTCCGCCGCCACCTCGAAGAGGCGCTCGACGGCCATGTATTCGAGCACGCCGCCCAGCGCGCCGGACAGGTGCCGGTAGAAGCGGTTGTCCAGGATGCGGCGGCGCGCCCGCTCGTCCGGCGCGTAGCGCTCGACCAAGCGGTCGAAGGTGCGGCCGGCGTCGAGCAGGCTGGCATAGAGGCTGCCTCCGGGGAGCTCCAGCGGCACCCGGATCTCGTGCTCCCGCGCCTCCTCCCCCACTCCCAAGGCGTCCTTCAGGCGCAGCGACGGATCGAAGGTCATCACCAGGGTGTCGCGCCCCGAGCGGGCGGAGAGGACGCCCAGCGCGGCGGCGAGGGTGGTCTTGCCGACGCCGCCGGAGCCGACGACGACGAGCAGCGGATGCCGGTCGGAGATCAGGTCCATGCCTCCGCTCCTTTCTCCAGGCACCGCTGCAGGTTGGCGATGAGCGCCGGGCCGCGGTCGAGCGGGAGCTGCGGCAGCTCGATGCGGGGGCCGTCCCAGGCGGCGCGCAGGCGCTCCAGCTCGCGCTCGTTCAGGCCACGGCGCCGCCGCCAGAGGTCCACCAGGGGATTGTCCTTGGCTTCCCCCGGCGCCGGGGCGGGCGGATAGAGGCCGTTCACCACCAGCGCCTCGGGAACGCGGCGCACCTGTGCGAGCAGAGCCTCGCGCAGCTCCAGGACCTCCTGCACCGGCATCTCCTCGGCCAGGGTCACCGCCACGATGCCGCAGCGCTCCGGGTCGGCGACCAGGCGCGCCAGCTCGCCTCCCATCTCGGCGAAGGGGCCGTTGTGAATCACGTCCGTGACCAGGCCCGGGGCTGCCAGCAGGCGGACGCCATGCCCGGTGGCCGGCGCGTCGAGGACGATCTGGTCGATCGGCGGCGCGCCTTTCTGGTGGCCGCTGAGGAGGCGCCAGGCATGGCCGAGGATGGCGATCTCGTTCAAGCCGGGGGCTCCCTCGGTGAAGTGCTGGTAGATCGTGCTCGCCAGCACCCGCTTGGCCAGCAGCTCGAGCTTCAGACGCTCGCGCACCACGGCGTCGAGCACCTGGCGCGGCTTCAGGTTCTGGATCCAGAGGTTGTGCCCGGCGCCGATGATCTCGCCGCCCGAGGGGGGGAGACCGAACATCTGATAGAGGTTTTCGCGCGGATCGACCTCCACCACCAGCACACGGCGGCCGGCCCGGGCGAGATGGCGGCCGAGGACGGCGGAGACGGCGGTCTTGCCGACGCCCCCTTTGCCGGTGACGACGAGGAGCTTGCGGCGAGCCAGTGTGTCGAGGAGGCGCATGTCCGGATGCCGACTATATCCGACGCTCCGGCCGGCGCGCCCATCCGCCCGGGTGGCCCCACCACCCCGTCGGGGCGTTGCCTTCTTGTCCACAGCGCGATACAAACCGGACATCATGAGCTTCCCAGCCACCCGACTCCGCCGCTTTCGTCAGTCCCCGGCGCTCCGCCGGCTGGTGCGCGAGACGCGCCTCTCCCCCGACAATCTGGTCCTGCCGCTCTTCGCCGTGCCCGGCGAGGGCGTGGCGAAACCCGTCGGCTCGATGCCCGGCGTCTTCCAGCATTCGGTCGACCAGATCGTGGCGACCGCCCGGCTCGCTTTCGCCGAAGGCATCCGCACCGTCATCCTGTTCGGGATTCCCGACCACAAGGACGAGATCGGCAGTGCCTCCTGGTCGGACGACGGCATCGTGCAGCGCGCGCTGCGCGCCCTCACCGCCGAGGTCCCCGGGCTGGTCAAGATCGCCGACGTCTGCTTCTGTGAATACACCAGCCACGGCCATTGCGGCGTGCTCAAGGGGCACACGGTGGACAACGACGCCACGCTCGTCAACCTGGCCCGCCAGGCGGTGTCGCTCGCCCAGGCCGGCGCAGACGTGATCGCGCCGTCGGACATGATGGACGGCCGCGTCGGCGCCATCCGCCAGGCGCTCGACGCCGCGGGGCTCGCGGACACGCCGATCCTCTCCTACGCCGTCAAGTTCGCCAGCGGCTTCTATGGCCCGTTCCGCGAGGCCGCCGAGTCGGCGCCCGCGTTCGGCGACCGCCGGTCCTATCAGATGGACCCGGCCAACGGCCGCGAGGCGCTCCGCGAGGCGGCCCTGGACATCGAAGAGGGGGCGGACATGCTGATGGTCAAGCCCGCCCTGCCCTATCTCGACATCCTGGCCGAGCTGCGCAAGCGGTGGGACCTGCCGCTCGCCGCGTACCACGTGAGCGGCGAGTACGCCATGCTCAAGGCCGCCGCCGAGCGCGGCTGGATCGATTACGATCGGGTGATGATGGAATCGCTGGTGGCCATCCGGCGGGCCGGCGCCGACCTGATCCTGACCTACGCGGCGCGCGAGGCGGCGAAGCTGCTGGCCGCGGGGTGGGTCGAATGAGCGCCCCCTCCCTACCGGAAGGAAGACGGACATGCAGGAGAGTGGAGCCATGAGCCTTTTGGAGCGTGCCGAGAAGATCCTTCCCGGCGGGGTCAATTCGCCGGTGCGCGCCTTCCGGGGGGTCGGCGGTGCGCCGGTGTTCATCCGCTCCGCCTCGGGCGCCTACCTGGAAGGCGAGGACGGCCGCCGCTACATCGACTACATCGGCGGCTATGGGCCGCACATCCTGGGCCACCGCCATCCCGCGGTCGTCGCGGCGATCGAGGAAGCCCTGGGTCGCGGCACGGCGTTCGGGGCGCCGACCCTGCCCGAGGTGGAGCTGGCGGAGACGATCGCCGCGGCCTTGCCGTCCGTCGAGATGGTGCGGCTGGTCAATTCCGGCACCGAGGCCACGATGTCGGCCTTGCGCCTCGCCCGCGCCGCCACCGGCCGCAACCGGTTCGTCAAGTTCGTGGGGTGCTATCACGGCCACGCCGATCCGTTCCTCGTCGCGGCCGGATCGGGCGCGGCGACGATCGGCGTCCCCTCCTCCCCCGGCGTGCCGGGCGCGGTCACCGGGGACACCCTGCTCGCCCCCTACAACGACCTCGACGCCGTCGAACAGCTGTTCCAGACCCACAGCTCCGAGATCGCCGCGGTGATCGTCGAGCCCATCGCGGGCAACATCAGCCTGGTGCCGCCGGTCCCCGGCTTCCTGGCCGGCCTGCGCGAGGTCTGCGACCTGCATGGAGCCCTGCTGATCTTCGACGAGGTGATGACCGGCTTCCGCGTGGCCTGGGGCGGCGCGCAGAACCTGTTCGACCTCCGGCCGGACCTGACCACCCTGGGCAAGGTGATCGGCGGCGGCCTGCCGCTCGCCGCCTATGCCGGGCGCCGCGATCTGATGCAGCAGATCGCGCCGGCCGGCCCGGTGTACCAGGCCGGCACCTTGTCCGGCAATCCGCTCGCCGTGGCGGCCGGACGCGCCGCGCTGGCCGAGCTCTCCCGCGACACCGACTGTTGCTATGAGCACCTGGAGCGGATCGGCGCCCGCCTGCAAGCCGGCCTCGAAGCGGCGGCACTCCGGCACGGCATCCCGCTGCGGGTGACCCGCCAGGGCTCGATGCTCGGGTTCTTCTTCACCGCGGACCCGATCGAGCGGATGGACGACGTCACCGCCTCCGACCGCGCCCGCTTCAACCGGGTGTTCCACCGCCTGCTCGCGGCGGGGATCCATCTCCCGCCGTCCGCCTACGAGACGCTGTTCCTCTCGACCGCGCACGGCGACGCCGAGATCGACGCGACCGTGGCGGCCTTCGACCGCGCCCTGGCCGAAGAGAACGGGGAAGCCTGAGACCATGATGCGCTCCGACATTCTGGTGATCGGCGGCGGGATCATCGGTCTCGCCTGTGCCCGCGAGCTGGCCCGCCAAGGCCGGCGGGTCGAGGTCGTCGAACGCCTGCACGCGGGCTCCGGCGCCTCGATCGCCGCGGCCGGGATGCTGGCTCCGCTCGCCGAGGTGCCGAAGCCCGGACCCTTCCTGGAGGCCTGCCGCGCCTCGCGCGACCTGTGGCCGGCCTGGATCGCCGAGCTGTCCGCGGAGACCGGCCTGTCGATCGAATACGACGCGAGCGGCACCCTCCTCGTCGCCCACGAGGCCGACGAGGAGGCCCATCTCGACAAGGTCGCCCACGCGGCGGCGGCGGTCGGCGAGGCGGCGGAGGAGATCCACCATGACCGTTTCCGGGAATGGGTCCCGGACGCCTCGCCGGGCATCCGCCGCGTGCTGCGCCTCCTGGGAGACCACCGGGTGGACAACGTGCAAGCCTGCGCCGTGCTGGCCGCCGCCGCCCTCGCCGCGGGGGTGACCCTCAACTACGATGTGGACGTGGAGCGGATCGAGCTGCTCGACGGCGGCGGCGCCGAAGGGCCGGGCGTGCGCATCCACGTCCGGGGCGGCGCGCCGCGCGAAGCCGATCACCTCGTCCTCGCCACCGGTGCCTGGAGCGGACGCATCCCCGGCCTGCCGCTGCTGCCGGTGCGCCCGGTGCGCGGCCAGGCCCTTCTCCTCCAGGGCGTCGAGTGGCCGTGGCGCGGCTGCCTGCGCAGCCGCCACGGCTATGCGGTGCGCCGCGGGGCGACCGGCCTGCTGATCGGAGCGACCGTGGAAGAGGCGGGCCTGCTCGCCCAACCCACCGTCGCCGGCATCGCCAGCCTGCTCGCCTTCACCCGGCACACCCTGCCCGGGCTCGACGCCACCCGCCTGGACACCCTCTGGGCCGGATTGCGCCCGGCCACCCCGGACGGGCTGCCCCTCATCGGCCGGCTCCCCGGACAACCGGTGTGGATCGCCACCGGCCATTTCCGCAACGGCATCCTGCTCGCCCCCTGGACCGCGCGCGAAATCGCCCGCCAGATGACGGGTCAGGAGCCTTCCGGCGAAGCGGCGGGTCTCTCGCCGTCCCGATTCATCAATCTTCCCATGGAGAGCGAAGCCGGCTCCGGCTATACTGTTCACTCCTAGGGAACCCCCATAGAGCGAGGCCAAAGGAGGGCCAGGTATGACCCACATCATCGCGGAACCCTGCGTCGGCACCAAAGACACCGCCTGTGTCGACGTCTGCCCGGTCGACTGCATCTACGGCAAGAATGAAGACTGGGAGATCCTCTACATCCATCCGGAAGAGTGCATCGACTGCGGTCTCTGCATTGATGCCTGCCCGGTCGAAGCCATCTTCCCCCTGGAAGAAGTGCCCGACAAGTGGAAGAGCTGGATCGCCAAGAACTACGAGCACTTCAACCTCACCCCTCCGTGACGCCATAGGTCGGAGCCCCCCTTCTTCGGCTTCCGGCACGCCCCCCTCCCGGACGGGAGGGGGGTTTGTCGTTTCAGGGCCTCACCCCCTCAATCCCCCTCTCCCATCGCCCTCCCCCCGACCGGGAGAGGGGGAGGCACACCCACCCCGGCTCCGGCGGACGTAGACGCCGGGAATGGAAAAATCTGAGCGCCCGTTCTACAATGTGAGTGCTGAGCACTCAATCTCCCGCTCCGGGAAGGGGGAGGCTCACGGGTCTTCTTCGGAGGGAGGCGAGATCTCTTGGACTACAAAGACTATTACGCCACGCTCGGGGTCAAAAAGGATGCCTCGCAGGATGACATCCAGAAGGCGTACCGCAAGCAGGCGCGCAAATTCCACCCGGACGTCAACAAGGAGCCCGGGGCGGAGGTGAAGTTCAAGGAGGTCGGCGAGGCGTACGAGGTCCTCAAGGATCCCGACAAGCGGAAGAAGTACGACCAGTTCGGCTCAAACTGGAAACGCACGCAACAGCCCGGAGGCGGCTTCGGCGGCGGCATGCCGTTCGACTTCGGCGGCTTCGACACCAGCGGCTTCGGCGGCGGAGGCGGCGGCCCCGAGGGGTTCAGCTCGTTCTTCGACATGCTGTTCGGCGGCGCCGGAGGCCCGGGAGGCGGCCGGCGGGCACCCCGCGGCGGGCGCGGACGCGGCCGGGCGCAGGACACCGAGGCGGTGATCCAGCTCACCTTGGAGGAGGCGGTGCGCGGCGGGGCGCGGGAGATCACGCTCTCGGATGCGGAGACCGGCCAGCGCAACACCGTGTCGGTGCGCATCCCCGAGGGCATCCGGCCCGGCCAGAAGATCCGCCTCGCCGGCAAGGGGCCGTCCGGCTTCGACGGGTCCCCGGCGGGCGATCTGCTGCTCAAGGTGGAGGTCCTGCCCGATCCGCGGTTCCGCATCGACGGCTCGGATCTCCACACCACCATCCAGGTGACCCCCTGGGAGGCGGCGCTGGGCGGCGAGGCCGAGGTGGAGACGCCGACCGGCCGGCTGCGGGTGCGCGTGCCGCCGGGCTCGTCGTCGGGTCGCAAGATCCGGCTGCGTGGCAAAGGATTGTCGGCGCCGGGCGGGATCAAAGGGGACCTGCTCGGCGAGTTTCGCATCGTAATCCCCGAGACGTTGTCGGACCAGGAACGCGCTCTCTTCGAGCAACTCGCGGAGGTGTCGGCGTTCCGGCCGCGGGAAGAAGGGAAGTGACCCGATGGACATCAATCGTCTGACCCAGAAATCGCAAGAGGCGCTGCAGAGCGCCCAGACCAAGGCGCTGCGCTACGGCCACCCGGAAGTGGAGGCCGAGCATCTGCTCCTCGCCCTCCTCGAACAGAGCGAGGGCTTGGCGCCGCGCCTGCTCGCCCGCATGGACGTGCCGGCGGCCTCGCTGATCGCCGAGCTGGAGCGCGAGCTCTCCCGCCGGCCGAGCGTCTCCGGCCCGGGCGTCGAAGCCGGCAAGTTCTACGTCTCCAGCCGGCTGCAGAAGGTCCTGCTGCGCGCGGAAGATGAGGCCAAGCGCCTCAAGGACGAATACGTCTCCATCGAGCACCTGATCCTCGCCATGATCGAGGAAGGCGCCGCGATGCCCGCCGGCCGCGTGCTCCACCAGTTCGGGGTGACGCGCGACCGCTTCCTCGCCGCCTTGACCGCCGTGCGCGGCAACCAGCGGGTGACCAGCGCGATGCCGGAAGCCGCCTACGAGGCGCTCGACAAGTACGGCGTCGACCTGGTGGCCCAGGCGCGCCGCGGCAAGCTCGATCCGGTGATCGGCCGCGACGCCGAGATCCGGCGCGTGGTGCGCATCCTGTCGCGCAAGACGAAGAACAATCCGGTGCTGATCGGCGAGCCCGG
>DIHE01000018.1:1541-1678 GCA_002420005.1 Holophagales bacterium UBA5704 | reverse complement strand
GGCAAGACCGCCATCGTCGAAGGTCTCGCCCAGCGCATCGTGCGCGGCGACGTGCCGGAGTGGCTCAAGGACCGCTCCGTCTTCTCGCTCGACATGGGTGCCCTCCTCGCCGGTGCCAAGTACCGCGGCGAGTTCGA
>DIHE01000018.1:0-1294 GCA_002420005.1 Holophagales bacterium UBA5704 | reverse complement strand
AGGAGCGCCTGAAGGCGGTGCTCTCCGAGATCAAGCAGGCGGAAGGGAAGATCCTCCTCTTCATCGACGAGCTGCACACCATCGTCGGCGCCGGCAAAACCGAAGGCTCGACGGACGCCGGCAACATGCTGAAGCCCATGCTCGCCCGCGGTGAGCTGCACTGCATCGGCGCCACCACGCTCGACGAGTACCGGAAGCACATCGAAAAGGACGCCGCCCTGGAGCGCCGCTTCCAGCCGGTGCTGGTCGAGGCTCCCACGGTGGAGGACACGATCTCGATCCTGCGCGGCCTGCGCGAGCGCTTCGAGGTACACCACGGCGTGCGCATCCAGGACAACGCCCTGGTCGCCGCGGCGATCCTCTCGAACCGCTACATCACCGACCGCTTCCTCCCCGACAAGGCGATCGACTTGGTCGACGAGGCCTCGGCCATGCTGCGCACCGAGATCGATTCCATGCCGCAGGAGCTGGACGAGGTGACGCGCCGCGTGATGCAGCTCGAAATCGAGGAGGCCGCGCTCAAGAAGGAGAAGGACAAGGCGAGCCACGAGCGCCTCGACGAGCTGCGCCGCGAGCTGGCCGACTTGAAGTCCCGCGGCGATGCGATGCGCGCGCAGTGGGACGCCGAAAAGTCCTCGATCGGCAAGGTCCGCGCCCTGCGCGAGCAGCTCGAGCAGGCGCGCCAGGAGATCGAAAAGGCCGAGCGCAACTACGATCTGAACAAAGGCGCCGAGCTGCGCTACGGCAAGCTGCCGCAGCTCGAACGGGAGATCAAGGAAACCGAGGCGGAGCTGACCGCCAAGCAGCAGAGCGGCGGCCGGCTGCTGCGCGAGGAGGTCACCGAGGAGGAGGTGGCGGAGATCGTCTCCAAGTGGACGGGCATCCCGGTGACCCGGCTGGTCGAAGGCGAGCGGGAGAAGCTGCTGCGCATGGAGGAGATCCTGCACGACCGCGTGGTCGGTCAGGACGAGGCGGTGCGCCTGGTCGCGGACGCGGTGCTCCGCGCCCGCGCCGGCATCAAGGACCCGCGGCGGCCGATCGGCTCGTTCATCTTCCTCGGCCCCACCGGCGTCGGCAAGACCGAGCTGGCGAAGACGCTCGCCCAGACGCTCTTCGACAGCGAGGAGAACCTGATCCGCATCGACATGAGCGAGTACATGGAGCGCCACAACGTGTCGCGCCTGATCGGTGCCCCGCCGGGCTACGTCGGCTATGAGGAAGGCGGCCAGCTCACCGAGGCGGTGCGGCGCAAGCCCTACACGGTGATCCTGTTCGACGAGATCGAGAAGGCGCA
>DIHE01000184.1 GCA_002420005.1 Holophagales bacterium UBA5704 | reverse complement strand
CACCCGCCCACCCGCTGGAAAAGCGGGACCCGCCCGGCGAAAAGCCTCCACCATCTGCTCCAGCAGCTCGGGCTCTGCGGCCAGCCGGGCGAGCGCTTCGGCCTGCGGCGGTGCCGCGGTGGCGAGGGCGCGGGCGCGGCGGATGTGCTCTTCCCAGGTGGCGCGGTCGAGGGCCGGGCGGGGCCGGTGGCCTTCGACTCCCTGGCCGAGCAGGATGGCGTCGATCCCTTCCGGACCCCACAAGGGGTCGGGATAGTCGAAGGCGGCGCGCAGCGCCGGGTCGTAGGTCAGCGGTCCTCGCTCGCGGAAGGCGGCGAGCAGGCCGGCGTGGTGCGAGACGTCCACCTCGGCGCGGCAGGCACGCCAGAACGGGCTGTCCACCCGGCGGTTGAATTTGTAGTGGAGGGCCAGGAACCAGCGCAGGTAGTCCCACCAGGCGCCGACCTTGCGGCTCAGCTCCTCCGGCAATCCGCGCTCGCCCCGGCGCAGGGGAAAGGCGCGCACGAGGAGGCCGATCTGGCGGATCAGCAGGTGCAGCGCGGTCGATTCGAGCGGCTCGACGAAGCCGTAGGAGTTTCCCAGGGCCACCACGTTTCCTTTGAAGAAATGGGCATGCCGGCCGGCGCGGAAGCGCACCAGCCGCGCCGCGCCCATGCCGGGGTTGGCGCGGCGCATCTCGGCCTCGGCGTCCTCCGGGCTCTGGAATGCCGAGGCGAACACGTAGCCGCGGTGGTCGCAATCCCCTTGCGGTGTGCTCCAGCACCAACCGCAGCTCATCGTCTCCGCCGTGGTGTGCGGCTGCACCACCCCACCGTGCGGCACCGGCGCCACCACCGCCCGGTCGGTCCACAGGCTGCCGTCGAAGCCGATCCAGGGGGAGCCGAGCGCACCTTCAAGAAGCAGGGAGCGGAAACCCGTGCAATCCAGATAAAGGTCGTAGGCGAGGCGCCGCCCGTCGGTGGTCACCAGCGCCCGCACCTCCTCGCCGTCCTCCGAACGCTCGACCGTGGCCACCGTCGCCTCGATCCGCGCCACGCCCGCCTCCTCGGCCCGCTGCTTCAGATAGGCGACGAACCGCTCGTTGTCGAGGTGGTAGGCGGCCTCGGTCCCGAGCTCGCAGGTCCAGCCGTCCCCGGCCGGGTACACCGGCAAGGTGCCCGCCGCCATCAGGAGCGACTGGAGGGAGACCGCCTTCGGGTCGCCCCCGTAGACCGCCGGTTCCAGAAAGCGGACGGGGCCGAAGGGATAGTGGAAGTCGCCGCTCTCCGGCCGGCCCCAGAGGAAGCGGATGCCCAGCTTGAACGTGGGCTGGACCTCGCGGAAGAAGCGGTGGACGTCGAGCCCCAGATCGACGTGGAGGAATTGCGGCATCAGCGGCGTGGTGGCCTCGCCGACGCCGATGACCGGCAGGTCCGGCGATTCGAGGAGGGTCACGGCGAGCCCCGGAACCTTGCGCCGCAGGGCGAGCGCCGCGAGGTAGCCGGCGGTGCCTCCCCCCAGGATGCCCACCGAGGCGACGCAGCCCTCCGGTTCCGGCGGGGCGGTGCGCGGCGGGCGCCTCCCGGCGGCCTCGATCCACAGGCGTTCGGCCCGGCCGGCACCGGGTGCGTCGTCCGCGGCGGCGGCCCCGCCGCAGAGCGGGCAGTCCGGCCGCCGCTCGACCGGCAGGCGACGGATCGCTCCGGAGGGGAGGATCTGGAGGATCTGAAACAGCAGGTCCGGCGTGCCGTGCGGATCGAGAAATGCTCGAATCTCCGAGGTCAGCACCTCCAGGGCGCGGGCGGCGGCGGACGCTTCGAGCGCGGCGGAGTGGAAGGCTCCGGCGGCGGTGAGCGTGTCGCGCGGAGACAGGCCCAGGCCACCGAGGGCCGCCAGCTGGGCGCAGCCGAAGCACGGGCTCACCCCGGGGACGCAGAGCGGGCCGAGGCGCAAGCCGTCCGGATCGGCGGTCACGAAGAGGCTCGCCACCTCGGCCCCCAGCCAAAGCGACTGCAGCTCCAGCAGCTCTCCATAGGAGGCCTCCTCGCGGACGGCCAGAGCCAGCCGGGCATCAAGAAGGGGCACGGGAGGATCGAACGCCAACCCCAGCCCGGCGGCGAGACGGCGCGCCGCCGCACCGGAGGCGGCCAGGTGGACCGGCAGGACCGGCTTCTCCGGCGGCACCACCCGGAGCAGGTCCCCGGTCAGGTGTTCGAGCAAACCGCGCACCGCCGCAGGGTCGTACTCGTCCTGGAGCGCCGTACAGAGGTCCTCCGCGGTGCGCGTGCCGTCCGCCAGGTCGAGAAGGCGTTGCAGATCGCCGGCGGTGACGCCCCGTAACACGCTCAAGCCGGCCGCATGGCGCGCCACCACCCGTCCGTCCGGGAGGGACACGAGCTGGGCGGCCGGATCGCGCAACAGGATGTCGTCACGATGCAAGGAAGTCATCTCGGCAGGTCCCTGCCGGGAACGCTATACTCCTTCGGCCTCCTCCGTCCATCATGACCACCATGAACAGCCGGCGCGCCACCGAAAGCACGGATCTCCCGGAGAATCCGTGCCTGGCCCGGCTGGGAACGATCTCGGGACCGGCCGCGCTGGGCGCCACCGGGGCGACCTTTCTGCTGGCCCTGTGGGCTGCCGCCAGGGAATGGAGCGGGAGTGGAGCCTGGCTGTGGTTCCTGGTGGCGGCGGTGGCGCTCGCCTCCGGCGTGCTGATCACGTTCGCCGAGCTGTTCCACCGCCGCATCGAGCATGCCCTCTGCCGCGAGGTGGCCGAAAGGAAGGAGGCGGAGCAGCGGGCGCGCGCGGCGGATCTCGCGAAAAGCAACTTCCTCGCCAACATGAGCCATGAGATCCGCACCCCGATGAACGGGGTGATCGGCATGGCCGAGCTGCTGGCGCGCGCCGACCTGCCACCGGAGCAACGCCGCCAGGTCGACGCCATCAACTCCTCTGCCGAGACCCTGATGCGGCTGGTGGACGACATCCTCGACTTGTCGAAGATCGAGGCCGGGCGCCTGGCGCTGCACGAGACCGATTTCGCGCTGTCGACCGTCACCGAGGGAGTCGTCCGGTTGTTGACCCCGCGCGCGGCAGCGAAGGGCCTGGAGCTGCGCCTCGAGATGGCGACCGGCCTGCCCGCGGGGTTGCGCGGCGACGCCTCGCGCCTGCGCCAGATCCTGCTCAACCTGGTGGGCAACGCGATCAAGTTCACCCACCAGGGCCACATCTTGCTGCGGGTGGAGGTGGAGCCCGGAGACCAGCTCTCGTTCCGCGTCAAGGACACCGGGATCGGCATCAGCCCGGAGGATCAAAAGCGTCTCTTCCTGCCGTTCAACCAGGCGGACAGCTCGGCGGCCCGTCATTTCGGCGGGACCGGCCTGGGGCTCGCGATCTCCCGCCATCTCGTCGAGATGATGGGCGGCACGATCGGCGTCGAGAGCGCGCGCGGCAAAGGATCGACCTTCTGGTTTCGCCTGCCGGCCCGGCCGGCGGGTCTGGGCACCGTACCCATTCCGCGCCTCTCCACCGTCGTCGGGGAGCTGCCCCCGATCCGGGCGCTGGTGGTGGAGGACAATCCGGTCAACCAGGAGGTGACCCGGGCGCAGCTCGCCGCCCTGGGCATCACCGCCGAGATCGCCGACGACGGCCGGGCGGCCCTGGAGATCCTCGCCCGCCGGCAGTTCGAGGTCGTCCTGATGGATTGCCAGCTCCCCGGCATCGACGGCTACGAGACCACCCGCCGCCTGCGGGGCCTGGAGAAGGACCGCCGGACGCCGGTGATCGCGGTGACCGCGCACGCGCTCTCCGGGGAGCAGGAGAAGTGCTTCGCCGCCGGCATGGACGACTATCTGGCCAAACCGTTCCGGTTGGAGGACCTGCGCACCGCGCTCGGCCGCCTGCTGCCCGAGGTGGCCCGCGCACCGGTTCCCGGGACGCTCCCGCCCGAGCCCCTCGCAGCCGCCCCTCCGTCTCTCGACCCCGGCCGGCTCGCCATCCTGCGCCAGCTCGAAAGCCGCACCGGAGAGCACCTGGTCCGCCGCCTCGCCGCGAGCTTTCCCACCCATGCCCGGCTGCGCGTCGAGGAGATGCACCAGGCCGTCGCGCGCAAGGACGCCCTGCGCCTGGAACAGGCCGCCCATGCGCTCAAGGGGGGAGCCGCCAACCTGGGAGCCCAGGAGCTGGCCAAAGGCTGCGCGGAGCTGGAATCCCGCGCCCGCGAGGGGGCGGTCGAAGGGAGCGACGAGCTGGTGCAGAAGATCGCCCGCGAATGCGCGCGCGTCGAGAGGGACCTCGCCGCGCTGGAGTGAGCCCTACCGCCGCGCGCTGCGCGCCCCTTCGGCCCGCCAGGCGCGCAGATCGCGCACATAGAAGCTGGCCTCCGAGAAGACGCCCGCCGCGTTGGCGAGCCCGCGGGCACAGGCGGCCTCCAGGTCCGCCCGGCGCCCGGTCTCCCGATAGAGCCGGGCCAGCCCCCACAAGCTCGGCACCAGCTCGGCATGGTCCGGGCCGAAGACGTCTTCCCGGATCTTCAGGCTGCGTAACAAGGCCGGCTCCGCCGCGGCGAAGTCGCCCAGCGAGACAAAACAAATCCCCAGATTGCTCAACGTCAGGGCGACCAGATGGTGCTCCGGCCCCAGGCGCTTTTCATAGCTCGCCAGCCCGCGCCGATAGAAGGGGATGGCCTCGGCGCAGCGATCCGCATTGGCCAGCAGGACCCCCAGCGCGATCGTGCTCGATGCCACGTCCGGATGATCCGGGGGAAGGAGCTCTTCTCGCAGGACGAGGGCGCGGCGGAACAGGCGCTCGGCTTCGGCGGTGTCGTGCAACGTATGGCGCACGATGGCGAGCTCGTACAGCGCGTGGGCCAGCTCAGGGCTGCGCGGATCGTTTTCCCGGATGGAGGCCGCCCGGCGCAGGACCGGCTCCGCCCCCTTCCAATCGCCCTGGAGGCGGCCCAGACAAACCCCCAGGAGCTGAAGCACCTCGGCGACCGCCGGATCTTCCGGTCCCAGGGCGTGCTCGCGCAAGGCCAGAGCGCGCCGCAGAAGCGGCTCCGCCTGCTTCCGGCTCTGCTCCAGCTGATGGTTGCCGAGGTCGAGCAGGCTCTGCGCCACCTCCAGGCTCTCGGGACCCAGCTCGCGCCGCCGCACGGCGAGGGCCTCTTCGAGGAGGGGCTGCGCCTGCGGGAAAAGACCGAGCCGGACATAGATGCGGCCGATCGCCCCCATCAGACGGGCACGCACCAGCGGCTGGCCGCGCAGCTCCGTGCGCACCCGCCGGGCCCCCTGGTCCAGCAGCTCGCGGGCCGGCGTGTCACCGCCTTTGCCCAGGCGGGGATCGGAGGCCTGGAAGACCTCTTCGAGAAACCGGGCGACTTCTTCGGACTCGGCCCGCGCACGCTCCGCCTCCGCCCGTGCGGCGACCGCAAGATCGCGCTCCCGCCGCAGATCCAGGGTGTACTTGACCGCCCCCGCGACCAGCAGCACCACCACCGCCGCCGCGGTGGCCTGCCGCAGACGCCGCTTCGGCTTGCCACGGATGCGCTCCAACCGGTGCGCCACGTCCACCGCCGTGGGCCGCTCCGCCGGCCGGGGGTTCTTCATCCGGACCAGCAGCGCCGCCAGGTCCCGGTCGATCCCCGAAACCGGCAACGTGTCCCCTTCCTGCGCCTTGATCAGTAGCAGAGGCAACGGCAGATTCGGCGGATAGGGCGGACGCCCGGTGAACAGCTCCTGGAACAGCAGGCCCAGGGAGTAGACGTCGCTCGCCGTGGTGACCGCCTCGCCGCGCGCCTGCTCCGGGCTCATGCAGGCCGCCGTCCCGACCACCCGGCCGAAGGAGGTCGAGAGCAGAGCCGTCCACTCGGCCGCCGTGTCCATCCCGCCCGGCTCCAGCACCTCCGCGAGGCCGGCCCCCTCACCGGATGGGCGGGCGAGACCGAAGTCCAGGACCTTCACCGCCCCCGCGTCGGTGAGCATCACATTGGCGAGCTTCAGGTCGCGATGGACGATCCCCTGCGCATGCGCGGCGACGAGGGCCGCGGCGATCTCCCGGGCGATGCGCAGCTTCTCCGCCGCCGCGAGCCCGTCCGCCAAGGCGGCCTGCAGCGTTCGGCCATGGATCCGTTCGAGGACGAGGAAATCGCCTTCCGGCGCCTCGATCAGGTCGTAGATCGCACAGACGTTCGGATGCGACAGCCGGGAGAGCGCCCGCGCCTCGCGCAACAGGCGCGCCCGCGCCGCGCCGTCGAGATGATCGCCGCGCAGGGCCTTCAACGCCACATCGCGCCGCAGCTTCTCGTCGATCCCTGCATACACCTTCCCCATGCCTCCCTCGCCCAGGAAGCCGGTGATCCGGATGTTGCCGATCCTGGCTTCGACGAATGACATGGGCTCTCCGCCGGACGGCGGAGAGCATAGCCGATCTGTGAAGACCCCGGCTCAGCAGGTCAGCGCGTAGGCCTTTTCGGGGTCGATCCCCAACTCGTCGAGCGCACGGCGCACGGCGCCGCGGTCGATCCGCCCATGCAGGGCGAGCTGGTGGAGGGCCGCCAGGGTGACGCACTCGGCATCGACCTCGAAGAAACGGCGCAGCGCTTCGCGCGTCTCACTGCGGCCGAAACCGTCGGTCCCGAGGGCATGGAAGCGGCCGGGGAGCCAGCGGGCGATCTGGTCGGGCACGAGCCGCATGTAGTCCGACACCGCGACGATCGGCGCATCGTCCCCGGCGAACAGCGAGGCGACGTACGACCGGCGCGGCTCCTCCTCCGGATGCAGCAGGTTCCAGCGCTCCACCTCCAGTGCATCGGCGCGGAGCTGCTTGTAGCTGGTCGCGCTCCACACCGTGGCCGCCACACCGCGCGCGGCGAGCAGCTCCTGCGCCCGCAGCGCCTCGCCCAGGATGGTGCCGCTGCCCAGCAGGTGCACCCGCGGCCGGCTGTCGGCGGCGCCGGCTTCAACCGGGGGGGCGTCCTTCAGCTTGTACAGACCCTTGAGGATCCCCGCGTCCGCGCCGTCCGGCTTCGGCGGCATCGGATAGTTCTCGTTGTAGAGCGTCAGGTAGTAGAAGACGTCCTCGCGCTTCTCGTACATCCGCTCCAGGCCGTCGCGCAGGATCACCGCGATCTCATAGGCATAGGCCGGGTCGTACGCGAGCACGGTGGGGACGACGCTCGCCAGCAGCAGGCTGTGGCCGTCCTCGTGCTGCAGCCCTTCGCCGTTCAGCGTCGTCCGGCCGGCGGTGGCACCGAGCAGGAAGCCGCGCGTGCGCTGGTCCGCGCCCGCCCAGATGAGGTCGCCGACGCGCTGGAAGCCGAACATCGAATAGAAGATGAAGAACGGGATCATGTCGATGCCATGGGTGGCATGCGAGGTGCCCGCGGCGATGAAGGACGCCATCGAGCCGGCCTCGGTGATGCCCTCTTCCAGGATCTGCCCGTCCTTCGCCTCCCGGTAGTAGAGCAGCATCGACTTGTCCACCGGCTCGTAGAGCTGGCCCACGCTCGAATAGATGCCGAACTGGCGGAACAGTGACTCCATGCCGAAGGTGCGCGCCTCGTCCGGCACGATGGGGACGATCTTCGGGCCGATCACCGCATCCTTGAGCAGCTGGGTGAGGATCTGCACGAAGACCATGGTGGTCGACACCTCGCGGTCGAAGCCGGTGGAGAACCGGTCCCACAGACCGTCCTTGGGCACCGGGAGCGGCTCCTTGCGCACACGCCGGGAGGGGATCGGCCCTCCCAGCCGGGCGCGGCAGTCGCGGAGGTACTCGACCTCGGGACTGTTCGGCCCGGGATGGTAGAAGGCGGCCTCGGCGACCTGCTCGTCGGTGATCGGCAGCTCGAAGCGGTCGCGGAAGAAGCGCAGCTCTTCGTCGTTGAGCTTCTTCTGGTTGTGGGTGACGTTGCGGCCCTCGCCGGCCTCCCCCAGGCCATACCCCTTCACCGTCTTGGCCAGGATGACGGTGGGCGATCCCTGGTGCTCGACCGCGGCCTTGTAGGCGGCGTAGACCTTCTCGGGGTCATGGCCGCCACGGCGCAGCGCGTGGAGCTGTGCATCGCTGTACCCTTTGACCAGCTCCAGCAACTCCGGGTATTTGCCGAAAAACTCCTGGCGGACGTAGGAGCCGGGCTCGACGACGTATTTCTGGTATTCGCCGTCCAGGACCTCGGTCATCCGCTGCACCAGCCGGCCGGTGTTGTCCGCTTCGATCAGCGGATCCCAATCGCTCCCCCAGATGACCTTGAGGACGTTCCAGCCGGCGCCGCGGAAGGCGGTCTCCAGCTCCTGGATGATCTTGCCATTGCCGCGCACCGGCCCGTCGAGCCGCTGCAAGTTGCAGTTGATGACGAAGATGAGGTTGTCGAGCCGCTCGCGCGAGGCGAGGGTGAGGGCGCCGAGGGTCTCGGGCTCGTCGGTTTCGCCGTCGCCCAGGAAGGCCCAGATCTTGCGGCCCTGGTTGTCGCGCAGACCACGGTCGCGCAGGTAGCGGTTGAACCGCGCCTGGTAGATGGCGGCGAGCGGTCCCAGGCCCATCGAGACGGTGGGAAACTCCCAGTAGTCCGGCATCAGCCAGGGGTGCGGGTAGGAGGAGAGGCCGCCTCCCGCCTCCAGCTCACGGCGGAAAGCCTCCAACTGCCCGGCGCCGAGGCGGCCTTCGAGAAACGAATAGGCGTAGATCCCCGGCGAGCCGTGCCCCTGGAAGTACACCATGTCGCCGTCGAAGCCGCCCGTGCCCCGGCCGCGGAAGAAGTGGTGCATGCCCACCTGGTACAGGGTGGCCGACGAGGCGAACGTCGAGATGTGGCCCCCCAGGCCGGAAAACCTCTTGTTGGCGCGCACCACCATCGCCATGGCGTTCCAGCGGACGATGCTCTTGATCCGCCGCTCCAGGGTGCGGTCGCCGGCATAGGCCGGCTGACGGGAGGCGGGGATGGTGTTGATGTAGGGCGTATTGCCGGTGAACGGCAGGGTGACGTCCTTCTCGTGCCCCTTCTCCACCAGCTTCCCGAGGAGAAACCGGGCACGCTCCCGGCCCTCGATCTGGATCACCTGCTCGAAAGCGGTCAGCCATTCCTCGGTCTCTCCGACGTCCGTATCGGCACCTCCGCTGAACCAGTTGAGCGGAGCCTTGAGGTCGTTGGTCATGATGCTCGGTCTCCTCACTTCCGGCGGGCAGCCTCCCTGCACCGCGGCGAGCCGATAGATTGTCACGTCTCCGCGGGCGCGACAACGCTGTACCGGTTCGCTACAATCGGCGCGGGTCAAGAAGTGAGGGCTGTGTGCTATTTCTCGAGCTGTTCGATGGGACGGGCCGCGACTTTCCGGAGCTCACCACGGTGCTGGACGACGAGCTTCTGGACTACCTGAGAGACCACCTGGGCGGTTTCCCTTCCTTCCGGTCGCTGGGGAGTCTCAACCGCGAGGAGGACACGCTTCTGGAGGAGCCCCTGCGCGAGGGGCTCTGGAACGAGCTCGCAGATCTCTCGCGGCAGGTGCAACGGCGGCTCCTGCCGGCTCCACCCGCCTGGGTCGGCCTGAGCGACCTCGCGGACCTGCGCCTCGGCGACGAGTTCGGCTGGGCCGGCCTGGTCGACTTCCTCACCCGCCTGCAACGGCTGCTCACCCTCGCCCGGAAACCCGGCATGGAGCTCTGGATCAGCGGGTGAGGTACTCTTTCCGGATGCCGCTGCGCGTTCTGCTGACCGCGATCAGCCTCGCCCTCCTCACCCTCTCCGCGGTGCGCTACGGCCGCCTGCGCGCGGAGCACCGGACCCAGTTGGAGCGGCTCGAAGGGATCGGCTTCCCGCTCGATCCGCGCATCGGCCGCGAGCTGCTGCGCGAGCCGGAGATCGACGGCGTGCGCCTGCGCGCGGCGCGGGCGGTGCTCGCCGGGGAGATGGCCCACACCGCGACGCTGACCTCCGGGACCCCCGAAGAGCGCCAGGAGATGCTCGCGGCGGCAGAACGCCTGGCTGCGACCGCCGACGAGGGCGCCGCCGTGCTGGCCGGGCGTCCCGGCTCCTGGGAGGCCGCCCTGGTGCTGGGCGCCGCCACCTACCTGAGCCGCTCCCTGGCCCGCGACAGCTCCCTGTTCACCTCCGCCGCAGACTGGGAAGGCCCGCTCCTCGCCGCCCGCCGCCTGGGGCCGGCCAAACGGGAGCCGACGCGCTTCCTCGCCGCGTCGTACCTGGAGATCTGGCCGGCCCTCTCGCCTCCCAAACGGGCGGCGACGCGCGCGCTGCTCGCCCGGCTGTTCCTCGACCCGGGCGACCGCCGGCTCCTCCTGGTCCCGTGGCTGGCCGCGGTCGACCGGCGGGAGGCTTTTTCGGTTCTCCCCCCCGATCCCGAGGCCTGGCAGCAGGCCCAGAAATTCTACTCCGACCGCGGCGACTGGCCGGCGTTCAGCGAAGCCCGCCAACGCTGGGATCACGCCCTCTGGAGGCACCTCTCCGCCCAGCTCGCCGCGGCCGACGCCCGGGTGGCCCACGGAGATCTGCGGCTGGCGCGGCTCCTTTATCTCGACGTGGCCGCGCAAACCCGGCCGGACACCCGGTATCGCGACCTTCTGAACGGAGCCCTCTCCCGCTGCCCGGCCGGCCCGGTGGGCGCCCAGACCGCCGAGCGGCTGGCGCAGCAGCTCGACTGGGTGGTCGAGCGCTGCCTGCTCGCCGAGTGCCCGCTCCCCCCGGCGACCCTCAAGCGTCTCGCCCGTCTCGCCGGAGCGCAGAAGCCACCGCGCGAGGCGCTCGCCCTCCTGCTGGCCGGCGAGGTGCGCCAGGCCGTCCGCCTGGAACGCCTCAGCGAGACGCTGTGGAGTGAAGAATGGGCTCCCTACCTGATCGCCAAGGCCCGCGCGATGACCGAGGCACGGCGGCTCACCGAAGCACAGGAGGCGCTCGGCCTGGTGCACCTCTCCTGGTGGGGACGGCCCGCCTACCTGCTCGCCCGCCTGGAGCTCTCCCGCACCACCGGCCGGGAGGCGGAGGCGGCCGCCGCGGCGGACAAGCTGCGCAGCTTCGCCCGCCGCGACTGGCCCGCCACCTCCTGGGCCTGGCAGAACGGCAAAGCCCGCCTGGAGCTGCTCGTCCAGCCCGCGGCGCGTGGATTCGAGCTGAGCTTTCTCGAAGTCCCTCCGGGCGGCGCCGTCGTCGAGCTGCGCCTCGACGGCGCGACCGCCGGCACGTTTCCCATCGAGACCGGCCGGCCGCTGCGCCGGGCCCTCCCGCTCGGTACGGGGTTTCACATCCTCGACGTGGAAAGCGTCGGCGGCGGGCGGGTCCTGCCCGGAGAGCTACGGCTGCGGTAAGGCGCCGCGGTCCACCGGTACCGCCGGCACGGTCGGCGCAGCCGGCACGGTCATCCCGGCCCCCACCAGGATCGCCAGCAGGATCGCATTGCCGGGCATGGCCAGCCCGAAGTCGACGGCCTCGTGCACCACCACCGACGCCAGCGCGCCGAGCACGGCCAGCGCCGCAGCCCGGTTCTCCGAACGCCCACGCCCGGCCAGCACGCGGAAGAGACGGATCGGCACCGGCCACAGCCCGGCCACCAGGACCGCCACGCCCACCAGGCCGGTGGTGACCAGGATCTCCAGCAGATCGCTGTGCGCATGCCACCAGGACCCTTCGAGGTGCAAGGGCTGCACCTGCGGGAAGGCGTCGCGGAAGCTCCCCAGCCCGGTGCCAAGAACGGGAAAGCGCCGCCACAGGTCGAGGAGGCCGGCATATTCCTGGATGCGGGCGCCCTGGGCCACGTCCTCCCAGGAGGTTTCCAGCGCCCGCCCCAGGCCTTCGCGCAGACCGACGGCCGCCACGACGGCGAGCCCCGCCCCGAGGACACCCAGGCCGGCGAAAGCCGTCCGCCAGCGGCGGCGCGCCACCGCCAGAGCCAGCACCTGGACGCCCAGGCCGGCGACGGCACCCAGCAATCCACCCCGCGAGCCGGTGAACGCAAGGCCGAGGAAGACGACCAGCCAGGCGAGAAAGGGCGGGGCGAGGAGCACAAGCTTGCGCTCCACCTGCGTTTCCTTGCGCGCCTGGCGCGTCGCCCACCAGGCCCAGGCGAGGACCGCCGGCAAGACCATTTCCAGAAAGAGCGCCAGATGGTTCGGATTGACGAAGGTGCCCTGGAGCCGCGGTGCGCGGGCGATCTTCACACCCCAGAGGACGTCGGAGCGCGCGAACCATTGCTGCATGCCGAAGAAGATCTGGAACAGAGCCCCGGCACCGAGCGCCACCAGGAGCCACCGCCGGCGCACCCGCCACCGGCCCACCGCGGCGCCCGCCAGCAGCGCCGCCGCCATCGCCACCCAGGTCAACGCCGCCCCCCGCGTCGCCGAAGGAGCGAAGCTCAGATGGGGGGAGGAAGGCGCCGCCACACCCGGGAGCTCCGCCGCCTGGCGCCACAGATCGGCATGGCCGGGCGACAGGGCTCCGACCCATCCGGCCGGCCAGGGGAGAGCTTGCAGGAAGCCCAGGAGGGCGATCCCCAGCAGGGCCGCGGCCGGCGCGGCCGCCGGCCGCAGATCGCCGAGGCGCTCCACCGACCAGACCGCCAGGGCGAAGGCGACGAAGGCGAGCCCCTGGAGAAGCGCCAGCGCCCAGGGCGTCACCCCTCCGAACGGCAGAGGTGCCCAGAGCAGCAGCAGGCCGACCCACGCGGTGAGAAGCCGGCCGGAGTGGGTTATGATGCCGCCGAACCGTTTCTCGGCAGCGTCGGGCTCGTGGGCGACGGCCGTACCGTGGGGAGAGGTCATGTCATTCAAGATCCGTCGGCTCCTCGGGATCTTATTCCTGTTGGCCGGTTCTGCGAAAGGGCAGTTTCTCACCTTCACCCAGCCCGGCGGGCCGGATGGGCGTCCCGAGACGATCCAGGAGCGCCTCGACCGGGAGATCGACGAGGCGCCCTATCGGCTCGGCCCTCTTTACGTCACCCCGATCGCCGGCTTCCGGGAAGCGGCCTACGTGCGCGACCTGATCGGCGACCGCAAGGACACCCCGGCGGATTTCACGGTCACCGTCGGCGCCGGCTTCCGCACCCACCTGCGCACCGGCCGCAAGGTCACCTGGATCGCCCAGGCGGTGCCGGAATACGTCTGGTGGAACAAACGGGAGGAGGCGCGCCGCCTCAACCTCTCCGGCGGCATCGAGGGCATCTTCCTGCTCAACCGGCTCACCATCGATGCGGCGGCGAGCCGCGTGGAGCAGCAACGGATCGCCACGCCCGAGCTCCCCACCCTGCTCAACACCGCGGTCGACCTCGCCCGCATCGACGCCGAGCTGGAGCTGACCGCACGCCTGCGCCCGTTTCTCTCCATCCGCCGGTCGCGCCAGGAAGGGCTCACCGGCGACCTCGACGATCCGGTGCTGCAACAGCTCGCGGTGCTCGACCGCGACGAGGAGCTGGAGCGGCTCGGCCTGCGTTGGTACCCGCGGGAGGGTTGGATGGTCGGCCTCGGTGCCGAGCGGTCCAAGGTGACGTTCGACCGCGTCACCCGGGACGCCTCGAACGAAGGCACGGCCCCCGCCGTCGAGGTGCGGATCAACCGTCCGCACCTGCTCTTCCTCGCCGACCTGGCCGCGCGCTCGCTGCGCGCCACGGAAGGCTCGCGCTTCGTCGATTTCGACGGCGTCACCGGCAAGCTCGCGGTGAGCTACGTGCCGCGCCGGCGCCTGGAATTCTGGGCCTACGGCAGCCGCGACCTGGTGTATTCGCTGGAGGGGAACTATCCCTACATGATCGACCGGCGCCTCGGCCTGTCGCTCAGCATCGGCGTCGGCCGCGACGACCGCACGTCGGGCCGGATCTTCTACGAAACCGGGGCCGAAGACTACACCGCCTTCTCCGCGGACCTCCCTGAGCGCACCGACGACCTGGTGTCCTATGGTGGATCGCTCCGCTTCCTGCTGGTGCGCGGCTTGAGCCTCACCCTGCAGGCCAGCCGCATCGAGCTGGACTCCAACCTCCCGGGCTCCGACCGCTCCTACACCGCCGGAGGCTTGAGCCTGTCCCTGGGAGGCAACCTGGCGAAGAACAATCTGTAACCGCTGCACCGAGGATCCTCCCCATCCGCAGCGGCCTCGTCCCGAGCTACCTGCGTTGATCCTGAATAGTTATGATATACAAGCGGTGCTCCCTCCGGAGGCACGGCGATGCAAAGCGGAGAACAGATCGGCCGTTTCGTGCTCCTACGCTATCTCGGGCGCGGGGGGATGGGCGATGTCTTGTTGGCCCTCGACTCCGAGCGGGGAACCCAGGTGGCCCTCAAGCTGATTCGGCGGGATTTCGGCGACCGCGAAGTCCTGGAAGCAGAGCGGCGCGGCGCGGCCCTCCAGCAGAAACTCCATCGATTTGTGCCGGAAGTGGCAGAGGTTTACGGTTTCGAGGAGCTCGGAGAGTTCTTCGCGATCATCATGGAGTACGTGGAGGGAATCGAGCTTTCCACTCTCGTCAAGGAGGGTGCCCTGGCCGAGCCCACCGCCATCGACATCGCGCTGCAGTTGTGCCGCATCCTGGAGAGCCTTCAGGCCGCGTCCGCGAAAATCACCGGCGCCCGGGGAGGCGTCATCCACGGAGACATCAAACCCGAGAACATCCGGCTTCAGGAAGAAAACCGCGTGCGGCTCCTCGATTTCGGAGTTGCCAAGAGCCTTTCCGTCACCCGGAATTTCACCCGCAACCTGTTCGGCAGCACCGCTTATCTGTCTCCGGAACGGCTGGCGCAAGGAGTCGTGACCCTCCAGTCCGACTTGTGGGCTGTCGGCGTCGTTCTTTACGAGATGGTCACCGGCCGGCTTCCGTTCTCGGAGGAATCGGACGAAGCCATTGAGGCTCGGCTTCTCAGCCGGCAACCGCCACCGCGCCCCGCCTGCTCGCCCGGGTTGCAGCAGGTGCTCCTGCGCTGCCTGGCCGCAGATCCTGCGCAGCGCTACCAGACGCCCGCCGAGCTTCGCACCGACCTCGAGGCGGTCAGGGCCGGGCGCCCGCCGGCACCCCCTCCCAGGATTGGAATTCCCACGGAGACCCGTCGCTCTCCCACCCCGTCCATGGCGACACGCCGGAACCAGCCTCCGCCGGGGTCTCCGGGCACCGTGCGAACCCGTCGGCGCACAGCCGAAGAGGTGGACTCCTCTCTCGTACCACCGGCACCGAGGCGTCCGCGGACGGGCTTTGCGCTCCTCGTCGCGGTGCCTCTTCTGGCCGTTCTCATGGCCTCCCAGATGCTCGTTTCGGCCGAGTTGGGCCGGATTCAGCAGGAGCTGGTCGCCGCTCCTGCAACCGAGGTCGAAGCACTCTGGCTGCGCTACCGCCGCTGGAGCCGCTGGAGCTTACTGGGGGGAGACGCCGCCGAGGCCGCCATGAAGGAAGCCCTGGAACGAGCCTCGGCACCGATCCTCGCCAGCTACCCCGGAGATGACGCGCGCTCTCGAATCGCGGACTGGGAAGCGGCCTGCCGCCACCTGGCGGCCCTGCTGGAGCTCGACTCCGGCGACGCGGCCAGCCGGGCACGCCTGGCCTACTGCCGCGGGCATCTGGCTCTCGCCACCCTCAAACGGCTCGAAAAGGCGGGAGCGGAAGAGGCCGACCGGCGGTCCCGGCAGGAAGAGGCCATCGCCGCGTTTCAACAGGCCGCTGAATGGGACGTGGCCTGGGCTCCGCCTTACCTGAGCCTGGCCAGGATCTACGTCTACCACCAGCTCGATCTGCCCCGACTCCAGGAGTCCCTCGACAAGGCGCAGGTGCGGGGGGCCGACCGGCGGCTGGTCACAGCCCTGCAAGCCGACGGACAACTGGCGGAGGGCCGCGACCTGTACCGCCAAGCCCTGCGCGTGCGCGGCAGCACGAGAGAGCTCGAGCTTCTCCGGGCGGCGGATCGCAGCTTTGCAACGGCCGTGGCCCTCTATACCGAAATCCCCGGTTATGCCCAGACCGAGCGCAACCGAGCCGAGGCAGAGCGTCGGCAGGCGGCCGTCGAGAACCGGCTCTCCGGTCTGGAAGGCTGGTAATCGACCGCCCGCGCTTTCGGCCTGACCTAAAGACCGATGTCGTCGAGCGCCCGTTGGACTCCACCCAAATAGAGCGCCACCGACTTGACTTTCAGGAACGCTCCGAAGAAATCCTGCTGCCAGAACTTCCTGATTTCGTCCTGATTCGTGGTCGTGGCCGGTACCACGTATTCGGTGACAACGCCGGTCTGGGTGGAGCCCTCCCGCAGGATCTCGTCCATCCCGAGAGGCACGAGGTAGGCGGCCACATCGGGAAAACGGTCCCGATGCGAGAGGAAACGATTGAAGACCGGTTCGAGATCCTGCCGGCATTGGTCCAGGGTCTTGGCATTCTGCCGGTCGGTGAAGTCGTAGCGATCACTCCTCTCCTCGGCGCCAAGCTCTTCCTGCTGGACCATGTCCGAGAGATAGATGACATGCACCGGCGAGCCCGCGGGGGTTCTGCCGAGAAACCCGTCCAGGACGATCGTTGCCCCCAGGACGTCCACAAGATGGCTGGATCCGGGAGGATAAACGCGTTGGTAACGCTCCTGCAAGGAACGAAACTCTCCGGCCAACGCTTCAGCCTCCTCGGTCGTCCTCCAGCCCTTCGGCAGGTCCAGGGTCAGGACCGCTGTATCCGCCTCGGTGTTGGCGGTGATCGCATAGACCTCGAGATGAACCGCCTTCTGGGTCTGGACCAACCGTTCATAGACGGGGGTGAGATATTTATTGAGGATCTTCTCGTTGACCTGCGGCCAGGGTGTCGCTTCGATGAACACCACCACGGACAGCGGAGGCTTCCCGCAACCCGCCACACCCAACAACATCACGAGCCCCAAGGCAAGACGAACCGAGAGCTGCCGAAACATCTGAATTCGATCTGTCTGGATCACGACGCTTCCTCCTGCCGGCGCCTGCGAAACAGGGCGTCATAGAATGCACGGTCTTCAACCATCTGGGCCTTCTCCTCCGGCCGATAGGGTCTGACGACGGCGAAGGCGACGTTGTGCAACGACTCATACCCTTCGCGGATCGAGGCACACACGATGTCCTTCTTGCTCATCGCAAGCTTCTCGAGGGACTTGCCGGCCTCGATCTGCGCCAGGCTGGCCAGCAGGTCCGTGTAGTGCTTGAGCTTCAACGCCGACGAAGGGTCTCGGCCTCCCGCGAGCCGCCCGGCCTCGATCGCCAAGCGTTTCGACAGCTCTCGGAGACCTTGTGGTTGCAGAACGTCGATCCGGCCGATCAGCTCGGCGGCGGCCTTCTCATTCACACTCTGAACCACTGCGACCAGCTCCGCCAGCACCTTCTCGGCAAACCCGTTGCTGTCGCCCAGCCCTTCGACCAGCTTCACCGTCTCCTGCTGATACCCTACCAGCTCCAGGCGGTGACCCGAGAGCTTGGCATCCGCGGCCTCCACCTCCTTGTGGAGGAGCTCGAGTTGTCGGTCACACTTGCGGATTTCGCTCCGCCCGTCAGCCATCTCCAACGCCCGCCAGAAAGCGAGCCCGCTCAGCATGGGAAAGAGGAGCCCCAGGAACAGAAAGGTCAGCTTCAGTGCCCACGAGGGCCGCGCGTCCTTCGCGGGTGCCGCCCCGGGAGGAGCCTGGTCCGCTCCGCCAGCCCCTGGCGCCGCAGTAGGCACAGCCGTCGAGCTCGTGAAGGGACTGGCGACGATCGGCGCGCCGCGGGAAGGAAGCATCAGGCGCATGGCCTGGTCCGACCGGAGCAAGGTCAAAGGAATGAGAGCCGCCACCACCACGAAGGTCAGCACCAGAAGATAGCGCCTGTAGAAGACGGATCGGCCTTCCCATTCCAATAGCTCCTTGAAAATTAGGGGAAGGGAGAGAAGCGCCGCCGGGAAAAGCATCCACAAGTCGCCGCTGAGTCGCAGCGCAGTCTTGGTGATGTCCTCACCCAACGCCGCCTCGGCAGCCAGCAGAGCGATCGCGGGCAGGAGCATGAACCAGAAACGATGCCAGTAGAAAGGCGTCTGTTTATTCTTCAGCAACTGCACTCCGGCCACCTTCTCCTTGACCTCGCCTTGATGTCGCAAGCGATCTGGAATCTCGCTGTCGAGCAATTGCCAGATCCGCGCTCCCAACCAAGCAAGCCGGCTATGGGAGTCACGGACGGTCTTCTCCAGAAGGCCGTCGATCTCCCGCTGGACCCTCTCGAACGCGCGCACGGGCTCGACCTGCAGCTCGCGCAGCCTCTGCCCATAGCGGTGGTAGGTTTCGTGGGCTTTGGGGAGAGCGGAACCCTGGCTGCCGGACCATGACCAATGCCAGTCCTCACTGAGCGCCCGGGTCAGCTCGGAGGAAAGGCCGGCCAGCTCATCCCCCACTCCGAGCAGTGCCCGTTGGGGTTCCGGCCCTGGTGCCGGAGGATCGGCGGTCGCTTTTTTCTGGAAAACGGCCATGAGCGTCCTTCCTATCCGCGGATGAAACGGCGGAGATCTTCGCGAATGCGCTGCTCTTTGCGCTCCTCCGCCAACTGCCGGTAGAGCAACCGCCGGCGGGCGCCAGCCACCGCGGAATCCTCGGCAGATGCCTTTCCCTTCAGTCCCAAGGAGAGCATCTGGATCGAAAGACACGAGGCGAGCACGATTCCCAGGTAGGCCCAACGGGGATTGGGCCCGAGAAACCCTGATGCGATCAGCCCGTTCAATCCGATCATGACGGCTCCCAACGTTCCCCAGATCCACCGGTGGTCGAGCTGCGAGAACAGCTCCTGGAGGGTCGCGCTCCTCTGCAGGAGGAGCACCACGGCGTACAGACCACAGGACACGGCAACCCCGACGAAGAAGTTGACCGCCGGCTGGATCTTGCTGAAATCGTAGAACGGCAGCATGACCAGGGTCAGACCCAGCGCCCAGGCCGGCCAGAAGGAGGGAGGAACACTCCCTTCGTCCTCTTCCGGCCTCCGCGTCAGAAACTGCCGCCCCACGAGTGCGAAGATCACGAGGCAGCCCAGGCTGAAGGCGAAGGACCGCCCCCCGTCCCCGAGGCTTTGCAGTCCCCTCTGGGTGGCCGCCAGGATGCTGAGCGCGAAGTCCGCTTGCGCCAACGGGCCGCCCTCCTCTCCCGGTCTCTGCAACAGCCAGGAGGTTGCCTGACCTGCGCCCAGGAGGCCCAGGCCGCCGAGCGCGATCAGGACACCGCTTTCCAGGCGGGACGGAAGGTCTCCGGCCATCTCCTGGGCCGTCGCCATGTCCTCCTCCAGCTGGCGGATGTCCTCCAGAATCTCCGCCTCACGGGGCGTGCCCGCCGCATGGGAGACCGATCCGTTGGTCGTACTGCTCATTTGATCTTCTGCCCCAGATCCAGACGGAAGATGATCCGCCGGCTCTCCGGGTGATTCCCGGCACGATCCGCCACCTCACCGAGTCCCGTGTACCGCACCTGGACCCGTTTGTTGGTGCTCAGATCACCCAGAAGCTCGGCCAAAGCCTTGGCGCCTGCGTAGCCGCGGGCAAACGAGAGGGCGAGGTTGTCCCGGATGCCGTCTTTCAGAGGCCTCCCTTCCTCGGAGTCCAACGGGAGGGGTGTTCCCTTCGTGGCAACCCGGCCCTTTCCCGAGTAGGCCAAGGTCCCGTTGAAGCGCAACCGGTCGGCCCCGCCCTCGCACGTGACGGTCACGGTGTGACGAGTGTCCAGCACCTTGCGGATTTCCGGCACGACCGCCCGCTCGATGATGGAACCGATCACCGCATTGACGCTGTACTGGTTGACGGCAAAGCCCCGGATCTGCGCGATGAAAGCCTGCGTGTCGTCGTCCTTGTAGCGTAGCGCCTGCCTGAGCTGGTCACTCTTCAAGAGCTCCTCGAGGGCGCGCCGAAAGCTCTCGTCCTGGGTGAGATCGGTGAAGATTCGAGTCAGGTCAAAGATGATTGTGTTTTCGCTGCGCTCCACATGCGCTCGCGCCAGCGCTTCGCGGAAGAACTGGTCGAGCTGCGGGAGGAGCCGGGGGACCAGACGCACACCGAGAGTCACGTCGAACTTGTACCGTTGATTCCGGTAGTCGAAGGTCTCGACCGCCTTGAGGAAGCGCACGTCCTCCCGGAGGATCGCCTGGCTTCCCTTCTGCTTCTCGACCAGCTTCTCGAAGGCGTCGAAGTAGTCCTGTTTCGCCTTGCTATAGAGCCGCCCGCTCTGGTCAATCCGCTCGAAAGCCTTGTCATAGGCGAATTGCTGAGTCTCCTGGCGCGCTTCGGCGCTCCTCTCGCAGTCGCTCAGGTCGCACTCGGCGTTCCCAGGAATCAGCAAGTAAAGATTCAGGTTGACTCCCGTGGTGTAGTCGTAGACCACCTCGCGCCGCCCACCGCCGGCGTTGCCTGCAGGCCGTTGCGCCTGAGCCGCACTCGACAACACAGCGGTCAGCAGGAGGATCAGAAGCCCGCCGCGGATCAGACTACAGGTCCCAGATGGTGCCATTGATCTCCTCCTCTTCCGGATTCCGGATGAAATTTTCCCACTCGAAGTGGACCTGCTGATTCGCGGGATTGATCTCGTACGAGTAGCTGACCCAGCACCGCTCCGCCGTATCGACGCCGGTGATACGGTTGGCCTCCTCATCAAGGACCTTGTGCAGCGTCTCGCAGGTGAAGGGCCGGGAGGCTCGCAGCACCTCGGTGCGCCCGCGGTCGAGATTGATCTCACAACCGGCATTGTTCTCGGCCTTGCTGAGCGGCAGGGGGCGGCCCATGATCACCTCGGCATGGTAGCCGTGCCGGTCAAAATAGAACTTGCGGCGGACAAGCTTGAAGCCCTGTCCGGCCAACCGCTCACCATAGGAAGGGCCGGCTGCCTCGGAGGCTGGTTGTCCCATGTCATCGGCGGAGCCTTCACCACCTTGCCCACCCACCCTGATGCCTTTCCAGATCTTGTGCTCGGCCCGCTCGTAGGCGCTTTCTTCAAGCGGCCCTATTCCGGCAGCCCATTCGAACCAGTTGTGATGGAAGGCCGGCTCGGCCTCTGCCTTGAAGGTCTCGGTGTAGAGGCACGCCGGGAGGGGGTTCGGAGGGTAGTCCTCGAAGACGACGACCGGCGGCTCCACTCCGAGGAGTTTGAACTTCTCAATGATGTTGATAAAATCCCCGACCAGCGTGAGAACCGAGCTTAGGGCACCCAATCTCACGACAAGCCTCCAAAGCCTCCAGACCTTGCTTGGCATCCGAGCCTCCGCTGGGGTACAGCGCTCCCCTACCTCTAGACGCGAGGCCAGGGAGGGAAAAGGCTCACCGGTCGGCAAACGAGCGCCAGAGCTCCTCGCGCTTCTTCTTCAGCCGCTCCACGAGGCTGTCCAGGTCGTCCGGGAGGTTGGCCCCCTGCCACGAGCTGATCTCCTCTGGCACCTTGACCGGCACCTCGGCCCTACCGAAGACGACGGGAATGAGAAGGCGGTCTTTGCGGCTACGACCGAGGTCGTACTCTCTCCGAAGCATTCCGTCCTCGCCTAGCTTCTTGCGAGAGGCGCCCGTGCTGACGAAGAGGAACGCATCGCAGGCCTTCACCTTCTCCAGCAGAAGCTCCTCCCAGCCGTCGCCCGGGCTAAGAATGTCTCGATTCCGATCCCAGGTCACCTTGAACAAGCTGACCGTTGAAAGGCTCGCCACGACGTCTTCCTCCACCCTCTCACGGTCCTCGCTGGCATACGAAATGAAGATGCGCAGCTTCTGGCATACACGGCGCACGAGCAGGGGCAGTTGCCGGCGGTCACCGCAGGTAAGGCCGCTACTCGCCAGGTCGCTATGAAGAACATGGTCATCCGGCAGAGGCTCGTAGACCTGCTCCCTTGCCTGCTCCGAAAGTGTCCCGAGAATGGCACTCACATCCCCAGCCAACGAGGAGAGCTCACCATCGAAGAGCTCCGAGAAGAAGGAGGGACGGATCTCACTCAGGTCCGCCGCTCGAATACGGTCACAGAAATCTTTCGCCCCGCCGACAAAGGCCTTGAGAAGGCCTGGATGCCGGCCACACCACCGTCGCCCGGCGGAGGCAACCAATGCCGCTTTAGCCGCACCGCAATCGCCCGCCAGTTGATCAAAGACCAGCTTCTCTGCCTCGGCTGTATAAAGTCCGCGGATAGCGACCGGAGTGGCGTGCAATCCCGCATCAGAAAAGAAGACGGCCGAAAGCCGCCGGCGCATCTCGAGAATCATCTTGCGGCTGGGACTACCGCCGTTTGTAGCCGCCCTGAGTATCTCCGCCAACCTCTGAGAAGACATATCGACCGCTTCTGATATATGAATACGCAAGACGACGGCTTCACTCGGGTTCAGCCAGTCTAGCATCTTGTTTATCTCGGACAAGAAGTCCAAGGGTGTCTTGTAATCTGGGAAGCGCGTCAATTCCATTGCACGGGGGCTGCGCCGACCCCACTCTGACCATGTCCGTATCGTCTCATAGAGGCGCTCGAGGCTCAGAGGTTGAATGTGATCATTTGGAAACACTGCTATCTTTTTCCTCCCTTTTGCTTTTTCGATGGCCGCTGTCACGGTCTCCGACTTTCCGATCATGGCCACGCCGAAAACATTGCAGGAGTAGCCCCTATGGTTGTCGTGCAGAAATTTCCGGATGGCCTCGACGGCAGCCTCGCGGCTTCCCGGGACTCCGATGAATGAAGGAGGATGTTGGCTCATGGATGGATGACCCCATCCACCGCCTCGGCAGCCTCGCGTGCGGTGAGCTGGACAAGGCCAAGGATTCCTACTCGAAGTTGATGGCGCTCAGAGTCAGCCGGCAAAGGCCACAGAACTTGCTTCTCTTGAAGACCTCGCACGACTTCCCTGCCGCCCTCCAACATGCTTCCGGTACAACTCAACTCACCTGTCGCTGGATTCAAGGAACCGTCCGCAACCCAATGCCGGAAGGCCTCTAGTTCACCTGGCTCGAAGCTGCTAAGGAGGTGACTTCGAGAGGCCATCCAATCCGGTGAGCCCAAGAAGCTGGCCAGAATGCTTCTGACACGAGCTGCGTCGACCACCGGCAGCTCTTTGGCCGACTCGCTGGCTGCAACCAGATCCTCGTAAATCATATGCAGCAACAACTGAGTCAATCCGGGCCACCCCCCGGTAAGCTTCCAGAGAAGCTCCGACGCCCAAGCAGTGCACTCTGCCGGCAGCAGACGCACGAGATCTTCGACATCCCGGCGCTCCAGAAATTCGATTCGCTCGAAGGTCGCTTTGGGAATCTGGTCTGCGAAATGCTTTTGCCACTGAGCGCCCGATGTCGTGTGGGCCAGGATTGCCGAACAGAGTCGACCTTCAGCAAGGTCTTCAAGTTTTCGAAACAGTGCCACCGAGCCGCTATTGAAGCGGGCTTTATCGAGCCATGAGTCAATTTCATCTAGGAGGAGAAGGGGGCGGCGGCCAGGCAGGTCCTTGGCGAGCACTTGCAAGAATTGCTCGAACCGTACAAATGGAAGCTGGAGGCGAGGGCTGCCGTCTTCGTTCCTCTCGAAATCACGAGTGAATCGCTCGCTGAGAGGCACATCGAGCCCGAGCCTCCATGTAGTTCGCAGGATTGAGTCGGCGATCTCGTAATACAGGCCCGCATCATCAATCGACTCGCCGCGATTTTCGAGGGGCAACCACCAGGAATAGATGTCGATGTACACCGGCAACAGTGGAGAGTCTTTCTCCAACTCGGCGGCAAGCCGCCGCAAGACCGTCGTTTTGCCGCTCCGCCGGAGTCCACGAAGGTCGAGTACCTTTCCCAGGCTCAGGGAGAGCTCCGAGAGAATCTTCCCCACAAGGGCTGCGTGGGATCCCTTTGCGAGTACGAGCCAGCAATCGGCATGATCTATGGGAAGATTCGGTACAAACGGATTATATCGATCGTCTCCCTGGTCAACGGCCCCTCTGGGGCGTGCCACAGGAAGCCTGATCGTTTCAATGTGGGGACCACTTTGCCCGGGGGCTACGCACTGCCACCGGAAGGTGAGACGGCCGGTAGTTTTCTCGTCGAAGGGGAGCTGAATGAGGGTGGTCTCTCCCGGCGGCAGGAGGCTCGGCGCCGGAAGCGCCTCCCAGATGGCGTCGGCAGTTGCCGGCGGTCCTTGGGATGGCGGCTCTGCCTCTTCCGTGAGGCAGACCGACAACTCAATATCTGAGACAGGAATGATGGAGGCATTGCGAACCGATATTGTTGGAGAGCCCTCGGCCGCCGGCAGGAGCGAGGGACAGAGAAGAATTTCAAGTTGAACCTTCACGTCCGTTGACAGCAGGCGCTTCAACCACTCCTTGGCGACAGTATAGAGAATACCTGCCTCGGGACCCGGCCAGACCAATGGGTTCTCAAGGTTCTCTTTGAACCAGCGAAGGTTGAGGACCATCTCACTGGAGCGCTGGGGCGAGAAAGCAGTTCGGGCCAGCCGGGCGAGCTCCTGGAAGCGGGGGTAAATGAGCTCGATTGCAATCTCGTGCCGCTGGGTAACCAGACGCCCTGAGGCGAGGTCGGCCAGAAAGTCATAGAAGGACGCAAGCTGGAATGAAGGGGACTGCAAGCCCGACCTGCCGGGAGCTTCGCGGAGCGTGCGTGCCATGCTTCTCAAGGCCTGGATTTTGTGAGGCTCAATCATCGTTCGTCGTCCATCCAGAGCTGAAGTCGATCGCTCTGGGTTGCAACCTTACGCA
This sequence comes from Holophagales bacterium UBA5704, assembly GCA_002420005.1. Classification (GTDB taxonomy): domain Bacteria; phylum Acidobacteriota; class Thermoanaerobaculia; order Multivoradales; family UBA5704; genus UBA5704. The sequence goes on along the minus strand of DIHE01000184.1, from coordinate 14,551 downwards.
GGAAATGGCCGAGGTCGTCTCTCCCGGAATCCAGTTGACTCAGCTCTGCGATCAGGGCCGGGCCTCGGGAAGTGTCACGGAAGTAGTAAAATTCAGAGAAAAACAGGTCAGGTTTGGCCTTCCACCGGTCCTGGAGAATCTGAGCGACAGTCTGCAAGGCTTCTCGCGCCGGTTCTGCATGAAGCTGCTCGTGCAGAATCCTCTTCTGCTCGTTTATCTGGTCCGGGTACATGCCCAGCATCTTCCGAAGGATGTCCCTGCCAGTAAGCCTGGCTACAGATGCCTTGGTGTGGACAGCGGTCAGCGCTGAGCTGAGTATCCTCTCCGCATCTTGCCACCGTTTCTCTCTCACGAGTTGGTCCGCTTCGCGACTCAGTGCTTCGACGTCAACTACCTCAGCTGGCGTGGTTCGCTCCTCGCCAACTTCAGCTGGAGCAGCTCGCTCACCTTCAGTAGCCTCAGGGGCCTGCTCATTTTCACGACCTATCCAATAGCCGAGGACAAAAGGAAGCAACCAAACTACCAGGAGGCCCACTCCCATCGGAAGCAAGGCCGCAGGCACTGGAGAGCCTGGGCCCTGTGTATTGGGAGCAGCCGTACCGGCTGCTTCCTGCACACCGACCCATTCAACGTCACCCCGCACCACAAAGCGCCAGGGCCCGGGAGAGCCACCACGGAGCAGGAAGAACTCATAGGGGGCATCCGGACTACCGAGGCTTGGAGGCCATGGCTGGCCTTGGGGATCAAACACGCTCAAGCGGGCCAGGCTCGAGCCTTTGAGCGCGAGAAGCAAGACAGGCGGACCCGAGCTCTCCTGAGGAAGCGACAGAGAGAGGATCATCTCTCCGGGCTCAGCGAGCTGAGACCGGAGGCGCCGGCCGGTCAGCTCGTTCAGGAGCTGCACTCCGATCCGGGCAAAGTCTGACTCGGTATGGAGCTGAAGGTAGTGGCCTTCAGCGAGCAGGGGTCGCCAATCTCTCGCGGTTTGAGGAGGCGCGTGGATGGCGACCAGGAAGAGCTCGGCTCCATTGCCTTTCAGACCTGCGATCAGGCTCCCAAGGCCGCCGGCTGCGAGCTCTTCCCGGGATGGGGATTCTGCGCCCAATGCAGGGAGCCCATCGGTGAGGAGGAAGATCAGGCGCCGATTGTTGGTTGCGCCGGCCACAAGGACCTGCTCTGCGAATTTCAGAGATGGAAGGAAGTCGGTACGCTCGTAGCGGATATCCGAACCGCCGATCTCAAGCGGGCCACGAAGGGGGGTCAGGGGACGGAGCTGCCGCACTTCTTCACCGAACTCTGCTACGGCCAGACGAACCGGCCCTCCGGAGAGCACCGAGGTCGCGGCAACGGTGTCGACGATCAGGCGGGCGGCCCGGCGCGTGAGGACGTCGTCCGGGTCGACTTGGACAAGACTCTTCGACCGGTCGACCAGCAAGACAACGTCCGTGCCTCGGCCCTGCGCCGGAAGCGTGCTGTGTGCCGGGGGGGCAGCCAGCAGAAAGAAGCTTGCCAGCGCGAGAGCCGATCGGTTCATAGGATGGTCAAGGCCCAGGCCCGTCGGCAGAGTCTCATCGCCGCGGTGACCGGGAGCCTCCTTGCCTTCCTACGCGAGGAACGGGGAGAAAAAGGCTCACCGGTCGGCAAACGAGCGCCAGAGCTCCTCGCGCCTCTTCTTCAGCTGGGCCCCACACTTACCTGGCACCGCGCCGCAGGGGCGGCGACGCAAGGTGATTCGACCGGGCCTTCGGCCCATTCTTCTTTTGAATGCCGGCGAGACGCCGGCGCTCCCAGGGGGCGCCAGGCGGTGCTCTGAGAGGCGACGGTTGTGCGCGGCGGAGCCTGAGCCCCGGGCTGCCGGGGCGGCTCAGTCCCCTGTTCGCAGCAGAGTCACCTCGGGGACACTCCCGCGAATCGTCACCGACGTCACCTTCTCCTTCTCCACGGCGAAGCGAAGGCGGACACTCGGAACACCGGCCGGGAAGAACTCGTCCTCCCCGAGGAAATGGATGATCCGGCCGTTCGACTGCGATGCGCCCGCCTGGAGATCGACGATCAGCAGCTCCGCATTGTTGAGCCGGCACACCAGTTTGAGATCGTCTTGCCGGGAGGCGAACTGGCCCAGATACCGCTGTTTGTTCTCCGCCGCCAGGGGGGTGGACTTCAACCCCACACCAGCATCGCCGAGGCTCTCCAGATAGGCCACGGTGTCGGCGGCCGGCGGCCCCCCCGCCATGGCATGGGCCAGGAGGGGGATGCCGTGCGGCCCCAGCGTGCGCTGGATACCCGGCTGCGCGGTGACGAACCCCTTGACGATGCCGGTGAGGCCCAACATGGCCGCCGCAAAGATGTCGATTCGCGCACCCTGGGCGAGGAGGAGCTCGGCGATTCCCCGGTGGCCGACGTGGGACGCGGCACCGAGCGGCGTCTCCCAATCTCCGAACCCCCAATCCCAACAGGCGTTCACCAGCTCGGGGTAAGCCTTCAACAGCTCCTTGACCCGCTGCTCGTTGAAATGGGATGCACCCACGATTTCGGCCACGAGCTTCTGGTCTTGCCGGGGAAAACCCGGCCACAGCCTCCCGGTCTCCCCTCCATTCCCGGACGGGTCCGCCCTGACCGGTTGACCCCACATCCCGCCAAAGGCCGCGGCCGCCAGAGCGCTTTGAGCTCCGACCCGCAAGAGATCGCGCCGGGTGTTGTGCGAATTCATGACTCCTCCAAGCGGCGACAGGCGTTGTCCGGACTTGCGCAGTCTAGTCCAAACCACGGTCGGCTCCAATCCCGCGGCGGCGCCGCCCGGCCGGCCTCTTTCCGGGAGGCTCATGGGGCCCGGGGGGCAGGCCTTGCGCCAGCCGAGAAGGCCTTGCCAGGCGGGAGATCGCGGCAGGTTGTGCAACCGCTCCCAGGGGGCGCGAGGCGGCACTCTGGGGGGCGACGGTTGTGCGCGGCGGGGCGGTTATCCGCCCTGCCCCCCGGGTAGCCACCGCCTGAGCGCCGGATGGGTGATCTCCAGCCCGCCTTCCAGAAAGGATCGCAGGGTGGGGTCGGTGGCCACGGCCTCGGTGGCGCGTTCGAGGTCCCCCAGCTCGCGGAGGCGGGTGCCGAGCATCTGCAGCAGGCTCGGCTGGCGGCCACTGCGTAGCAGGAGCTCTTCCACCATCGCAGGGTCGGCGATCCCCTGGAGCAGCAGGGCGCGCGCCGCGCCGTCCTCCAGAGGCCCCAGGGCGAGCGGCGGCGCGAAACCATGCAGGAAGGGCGAGGTGTCGTCCCGCCGGTCGCCAAGCGCCCACAGGCGCGGCCCCGAGGCCATCACGGTGCGAATGCCCTCCTGGGATTGCAGCGACCTCCGCAGCTTGCGAAGCAAGGTGGGAGACCGGGCCTGCAGAGGGAGCAGCTCCTCGACCTCATCCCACAAAAGGAGAAGGCTGCGGCCCTGGGCGCGCACCGCCCGGCGCAGGCGCCCAAGGGCCTCGAAGAGGTCGTCCCCGCCGGTCTCCTCCCACCGGATGCCGGCGGCGGTGAGGCGTTCCCCGGCGTCCGCCACGGCGGCGAGAAAATCGGCGTGCAGCTCGTCCGGCTCGGTGCTCCCCTGGAGGTCCCAGAACAGCGGGATGAAGCGGCTCGCCGGATCCTCCCCGGTCAACAGCTCCAGGTGCTTCAAGAGCGACGTCTTGCCGACCGCCCGGGGACCGAGCAGCCAGACGCCGTTGCGCGGCCCTTCCAGGATCTCGGCGATCTCCGCGGAACGGCCGAAGAACCGGGAGCCGCGCACCCACTGGCCGGCGGAAAAAGGCGAGACCGCGGCCGGCGCGGCCGGACCCATCGGCGAAGAGACCGCAGCGGCGGTCGGCGCGGTGAGCAGCCGGTAGCCGCGCTTGGCGATGGTCTCGATGAAGCGCGGCTCCCGGGCGTCGTCGTCGAGCGCCCGGCGCAAGCCGGCGATCGCGCGCGAGATGACCGATTCGGAGATGAACGCCTCGGGCCAGACGGCGCCTGCGATGTCGTCCTTGGAGACCACCTGCCCGGCATGGCGGGCCAGGAAGACCAGGACGTCCATCAGCTTCGGCTCGATGCGCACCGTCGTCGCACCGCGCACCAGGCGGTTCAACGGCGGCTGCACCCGCCAGTCGGCGAGCTGCAGCTCGGAAGGCGCCTCGGCGGAATCGGCGCGGCGGGAATCCATCACGGCTGATGGTACACAACGAGGACCGATCGCCGAAATCCGAGGGAGGCCGCCTGCATGCTAGGCTCTGGCACGGAGGACACCATGCGCCGCGAACGTTGGACGACCTTCCTCGCACCTGCCGGCTGCCTCGCCCTTCTGGGCCTGGCAGCGGGCGCTTCCGCGCAGCCGGTGACCCTTTCGCGATTCGACTTCAGCTTCTCGAATCCCGGCGCCCGCAGCCTCGGATTCGGCGGCGCGTTCGCGGCCCTGGCGGACGACGCCACGGCGGCCTATGCCAATCCCGCCGGCCTGGTGCAGCTCGCCGAGCCCGAGGTCTCCCTGGAGATGCGGATGTGGAGACGCTCCCCGCCTCATATCGCCGGGGGGCGGGTGGACGGCACCCCTACGGGACAGGGCATCGATACGCACGTCGGGCCTCTGTTCCAACGCAACCACAGCCAGGATTTCGGTCCCTCCTTCGCCTCCGTGGTCCTCCCCAAGGGACGCTGGTCCTTCGCCTTCTATGGGCATCGGCTCGCACAGTTCGAAGACGCAACCACCTCGCAAGGGGTCTTCTCCGGCCGGAGCCGTTCGCCGGCGCTGCGCGAGACGGTGGACCTCTCCATCACCTCCGCGGGTGGCGCGGCCGGCTGGAGGATGACCGACCGCTTCAGCCTGGGGCTGGGGCTCGTGATCTCGGACGTCTCCCTGCGCATGCAATCCTCCAGTTACCTCCCCGACGGCCAGGACCGGTTCGGACCCGCCACGTTTCTCCCGAGCCTGCTCGTCTCCACCAGCCGCCTGACGGCCGAAGGGACCGATGTGACCCTCCATGCCGGCGTGCTGGCGCGGTTCGGCGATCAGCTCACCGGCAGCCTGTTCTATCGCCAGGGGCCGGAGGTCGATGGCGGCACCACCGTCTCCCGAGGCCCGTCGTTCCCCGGTCCGCCATCCCGCAACCGCGCGGCGTTCGAGGTGCCGGACGTCGCCGGGGCGGGCCTGGCGTGGCGGCTGCTCGGGGGAAGCCTCACCCTGGCGACCGAGGTGGACTACGTCGGCTACGCCGGCATGCTGCGGGGCAGCAGCACCGTGCCGGCCGAGCACAACGCCTGGGAGTTCCACGTGGGGGCCGAATACGCCCTGCTCCGGCGCTCCCCGATCCTCGCGGTGCGCGCCGGAACCTGGATCGAAAAAGAGCTGGTGCTGTTCTTCCCGAAAGAAATCACCCATTACTCCCTCGGGCTCGGCCTCGCCGCACCCCCGTGGCAGCTCGACCTCGCCGGGGACGTCTCCGACAACGCCAAGACCGCCTCCCTCTCCGCCATCTATACGTTCTGAGCTCAGAACCGGTAGCCGAATCCGGCCCGGACGAGGAGCGGATCGAGATCGACGTGCCCGTCGCCCTCCGTTTCGTCCCGCTCGCCCACCGTCTCCACCTCGGCCTGCAGATACATGGCTCCGGCGGTGAAGAAGGCACCGTGCGCGCCGACCGGAACGTCGAGGCCGACGTGGGCGCCCCAGGCGTAGCCGTCCTTGGTGGCCACCGGCTCGGAGAGCAGGTATTCCCCCGCCAGGTCGCTGCGGATCTCCACCCGCAGGTCACCGTACTGCATGCGGCCGACGACCGGTCCCAGATAGAAATCGGCGCGGCGGTCGGGGGTGAGGTGCACGTTGAGCTGGGCGAGGAGCGGCGTCACCTGCACCGTCGAGGCGATCACCAGGATCTCCGTGCCGAAGAACTGGAGCCCTTCCTCATCATCCATCTCGACGCTCGCCACCGACAGCTCGACCCCCAGGCGCCGCGACGCCCGGTATTCGATCCCCAGGCCGCCCCCGAGCGAGCTGTCGAGGCTGCCGGCGGCCGTCGACTGCGCGGAGATCCCGGAGAGCTTGAGCCGCCAGCCGGTCTCGTCACCGGCAAAGGCCTCGCCGGCGGCGAACAACGTGAGAGCAAATCCGAGACTGCAGACCGTCCAGATCGTGCGATGCATGACCGATTCTCCTTTCGAAAGCCGGCCGCGCCGCATGCGCAACCGTCGAGAATCAGCCTGGCAGGTGAGGAGAAAAAACTCTTGAGGATGGTCCGAGGTCCGGATGAGGTTTCGCCGACTCAACGCCGCAGCCACGCGGCGAGCAGGGGATGTGCGAGCCGCCAGCCGGCCGGCCCGCCCGGACGGACCAGACCGAGCGCGGGCAGGCGGCCGGCGCCATCCGGGGCCGCGGCGCCCGGTTCCTGCGCCAGAGCGCGCAGCCACGCCTGCTCGGCGGCGGTGAGCAGATCGAAGTCCACCGCCAGGAGGTGCTGCACCGTGCGGTCGGCGGCCAGCTGGCGTAGCGCCTCGTCGAGATCGCCGAGCTCATGCCACCGCTTGGCGGCCATCTGCAGGAGCATCGGGTGATCGCCGCAGGCGGTGCGAACCCTCTCCACCCCGGCGTCGTCGAAGGCCGGACGCGGCGCCCCGTCCGGCAGCCGGCTCTGGCGGACCAGCGCGCGCGCCGCGTCTTCGGTCAATCCTCCCAGGTAGAGCGGCGGCGCGAACGGCTCTCCCAGGGTCAGCCGCGGCGAGGAGGCGAGCACCACGCGCGCGGCCGGGAAGACCTCCAGTGCCTGCCACAGCCGGCCGGGAAGGCCCGGCGCCGCGGCGTCCAGACCGGCCAGCTCATCCGCTTCGTCACAGAGCAGGAGGAGAGTGGCGCCGCTGCGCTCCAGGGCATCCGCCAGCCGGGCCAGCGACGTGAAGAGATCGGGGTCCTCGACCTCCGGCAGCGCGATCCCGCAACGCTCCAACGACTCTTCGGCGTCGAGCAATGCGTCGGTGAAAGAGAGTCCCAGATCGGCGACGCCGGCGACGCCCTGGAGATCCCAGAACACCGGCAGGCACCGGCCGTCCCGGCCCGCCAGATGGTCGAGCTGTTTCAAGAGGGACGTCTTGCCGATCCGCCGCAGGCCGACGATCCAGGAGCGGCGGCGCGGCCCCTCCAGCAGCTCCGCGATCTCGGCCTCGCGGCCATAAAAGCGCGGGCCGGAGACCCACTGACCGATCACGAAAGGTACGGAACCGGCGCTCACCCGGCTCCGCCATTCTCGCGCTCCAGCGCGTCGACGTCCTCGCGGGTGACGGTGCGCCGCCCTTGCTCGTGCAGGCGCTGCACCAGGGCCAGGCACCGCCGCTGGATCTGAAAGGGTTTTCCGCCGGCCAGCTCGACGATCCGCTCCGCCGCGCCCGGCGCGAAACGGAACGTGCCGCGCACCGGCTCCTGCACCAGCCGCGCCGCCGCCTCCGAGGACAGCGGCTCGACCTCGATCTCTTCGAAGAAGTTGTACCAGGGGCTGGTCTCCTTCTCCCATTCCTTGCGGATGCGCACCCCGGCCACCACGGCGGCGAGATTTTCGGCGAAACGCTTCATGAACAGGCTCCGCAGGCTCTGGCTCACCCGCGGGTCATACTCGTTCAGCTCGTCCACCTCGTCGATCAGCAACACCACCTTGACCTGTTTCGCGCTCCGTTCCTGGAGGCGGCGCAGCAGCCCGTGCAGCTCGCGCACCAGATCGTGATGCGAATAGGACGCGCGGGAGAGCGCCGGCTCGCGGCCGGGGTCGGACACCGGCTCCAGCACGTCGAAAATCTGATCGGCGAGGGTGGCGAAGAACTTCTCCTCCGGCGTCCCCTGGAGATCGATATAGACCGGATGAAACGTGTAGGCCGGATCGTCGAGCCCTTCCAGGCGCCGCTGCACCTGGTGGAGCAGCGAGGTCTTGCCGATCCGCCGCTCGCCGTGGAGCAGCAGGCTGTTGTTGTGGACCGTCTGCAGGATCTTCTGGATCAGCGGCTCGCGGCCATAGAACAGCCCGGCGTCGAAGATCGGCCCCCCGGCGACGTAGGGATTGAACCGCCGCGCGCGGCGGCGCCGGTGCTTGCGATGGCGCAGGAAGAGCCCGCCGGCCGCAGCGGCGGCGGCGGCGCCCGCCCCGGCGGCGAAGAGCCAGGGCGAACGGAACCAGGGGCGCCGGTAGAGCACGGCGTAGTCGCTGCGCGCGCGCAGCCCGGCGGCATCGGTCGCGGTCACCGTCCAGACATGTGGGCCGGCGTCCAGGTCGGCGCGCGCGCCCAGCGCGGTGACGTAGGTCTCCCCCACCACCTGCGGCGAGCTGCTCCCGGCGACCGGCCGGCCATCGAGCAGAAAGGCGACGGTCACCGGCGAGTTGTCGATCGCCACGCCGTTCAGGCGGAAATCCGGGCTCTCCACGATCTCGACCCGCTCGCCGTCCAGCTCCTGGCGCAGGTCGGCGAAGCGGATGGCCGGCGGGATGTTCTCCGCCGGTTTTCCACCGGTGGCGGCGAGAAGCTGTTCGCTGATCCGCAGGTAGGCCTGTTGCACCACCTGGAGCGCCGCGGGGTTCTTGCGGTCGCGCGCGAGCACCTGGTTGGCGGCCGACAGCGCCTCTTCGAACCGGCCGGCCGCGAGATGGGCGGCGGCGGCGCGCAGCGTGTCCTCGATCAGCGTGTCCGGCCGGGCGGCCTCCTGGGCTTCCACCAGCTCCTCGCGCAGTTTTTCGACCTGCGGGGCCGCGGTGGGGGTGGGTGGCAGGGCGGTGACGGCCTCCAGCCGGCGGCGGGCCGCGTCGGCCGCCTCCTCGCGCCGCCTCCCCTCCTCCTCGATCGCGCGCGCGCTCAAGCGCGCCATGAGGTCGACCAGCTCGCGCTGCTGCGGGTTCGCCGCCAGGCCCGGTGCGAGGGCGTTCATCGCCTCCTGGAGGCGCCCCTCTCCCTCCAGGCGCCGGGCGTCGGCGAGGCTCTTCGCCACGATCTCGTCGACGCCGCGGCGGGCGTCGGCCCGCTCCGCCTGGCGCTTGGCATCGACGGCGGCCTGCCGGAACCGCTCCAGCTCGCGGCGGGCGGCCGGGACGCTCTGCACGACGCCGAGCCGCTCCTCGGTGTCGAACGCTTCGAGGGCTGCCGCCTGCTCTCCCAGATGGTGGTAGGCGATGCCGAGCTTGAGATAGGGGAAGTAGTCGACGACCTTCATGCCGTAGGAGCGGACGCGGGCTCCGGAATCCCCCTTGCGCTCGATCGCCTGGCGCAGCTCGCCGACCGCCTCGCGCCACTTCTCCTGTGCCAGCGCCCGCTCGGCCTTCTCATAGTGCACGTACCAGAGATCGGCGCGCACCGCTCCGGCGCCCCCGGCGAGCCCGAGGACGAAGACCAGAACGATGCGCAGCCTGTCGAGCCCCCGCCGTGGCACAGAAATCGCCTTGCCCCGCGCCGGTCAGCCCGCGCTGTTCACGAAGTCCTTCATCAGGTCGAACACCACGAACGCCAGCATCGCATCCTCCCGGGTCACCGGATCCGCACCCGCGTCCAGCTCCAGGTCATACGGGGAGGTCACCCCGTGCTGCGGCCACTGGTTGAACCGCGCGGCTTCCCGCCCATCCACCCGGATGACGAAAGTGCCGGACACCGGGTAGGGGAACAGCAGGTACTTGAGCACGCCGGCATCCGGAGGCGTATCCTCGGACACCCGCTCGATCTCGATCCGGCGTTCCTCGATCTGCCCTGCGAACAGGACCCGCGCGTGGTCATCGTACCGCAAGGTACCGCGCGGGCTCTCTTCGTCGTCCGCGAACAGCTCGACCACCGGCAGAGTGTCCTCGCTGCGGATCGGCACCGGGCCCACGCGGTGACTCTTCGCCCGCGCCAGCAACACCATCCGGCGCTCGGACAGGGGGTGGCGGAAGCGGTACCGCACGCGGTGCGACTGCTTCTCATAGACGTCCGGATCGACGAGCAGTTGGATCGCGCTCCCCCAGGCGACCGGGATGCCCTTGTACTTCATGACCATCTTGCGGGAGCCATCCACCGGTTGAAAGGTCACCTTCTTGGAGAAGCTGTTCCGCTCCACCTCGAAGCGTTGCCACACCGGCTCCTGCGCGGCGGCGCCGCCACAGACCGCCGTCATCAGAAGAAGGGCCGCACCGAAAACTCTTGCTCGCATGAAGGTCTCCTTTCCTCGTCGGCCACCGCGTCAGGGCGGCGGCCCGCTGTCCTGCAGCGAGTGTCCCCCGGCGCGGCGGAGCGATGCTTGAGGGAGCCGTGAGGGAGCCGTGAGGTTTTTAGCGGCGGCAGGCCGCGCCATGCCGGTTCCCAGACACAGAGTCTTGGGCACAGTCTCAGCGCTTGCCTGCACAGGCACTGTGCTTCTTGGTTTGAGACCTCTGTCTCTGATGTTCCATCACAGGTTTCCAATGTAGAGAGCCTCATCCTGAAGCGCTGACCGATTGTTTTTGAGCTTCAGGCCAAAGATGTTGAGTCGCTTTGCCTGAGCTGTCGCCGCTATATCCGCGCTTCCCAACTCGACGGTTGTGCTGTTAAGCTCCGTGGTGGGGTGACGCGAAGAATCGTCTCCCAGCGACGGAGGATCGCGGATGGCGACTAAAGACAGGTCCTTGTTCGCCCGCGTCGGGCGTTGGCGCAGCCTGGTGGAGAACGCGCAGGAATTTCTGGTGGAAGTGCCTCAGATCGAAGGAGATCTCCGCGAGCTGGGCCAGCTCGCGGACGATGTCGTGGCGTTGCGGGCGGAGCGGATGGTGCAGGAGCGGAAGCTGCGGGAGATCACTTTGAGGATCCGGGCTCTCGGCAGGCGGGGCGACAACATCCGGGGGCGCATCGGAGCGAGCCTCAAAGGCCGGTTCGGCTTCACCGCCCCCCTGCTCGTCCAGTTCGGCTTCACGCCACGCAAGACCGTACCGAGCCGCGAGCCGACGCTCCCCCCTCCCGAGACGTCGCGGTAGGAGCAGAGACGCCGCCAGGCCTCAACGGCGCGGCCGGCACGCTCCTGCGCTGGCAGTGCGCGACCGCTCCGGCCGGCAACATCTCACCTCCGCTTGCCCTTCCGGGCCTCCTGGCGCGGCGGCCTGCTCCGCGAAAGCCGTCGGTTCCGGTCGTAGGGAGGCAATCCCGGGACGAGGGACTGCAAAATCTCCGCCTTCGACCGATCTTGCCGATCCACGCTCTCAAATCCGTCACCGGTTTCCCAGCGCTTGATGCATTCGGCGAATGCCGCCTCCGCGGCGGCCTGGTCGCCACGGCGCTGGAGAGCATGGCCCAGATGCCCCCAGACAAACCCCTCGTCGCCCAGCCTGAAACTCTCCACCGGAGCCTTCACAAGCTCCAGGACCAGAAAGGCCAGCTCGGCCAAGGCCACGGCCTCCTCGGGATCATCGGCCTCCCGGCTCTTCTCGCAGAGCAGCTCGGCCAAGCCGCCATTCTGTAGCTCCTTGTCCGCTGCGATCAAGGCTCTTCTCTCGGGAAAGCTGAGCGGCTCCAGTTGGTCCTGCCAGGTCATCTCCCACCCCGTGTCCATCATGATCACCATGGCGTGGGTGAGTAGAAAGATCTCTTCAAACCGCCTGCGGGGCAGCTTCTGGGCAGCGACGATCTTCTCCAGGTCTTCCCGGCTCATCGGGCGCAAACCGAGCTCCAGCTCCTCGAGGTCCGCCGCTGAGAAACCGAGGATCTTGCCGACCTTCACCTCCGACCAGCCCTCCAACCTGCACAGGAAGGTGATCGCCATCCGCCGGCTCGCCGGGTTTCGCCAAACCTGCTCAAGAAGATACTCCAGGAACGCAGCCTGGATCGCCTTTTCCAGAGGATCCCATGGCTCTTGGCCGCGCAACCACAGAACTCCCGCCGCCGCCGCCCGGCCTTCTGGGTGTCTGGCGGACTGAAGCCACTCGAGCGAGTCCATTTTGCGCGCAGACGCTCCGGTCTCGGAAGATTTCATCTCGTCCCACTCCTTGTCAGGAGCCGGGAAGGGCGGAGGCGCCCTCCGGGAAGCCACTCAAAACATGGTATCACGCGACAGGCGCCCCCAATCCCGGCCGCAGCGGTCAGTCAACCTCCCCTCCCGTCTGGCGCCACCGCAGGAGATGCGGCTCCAGGGCCGCCCGTAGCGCGCCGCTCACCTCGTCCGCCACGCCGGAAGCGGTGACGGCCTCCTCGGCACTTCCTTCTCCTTCCCCCTGACGGGCGCTCTCGTAGGCGAGGCGGAGGCTCCGGCAGAGCGGGAGGATCTGATCGAAGAAGGTGGCGTCGACGTCCAGCGGATCCGCGAGCCGGTCCAGCGTCGCGCGGCCCGGCCTCTTGGTCCCCGCCTCGTAGTCGGAGAGGAGACCCCTGTCGGTGCCGGATCTCCGGGCCAGCTCCGCCTGGCTCCAGCGGGAGATGGACCGCAGCACGATGATCGCCAGGCCCAGGTCGAGAAGGTCGTCGGTCGTTTCCATCGCACTCATCCTCCGCGAGCTCGAAAAGCCCCCGTTGGGGGCTCGTTTCCTCTGGTTTCCGCCTTGGTTCCTGTCAATCTGGAGGCCGGGAGGCGTCCCGGCGGCCATGGAGGCTCCCGCGGAGCGCGTCCCGCAAGGAGCCTTTCATGGTCCGTCCTCTCGCGAAAACCGGCCTCGTCCTCCTCTTCCTGCTCCTCGCGGCCCCACCCCTCCACGCCGCCGAACCCGCCACCCCGGCGCCCTGGGGCTTCCTCGCCGACCTCTGGACCCTCTTCACCACCGCCTGGGGTGACAACGGGTGCAGCGTTGACCCCAACGGGGGCTGTGCGCCGCGACAGGCTCCGGCGCCCCTCGACAACGGGTGCTCGGTTGACCCGAGCGGCGGCTGTGCGCCCAAGGCGGCCCCGGAAACCCTCGACAACGGGTGCGAAATGGACCCCAACGGGCGTTGCGGCGGCTGACACACCCACTTCACGGCTCGAACCGTAGCTCAGGCTTGTACTGCGCCCGGTAGAGGTATTTGATCAGGCGCCGGGTCCACTCGGCCTGTACGTCCTCGGCCTCGGCGGCGCGGCAGAAGAGGGTCAACGCCGCCAGGGCCTCTTTGTGAACCCTCTGCTCCTCGAAGATCCAGCTCATCTCGGCGGCCAGCTGGCGGACCTGCTGGAAGCGGCCATCCAGAAGGAGGATCTCCGCCACCTCCAGGCTGGCCAGGGCGTAGTCATAGGCGATCTTCTTGTCGTGGAAATACCCGCGCACCTGACTCAGCAACGCGAGCGCTTCAGCCCATCGGCTGAGGCCCCCATAGGTCCGCCCCTTCAGCCAGCGAGCCCTCTGCTTGTCCAGCTCATTGCCCAGCTCCGTGGACAGCGTTTCAACCAACGGCAACAACGCCTCAGCATCAACATGGCGTTCCAAGTGGCAGAAGCTGTATGCGCGATTGAAACGGTGCACCAGCAGCAGGCGCCGCTCACTCCGTTCGTCGATTTTCGGCTCTGCCTGGTCCAGAGCTTCGAGAGCCCGCTCGTACTCACCAGCACGGTTGTAGGTGGCGGCCTTGATGATCAACAGGCGCGCCGCTGCTTTCGGTGAGCTTGCGGCGAGGGCGCGGTCGAGCAACTGGATCGCTTCGTCGAATCTTCCGCGCTGGCGGAGCAGAGAAGCCTTCAGGTCGAGCGGCCGCCTGCCGTCGAGGAGCTGGCCCGGATCACCGCCCGCCCCGCGCTTCCAGCAGTCGTCGGCGAGGTCGAACGACGCTTCCGAGGCCGGCAGGTCGCCGGAGACCCGCAGGGCGTTGCCGTGGAAAGGCTCCAGGGCACCGCGCAGCCGCAGGAGCCACAGCTCCGGCCCGGGGCTCGCGGCCACCACGCGCAGAGAGAGCCGAGCCAGGCGTAAGGCTTCGCTGGCGCGATCCGCGGCGGCGATCTCGGAGGCCCAGGCCAGCCGTTCCGCCAAGGCCCAGCTCTTCGGCTCCCCGAGCAGCGCCTCGATCTCCGCTTCCTGGGGTTTCTCCGGCAGACGCGCGAGGCGCGCCCAGGTCTTCTGCGCCCAGCGCCGGTGCCGCCGGGCATGGCGGCGGTGGCTCTCCCGGGTCAGCACGGTGCGGGTGGCCCGGAGGGACGCCGTGCCGGCTGCGACGGCGGCCGCCTGGAGTGCCAGGCGTTCGCGGGCCGTCGGCGCGGTGGGTGCCCCGGGATCGGCCGGAGGACGGGATGTCTCGAGGGCGAGCAAGGCGGTCTCGATCGCCTCGCGCGGGACCTTCCACGGGGACAACAGCTTCTCGATCCGGCCGGCCGAAAGGGGTCCCTTGCCGTTTTCGAGACGGCCGATGGTCTGTTCCGTCAGCCCGTTTGGTTTGCCCAGCTCGCTCTCGGCCAGCCCCTCCGCGAAGCGGAAGAATCGCAGGGTGGCCCCTTCCGGGGTCGGTTTCGGTCCAGGCATGTGGGTCCTCCACGAATAGAAGCGCTTCAACCCTACAAGTGCTTCCGAGGACCAGATCGTGACACGCAACTCGAAAAAGCGCGAAACCCGCTTTTTCGAACCCACAGCGGCGGGACCGGGCCGTGTCCGGCTCCGCGGCGGCGGTGCCGGCGTACGGTTCGCTC
>DIHE01000134.1 GCA_002420005.1 Holophagales bacterium UBA5704 | reverse complement strand
TGCGCCGTCGGGGGCCGCCCCGGCGCGGCCGGGGGGGGGCGGCCCGCCCCCGCCTTGACATGTGGAACACATGTTCCTAGGCTATCTACATGTCCGTCATGGTCCAGATCCGTAACGTCCCGGACGAGATCCACCGGAAGCTCAAGGCCCGAGCCGCGCTCGCCGGGATGTCGATCTCGGATTTCCTCTTGCAGGACATCGAAAGGTCGCTGGAGCGGCCGACGCGTGGGGAGCTCCTGGAACGTCTCAGCCACCGCTCCCGGGTCGAGCCGACCGAGCCGGTCGCCGCCGCGGTCGCAGCGGAACGCGAAGGCCGATGATCATCGTCGTGGATGCGTCCGCGGTCCTGGAGGTCCTCCTCCAGACCGCGGCCGGAGCCCCCATGACGCCACGCCTCCTCAGCCAGACCGCATCGCTCCACGCACCCCACCTGCTGGATCTCGAGGTCGCCCAGGTCTTGCGCCGGTTCGTGAGGAAGGGCGAGGTCGAGCCACAGCGTGCCCGGCAAGCTCTTGAGGACCTTGTGGCTCTCCCTCTGGAGCGCTACTCCCACGAGCTTCTCGTGCCGCGCGTCTGGGCGCTCCGCGACAACTTGACCGCCTATGACGCCTCCTACGTGGCGCTCGCCGAAGTGCTGGGGGCCACCCTCCTGACCCGCGATGACCGCATTCGGAAGGCGCCGGGCCACTTCGCCCGGGTGGAGGTGTTTTGAAGGCTACCTCACCGATCTGTTCGGATCACCCGCACCCGCCCAGGGAGTACCCCATCTCAGCCGGCCGCCAGCCATGTTATCTTACTGGAGTCTTACTTCTTACCGGAAGGCCCCGCGATGAAACCCAAGCCACCGAGACCCTCCGCGCTCACCATCCGGATTTCGACCAAGGGGCAGCTCGTGGTCCCCAAGGAGATTCGCTTGCGCCATGGCTGGTCCGCCGGAGCCGAGCTCACGCTCGAGGATCTTGGAGACCGGGTGGTCCTGCGCGAGGTCCAGGACTTCCCCGAAACCCGGCTGGAGGATCTGATCGGCTGCACCGGGTATCAGGGGCCGGCCAAGACGCTGCAGGAGATGGAAGCCGGCATCGCGGAAGGGGCACGGCGGCGGCACGACCGATGATCGCCCTGGACACCAACGTCCTTGTGCGGGTCGTCACCGCAGACCATCCGGAGCAACTGGCGGTTGCCCTCGAGGTCTTCCGTTCAGGCGAGCTGTGGGTACCGAAGACCGCCTTCCTGGAGACCGAGTGGGTCCTCCGCTACAGCTACGAGCTTGCGCCGGAGGTGATCCTCGATGCACTGCGGCGGCTTCTTGGTTATCGCAACCTCCAGGTGGAGGACCGGGGCGCCGTCCTCCAGGCGCTCTCCCTCTTCGAGGCCGGGCTGGACTTCGCCGACGCCCTGCATCTCGCCTCCAGCACCGAAGCGGAGCGCTTTGCCACCTTCGACCGCACCTTCGCGGCACGAGCACGGAAGGCAGCGAGGGAAGGGCTGCCACCGGTCGACCTTCTTGGCGCGAAGAAGGTCTGATGGCGAGGGCTCCCGGACACTTCACCTCTCGTTGACCCTCACCCGCACCCGCACGCCTCCCCCCGCCAGGCCTCCCGCCCTTCGTGGAGGATCAGCGGGGTCATGGCGAGGGCGGCCACCGGGTCGGCCCACCACCAGCCCAGGGTGGCGTTGAGGCCGATGCCCAGCAGGGTGAGGATCGACAGCCACCAGCAGGCGGTGGTCTGGAAGGCGTCGGCCTCCAGGGCGCGGCTGCCGAGGCCGGCGGCGGTGTGCCGCTTCGCCCGGGCGAGCCAGATCATCACGAAGATCGAGACGGTGGTGAGGCCGATGCCGACCCAGCTCGCGCGCGGCTCTTCCCGCTCCAGCAGCGCGCGCGCCGCATCGAAGGCCACCCAGGCGGCGAGCGCGAAGAGGGAGACCGCCACCAGCCGGCGCGCCCGGTGATCGAGCCGCTCGATCTCGCAGGCGGCCATCCCCTTCTTCTCCTCCAGCAACCGCCAGAGCAGGATGCCACCCGAGGCGCTCTCCACGAAGCTGTCGATGCCGAACCCGAGGAGCGCCACGCTCCCCGCCGCCAGGGCCGCGGTCACCGCGATGAGCCCCTCCGCGAGGTTCCAGCCGACGGTCAGCAGCTCGAGATGCAGGGCGCGGCGCAGCAGGCCGGCGCGCTGCGGAAGATCGAGGGTCCGGCGAGGGGCCGTGGCGTCCATGGAGGTACCTTACTCCCTCCCCAGCCGCCCCCGCCACCGGTGCACCAACTGGTAGAAGGTCGGCAGCGCCAGGAGCGTGAACAAGGTCGAGGTGATCAGTCCGCCGACCATCACGATCGCCAGGGGCCGCTCGATCTCGGAGCCGTGGAGGTGCAGGACGAGGAGGGGCAGGAGGCCCAGGATGGCGCAGCCGGCGGTCATCAGCTTGGGCCGCACGCGGCCGAGGGCGGCCTCGCGCAGCGCTTCGTCGAACGGCCGTCCTTCCGCCAGCAGGCCGCGCGTCTGGGTGACCAGGACGAGGCCGTTCTGGACGGCGATGCCGAAGAGACCGATCAGGCCGACGAGAGAGGAGACGTTCCAGGTCTCCCCGGCGAGCCAGAGGGCGAGGATGCCGCCGACGAAGGCGTCCGGCAGGGTGGCGAGGATGACCAGCGTCTCGGCGAAGGAGCCGAGGGCCAGGTAGAGCAGCACGAGCACGGCGAGGAGCGCTACGGCGATGGCGAGCCCCAGGGAACGCATCGCCCGCGCCTGGCTTTCCACCCGGCCGCCGACGTCGAAGAAGTAGCCGGTGGGGAGCTTGAGATCCCGCCCCAGGCGCGCGCGCACCTCGGCGGCGGTGCTGCCGAGATCGCGGCCGGCGACGCTCGCCTCGACCGCCACCCGGCGGCTGCCCGCCTCGCGCTGGATCGATCCGGGTCCGAACGTGCGCTCCACTCGCGCGAGCTGGCCGAGGGGGACGCGGGTGCCGTTCCGGCCGTCGATCAGGAGCGCACCGAGGGCCGAGAGGTCGTTTCTCCGGTCGTCCGCCAGACGCACCACGAGGTCATAGCGGCGCTGCCCCACCCAGACCTCCGAGACCTCCTCCCCCGCCAGGCCGATCCGCACCGCATCGACCACGTCCGCCGGGGTGAGCCCGACGCGCGCCACCGCTTCGCGGTCCACGGTGATGCGGATCTGCGGCAGGCCGGTCAGGCTCTCCGCCCGCAGGTCGGCGATCCCCTCGATCCCCTCCATCAGCTCTCGCGCCGCGCCGGCCAGCGCCGCGAGACGGTCGAGGTCGGGGCCGAAGATGCGCACCTGGAGATCCGCCGGGGAGCCGCCGAGCCCTTCGTCGATGCGCATCCCCAGCGGCGTGGTGAACAGCACGGTGACCCCGGGGACCTTCTCCAGCTTCTCGCGCATCTCCTCTTCCAGCGCCTCGATCGACCGCGCGCGCTGCGGCTTGAGGACGACCAGGACGTCGGAAAGCACGTGCGGCATCGGATCTTCCGTCCGCTCCGCCCGGCCGGTGCGCCGCACCACCTCCTGCACCTCCGGAAAACGGCGCAGGATGTCCTCCACCCGGTGGTTGCGGCGGTCCACCTCCTCCAGAGAGGCCTCGGGCGGCAGCAGCGTCTGGAGGAGGAGCGCGCCTTCGTCGAGCCGGGGCATGAAGTCGGAGCCGATGCGCAGGGCGAGGAGGAGCGCCGGAACGGTGATCGCGAGCGACAGGACACGGACGAGGCCGGCATGGCGCAACGCGCCGTCGAGCAGCGGCGCGTAGAGCTTCTTGAGCCAACGGACCAGCGCCACGTCCTCCCCATCCTCCTGGCCCGGACGGGCCGGCCGCAGCAGCCAGCCCGCAAGAACAGGCACCAGGGTGAGCGCGAGGACCAGCGAGGCGGCCATCGCCGCCACCACCGCGGCGGCGAGCGGCCGGTACATGCGGCCTTCGATGCCGCTCATCGCGAAGAGCGGGGTGAACACGGCCACCACGATGAGGGTGGCGAAGGCGATCGGACGCCCGACTTCGAGCGCCGCGGCGAGCACGGTCGCCCGCCGGGTATCCCTCACCCCCTGGGTCAGGCGGTGGTGGACGTTCTCGGTGAGGATGATCGCCGCGTCGACCAGCAGGCCGACGGCGATGGCGAGCCCGCCCAGGGTCATGGTGTTGAGCCCGATGCCGGCCGGCTTCAGGAGGAGGCCGGAGAGGGCGATCGAGAGGGGCAGGGTGACGGTGACGATGAGGGCGGCGCGCAGGTTGCCCAGGAGGAGCAGGAGCACGGCCACCACCAGGACACCGCCGATCAGCACGGCGCGGCCGACGCCGCCGAGCGAGGAGGCGACGAGGTCCGCCTGGTCATAGAGGACGCGCACCCGCACGCCGGGCGGCAGGCTCTTCGCCATGTCCGCCACGGCGGCGCGCACCCCTGCCGACACGGCCACGGTATCGGCTCCGAACTGCTTGGAGACGCGGCAGTTGACCAGCTCCTCGGCGAGACCGTGGGCCATCCCACGGCGCACCGCGGGGGCCTCGCGCACGTCGGCCACCTCACCGAGCAGCACGGGTGTGGTGTCGCGCAGGGCGACGACCGTCGCCCGCAGATCGCCGACGTGATCCGCCCGGCCGATCGCGCGCACCGTCCATTCGATCGATCCTTCGGCCACGAAACCGCCGGCCGCGTTCTCGTTCGACCGCGCGACGGCGGTCCTCACCTCGTCCAGGGTCACCCCGAGCGCGGCCATGCGGTCGGGATCGAGCTGCACCTGGAACTGGCGCAGATGGCCGCCGAGCACCTCCACCGCGGCCACGCCGGGCACGCCGAGGAGCCGGTTGCGCACCTCGAAATCCGCCAGATCGCGCAGCTCCATGAGCCCGGCGGCGCCGTGGTCCGCCTCGATGACCAGCTCGATGATCTCGTTGAGGCGGCCGGTCAAGCTGGAGACCAGCGGCGCGCCGGTGCCCGGCGGCAGCTCGCGGGCCACCTGGTTGACCCGTTCGGTGACGAGCTGGCGCGACAGGTAGTAGTCGGCGTCGGGCTCGAACTCGACCCGCACCTGGGTGACGCCGGCCTGGGTGCTGGAGCGGATGCGCCGCACCTCCGGCAGCCCCGCCAGACCGACCTCCAGAGGGATGGCGACGCCGGTCTCCAGCTCCTCGGTGCCCATCGCCGGGTTCTGCACGAAGACGCTGAACACCGGCGTCGCGAGATCGGGGAACACGTCGCGCTCCAGGTCGGTGAGCCAGACCGCGCCGGCCGCCGCAGCGGCCAGGGCGAGGAGGACGGTCAAGGCGGGATGGGCGAAGGAGGCGCGCAGGATGCGTTCGATCATGGCGGTCTCCTAGTGGTGATGCGGCTCGGCGCCGCCTTCCTGTTTCTCCGCCTCGGCGCGCAGCACGAAAGCGCCTTCGATGACCACCGGCTCGCCGGGTGCGAGACCGGAGAGGATCGCCACCTCGTCGCCCAGGTCCCGCCCGCGCTCGACCGGCCGCACCTCGAAACGGCCGGCCCCCTTTTCCCGGCCGCGGTCCAGAAAGACCACCCACCGGTCGTCCATCCGTTGCAGCGCGGTGGCCGGCACGGCGACCACCCGGGCGCCCGCCTCGCCGGTGGCGATCCAGGCGGTGGCGAACATCCCCGGCCGCAGCGTGCCGCCCGGATTCGCCAGGACGATGCGGATCGGGATGGTCCGCGAGTGCGGGTCCACCTCGCCGCCGATCCAGTCCACCCGGCCGGGCAGCTTGCGCCCGGGAAGGGCCGCCAGCACCACCTCGGCCGCCGCGCCCACCCGCAGCCGCACGGCATCGCGCTCGGCGGCCTGCGCCACCAGCCAGAGGCTCGTGAGATCGGCGATGCGGAAGAGCGCGCGCTCCGGGTCCGCCGTCTGCCCCTGCACCGCCGTCCGCTCCAGCACGGTGCCGGTGAGCGGGGACGGCAGGGTGAAGCGGGCGAGATCGGCCGCATCGCCACCCAGCAGACCGACCCCGAGAGCGGCGACGGACGCCTCCGCCGCCCGCAGCTCGGCCGCCGCGGCGGCCGCTTCGGACTCGGCGCGGTCGAGCTCGCCGCGGGCGACGACCTCCTCCCCGGCGAGCCGGCGCGCTCGTTGGGCATTGCTCGCAGCCAGCTCCGCCCGCGCCGCGGCGGCCATCTGTGCCGCCCGCGCCTGCCCGAGCGCGACGCTCTGCAGCTCGACGAGCGGCTGCCCCTGCCGCACCGCCTCGCCGGGAGCGGCGGGCAGCCGCAGCACCCGCGCCTCGATCGGCGCCCCGACCTCGGCATAGGCCTGCTCGTTCACCTTCAGCTCGCCGAGCGCGGTGACCCCCTCGCCCCCCGGTCGCAGCTCGGCGGCGAACGTGGTGAGCTTCAGATCGCGCAGCACCTCGGCATCCACCACGAGAGCCTCGGCCCCGCCCGCCTCGGCGTGCTCCTCACCGTGCTCTTCCGCGGGATGGGCGTCGTCCGCCGCACCGGGCTCGCCGGGCACCTCCGCCGGCCCACCGCAGCCGGACAGCAGAACGAAAAGAAGGGCGGACCCCGAGATCCACCGGGAAACGACACGACGCTCTCGCATGACCTCACCTCGAAGACACGTCACGCCGGACGCGCCATGCGCCCGGAGGGGGCTCAGAACGGACGGAGGGTCAGACCAGGAGGGATTTCGGGACGTGGAAGACGTCGCGGGGAGGAGATCCGGCGGGCCGCGGCGAGGCCGGACGGCCCAGCCAATCCGTCGCCCCCTGTCCCGGCTCCACCCGGAGCTGCGGAGACAAGGTGGTCGGCGGCTTGCAGCACGAGACGCACAGAGCGCAGGACGCGGCACAACAGTCCGGCTTGGACTCCGCGAAGCAATCCCCGCAGGTGTCCGCGCCGGCCATCCAGGGCAGGACGGCCAGAAGGAGGAGGCACAGCGCGGACAGGCGCAACAGGGGACTCGGCATCGGGGGGATGGTACATCACAACCGGGGGCGGGACGGCGCGAGACCGTCCAACAAATCCGCCCCGACCCGTGTCTGGGGGGATATGGACGCCCCCTCGCCCTTCTCCCTTCCGGTCCTTCCCTACCTCCGCCTGCGCGTGACGCTGCGGGCCGAGGAGCCCGCCGAGCTTCCTCCGTACCAGGGTTCCCTCCTGCGCGGCGCCTTCGGGCATGCCCTGCGCCGGCTGGTCTGCGTCGCAGGACCGCGGCAACCGTGCGCGACCTGCCGCCTGCGCCGCGGCTGCCACTACACGCGGCTGTTCGAGACGTTCATCGAAGGTCCACCGCCGCCGTTCCTGCGCGGGCTGGACACGGCGCCCCGCCCCTACGTCTTCGAGCCGGACGTGACGCACCTCGGCCGCGGTGCGCCGCGCTACGCGCCGGGAGACCCGCTCGGCTTCGACCTCCTCCTCTTCGGCCAGGCCACGGAGCTGGCGGGCTGGGTGCTCCTCGCGGTGGAGCGGATGGCCACCGCCGGTCTCGGTGCCCGCCGCGCCCGGTTTGCCTTGGACCGCGTCGAAGCCGGCGCGGTGGTGCTCTGCGAGGCAGGCCGGTGGACCGGCCGCGACGTGCCGCCGCCGTCGCTCCCCTCGCGCACCGTCCCGCCGGGAGAGCGGGTCACGCTGCGCCTCCAGACGCCTCTGCGTCTCCAGAAGCACGGCGGCCTGGCCACCGGCTTCAGCGTGCGCGACCTGGCGTTTCCCATGCTCCGCCGGGTGCTCGAGCTGGCCACCTTCCACGGGACCGGCCCGGCACCGGACTGGACGTTGCGCCCGCTGCTGGAGCACGCCGGCACGGTGCGCGCCGTCGCCACGGAGCTGCGCTGGTTCGACTGGGAGCGCTACAGCAACCGGCAGGAGCGGACGATGAATTTCGGCGGCCTTCTCGGCCGGGTCGAGCTGGAAGGCGACCTGGCCCCGCTGGCCGCCCTGTTGCGTACCGCCGAGATCGTCCACGTCGGCAAAGGAGCCACGTTCGGGCTCGGCAAGGTGGAGCTGGAATGACGACCCCAGGAGGTTCGAAGATGGCCATGGTGTATGAGGACTTCACGATCGACATCCGTTCGGCGGCGCAGGGAGGTTTCGAGGCCAGGGTCGTCGCCGCACCGCTGCAAGAGAGCCCCGGTGTCTTCTTTTCGCCCCCGTTGGACGAGACGACCCTCCGCGCCGTGCTGGAGGCCGGTGGCAAGCCGGCGGGATCTCCGGAGGCTTCGAAGGTCTCGTCCTGCGAGATCGGGCTGCTCCTGTTCACCACGCTGATGCAGGGGGAGGTGGGAGACCTCTTCGAGCGCTGCCGGGCACGGCTGCCCGGCGATGGGAGCGCCGGCCTGCGGCTCCGGCTCCATTTCCTCCTCAGTGACCCCGCGGCCGGCTATCTCGCCGCCTTGCCCTGGGAGTGGCTGTGGAACCCCCGGACCCGCTCGTTTCTCGCCACGGAGCGGAGCACGCCCGTGGTGCGCACGCTCGCGGTGCCTTTCCCGGGGGCTCCCTTGGGCCTGCGTCTGCCGCTGCGGGTGCTGGTGGTCGATGCGGCGCCGGGGACGATGCATGCGCTCGACCTCACACTGGAGATCGAACGCCTGCGCGAGGCGCTCGCGCCACTCCTGGCGGCGGGGAAGGTGGCGCTTCTTCATCTCGCCTCGCCGACGCCCGAGGCGCTGCGCGACCGGCTCCTGGCCGAGGAGGTCCACGTCCTCCATTTCATGGGACATGGCGGCTATCACGAAGGCTCCGGCTACGGCGCGGTCTTCTTCGTCCGGCCGGATGGCAAGGAGGACCAGGTCGACGGCACGGAGCTGGCCGATTATCTCAAGGACGTCCCCGGCCTCCGCCTGGTGGTGCTCAACGCCTGCCAGACGGCGCGCCTCGCAGGCCGGGTGGCCGCGCCCCTGCACGACGGCGTCGCGTCGGCCCTCCTCGGCCGGCAGGGTGTTCCCGCGGTGGTGGCCAATCAGCACGTCATCTCGGATGAGGCGGCCATCGCCTTCGCCTCGACCTTCTATGGCCGCCTGGCCGAGGGGGACGACGTGGACGCGGCGCTCACCGAGGTGCGGCTGCGGCTGAAGCGGACGACCCGGGAGTGGGCGACGCCGGTGCTCTTTCTGGCCAAGGGTGGCGTGAGGATTTTCGCTCTGAAGCCCGCCGGCCGTGGCAAGCCCACCCGCGCGCGCCGGCCTCCCCGCAGGAAGGTGGAGCCTGTTCGCCTCGGCATCCGCAGCTTCATCGGCTACGGCGCCGACATGGAGGAACGCACCGACGCCCCCATCCTCGACCTGAGCGGGCATTTCGACGGCCGGTTCATCCGCGATCCGAAGAGCTGGCAGGCCGCCGTCTTTCCGGAGCTGCGCGCCTTCCTGAAGGACCGCGTCGATCCGCACCGCCCCGTGCTCCTCGATCTCGCCGCGCATGCCTCGATCGCCTTCGCCGCCGGCTGGCTGCTGGAAGCGAAGAGCGGTCTCGACGTGCGGGTGCGCCAGCGGGTGAGCGAGAAGGGGGAGCTGGAGTGGGGGCCGAACGACGGCACGGCTGGCAACGACGGGGAGCGGCTCTGGCTGGAGCGGCCGGATGTCCTCGTGCGGCCGGGGGGCTGCGATGTGGCCCTCTCGCTCGCCGTGAGCCAGCCGAACGTGCGGGCCGACGTCGAAGAGTATCTGCGCCAGAAGGACCTCCCGGTGGGACGCATCCTCGACGCCGTCATCGCGCCGGAGCCCGGGCCGCGCTCGGTGCGGGGCGGAGCCCATTCCATCCGCTTGGCCCAGGCCCTGCTGCCTCGCCTGCGGGAGAGGCAGCCGCACGAGAGGTCCGGCGCCCTCCACCTCTTCTGCGCCGGCCCGAACGCCTTCCTCGTCTACCTGGGCCAGCTCGCCCGCTGCTTCGACCGCCTCGCCCTCTATGAGTTCGCCTTCGGAGCCCCCGACAACTTCGGCCGCTACCAGCGTTCGATCGAGCTGCCGCCGCCGGAGGAGCGCCGGGCGATCCCGGAGAGCTGGTGATGCGGCCGCCCCGCTGGCGTCTGCGGAGGCTTTGTGAAAATCTATCTCTTTGATGCCCTGGTCCGATCCTCCCGAGGACGCGGAGATCCTGCAAGCCGTCCGGGATCTCCAGGCCGGCGCCGGCCCTGCGGCGTTCGAGCCCATCTACCGGCGCTTCCGCCGGCCGCTCACCACGTTCTTCGCCAACCAGACCGCCCTCTGCGAAGACGCCGAGGACCTCGCCCAGCAGACGCTCGTCAAGGCCTACGAGAAGATTCACCAATTCCGTTTCGAGGCCCGCTTCCAGACGTGGCTGCGCCAGATCGGGGAGAATGTATGGTTGAACGCCCTGCGCGACGGCAAGGCGGTGAAGCGGGCCGCCCGGCTCGTCCCTCTGGAGGCGCCGGATGCCGAGGGCCCCGGTGGCGGGGCCACGCGGGTTCCGGACCTGGCGCCGACGCCGGAGGAGGCTGCGTTGGCCGGGGAGCGGAGCCGGGTCTTGCAGGCCGCCGTCGAGGCGTTGCCCGCGGGGATGCGGACCTGCACCGAGCTGCGGGTGTATCAGGATTTGCCAGATCGGGAGATCTCGGATGTGACCGGCATCGGGCTCAACACGGTGCGCTCGCAGCTTTACGAGGCGCGCAAACGGCTGGAACCTCTCCTGGCGAAGTATTTCCAGGGCGCCGGTTTCTGAGGGATGGGTGTGAGCGGACGCGACGACTTCGACCGGGTGCGCGAGGCCCTCATGGCCCGCAAGCGTGAAGAGCTGGGTGCGCCGCCGACGCCCGAGGAGCTGCTCGCCTGGCGTGATGATCGGCTCGACCGGGAAGCCCGCGACCTCCTCGCCGCCAAGCTCGCCGTCTACCCCGACGCCGCCCGTGCCCTCGCGGATCTCGCGGCCTTCCCCGATGTCCGCCCGGCTCCCGGCACGCCCGAGCTCTCCGACGCGGAGGTGGACGCCGGCTGGGAGTCCTTCCGCCGCCGGCTGGAGACCCTGCCGCCGCCCGTCGCCCACCGGCCGGCCTCGCCCTCCGTGCTGCCGTTTCCCGATCCGGTCCCCGCCCGGCTCGCCCATCCCGCCCGGCCGGCGCGCTGGCTCCAGGCGATCGCGGCCGTCCTGCTGCTCGCCACCGGCTTCGGTGCCGGCCACCTCGTCGGCACCCGGCCGTCGCCACCGGCCGCGAACGTGGTCATCGCCCAGCTCGATCCGCTGGACGACGCGGGCGCCGCCACCCGGGCTGCACCCGCCGAGGTCGAGCTGGCGCCCGGCGCGGGCGGCCTGGTGCTGATCCTGGCGTTCCCCGAGACCCGGGGGTATCCCACCTACACGGCGGAGATCCTCGACCACCGGGGCCGCAGGCTCTGGGTGGTCGACGGCCTCGAAGTGACTTCCCTGGGGACGGTCCAGTTGTCGCTCGACCGGAGCGCCGTGCCGGCGCAGGATGTCCGGATCGAGCTGTTCGGGAAGGATGGCGTCGCGAAGAGGACGCAGGTGGCGCGGTATGAGCTGCGGCTGCGCTGAGGGAGGCCTCACCCCCCGGCCCCCTCTCCCACCGCTCTCCCCCCGACCGGGAGAGGGGGAGACCCACACAAGCAAAACATCCAGCAGGGCGGTGGGTGCCTTGGGCGGCGGTGCCCCCTCTCCCGGGGGAAGGGAGAGCGGTGGGAGAGGGGGTCAGGGGGTGAGG
>DIHE01000020.1:559-80527 GCA_002420005.1 Holophagales bacterium UBA5704 | reverse complement strand
TTCATGCCCGGCGTAGGGTGCGGCTCGCCGCTCGGCGGGCGAACCGTGTCGCTTCCGCCGGCTCAATCCAGGAGAGAATAGGACATGCCGCCTTCCTTCGTCCTGCGCAGCCGCCGCGTCGTCACCGTCGAAGGGGAACGTCCCGCCTCGATCCATGTCCACGCCGGGACCATCGAGCGGGTCGCGGCCTGGGAGGAGGTCCCCGTGGAGGGGGTGGGCGAGATGGATTGCGGGGACTTCGTCATCCTCCCCGGTCTGGTCGACCCGCACGTGCACGTGAACGAGCCCGGACGCACCGAGTGGGAGGGGTTTGCGACGGCCACCCGCGCGGCGGCGGCGGGGGGGATCACCACGCTGGTGGACATGCCGCTCAACAGCATCCCGGCGACGACCACCCGCGCGGCGCTCCGGGCCAAGCGGGAGGCGGCGCAGGGGAAGATCCGCGTCGACGTCGGCCTGTGGGGCGGCGTCGTCCCCGGAAACACCGGGGAGCTGCCGGGGCTCCGGGCGGACGGTGCCCTGGGCTTCAAGGCGTTCCTGGTCCCCTCGGGGGTCGAGGAATTCGGCTCCACGACAGAGGCCGATTTGCGCGAGGCGCTGCCGGTGCTCGCCCGGTCGGAGGAGGTGCTCCTCGCCCATGCGGAGCTGCCGGGGCCGATCGAGGCGGCGGCGGGCGTGTGGGGAGGAGCGGGCCCGGCGGCACTGCGTGAATACGACCGTTATCTGCGCTCCCGGCCGGACGCGGCGGAGGTGGCGGCGGTGGAGCTGCTGCTGCGTCTTTGCCGGGAGGCCGGCTGCCGCGTTCACATCGTCCACGTGGCCTCGGCGGAGGTCCTGCCGCTCCTCCGGCGAGCCCGCGCGGAGGGGCTTCCGGTGACCGCGGAGACCTGCCCGCACTACCTGACCTTCACGGCCGAGGAGATCCCCGACGGCGGCGTCGCCTTCAAGTGCGCGCCGCCCATCCGTTCGCGGGAGACCCGGGAGCAGCTCTGGGAGGCGCTTCGCGCGGGCGTCCTCGGTCTGGTCGCCTCGGATCACTCCCCGTGTCCGCCCGCTCTCAAGAAGCTGGAGACCGGAGACTTCCGCGGCGCCTGGGGCGGCATCGCCTCCCTCCAGATCGCGCTCGCCGCGGTGTGGACCGGCGCGCGGGAGCGGGGGTTCACGGTGTCCCATCTGGCCGAGTGGATGAGCGCCGCGCCGGCCCGGCTGGCCGGGTTGCAGGACCGGAAAGGCCGGATCGCTCCGGGTTACGACGCGGATCTGGTGATCTGGGACCCCGACACGACGTTCGTGGTGCGGCCCGACGAGTTGGAGCACCGGCACAAGATCACTCCCTATGCCGGGCGGACCCTCCGCGGAGTGGTGCGCCGCACGCTACTGCGGGGCGAAACGATTTACGATGTCTCCGCCAAGGAGCGGTTTCCCGGGACTCCCACCGGCCGGCTCCTCGGCAGGGGAGGGGAATGAGCGACTTCACCGATCTCGTGGATCTGGCCTCGGAGCGTCTGGGCGGCGCGGTGCTCGCGGCGAACGACGAGTTCTTTGCGCCGAAGGAGAACCTCCTCAAGGCCCACGCCGCGGTCTGGAAGGAAGGCGAGTACACCGACGTCGGCAAATGGATGGACGGCTGGGAGACCCGCCGCCGCCGCGAGCCCGGCTTCGACTGGTGTCTGGTGCGCCTCGGCCTGCCCGGCCTCGTGCATGGCGTGGTGGTCGACACCAGCTTCTTCCGCGGCAACTACCCCGAGTCCTGCTCGCTGGAGGCCTGCGCGCTCGACGGGCATCCGAGCCCCGCCGACCTGCTGGCCGCCGCGTGGACCGAGATCCTGCCGCGCGTTCCGCTCCAGGGGAACGCCAAGAACCTGTTCCCGCTGGAGCGCCGGAGCGGCCGCATCACCCACCTGCGCCTGAGCATCTACCCGGACGGCGGCGTCGCCCGTCTGCGGGTGCATGGCGAGGCCGTGCCGGACTGGCCGCGGCTGCTGCGCCGGCAGAGCGAGATCGACCTCGCCGGGGTGGAGAACGGCGGCGCGGTCCTCTCCTGCAGCGACATGTTCTTCGGCAACCGCCACAACCTGATCCTCCCCGGGCCGTCGCTCGGCATGCACGACGGCTGGGAGACGAAGCGGCGGCGGGGGCCGGGCCACGACTGGGCGATCGTCCGCCTCGCCACCCGCGCGGCGCTGCGGCGGGTGGAGGTGGACACCTCCCATTTCAAAGGCAACGCGCCGGGAAGCTGCTCGATCGAAGCGTGCGACGCCCCTGCCTCGACCGGCGACCAGGTCGCCGCGGAGGGCTTCAGCGGCTGGCGGGAGATCCTGCCGCCCACGCCGCTGCGCCCCCACACCCGGCACCTGTTCGACGACCTCGCCGCCGCCGGCCCGTTCACCCATGCCCGCCTGAACATCTTCCCCGACGGCGGCGTGGCCCGCCTGCGCCTCTTCGGCACGGTGACGCCGATCGACTGGCTGAACGCGCTCCCCGGGGAAGCGGCGGAGGCGGCGCTCCTCGCCTGTTGTGGCTCCCGCGTCTGGGCGCGGCGGATGGTGGTCGGCCGGCCGTACCGCGATCGCGCCGACCTGGTCCGGATCTCCGACGGGGTCTGGTGGAGCCTGGCCGCCGAGGACTGGCTGGAAGCGTTCCGGGCGCACCCGCGCATCGGCGAGAAGGGCGGCCGTTGGTCCGAGCAGGAACAAGCCGGCGCCCGCGGTGCGCGGCCGGAGGTCCTGGCCGATCTGGTGGCGGCGAACCGGCGTTACGAGGAGCGCTTCGGCCACCTCTTCATCGTCTGCGCCACCGGCAAGAGCGCCGCGGAGATGCTCGCCCTGCTCCAGGAGCGGATCGGGCAGGACCCGGCCTCCGAGCTACGCACCGCCGCCGAGGAGCAGCGCAAGATCACCCACCTGCGCCTGGAAAAGCTGCTGCCTTGAGGAGGACCGGATGAGCGGCATCACCACCCACGTGCTCGACACCTCCCGCGGCAAACCGGCGGACGGCGTTCCCGTCCGGCTCGAATTTCGAACCGGCGAGAGCTGGCGCGAGATCGCGCGCGGGGAGACCGATGCGGACGGCCGCGCCCGCCGGCTCCTGGCACCGGACACGCCGGTGGAGGCCGGGACCTGGCGGCTCACTTTCGACGTGGGAGCGTATTTCGCCGCGCGCGGTGTCGAGAGCTTCTACCCGGAGGCGAGCATCGTCTTCATCGTCCGCCACCCGGGAGAGCACCATCACGTGCCGCTCCTGCTGAGCCCGTTTGGTTATTCCACCTATCGAGGGAGCTGACATGTCCGTCATCCTGGCCGAGAACAACTATGGCAAGCAGGCGGTGCGCCTGGTCACCGTCCGCCGCCGCCCTGCCGCGCACGAGCTGCAGGACGTCACCGTCGCCATCCGTCTGCAGGGGGATTACACCGCGGCGTTCCAGGAGGGAGACAACGGCGGCGTGCTCCCCACGGACACGATGAAGAACACCGTCTATGCCTTGGCCGCCGAGCATCCGTTCGACGACGTCGAAGACCTCGGCCTGCGGCTGACCGGGCATGTTCTCCGGGAGAACCCGCGCGTGACCCGGGCCACCGTCGAGCTGACCGAGCATCTGTGGGAGCGCATCGAGAACGACGGGACGCCCCATCCGCACGCCTTCCGCCGCGCGGGCGGCGAGCAGCGGACGGCCCTGGTGGTCCGCGACCGGGCCGGGGAGGCGGTACGGGTGCAAGCCGGCCTCCAGGATCTGGTGGTGATGAAGACCGCCCGATCCGCCTTCGCCGGCTTTCCCCGCGACCGCTACACCACCCTCAAGGAAACCACCGACCGCCTCCTCGCCACCGCCGTCCGGGCGACCTGGTGGTACACCGTCCCGGCGGTCCCGTTCGGAGCCCGCTGGCACGACGTGCGCCGCCACCTCCTCGCGACCTTCGCGGACCACGACAGCCTCTCCGTCCAGCAGACCCTCTACGCCATGGGCGCCGCGGTCCTGGAGGGCGTGCCGGACGTCGAGGAGATCCATCTCTCGATGCCCAACAAGCACCACATCCCGGTGGACCTGACTCCCTTCGGCCTGGAGAACCGCAACGAGATCTTCGTGGCCACGGCGGAGCCGTATGGGTTGATTGAGGCGACGGTACGGCGGGGGTGACCGATCCCATTCCAGCACCGAGCCGGGACCGATGCCGAGTCTCCGGCGAACCTCACCGGGCACGGAAATCTGACCCTGTGCCGTCAGCTTTGAGTGTGCGATGACCAAGGGGGAGAAGATCGTTGTGCAGCGGGCAGGCCGCTCACCTGACGGCCGGCCTAGTCGTCCTCGTCCTCCAGATCGTCGTCCGGAAGGGGGGCCGCCCCGGCCTCTTCCCAGCGTTCCATTTCCCGCCGGTCCTTCTTGGTGGGACGGCCGGTGCCCGGATCGCGTAACGCCGGGGGGCGGCGCAAGAGGCGGGCGAGGGGGTCGGCGGACGGCCGGGGTGGGCTCAGGTCCTCGTAGAGGAGGGCCGCTTCTGCCTTGGGGACCGGCCGGTCCTTGAGCTCCTTGACGATCAGGATGCGGTCCCAGTCGCCTTGCGACAGCTCGATGCGGTCGCCGGGGACGAGATGGCGGTGGGCCTTGGCCGGCTGGCCGTTGACCAGGATACGGCTCAGCTCACAGGCATGCGTCGCCTGGGTGCGCGTCTTGAACATGCGGGAGACGTGGAGCCACTTGTCGAGCCGGACGGACATGGACGCAGTCTATCGCTAGAATCACCCTCTATGCGGATGTCCCGGGAAGAGTTCGAGTCGCTCGTCGCCAAGGCCCTGGAAGACCTGCCGGAGGAGTTTGCCGGGCTGCTGGACAACGTCGTCGTACTGGTGGAGGAGGAGCCCGATCGGGAGGATCTGGAGGCGCTGGAGATGGAGCCCGGCGAGGAGCTGTTCGGCCTCTACCAGGGCACCAATCTCCTGGAGCGCGACAGCTTCTACAGCGGTGCGCTGCCCGACCGCATCTTCATCTACCGCGGACCCATCCTGCGCCATTGCGACACCCGGCGCGAGGTCGTCCGCGAGGTTCGCGACACCGTGGTCCATGAGCTGGGCCACTACTTCGGGATGGAAGAAGACCAGATGCCGTTCTGAGCGGCAGCGGTTGTCGTCGGTGAGATGCACGCAGCGGACCCCTGCGGGCTTGCCGTCCGGCATCGGGGACGAGATGGAGAGGGCGATGCAGCAGGCTCCGCAGCCGATCCGGCAGTCCGTGCGGGGAGACTATCTTTCCAGCGTGCGTTGCGACCTCCTCCCGCCCTCGCGTAGAGTCGGCCGATCATGTCTCCCCGCAAGATCGAGGACGCGCTGCACCCTGCCGACCTCCAATGCCCCGGGTCCGTGGTGTCGAGGTCCAGAGGCACGAGCCTTATGAAAACCGCCCTCTCCGTGTTCCTGGCCGGGTGGAGCCTGTTCCTTGTTCTGCCGGCTCCGGCGGCAGCCCAGCCGCCCGCCGCTCCGGCCGGTGAGAGCGAGCGGCTCCACCGGCTGTTCGACACCTATTGGGAAAGCAAGCTGCGCGAGACCCCCGAGTTTGCCACCTACATCGGCTTTCCCGGCCACAACGACCGCTGGTCCGACTTCTCCCCGGCCGGTATCGAGCGCCGCCGGACCCTCGCGCGGGAACACCTGAAGACCGCGCAGGCGATCGACCGCGCCCGGCTGAGCGCCGAGGAACAGGTGGATCTCGACCTTTTGCGCCGCCGCCTGGAGAGCCAGATCGAAGGCTTCCGTTTTCCCTCTGAGCAGACGATGCTCACGCAGGTTGACGGCATTCAGCATGACGTGCCCCGGGCCCTGGCCACCGCTCCCACGGCCAACACCCGCGACTACGAGGACCGGCTGGCCCGGCTGAAGGCTCTGCCGGACCTGGTGGATCAAAACATCGCGCTTCTGGAGAAAGGGCGCGCGGCAGGCGTCACCTCTCCGAGAAGCATGATGCAAGGCGTGCCCGACCAGGTGCGAGCCCTGCTCACGGACGATCCCTGGCAGAGTCCCCTGCTCACACCCTTCCGGCAGATCTCACCCAACATACCGGTGGACGACCAGACCCGGCTCCGCCGTGAAGCCCTGCGCGCCTACGACAAGAAAGCTGCGCCGGCCTTTCGCAAACTTCTGAGCTACCTCACGTCCACCTACATCCCCGGCGCCCGGGAAAGCATCAGCGTGGCTGCCGTGCCCGACGGTGCAGCCTGGTATGCCTACGCCTTACGAAAGGCGACCACCACAGACCTGACGCCGGAACAGGTCCATGAGACCGGTCTCTCCGAGGTGAAGCGCCTTCGGACGGACATGGAGAAAGTCATCGCCGACAGCGGGTTCCAGGGGAGCTTCGCCGAATTCGTGAAGTTTTTGCACACAGACCCTCGCTTCTTCTATGACAAGGCGGAAGATCTGTTGGAGGGCTACCGCGCCATCAGCGCGCGTGCCGAGAGCCGGCTTCCTTCTCTCTTCGTCGCCTTGCCCACGCTCGCCTTCCGCGTGCGGGCCATCCCGGAAAGGATCGCCAGATCGAGGGCCACCGCCTACTACGAGCCCGGCTCCGCTTCCACGGGCCTGCCCGGCACCTGCTTCATCAACACGTTCGACCTCAAGGCGCGGCCCAAGTGGGAGATGGAGGCCCTGGCTCTTCACGAATGCGTACCCGGACACCATCTCCAGGTCTCTCTCGCCCAGGAGATGAAGAAGGCGCCGAGGTGGCGCAATTACCATGACTACACCGCCTTTGTCGAAGGCTGGGGCCTGTATGCAGAGACCCTGGGGGATGAGATGGGTTTCTACCGCGACCCCTATTTCAAATTCGGCCAGCTCAGCTACGAGATGTGGCGCGCCGTCCGTCTCGTCGTCGACACGGGGATTCACTCCCGAGGCTGGACGAAACAGCAGGCGTTCGAGTACTTCCGGGAAAACACCGCTCAGAATCATCTGGCCATCGAAGCCGAGATCAACCGCTATGTTGCCAGTCCAGGCTTCGCCCCGGCGTACAAGCTCGGTGAGCTGAAAATCCAAGAGCTGCGCGTGCTGGCTCAACGAGAGCTGGGACCGGCGTTCGACCTCCGGGCCTTCCATGACGAGGTTTTGCGGCATGGCGCGGTGCCGCTCGATCTGCTGGCGCAGAACGTCGCAGAATGGATGGCGACGCGCAAAGCTCAGTCTCCCGGCGCTGTGCTGTCCGCGCCGCTCGCCGCCGCGGCCGATCCGGCCGCCGAATACCTCGAACGCTACTTCGACTTCTATCCCACCCGCGCCACAGCCAGCGGGCGGCATGATCTCGACGAGAAGCTGGAGGATCTGTCGCCGGAGCGGCGGACGGCGTGGAGCGGCTTCAACCGGCAGGCGGCCGAGGCGTTGCGCCGCCGGCTGAACGATCCGGCGACGCCGTTCGACGACCGGCTCGATGCCGAGCTGCTGCTGCGGCAGGCGGAGACCGAGATCCTCGACTACGAGACGCTGCGCCGGCCCGAGCGGGATCCGCTGTTCTGGACGGGCTTTCTGGGCGAGACCACGATCTACCTTCTGGTCCGCGAGGACCTCCCACCGGCGGATCGCCTGCAGCGGGTCGCCGCGCGGGCGGACCTCATCCCGCGGCTGGCCCGGCAGGCTCGCGAGGCGCTCGGCGGGGCGGCACCGTCCGCGATCAGCTCCGAGATCTCGCAGTACGCGGTCTTCCAGACCCGCGCCTACGCGGCGCTCTACCGGGACAATCTCCTCCAGGCCGGGGAGGGGCAGCCGGAGGCGTTGAAGAAACGGCTGGCGGAGTCGGGGGGCCGGGCCGCCGCCGCTCTCGACGAGCTGGCCGTCTTCCTGGAAGAGCTCACGAAGAAGGCGTCCGGCTCGCCGCGCTTGGGTTCCCTCTATGCCGAGCGCTTCCGGACGGTGACCGGGATCCAGGAGCCGGTGGACGACGTGCTGTCCCGCGCCGAAGCGGCCTTGGTGGCGAAGCGCGCCGAGGCCGCCGCCTATGGACGGAGCGTCTGGAAGGAGATCTTCCCGGAGGCTCCGCTGCCGGCGGACGACCGCGAGGTCGTGCGGCGCCTGTTCGAACGGATCGCCGTGGATCGGGCGCAGACGACCGAAGAATTCATCGAGGACTACCGAAAGCTCACGGATCAGGCGATCGAGTTCGTCCGCGCCAAGAAGATCATGACGCTGCCCGAGCCGACCACGCTCTCGATCCTCCGCTCGCCGGGTTATCTCTTCGGCCAGGCCGTGGGCGGCGTCTATCCCGCGGGACCCTACGCGCCCGAGGCCGCGACTCTCTACTACCTCCCGACGCCGCCCGACGCGGCCACGCCCGCCGAGCGCGACGCCTTCTTCCGGGACTTCAATCACCATTTCAACGTCATGATCACGAGCCACGAGATCATCCCGGGGCACTACACCCAGCTCAAGCTCGCGGCGCGGCATCCGCGCAAGGTGCGGGCGCTCTTCGCGGACGGGGTCTATGTCGAAGGGTGGGGGACGTTCTGCGAGCGGCTGATGCTCGACCTCGGGTGGGGCGGTCCCCTCGACCGGGTGGCCCATCTCAAGAAACAGATGGAGAACATCGCCCGCACCGTGGTCGACATCCGCGTCCACACCCGCGGCATGGCCCGGGAGGAGGTGCTGCGCTATGTCCGCGAAGAGGCGCTCCAGGACGAGCATTTCGCGGCCAACATGTGGGCGCGCGCCCTCACCTCCTCGCCGCAGCTCACCTTCTACCACCTGGGCTATCACCAGGTCATGGGCTTGTATGAAGACGTGCGGAAGGCGCAGGGCGCACGCTTCGACCTCCGGACCTTCATGGACGGCATGATGGAGATGGGACCGGTCCCGGTGGAGCGCTACCGGAGGAAGATGCTGCAGTAGCGGGTCCTCTGTCCGTGATCCCCCGGAAACATGGACGGCGTCACCCTGCGCTGGCCGGCTGACTCGCCGCACTTTGAGGTGGCACCTGTTGCGGCCACCTGGACCACCCGGACCTCAGCGTTTCCCGGCGCCTCCCTTGGGTGCCCAGGTCTCCAGGAACGCCAGGATCAGCTCCGGGACGTACTCGTCGCCGTCCATGAAGTCGTCCGGATTCTTCGAGAGCAGCAGCGCACCGTCCGATTCGAGGAGGAAGAGGTGCGGGTAGGACGGGATCTTCGGGTAGTGAGAAAGGAAGTCCTCGTTCTCCTCCTTTTCGCTGAAGTTGACTTTGATGACCACGAACCCGTCATGCAGACGCTGCGTCAGGCGCTCATCATCATGGATGAGCTTGTTGAGGACGCGGCAGTAGATGCACCACTCGCCGCCGACCTCGAGGAGGATGCGCTTGTTCTCCTGCTGCGCCTGGACGACCGCGGCCTTCAGGTCGGCAGCGGGGTCACGGGTTTCGTCGTATCCGGCAGGCGGGAGCTTCGATAAGTCTCCCGCCGGCTTCGCTGTCGCCGCCGTCGCCGCCAGGGTCAAGAGCAGGGCCGGGAGCACCCGGAGAATCGTCGTCCGTTTCATCGCAAATCTCCTCGTGAGATGGCTTGTCGCTCCGCCAGTATCTCATACGGCACGGTGAGCTGACCGCAGTTGCGACCTCCGCCCGCCCTCGCGTAGAGTCGGCGGTCATGCCGGCAAGAGAAGACGGTCTGGATCTGGTTCGCGCGCTGTTGGCCATGGCGTTGTCCGGTCTGCCTCTGTCTCCCCGCAAGATCGAGGACGCGCTGGGTATCGGCCACGGGACCTTGCCGCGGCTGCTCGACGGCCGCATGGACCTGAAGCTCTACCACCTGCTGCCGCTCTGCGCGGTCCTCAAGATCCATCCTGCCGACCTCCTCCAGCGGGGGCTCCCCAACTGGGAGGCAACCCGCCGCATCGACGACTGGCTGCCTCCGGATCACCGCCAGACGGCCCAAGCTCCCGCCCTCTCCGCCGAGATCCTGGAGGCGATCCGCACCACGGTTCGCGAGGAAATCTCCCGCGCCGGCCTGACGCCCGGAGGGGAACGGGAAACGACGGGCCGCCGCCGCTGACGCGCCCGGGATCGTCGCTGCACGCGCGAGATCGCCGTGAACCACGCCGAGTTCACGGCGAACGACCCGCGTCTCGTCCTCAAAAATCGCGCGCCGTCCTGAAAAGTCGTGCGCCGTCCTGGAAAGTCGCGGCGCCGCCTGGAAAGTCGCGGCGCCGTCAGGAAGGCCGCTGGCGAGCGGCCCCCTCCGACTTTTCAGGGCTACGCCGGATTTTCCAGGACGGCGCGCGATTTTTCAGGACGGGGAGACCGGCGGTGGTGCGCTCCCGCCGCGCTCAGGTGCCGGGTTCTGGCCGCCAGCTGCTCGGGCGAGGCATGTAAGATTGACCCAGGCAAAGGAGCCGGCCATGACTGACCGCACGCCCACCTACCAAGATCGCATCGCCGGTGGCCTCATTGGGCTTCTGGTCGGTGATGCACTCGGCGTTCCGTATGAATTTCATCGCCCCGAAGCGTTGCCATCTCATGATGCAATTGAGTACTCCCCGCCGGAGAACTTCGATCGATCGCATCGGAGCGTGCCCCCGGGGACATGGTCTGACGATGGGGCGCAGGCGCTGTGCCTGCTCGCGTCCTTGCTCTATCGCGACCGTTTCGACGCCGGCGACTTTTCCCGCCGGCTCATCAACTGGTACGACCACGGCTACCTTGCGGTGGATGGCGTGGTGTTCGACGTGGGTGTCACGACCAGCCGAGCGATCCTCTCCCTGAAAGATGGCGTTCCGCCACTCGAAGCAGGTCCGGCGGATGTCCACGACAATGGAAACGGCTCGCTGATGCGCGTCCTGCCCCTCGCGCTTTGGCATCGCGGTGAGGATGCCGAGCTTGTCCAGGATGCTCACGCGCAGTCCCGTGTCACCCACGGCCACTTGCGCTCCCAGGTGTGCTGCGCGCTCTACTGCCTCTGGGCGCGGCGCGTCCTCGCTTCGATCCAGGAGCCATGGGACGACGCCGTTTGCACGCTCCGGAACATCTACCACGTGAGTCCGGATGCGCTCCAGGAGCTCGACTGGTCTGTGCGGCCCGATGATCCACCCCAGGGCCAGGGATCGGGTTACGTCGTAGATTGTCTCCGCTCCGCGCGAGCCGCCCTCCAGGAAAGAAGATATTCCGACATCGTCCGCAGCGCGATTCGACTCGGCCATGATACGGACACGACCGCCTGCGTGGCCGGTGGGATCGCCGGTCTCCGGGGTGGGCTCGACGACATCCCCGAGCGCTGGCGCCTGGGCCTCAGGGGCCGAGACATCTACGAACCTCTCTTGCAGCGGCTGCTGCTGCGATGCTCGGAAACCAACGCACTCTAACGAGCTCAATCAGCCGGTGGGAGAGCCTGTCTGCTGGATCGAACATCCTTGGGCTCCCATCTTTCCCGGGGAAGACGGCTTGCCGGCCGGCCGTGCCAATGCCCCTGAAGGGGCTCGAAAACGAGACCGGGCCTCCTCGCCACGGGTTGAAACCCGTGGCTACGTGCCGGCGCCCGCAAGGGGCGCTTCCTCCGCCCTCCAAGAAGGGAGGTCCCGACCTCTCCCGGTCCAGCCGGTCGGGCTCGGGCTCAATCAAAGAGGTCGCTCTCGTCGAATTCGACCCGATGTTTGCGCAGGAGTGCGAGGAGCTCGTCCTGGAAGGAGATCTGCTTGTGATGCTCTTCCTGCTGCTGGATGTACTTCCGAACCGCCGCGACCTGGGACTCGCTGACCGAAAAGGCGCCGTAGCCGCTTTGCCAGGCGAACCAGGTTCCGGTTTCCTGGCTCAGCCAATGGGAGGAGCTCCCCTTGATGCGCTTGAGCATTTCCGAGACGGCGATGGCAGGTCCGAAGCGGGCGAGGATGTGAACGTGATCCGGCATCCCGCCGATCTCCAGGAGGCTTCCCTTTTCGCCTCGAATCACACCGCCGAGGTATTCGAACAGCCGGTCGCGGATCTCAGGGGCGATCAAGGGAATCCGCCCCTTCGTGCTGAACACGATGTGATAGATGAGTTTTGTATAGGTCCTGGCCATCGCCAGTCGCGCCCCCTCGGTTCATGCGCACACGTATCATCGTGGCGCCTGTCCATTTTAGCGCCCCTTGTGGGCGCCGGCACGTAGCCACGGGTTTCAACCCGTGGCGCGGAGGCGCGCCCGCCCTCACCCCGCAACCCGTGGTACGGAGGCCCGATTTCATTTCGAGCCCCTTCATGCGCCACGGCACGGGTGCGCTGCCGGCGCTCGCCCTCACGCCGCCGCCCGCGCCGCCCCCAACCGCACCTCGCGGCTCGCGTAGACCAGCGCCAGGCCCATCAGCGCGAGCAGGCTCGCGGCGGCGGCGCCTCCGGCGGCAGAGGCGACGGAGTTTTTCGTCACGGACAGGATGTAGCTCCAGTTCGCGAAGACGAGCGCGGCGAGCGCGGCGCCTGTGGCGGTGAGCCCCAGGCCTGTTGCGAGGAGCACGGGGCTCTGCGCAGTCCGGAGGCCCTTGTCGAGGTCGATCTGCTGGATGTTCTTTCCCACCAGGGCGCGGATGGCGAGCCAGGCGAGGGGGTGCATGACGCCGGCGAAGATGAAGAGGGGGGTGAAGTTGCCGAGCCACTGCAGCATGCCGCCTGCGACGAGGAGCATCAGCATGCCTCCGATGCCGCCGCACATGCCGCCGAAGCCGACGACCGAGCCGACGGCGCGGTTCGGGAAGGCGTCGGAGGCCACGGTGAACATGTTGGCGGACCAGGCCTGATGGCACGCGGTGGCGATGCTGATGAAGGCCACGGCCACCCAGAGGTCTTTCGCCAGCACGCCGAGCGCCGAGATCGGGAGACCGGCTGCGAAGAGCGCCATGGTCGCGAGGCGGGCGCGTGTTCCGGACCAGCCGCGGCGGAGGAAGAAGGCGGGTAGCCAGCCGCCGAAGACGCTTCCCAGGTCGGCGGCGAGGTAGATGACGAGCAATGCGCCGGCCGCTGAAGAGAGCGTCACGTCGCGCTCGCGTTGCAGGTAGGACGGCAGCCAGGTGAGGTAGAACCACCACACCGGATCGGTGAACATCTTGCCGATGCAGAACGCCCACGCCTCGCGGTAGCGGAGCAGCGACTGCCAGGGAACGTAGAGCGCCTTCGCGGGCGGCTCCTGGTCGCTGCGGATGAGCTGCGCCTCTTCGTCCGACAGGCGCGGATGCTCGTCGGGGGACCGGTACGCCTTCATCCACGCCGCGAGCCACACGAAGCCGAGCGCGCCGATCGCCACGAACGCCGATTGCCATCCCCAGGACACCGCGAGCCACATCATCGCGCCCTGCAACATGGCGCCGAAGTTCGTGCCGGTGTTGAAGATGCCCGTGGCGAGCGAACGCTGGCGCTTCGGGAACCACTCGGCGACGGCTTTTACGCAGGCGGGGAAGTTCGTCGCCTCGCCCAAGCCCAGGAGGAAGCGCGCGAGCGCGAAGCCGAGGACGGTCGTCGCGACGGAATGAGCCGCCGCCGCGAGGCTCCACACGAGCACGCCGATCGCGAGGCCGTTGCGCACGCCGACACGGTCGAGGAGGCGCCCCGCAAAGGGAAACATGGCGGCGTACGAGAGCTGGAACGCGAAGTTGATCCACCCGAACTCGGCGTCGTCCCAGCCGATGGCGTCCTTGAGCAACGGCGCCATCGCGCCGAGCGAGACGCGGTCGACGTAGTTGATGAAGGTGACGAAGAAGAGGAGCGCGCAGATGTACCAGCGGAGACCGCGGATTTTTGCAACGTGAGACATCACTGATTCACTCCGCTGGCGAGAAAGCCGCCGTCGACGACGAGGACCTCGCCGTTGACGAAGCTGGCCGCGTCCGAGGCGAGGAAGACGGCGGCTCCGGCGAGCTCCTCGACCCGGCCGAAGCGGCCGAGCGGGGTACGGAGCTTGAACTCGTGGCCGCGTGCGGTGCCGTCGAGCAGGGCCTGGTTGAGCGAGGTGCGGAAGACGCCCGGCGCGATGGCGTTGACCAGCACGCCCCGGGAGCCCCACTCGACGGCGAGCGTTTTGGTCAGCGCCGCCACGCCGGCCTTGCTGGCGGCGTACGCGGCGACCTCGTAGAGGCCGACGAACGAGGCCAGCGAGGCGATGTTGATGATGCGGCCGTAGCCGCGCGCGAGCATGGGGGCGCCGAAGACCTGGCAGGCGCGCAGCGTGCCGGTCAGGTTGGTGTCGAGGATGCCCTGCCACTCGGCGTCGCCGACCTCGAGGGTCGGGCGGCGCTGCGTCCGTCCGGCGCAGTTGATCAGGATGTCGATCTTGCCGAAGGCCTCGATCGCGGCCTCGCGGAGCGCTTCCAGGGAGGCGCGGTCGGTGACGTCGGAGGTGAGCCGCAAGGTCCTCTTGCCCTGCTGCTCGATCGCGAGGGCCGTGGCGTCGACCTCCGCCTGCCGTCGCGAGCTGGCGATGACGTCGGCTCCTGCTTCCACCAGACCGTCGACCAGCGCACGTCCGATGCCGGAGGTGCCGCCGAGGACGATCGCGAGGTGTCCGGTGAGGTCGAATCCTTGGAAGCTCATGGGTGTGCCCCCGGTGAAGCGGCGAGCTGGGCGACCTGGATGCCGGCCATGATCGCCGGGCCGAGGCCCTTGGGGTCGTTCTCGACCACGCGCTCGCTCATGTAGTAGCGGTAGCTGCCGTCCCGTCCATAGCCGAGGCCGCCGACCTCGACGACGTTGGTCAGGTGGTACGACCCGTCGGCATGGACGGAGACGAACTCGTCGACGAGGCCCGCCCAGGCCTTGCGCGCGGCCGGTGCGAACGACGCGGGCAGGTAGCCCTTGTTGACGGCCTTGGCCAGGAAGTAGGTGAACATCGCCGTGGCCGAGGCTTCCCGGTAGTTTCCGGGCTCGGCGGGCAGGTCCAGGATCTGGTACCAGACGCCCGTGGCGTCCTGGTGCCGGACCAGGCTCTCGGCCAGCTCGGGAATCATCGCGAGAAGGGGCTGGCGCAGTGCAGCTCTCTCGGGCGGGATCACGTCGAGGATGTCGACGAGCGCCATGGCGTACCAGCCCAGCCCGCGTCCCCAGACGTAGCGGGAGCGGCCGGTCTGCGGGTCCGCCCAGTTCTGTTTCCCGGCCTCGTCCCAGGCGTGGTAGTAGAGGCCCGAGCGCGGGTCCCGCAGGTGGGCGCGCGCGATGGTGAATTCCCGCACGGCCTCTTCGACCTTGTGGTCGTCGCCCTCCGCGACGCCGACGCCGGCGAGGAAGGGCATCCCCATGTAGACGCCGTCCAGCCAGAGCTGGTGGGGATAGCGCTGCTTGTGCCAGAAGGCCCCTTCCGAGGTCCGCGGATGCTCCGCGAGCTGGGCCGCCAGAGCGCCGATGGC
Source organism: Holophagales bacterium UBA5704 (assembly GCA_002420005.1). Classification (GTDB taxonomy): domain Bacteria; phylum Acidobacteriota; class Thermoanaerobaculia; order Multivoradales; family UBA5704; genus UBA5704. The sequence continues at coordinate 65,227 of DIHE01000020.1, read as the reverse complement.
CGCCCGGTATTTGGGGTCGCGATGCCGCTGCCACAGGCGTTGCAGCATCTTCCCCGAGTTGATGGAGTCGATGTTGAACTCGCCGGCATCGAAGGTGCGGATCGCGCCGTCCGGGGTCAGGTAGCTGTCGATCGTGCGCCGGGCGAAGTCGGAGAAGCGGGGATCGCCGGCGGCTGCCGCGAGGTCGTCCATCGCCTGCATCAGCAGGCCGGTGGTGTAGTTCCAGTTGCTCGGCCGCGACGCGAACGAGTCCCAGCCCCCGACGGAGAGGCTGTCGCCGCGCCGCGCCATCTCCGACGTGCCCAGGCGGGTCGAGACCTGGAGGGGGGAGAGCTCGCGGGCGGCGCGCGACGCTTCCGTCTTCAGGCGGATGCGGGGGGCGAGCGTGCGCCGTTCGACTTCGGCCTCCAGGAAGGCCTTCAGCTCCTCGCGGGTCTGGACGCCGCCCTTCTGGCCGGACCACAGGGCCCCGAAGGCATAGGAGAGCTTCGTGCCGCGCGGACGCAACACCAGGACCTGGCTGGCCTCGTCCCGGGTCTGCTCGACGAGGTCCATCTTCCGGAAGAGCAGCACCATCCCGAGACGGTCGCCTTCGACCCCCCCGAACAACGTCTGCTTTCCGAAGGTCGCCAGGTAGCTCCAGGCCTCGCCGGTGACGTCGAGGTCGCCCGTCATCACCTCGGCCTCCGGGTGGATGACCAGGCCGACGGCGAGGTTGTCGAGCCTGCCGGAGGTCACCGAGGTCTCCAGGGCCACGTCCACCATCGGGCTCCCGGCCTGCATCGACAGGGTGGCGGAGAGATCGGCCGTTGCGGCGCCGGTCTTCCAGCCTTTGTAGGCGAGGACGAAGGAGGAGTGGATCGGGCCGTCGGACCCGATGCGGACGGAGCGCTCCGCGACGTCGGAGACCAGCACGGCCTTCTTGCCCTGGATGTCCCAATATCCGAAGCCGCCCATGCCGAGGCTCTGGCCCACCTTCAGGATGTCCGCGCCCCAGTCGGCCATCTGGTGGTAGCTCTCGTAGCCGTCGAGCCCCACGTGCGGCAGCACCATCGCGGACGTCTTCTTGCCGAAGATGTCGAACCCGTTGCGCCAGTCGAGGTAGACCCGGTAGCCGACCTGATCGCTCTCGATCCCCGGCCCTTCGTAGCGGAGGTATTCATTGTGGTCGCTGGCCTGCGGGGGCATGGTGACCTGGCGGACGCTCCGGAACGTGCCGCCCACGTAGACCTTCCCCTGCCAGGCGCCGCCTTCCTTGATCGACACCTCGGCGTGGGTCCGTTGCGGGACCGCGCTCGCGGCCGGGCGCCGGTCGACGACGTAGCCGTGGGTCGCCGCGGCGCCGAGATCGGCCAGGAAGGCGAGAGCGTCGGGGCGGCCGTCGCCGTCGCCGTCCAGGAGCTGCGTGGGGCGTGCGGCATCCCCCTCCCACACCTGCAGCGGGCCGGCGGTCACGCCCAGTTGCTCGAACGACAGGCGGACGAGCGTGTCGGGCCGCGCGATTCCGGAGGGGTTGGAGACCTCGATCCGGGCGAGGGTCCCCGGTTCGGAAGCCGAAGCCGCCGCGCAGGGGGCGAGGAGAAGCAGAGGCAGGGACAGAAACAGGGGTGACCTCATGGGATGGACCTCATCGCGCCAGCCAACCGCCGTCGACGGCGATGGTGTAGCCGTGCATGTATTGGGATGCCGCGGAGGCGAGGAAGACCGCCACGCCCTGCAGGTCGTCCGGGGCTCCCCAGCGTCCGGCGGGGATGCGGTCGAGGATGGCCTTGCTGCGTACCGGGTCCTCGCGGAGCGGCCGGGTGTTCTCGGTCTCCATGTACCCCGGGGCGATCGCGTTGACGTTGATGCCGTGCGGTGCGAGCTCGTTGGCGAGCAGGCGGGTGAGCCCGAGGACCGCGCTCTTCGAGGCCGTGTAGGAGGGCACCAGGATGCCGCCCTGGAAGCTCAGCATCGACGCGACGTTGATGATCTTGCCGCCGCGTCCCTGGCCGATCATCACCTTGGCGGCGGCCTGGCTGAGGAGGAAGAGGCTGCGGAGGTTGACGTCCATCACGTCGTCCCAGTCCTTCTCGGTGAACTCGACGAGCGGCGCGCGGCGGATGATGCCGGCGTTGTTGACCAGGATGTCGAGGCCGCCGAGCTTCTCGACCGTCTCGCCGACGATCGTGGCGACCGCGCCGCGGTCGGCGAGGTCGGCCCGGAGGGTTACGCAGCGGCGGCCGAGCGCCTCGATCCGCTCCTGGGTCTGCGCGCCGTCGGAGCGGTGGACGAGCGCCACGTCGGCACCGGCTTCGGCGAGCCCCACCGCGATGCTCTGGCCGAGGCCCCGCGAGGTGCCGGTGACGATCGCGGTCCTGCCGTCGAGCTTGAACTGGTCCAGGATCATGGCAACCTCATTTCAGATGGCCGAGGGTCAGATGGTCCATGTCGTCGAAGTCCTGGTTCTCGCCGCCCATGCCCCAGCAGAAGCTGTAGGCCGCCGGGCCGGCACCGCAGTGGATCGACCAGCTCGGGGAGATCACCGCCTGGCCGTCGGCGACCACCAGGTGCCGGGTCGCCTCCGGGCGGCCCATGAAGTGGAACACGCGCGCGTCGGCCGGGAGGCCGAAGTAGAGATAGACCTCCATGCGCCGCTCGTGGGTGTGGGGCGGCATGGTGTTCCACACCGAGCCCGGCTCCAGCACGGTGAAGCCCATGACGAGCTGGCAGCTCCGGGCGCCGCCCGGGTGGATGAGCTTGTAAAGGGTGCGCCGGTTGCAGCTCTCCTGGCTGCCCAGGTGCACGGGCTCGACCTCGGAGGGCCGGATGCGAACCGTCGGCCAGGCGGCATGCGCGGGGAAGCTGAGCAGGTAGTATCTTGCCGGCGGGGCCGGCGTCCCGGCCGCATCGCTCGCGAAGGTGATGACCTTGGCACCCCGGCCGACGTAGAGAGCGTCGCGCCCGGCCAGGGCGTGCTCCACGCCGTCGACCGTCACGGTCCCGGGGCCGCCGATGTTGAGAATCCCCAGCTCCCGGCGCGCGCAGAACGTCTCGGAGCGCAGCTCCGGTGCCGATTCCAGGGTGAGGGGCCGGGTCGCCGGGACGGCGGAGCCCACGATGGCGCGATCCGCATCGCTGTAGACCATCGAGATCGTGTCCGCGGCGAACAGGGTGTCGACGAGGAAGCTCTCGCGGATCTCCTCGGTGCTCATGCGGGCGAAACGGACGGGGTCGGCGGTGTATCGGACGTTCATGGCGGGGTTCCTCTCTCGGAGGCGGCGGGCTCTTCGGCGGTGGCGCTCACGGGGCGGCCCGCCACCGTCACGCCGTCGAGCCGGAGGCCCTGGACGTTTTCAAGGATCACGGTCTCCTTCGCCGAGGCGACGGCGACGTTGCGCAGGACCACGTCCCGCAGAGGTGCCTGGGGAGGCGCGTGGGCTTCGAACAGCGTGCCCACGTTCTCCACCTGGAAGTCCTCGAAGACGATGTCGCGGTACGTCGAAGGGAAGTCGCCGCCGAGCTCGCCGGGGTAGTTGAGCTGGAACCAGAACAGGCGCTCGAAGGAGCCGACCGCGAAGCGCCGGACTCCCACGTGCTCGACCGTGCCGCCGCGGTCCAGGTTCGCCTTGAAGCGGATGGCCGACGATCCCGAGCGCAGCACGTTGTCGGTGAAGAAGACGTAGCGGATGTCCCCCGACATCTCGCTGCCCAGCGCGATGCCGTCCTCGCCCCCCATGTCGTTCCTGCGCACCACCACGTACTCGCTGGGCTTGCCGACGGTGCGGCCGTCGAGATCGCGGCCGGACTTGATCACCACCGCGTCATCCCCGGTGCGGAAGACCGAGTCTTCGACCAGCACGTAGCGGCTCGAATCCACGTCCACCCCGTCGTTGTTCGGGAAGTGGCTCTCCACCGTGATCCCGCGCACCGTGACGTGCTCGCTGTAGACCAGGTGGTTCACCCAGAAGGGCGAGTTCACCGCGGTGAAGCCCTCCAGGAGGACGCGGCGGGCGCGCAGGAGCTGCACGAGCGGCGGACGCAGGTGCGTGCCGGCCCCGAATACGCGCTCCGCGAGGGGCACGCCGGTGAAGCCCATGCGGCGCAGGCGCTGCATGTCGGGATCCGCCAGGGGGTGCCAGGGGTGAAACCCGCTCCGCGCGTTGCCGTCGATGGTCCCGGAGCCTGTGATGGCGACGTCCTCGACGTCCCGGGCGTAGACGAGCGGCGAGTAGCCGAGCACCCGCGTTCCCTCCCAGCGGGTCTCGACCACCGGCAGGTAGTGCTCCGGCTCGGGGGAGAACAGCAGGTGCGCTCCCGGCTGGAGGTGCAGCTCGATGCGGCTCTGGAGCTGGATCGGGCCGCGGCTCCGCCAGACGCCCGGGGACAGCACGACGCGCCCGCCCCCTTCGGAAGCCGCCTTGGCGATCGCCGCCAGGATGGCGGGGCGTGCATCAGTGGCGCCGTCACCGGAGGCACCGAAGTCGGCCACCCGGTAGGTCCGTGCCGGAATGCGGGGCGCCTCGATGCGGGAGACGATGGTCTCGACCAGCGTCCAGTCCACCCGTCCGGGCGCCGGATCAGGCTGGGCTGCCAGGGGGGCGGAGAAGGACAGGCACCCCGCCAGCAGCAGGAGCAAGGTCCCACCGGTGCCCGGCCGGCAGATGGTGTGTCCTCTCGGCATGGAGGCATTGTAGCCAACTCCGTCGCGTTTGGCCACCGGTGGCACAAAGAATCGGCCGGATGGACCGAAGGCCGTCCGATCGGCGCCCTTCATTGCCGGCTCGGCCGGTTGGAGACATTCGAAGAACCATCTTTTTTGTCAATGATTTGGCGGGAGACCGCCGCTCGTCGCTCCGCCGAGTGTTGCCATCGATGGCATTCACCTCTTGCCACGCCGAACCGACCTGGTTCATACTGCCTGCCAGCGCAAGCAATGCCCGGGATCAGGCTGCCCTGAAGCTTGGAAGAACCGGCGGATTCAGCCGCTACGACCTGGTCACTGGAAGGGATTTCAGCGAAAGGAGGAAAGTATGCTCAGTCCGTCGACCCGCTCAAGCTGGTCAAGAGGCGCGCTCCTGGCCGCCCTCCTCATCGTCCTCGGCGGGTATCAACCGGCCCTGGCACAGGACGCCGGCCAGGAGAAGGCGCCGCAGGAAGAAGAGAACAAGGTGCAGCAGCCCGAGGCCGCCGAAGGCGAGAACGCCGTCGAAGGCGAGCCGGCCGCCGAGGGGGAAGAGCCCACGGCCGAAGATCTCGCGATCTCGGAGACCATCGACGTCACGGGTTATCGCCAGGCCCTGGAGGAGTCCGTGACCCTCAAGCGGGATGCGGTCAATACCCGGGAGAGCATCGTGACCGAGGACATCGGCAAGATGCCGGACCTGAACCTGGCGGAGGCCATCCAGCGTTTGCCGGGCGTGACGATCGTCCGCGAGGGTGGCGAGGGGCGCCAGCTCTCCCTGCGGGGTCTGGGCGCGGAGTTCACCCAGGTCACGCTCAACGGCATGGAGGTGCCGGCCTCGACCGGTGGCCTCGACAGCTCCGGCGCGATCAACCGCGGCCGGGCCTTCGACTTCAACGTCTTCCCCGCCGAGCTCTTCTCGCGCATCGACGTCGACAAGTCGTTGGTGGCCTCGATCGAGGAGGGCGGCGTGGCCGGCGCCGTTCAGCTGCACACGGCGAGCCCGCTGGACAGCCCGAACGCGCAGGCGTCCGTCCAGATCCAGTCGGGCTACAACGACCTGTCGGAGGAGTCGGATCCGCGGTTCACGGCGACCTATTCGATGGCGAACAAGGCGAAGACCGTGGGCTTCATGATCTCCGCGGCGCAGATGGACCGCAACTCCTGGCAGGACGGTTTCGGCACCGTCCGCTGGCAGAGGCCGGATGCGAATTTCAAGGGGAACGAGACGACGCTGAGCAACCAGCAGCTCCAGTCGCTGTGGTACCCGCGTCTGCCCCGCCAGGACAGCTTCCGCCACGACCAGGAACGCACGGGCCTGGCGAGCTCGCTCCAGTTCCGGCCGACCGAAGGGCTGGACATCGGCTTGAACGCGGTGTATTCGAAGTTCGAGGCGAAGACGACCAGCTACAACTCGTTCGCCCAGTTCCGCCGTCTCGGCCCCTGGGGCTTCAACAGCATCACCCCGATCGACGTCACCGTGGCCCCGGAAGGGAACGGACAGGTGGCCATCGCCGGCACCTTCAAGGGTGTCGCCCTGCGGACGGAGAGCCGCCAGACCGAGGACACGACGACGTTCGACCAGTTGACGGCTGACTTCGACTACGACATCAGCGAGAACATGACCCTGAGCGGCATGCTCGGTCGTGCCACGTCCGAGTACGAGGACCTCCTCTTCCGGGTCAACATCGAGACCACCGATCCCAACATCGGGTTCTCCTACGACTTCACGCGCAATCCCGACGTCGCCCTCATCAACTACAACATCGACACCACCAACCCGGCCAATTTCGTGGTGCAGGGCGACGGGCTGCTGCAGAAGAACCTGGTCGACCGCACGAACGACACCGCGCGGCTCGATCTCGACTGGTACCCCGCCATCGGGCACAGTCTGCGCTTCGGCGCGATCTACAACGATCGCGAGGTGGACAGCCGGGTCTTCCAGCAGACCGCGACGCCGCCGAACGTGTCCCTCTCGTCGATCAGCAAGGTCTTCCAGTTCGAAGACGTCGGCGGGTTCGGCAGCGCCACCGATCTGCGCTTCCTGGTGCTCGACTTCCCGCGCGCCAAGGACGCCTTCAGCTTCGGATCGGCCTTCCAGCCTTTCCGCGGCCCGGGCCGGGCGACCTGGGTCGTCACCGAGGAGACGGCGGGCGTCTATGGCGAATACAACTGGGTGACCCTGCTCAAGGAGCATGGCCTCCGCTTCAACCTGGGCACGCGCTACGTGGACACCCGGACCGAGGGCCAGGGCTGGCTGTCGAGCACGCTCAGCAACACCGAGACGAACGACTATGCGGACTTCCTGCCGTCGTTGAACGTCGCGTTCGACGCCACGCCGGAGCTTGTGCTGCGCGCCGGGGTGAGCCGCACGATGACCCGGCCCTCCCTCGCCAACCTGGCGCCCGTCAAGGCCTACGGGAACACCAACCTGACGGTGACCGGCGGCAACTCGCAGCTGGAGCCCCTGCGGTCGAACAACGTCGACCTCGGTGCGGAGTGGTACTTCACCGAAAAGGCCGTGCTGGGAGTGGCTCTCTTCTATAAGGATATCGACAGCTTCATCACCTTCCCGACGACCCAGGAGCCGCTGCGCCCGGAAGACCGCGCCGCCGTGGCCGCCGTCTTCCCGACCCAGCCGCAGCTCCTCGATCCGAGCCTGATCTGGACCTACAGCACCGCCGCCAACTCCGACGGCACGGAGCTGCAAGGCTTCGAGATCGGGTACCAGCAGAGCTTCTCGAGCCTGCCCGGCTTCTGGAGCTACTTCGGCTTCAACGGCAACTACTCCTACGTCGATGCCGAGACCACGGTGGTCCGCAGTGGCCGCAAGGTCACGGTGCCGCTGCAAGGGATGTCCAACCACTCCTGGAACGGCACCCTCTTCTACGAAATGCCGCGGTGGGGAACGCGCGTGTCGGTGAACAACCGGGACGACTACGTCACCAACAACCTCGGCGCGAACGGCAACATCTCCGAGGCCACGACCGGCCCGATCCGCTGGGACATGAGCGCCTACGTGCACCTCTTCAAGCGCTTCTCGGTGACCCTGGAGGGGATCAATCTCACCGACGAGGCGGAGCGGCTGTACACCACCGGCGACGGGACGATGGATCTGATCCGCGAGATAAACTACTCGGGCCGCCAGTATTTCCTGGGGGTGCGCTGGAACTACTGAGTCACACGATGAGCGACGAGCACAAACAACCTTCGACGATCAGCGACATCGCCCAGCTTTCGGGCGTCTCGAACCGCACCGTCTCCCGGGTGATCAACCGGTCGTCGAAGGTGGGCGAGGCGACGCGCGAGAAGGTCCAGCGGGTCATCGATGCACAGAGCTACCGGCCGAATGCGCGGGCGCGCGGCCTGGCCGGCGGGCGCTCCTACCTGCTCGGGTTGATCTACGACAATCCGGACGCTCTGTTCATCGACGAGGCACAGCGCGGGGTGTTGAACGTGTGCCGCGAGCTTGGCTACGAGCTCGTCATCCATCCCTGCGGCGAGACGGACGAGCTGTGCAGCGAGGTGGTGGGCTCGGTGAAGCGCTCGAAGCTGGACGGCGTCATCGTGCTGCCACCGCTCTCCGAGGACCACAACCTGTTCGGCGCGCTCGCCCAGGAGAAGGTTCCGTACGTGCGGCTGGCGTCCGTCGCGCTCGACACCTCGGATCGTGTCGTGGTCTCCAACGAGCGGTCGGCGGTGGCCGAGATGGCCGAATACCTGGTCGGGCTCGGGCACCGGCGGATCGGTTACATCACCGGGCCGGCCGGCCGGCGCTCGACGCGCGAGCGGCTCGAAGGCTTCAGCGACGCGCTGGAGCGGCTCGGATGCGCCGTCCGCGAGGAGATGATCGTCCAGGGGGCGTACTCGTTCGAATCGGGGATCGAGTGCGCCCGGCAGCTCCTGGCGCAGCCCGAGCCGCCGACGGCCATCTTCGCCAGCAACGACGACATGGCGGCGGGAGTGATCCAGACCGCCACGGAGATGGGTCTCTCCGTGCCCCGGGACCTGTCGGTGGCGGGATTCGACGACAGTGCGCTGGCCACACGGATCCGGCCGGCGCTCACCACGATTCGGCGGCCGGTGCGGGCGATGGCGCGGCTGGCGGCCGGCAAGCTCATCGCCGCCATCGAAGATCGAACCCACGACGCCCGGCTGGGTGTCTTCCTGGATCCGGAGCTGATCATCCGTGCTTCGACGCGAGCGATCGACCCGGCGGCCCGGATGACGGAGGGAGGCGCGCGTGTCCCGTCTTGAGCTCAGACCCAAAGAAGCGTGTGCGTTCGACGTCCTGTCCCTGGGCGAGGTCATGCTGCGCCTCGATCCGGGCGAGGGCAGGATCCGCACCACCCGTCACTTCCGGGTGTGGGAAGGCGGCGGCGAGTACAACGTGGCCCGCGGTCTGCGGCGCTGCTTCGGCCAGCGGGCGGCGGTGGTCACCGCCGTCGTGCGCAACGAGGTGGGTCTCCTGCTCGAAGACCTGATGTTGCAGGGAGGGGTGGACACGTCCCTGGTCCGCTGGGTGCCGTCGGACGGCATCGGGCGCTCGGTGCGCAACGGGTTGAACTTCACCGAGCGGGGCTTCGGGATTCGCGGTGCCGTCGGCTGCTCCGACCGGGGCCACAGCGCCGCCTCCCAGCTCCGCGCGGGGGACGTCGACTGGGAGCACGTCTTCGGCAAGCTCGGCGTCCGCTGGTTCCACACCGGAGGCATCTTCGCGGCGCTTTCGGAGACCACCGGCGACGTGGTCATCGAGGCGGCACGGATCGCCAAGAAGCACGGCACCGTGGTCTCCTACGATCTCAACTACCGGCCCTCCCTCTGGGGTGCCTACGGGGGCCTCGACCGCTGCCGCGAGGTGAACCGCGCCATTGCGCCGTCGCTCGACGTGATCCTCGGCAACGAGGAGGACTTCACGGCGTGCCTGGGGCTGGAGGTGGAAGGCGTGGACGCGGGCCTGCTCGATCTGGAGGTGAGCGGATTTCGCAGCATGATCGGGACCGCGGTGGCGACCTACCCGAACCTCAAGGCCGTGGCGGCGACGCTGCGCGCCGTCAAGAGCGCCACCCGCAACGACTGGGGCGCCATCTGCTGGTGCGACGGCGCGTTCTACACCGCCACCCACCGGCCGGATCTGGAGATCCTCGACCGCGTCGGCGGCGGCGACAGCTTCGCCTCCGGGTTCATCTACGGCCTCCTGGAGCTGGGCGACCCGGCTCTCGCGGTGGAATACGGTGCCGCCCACGGCGCCTTGGCGATGACCACGCCGGGAGACACCACGATGGCCTCGCTCGCCGAGGTGCAGAAGCTCGTCCGCGGCGGTGGCGCCAGGGTGGACCGATGAGCCCTCTGAGCTCGATGGAGAAGCTGACGCGGCGGCCGGTGATCCCGGTGATCGTGATCGACGATGAGAACGACGCCGAGCCGCTGGCCGAGGCCCTCCTCGCGGGCGGGCTCGATCTGATCGAGGTGACCTTGCGGACCGCCGCGGCGGAGGCGGCGCTGGGGCGCATCCTGCGCCGGTTCCCGGAGATGCTCGTGGGGGCCGGCACCGTGGTCACGCGCGAGCAGGCCCTGCGGTGCCTGGATCTCGGCGTCTCGTTCGGCGTGGCTCCGGGGTTCAACCCGCAGACCGTGCGCCTCTTCGCGGAGGCCGGCGTGCCGTTCCTGCCCGGCGTGGTCACGCCGTCCGAGATCGAGGCGGCCTACGGCCACGGCTGCACCCTGCTGAAGTTCTTCCCGGCCGAAGCGGCCGGCGGGCCGAACATGCTGCGCGCCCTGGCCGGGCCGTACGAGTCCCTCGGCATCCGCTTCTGCCCGACGGGAGGCGTCTCCGTGGACAACATGAAGGAGTACCTCTCCCTGCCCCAGGTGTTTGCCGTGGGCGGCTCCTGGCTCGCGAGCAAGCGCCAGATCGCCGAGAAGCAATGGAATGCCATCACTCAGCAGACCCGGGAGGCTCTGTCTCGGGCGAGGGAGGTTGCACCATGAGCCGCCTGATTCACGAAAAGTTCCTGCTGCACAGCGACGAGGCGGTCCGCCTTTACCACGACTACGCGGCCGGACAGCCGATCATCGACTACCACACCCATCTGCCGCCGGCCGAGATCGCCGCCGACCGCCGCTGGGAGAACATCAGCCAGGTCTGGCTCAACGGCGACCACTACAAGTGGCGCCAGATGCGCGCCAACGGCATCCCCGAGCGCTTCTGCACCGGCGACGCGACCGATCGCGAGAAGTTCGACGCCTTCGCGAGCACCTTGCCGTACCTCCTGCGCAATCCCCTCTACCACTGGTGCCACCTGGAGCTGGCCCGCTACTTCCAGATCGACGACCTGCTGCTCGGCCCCGCGACCGCCGACGAGGTGTGGAAGCGCACCACGGCGGTCTTTCGCGACGGGCTTTCGGTGCGCTCGCTGATCGAGAAGAGCAACGTCCTGGCCGTCTGCACCTCGGACGATCCGGTCGATGCGCTGGAGCACCACAAGGCGCTCGCCGCCGACCCGACGTTCGGCGCCCGCATCCTCCCCACCTGGCGTCCCGGCCGGGTCCTGGCGCTCGCCGACCCCGGCCTCTGGAACCGCTACGTGGACGAGCTTGGCGCCGTCGCCGGCGTGGAGATCGCGCGCTTCGACGACCTCGTCGCGGCGTTGGCCGTGCGTTGCGCCGTCTTCCATGCGGCGGGCTGCCGGCTGGCGGACCACGCCCTCGCCACCGGCCTCTTCGCGCCGGCCTCGGCGCAGGAGGTCCGGACGAGCTTCGACCGTCTCCGCTCCGGAACCGCTCTCGCGGAGGCCGAACGCGACCGGTTGGCGACGGCGCTGCTCCTCCAGATGGGGCGGCTCTATCGCGAAAAGGGCTGGACGATGCAGGTGCGCATCGGCGCCATGCGGGACAACAACAGCGCGATGTTCGCCGCCCTCGGTCCCGACTCCGGGTACGACTCGATGGGAGACCGTTCCTACGCCGAGCCCCTGGCCGGGTTCCTGAACGCGCTCCATTCCGCCGGCGACCTGCCGCGGACCATCCTCTACAACGTGAACCCGCGCGACAACGAGATGCTCGCCTCGCTGCTCGCCTGCTTCGAGGACGGCTCGGTGCCGGGGAAGATGCAGCTCGGCCCGGCCTGGTGGTTCCTCGACCAGAAGAACGGGATCGAGCGTCAGCTCGAAGCCCTCTCCCAGATCGGCTCGCTGCGCCGGTTCGTTGGAATGGTCGCCGACAGCCGCTCGTTCCTGTCGTTCACCCGGCACGAGTATTTCCGGCGCATCCTCTGCAACCTGCTCGGCGGCGAGATGGCGAACGGGCTCCTGCCGCGGGACTTCGACCTGGTCGGAGCCCTGGTCGAGGACGTCTGCTTCCGCAACGCGGAGAGCTACTTCGGCTTCGACCTGCCGAACCGCGGCCGAGGCGCCGCGAGCGCCCCGGCGCCGGCTCTGCAGGCGGCGCCGGGCTGAGGCGCGTCGCCGTTACCCAGGCGTGGGTTGTCCTTCCACGCGGCGCGTAACCCCGGCCAGTCTTCCTCCAGGTAGGCTTTACTGATCGCGTGTTCCTCAGCCGTCAGATACCTTCACGCCAGAGGCGCGCGAGAGCGCTCCGGGCTTCGGTGGCCCCGGCCGAGGGCATTGCCGTCCTCGCCTATCGGTGTATTCGTTGTATAATGTACATGCATCGTAGTGGAGTCGTCACCATCTCCGCGAGCACGCAAAACTGCTTGCGCGGGTTATCAAGGAGGAATCATGCTTCCCCACATCCGATGTATCAGGATCCTGGTCTTTCGCCTTGCGGTCGGCGTAGGAACTGTCGTTGCGACCGCGACGGCGCTTTCGGCTCAACCGGTGTATCGACTGCACAACAACGGCGATCTTTGGGTCGCCAAGTCCGAGAACTGTCGCGGCGAATCGTGTGTGGTGTGGTATTTGCTCGACAACAACCCCAGAACCGAGGAGATCACCGCCGGTGGGCAGCCCACGACCCCTGATGGGGAGCCCGTCGGCGCGTCGGATCCTCTCAAGGCGCCTCCCGAGGCGCCGCCGCTCTATCAGCGCCGCACCGACGGGACGATCTGGCTCTACACCGGCAAGCCGTGCATCGGCGGGTCATGCACGGGGTGGCAGTTGCTCGACAAGAACCCGCAGACCGTGTCGATCGTCGCCGCTGGGGCGAACCTCTACAAGCGCCACAAGAGCGGCGCGATCTGGAGCTACAATGACACTCCGTGCCTCCCCGACGGGTCGTGTCCGGGGTGGCAGCAGTTGGACGACAATCCAGCAACCGTGGAGATGATCGCAGCCGGGAGGTCGACGCCTGACTCGCACGCGCTCTACAAGCGCCACAATGATGGGACGATCTGGCGTTACACGGGGCCGTCCTGCAGCGGCCCCTCGTGCTGGCAGCAACTGGACAACCCTCTCAAAACCAAGGAGCTCACCGCCGCCGTGAGCCTGGGAAACGGGGTCGCGGTTCATGCGCTTTATCAGCTCGACACCAACGGCTCGATCTGGCACTACACCGGACCGCGATGCAGCGGAGCATCGTGCTGGAAACCGATCGACACCAAGAAGGGCGCGATCTCCATCGTCACCAACACCGAAACGCTTTATCAACTGCGCGGTAACGGCGAGATCCTGGCTTACACGGGCACGGCGTGCGACGCCTCTGGGTGTCCGGGATGGCAGCTTCTCGACAAAAACACGCGCACCCGTCACATCGCCGCCGGCACCCGCTCGCTCTACAAGCGTCACGACGACGGAGCGATCTGGCGCTCCACAGGGGCTTGCGGCTCCGACGGGTCGTGTCCGCCCTGGCAGCTCTTGTACGATCCCACGATACGCACGACTGTCAGCACACAAAACTGAGAAGACCTCCCACAGCTGCGCCGGCGCAACTTTGATGGCGTTGCGCCGTTTCTCCGCTTCTGAGAAAAGGGGGCCGTTCTGCCCCCCTACTCCGGCGCCGGTGGTGGCGTGCCTTCGGTGGCGAAGCTACACCAGGTGCCAGCTCTAAGTGCGGCGCCTATTCGGGCGCGGCGGTCGTGGACTACGTCTTCCAGTTCGATCCCCATCTCCGTACCTTTTCCGCGAGCTGCCAGGGCAAGATCTATCCCACCGGGGTGGATCCGTTCGATCCCTCCACCGACACCGGAGATCCCATCGCCACCGACACCTTCACCGGCCGCCGCGTCAAGGCGAACGGGTAGGGCCTGCCCTGCTCTTTTGGGTGGAACTTGTTTGGCTTTGCTCGTAGCCGTTCCGCGCGGCGCGTAGCTACGATCCTCCGGGCGTGGCCGCCGTCCGGGCTGTGCCCTGCGACCACAGCGCCCGAAATCCGGTGTGCCGCCCGGCCGCCCTCGACCATGCGTTCACCACGCTGGGCCAGGAGCGCGTCATCAGCCTCATCGCCCCGGCGAATGCCCCGTCGATCCGCGTGGCCGAGCGCCTCGGCGAGACCTTGCAAGGCGAAACGCAGATGTCCGGCCGGACGTTCCTGATCTACGCCATCGACCGCCAGGAGGCGCTTTCACGCCGCAACGGCTGAGCGCAACGACACCAGGCGGAAGAGGTCCTCCGCCAGCCGGCCGGTCTCCTCGGCCCGGAGGGCCATCCGGCCGGCTCCGCGGCGCCCGGCGCGTACCAGCGTGCGGAACAACGGCAGGACCCTCTGCACCTCCTCCCAGGCCACGCCCACGGCGGCGCAGAGCCTTTCCAGGGTTCGCCGCCGCGGCACCTGCTTTCCCAGCTCGTAGGTGGAGATCTGGCTCCTCTGGACTCCGGAGAGGTCCGGCCCGTCCAGCTCAAACCGCAGGCTCGGCTGATGCTGGGCCCGGCGCAGGTAAGAAGAGAGCTTCTGGGCAAGCTCGACCGTGACCCGGTCCTGCTCAGCAGCCTCCTGGAAGAGAATCACCGCCGCGAGCGCCTCTCGATGGACCCGCTGTGCCCTGAAGACCGCAACGATCTGACTGGCAAGGCGTTTGACCTCGGCGGGCCGGGCCTGCCGCAGGTAGACCTGGGCAAGGTCCAAGCAGGCCTGAGCGGCGTCGAAGGCGATGGCCAGTGTTACGAGCTCCCCGGCAACCGCCTCCAGGTCGGCCACAGCCTCCCCCAGCTTGCCTTGAGCCATTTCAAGTCTCCCCTGAAGCCAACGGCAGCGCAGAAGGTCCAGGCCATTACCGGCCTCGATCGCCAGCCGTCTCACTGTGGGGATGAGTTTCTCGGCTTCTCCATGGCGACCTGCATCCGTGAGCGTCGAGCAGAGGTTGAATTCGAGAACACACCGGTCCCGCAGCCCACCCTGACTTTCGACCAGTGGGCGGGCCTCGTCCAGCGCAGCGATCGCCTTCTGCCAGGAACCCATCTCCTTCAAGGTAAACGCCTTCTTGAGGAGCAGCCGCATGGTGACCTCGTCGGAGCCACTCACCGCCAAGGCCTGCTTGAGAAGGCTCAACGACTCCTCGGGTCGTCCTTGATGCCTCCGGAGCGAGGCCTTGAGATCGAGCAACCGCGTGCCGTCGAGGATCAGCCCGGGATCGGCCACCGCGCCGGCCAGCCAGAGCTCGTCGGAGCGGTCGAAAGCCTCGTCCGCCAGCGGGAAATTCCCCTTCACCCGGCGGGCATTGGCGAGCAGGCCCCAGCAGAGGCCGCCGACCCGGGCGCGCCACGCAGCATCCCCCGGCGTCAGCTCCGCCATGCGCACCGCCAGCCGCGCGATCTCGACCGCCGCATCGGCATCGTGCGCGGCGACTTTGACGCTGGCGAAAGCCGTCCGCTCGCAGAGCGCCCAGGTGCGATACCTCTCGGTGGTCTCGACCAGCCGCCACCGTTCCTCGGGCAGTCGCTGCATCAGCTCCTGGAACAACCCCTCCGCCTCCTGCCGGGCCTCCGCCGCCTTCGCCTCCCGCAGGACCTGCGTGAGCTGCTCGCGGGTCACCTCGAACACCGGCACGGCTTCGAGCGCCGCCGCGGACTGGATCAGCCGGGCCTCTTCCAGGGTGGGCTCGACGGGCGAGCGGGGGAACGGCTCGGGCCGGCGCAGGAGATCGGCACAGAACAGGGCGACGTCGACCTGCTCGGGCACGCGGTCCATTGCGACGAAGGCCCTCTCCAGAAGCCTGCGATCCGGCTCCCGTTTCGTCTCCAGGGCGGACACGTCGGGAATGCCCGTCCGCCTGGAAAGCTCGCCCTGGCTGAGATCTTCCCCCAGCCGGCCATAGGTCAACGCGAGGCTCCCCCGCGCCCGCCGATGCTTCTTCTTGCTCACCGCGCACTCCTCCTATGACGTTGCTTCATCAGTATAGGTGCGCGAAACCGGCGGGGCGTGACAAAGAATCGGGAACCCGTTCGGGGTTCGCATGCACAGACGAAAAAACGGTGGACCGGCCGGCGAAGCGCGGGCCTCGCCTTATACGGAAGAGGTGGGGCCGCGTAATCTATGAGATGATGGATAGATACTGTGAAGAGTACCGAGCCATGATGACTGACGAAGAGTTGAAGGTGCGGGGGGTACGGGCATTGATCGCGGCGCTTGGGGATGTTGAGGCGGAGAGGTTCGTGAGCCTGCTGACACGGGCCACCTTCGACTATACGAAGTGGCAGGCCAGTCTTTGGCCGGATGTCGAAGTCGAAGAGCTGAGCCGCGCGGCCATGAAGTTGCGCAGTACTTCGGGTTTGGGGTAGAGAAGCGCCCGGGCTCGCGGGTGAGATGGTATCGCCGTCGGCGGTTCGTGGTCGGTCTCTCTGTCTCTCTTCGTTGCCGCTTGGACGAAGGGGGCCGCACCAGGTGCCGCCTCTAAGTGCGGCGGCAGCGCAAGCACGCCGTAGCTGAATATCCCCGAATACGGGTCCTTCTCCTCAATCCGCGAACAGCGGTTGTTGCCCTTGCATGACTTCTGCTCTTTCACCTGGCACCCGCCACGGGCACCATACGGCGTACGCGGAGCGGATACTGTAGCGAACGAATTCATTGTCCTCGCAAGTTCTCTTCTTGGGTCGGAGTTGAGCGAGAAAGGATAGCTGAGATTATAACGCTGCGATTCACAATCTAGGCTGACCGTTGCTTCCTAGCCTGCCGCCTCTGGCGCCTTTTCTCCCATTTCTCGTGTCTCTCAGTTTGCCACGACGGTAGGCCTAAATAGATCTGCTGTGTGGCATCACATATGTCTAAGAGGCAGTTAACACGGGAAAACTTCTCCTGAAGAAGCAATCTCCAACAGTGGGGAGGGCCGGCCCAACTAAGAAGCTCCGCCCCCGTAAGGACCAACACGGGATTGACTGTCCGTTCGGCCTTCCAATATTTCCTTCCAGTCCTCGCGATGCGCGTGATGCCCGCGATCTCTTTAGGAGTAAATTCCTTCCGCAGCGTACTAAAGGCCAGTATTGCTCCGGGGAACATCTCCGCCAAATAGCGCATCCGAGCGAAGTCTTTCTCCTCGAATACGCCGTAAGTCTTACACTCTCCAAAAAGAAGGCCATCGATCTGCTCTCCAAATATGGACTCCTGCCATAACATGGCAACATCAGCCTCGATGTCTTTCTTGCCTGGGGATTCCGCCTTGAAACTCATGACAGGAGTGGTGCGCATAGTGGACGCTTGGCCACCAATGAATTCAAGCGTCAGCAGCACCGTATAGGCTCCCTCTGCGTACCGCGGAATGCTGAATGGGCCGGCAGTCTTGTAGCTCCAATCAGGAGCGCTGACGTTGCCGATAGCCATATACGAGTTCAAACACTTCGGACACGTAAGACTATCATTTAGTGCATCGAGAGAATACCATGAGTTTCTAAGGCAGTGAGGGCACTGCACGCGCACGCCGAGCTTGAAGACACCCCTTGAAATCAGGTAGTCGTGCGGATTGTTACCCTCCGATGACCCTTCTAGCCTTCTTTTCACCTCGCCCACTGAAAGCTCTCTTTCTTGTTCAACGTCCGCAGCGCCTACCTCCTTCTTTACCTTTCCGCCATTCATGCGTTCGAGCAGACCAAGCAAAGTCTCGTTTTTCAGGATGGCCGGGTTTCCCTGGAGCCTTCTGTAAATCTCCTTCGCCAGGAGCCCAGGGGGGGACAACTGCGGCTTCCATCCATGGTCGGTCAGCCACGCAAAGAAGACGTTTTCAGCGGTGGGGATGTTCCTCGTCTCACTGAAGTCGTGCACTGCGAACTTCACTAAGCCGTTTCTGTCGATTCGCCACTCTCTGAATGAACCAATGCCGGAGATAGCGCGAGTGAGATTATTCCCCGATGCCTTCGGAAAAACTTCGGCAAGATACTGGTCAGCGCCATAGAAGCGGAGCCCGATTTCGTTGGCACACCGGGGCGCTCCGTGGTAGCTGTGCTCGTAGGCGAACTTCGGCAGTAGCGCCTTAAAGCGGACCTCCAGTTCTTTTACCTCGATCGACTCCTCAACATCACCGTATATATCATCCGGCACGGCGCCGCCCTTCTCCCTCGCCCACTCATCCCACACTCTCGGGTACCAATGCTGGAGTCCGAAGAAGGGATCATTGGAAGGATCATTAGGCGATCGCTCGATCTTTAGGGTCCGTGCGTACGCCTCCATTTCCTCCATCGTACAGTTCCGCGCTCGAATGAAGTGGGTGAAGTCACACACCTTCGGATCGTGTGGCCAAGGACGCCGATGACGCTTCAAGAAAGTCACCACGATTTCCTTGAGTTGTGGATCGGCTTGGAGCTGCTTGGGCATCGGTATGACAGGTCCACCAAGTGCCCGTAGATTCCAAAAATCTACTATATCCTCAACCTTCGTGGAATCGAGATAATAGATGGCGGCTCCTCCGCGAGACCGCCAGCGACTTGAGCGGTGAACGAGACCGTACTGTGCTAGCCGCATCGGGAGGAGCACGTTATCGGCCAGAGTATCTCTCAAGGTTTCTACCGTGAACTTCGGGTTCTCGATCTCGAGAGGCTTAAAAAAGTCTCTCTCAAGATGCGGTGCTATCTTTGCGGGCAACTCTCCAATCCAGCTCGCCCAAAACAGGGAGAGTGTCTGTGGGATCTTGGGGAGAACTACACGCACCGGATACCTCGGTGTGTACCTGAAGTATTTTTCAAAAACATCATTGAGGATCTCAAAGATGCCGATTCCGTAATGCGGTGAGAGAGTTTTCCCTTCGTCCAAGACACTCCATACCTCCTCCGGCTTTATGATTTTAATGCCGGTGTCAGTAACGAAGCTCGGTACTTCTCGTGCGAATTGCACAAGGACATCCGGATCGAACGCTTCGAGATATCCGAGGATTACAATCTTTGCCGCTGGCGCCTTGAGTGGATTGCCCCGCCACGTCGCCGGCATCCTCGTATAGAGAGGAATGATGGGAAAATAAGCTCCTCCCCAAAGGGTTGAGCTTAGGCGGATTGCCTCTCTTACCTGCACGGTGCTATTGGGGTCAACCAAATAGGCGAACCGGAGGGGTCTAGTTTTGACGTCAACGGTGCCGAACATATTCTTTCTTATCGTTTGAGTGTAGCACGTGTCCAGAGTCATCTTCCCTTATGGCGCTTCCTGAGATTCTTGGTGCCTCCCAACGGACACGAATCGATCCGGCCGACCTTGACGCGCAGATGCAGGAGCAGCCCTGCCAGCACACCAAGTATAGGGCTTCTTTCTTAAGTTGCTCGCCACTCATGCCCCGCTCCTGGCCCACTTTCAGAGTACCGGCTTGTCTCGTGCCGCGGCGCTCAGGGGGCCGTCGTACGGAGCGTTGGCGTCTCGCGCCGCCTACCGGAGAGGTTCGATCTTGCCCAGTGATTCGAGGCTCCTGGCCTTTTCCCAGCAGGCCTTCAGCTCCGCCTGATGGAGCGATGCCCACTCGGCAACGAGGCCGAGAGCACGTGGAGACAGCTGCCCGGCGATGAGAGCCAGCGAGTTGATGTCCATGAGAGCTTCTTCTGAGCCGTACTCCGCATGGAAGTGAGGCGGATTGTGATCATCAAAGTACATCTTGATGATGATTCCGTAGAAGCGGCAGATCTCAGGCACCGACCGCTACCCGCGCCAGATTCGAGAACACGGCCTCCGGGGACTTTTCAGTGAGCCGAAGGTAGATGTTGTCCGAGCAGATCTCCATCTCTTCCGACCAGGCGATCTCGCCGGATCGGCCGATGTAGGCCCGTTGGAACACGCCAGGTTCGTTCCAGGAAGAGAAGACTCCACGCCCGGCGAGGTGAGACAGATCGACCTCGCCCTCGACACCGTCGGGGAAACGGACCCAGAGCCTGTAGTTGGGAAGTGGCCTGACCTCAAGTGGGCGAAGCATCTGAGAACCTCCGGAACGCCAGCCTACCATGCGCTCCAAAGCGCTCTCAAGCGCGCTCACTCCGACCCACTCCGACCCTCCGCCGGATCGGCCACAGGTTCGAGTCCCCTTGTCCTCCTCCTGATGAGGGCAGCGCTCCGTGCTACCATCCCCGGCGTGGCACATCCGCTCCCTGTGCCTGCCTGGCACCGCCGCATTCGCAAAGACCTGGCTCGTGCCGAAGAGCACCCCGGGGAAGCTCTTCCGTGGGAAGACGTCAAGAAGGAAGTCCTCCTGGCGCTGCACGGCAGCTCGCCCGCCGAAGTACCGGCCAGTGGGTTTGGCATGTTGACCAGCCGCAAGCCCTCTGTGTCTCCGGATTTCGACCCCGCCGGCGCTGAAGCCATGATCGGGCTCCACGCCAATGTGATCCTGGCCGAGGCCGTCTCCGAGCGCCCGCTGGCAGAGCGCGTCGGACACCTGCGTGGACAGCTCGCTCGCGAGCCTGAGGATTCGGACTCTTGGCGAAAGCAGATCCGAGAGAAGGACTTTCGGCGTTGAGAGCACGAAGTCTGACCCCATGCCGCCGGCCCCCATGAAGCCCGTCGCCCTCCTCGCCAGCCTGGCCCTCGCAGCCTCCCTCGCCGTGGCGCAGACGGACCACCGGCTCGCCACCGCCGTCGTCGCCCAGGACGGCAGCGGGCAGTTCGCGACCATCCAGGAGGCCATGGCCAGGATTGCGATGGGCACGCCCGAGCGGCCTGCGACGATCTTCGTGCGGCGGGGCGTGTATCGGGAGGTCGTCTACGCGCAGCGCGAGAAGCGCTATGTCCAGCTCATCGGCGAGGACCCCGAGAGCACGGTTCTCGTCTACGGGCTGCACGCCGGCATGCAGGGGCTCGACGGCGCGCCGATCGGGACTTTCCGGACGCCCACTCTGTATATCGACGCCGACGACTTCACGGTCGAGAACATGACCATCCGCAACGACGCGGGCCCGGTGGGGCAAGCCGTTGCGGTCGCGGTCCATGGCGACCGGGTGCTCTTCCGCAACTGCCGGTTCCAGGGCCACCAGGACACCGTGTTTCTCAACCGCGGGCGGCACTATTTCACCGGCTGCTCCATCGAAGGCACGACGGACTTCGTGTTCGGCGGCGCGACGGCCTGGTTCGAGGGCTGCGATCTCCATGCGCTCGCCTCCAGCTTCGTGACGGCGGCGTCCACGCCCCCTGAATCTGCCTACGGGTTCGTCTTCCACCGCAGCCGCGTCCGCGTCGCGGAGGGCGAGCAGGTCTACCTCGGCCGGCCGTGGCGCGACCATGCGGCGACGATCTTTCTGGAGAGCGAGCTGGGCGCGGGCATCCACCCCGCGGGCTGGCACAACTGGGACCGGCCCTGGAGCGAGAGCACCAGCCGCTTTTTCGAGTTCCACAACACGGGGCCGGGGGCCGATCGCACCGCGCGCGTGCCGTGGTCGCGGGAGCTGACGGCCGCGGAGGCCGAACGGATCACGCCGGTCGCGGTCCTTGGGGGTTGGGATCCGACCCGGGCCGCGCCGGTTCCCTTCGACCCTCCGCAGGTCGAGCGACCCGCCGCCGTCCCTCCCCCGGCACGCGGCCCGACACTGTTCCTGGTCGGCGATTCGACGATGGCGGACAAGCCGGACCTCGCCCACCCCGAGCGCGGCTGGGGACAGCTCTTCCGCGAGCTGGTTCTCCCGCCGCTCCGGGTGGAGAACCGGGCCGTGAACGGCCGCAGCACGAAATCCTTTCGCGACGAGGGCCGCTGGAACGCGATCCTGGAAGCGCTCACGCCGGGCGACTGGGTGCTGATCCAGTTCGGCCACAACGACGAGAAGGTGGCGGACCCGACACGCTTCACCGAGCCCGAGGGCGCGTTTCGCGCCAACCTGGAGAGCTTCGTGCGCGAGACACGCGCCCGGGGCGGCCACCCGATCCTGGCCACTCCCATGGTGAGACGCCGGTTCGACAAGCACGGCGTGTTCGTCGACAGCCACGGCGAGTATCCGCGCGTGGTGCGGGAGGTCGCTGCCACGGAAGGCGTGCCGTTGCTCGAAATGGAAGACGCCACGCGGGTGCTGGTGCGCAGCTCCGGCGTGGAGGGATCGAAATCGCTCTTCCTCCACTTTGAGCCCGGCGAGCACCCGCAGCTCCCCGCCGGGCTCCATGACGACACGCACCTCTCCGAGCTGGGCGCCCGCCGGATCGCCGCGCTGGCCGCCCGCGAGATGGCGCGCGCCAACCTCCCTCTGGTGCGTTACCTGAAGCTTGACACGATCGTGCCGCCAGCTCCCTCCTGGAACGCGGACCTCGGGGACGGCACCGGTCCTCTACGCGGATTACTTTATGGCACGGCACCTACAGTGTGAGGTGAATCACACCGCTCCACTGCATCTTGTGGTCAGCCGTCGAGGTGGGTACCGCCCATGGATGTTTGCGCTTGACTTGCGCCGTTGGCCTGCTGTAGCTTTCCACCCCAGCTGGTAACGGAAATAGCCACCCCGGGAGGGCACCCGGAGTGGCTATTTGAAGCAGGTCGACTTCGGACTGGATCGTAAAGAGGCAGTGAGTCTAGTTGCCCGCTGATCATCGGTCAAGGTCCTCCGTGCAGCGAGTACAACGAAAGGAGGCCACCATGTACTTCACCAAGTATCGAGACAACCAGGGCTACTGGCGTTGGCGCCTCAGCGGCGGCAACAATGAGACGATCGCGTCGGGCGAGGCTTACTACAACGAGGCCGACTGCGATCACGTCATCAACTTAGTCAAGGGTTCCTCCCAGGCTCCCGTGTACCGGCAGTAGGGCAGGCAACCAACTCGCATTTTCCTCTCGGGCAGAGGCCGCAGGGCAACTGCCCTTCTTTTGCAGTTAGCTGATGGCGGGCCGGGATAGCGGTGGAAACCGGCCTTGCATCTACGAGACCGCTGGCCGGCCGCCGGCCTCGGCGGCGAGAATCGAGGGGTTCGAGTGATAAACTCTTGAGTCCATGCCGCTGACCCAGTACACGGAAAACCCGCGGTACCTGCGTCTGCACGAGGCCGATAACGTGGCCGTCATCGTCAACGACGGAGGCGTGGCGGCGGGCACGGTGTTCGGCGACGGGCTGCGCGTGTGCGACTCGATTCCGCAGGCCCACAAGGTGGCGCTCCGCGCGATTGGCGAGGGGGAGGCTGTGCTGCGGTACGGGCAGGTCATCGGCACGGCGCGGCGCGCCATCCCCGAGGGCGGCTGGGTCCAGGAGAGCGACCTCGTCATGCCGACGCCGCCGGCGCTCGACGCCTTGCCGCGGTGCACCGAGGTGCCTCCCGACGCTCCGCCCCTGGAGGGGTACACCTTCGAGGGTTACAGGAACGCGGACGGGAGCGTCGGCACCCGCAACCTCCTCGGCATCACGACGACGGTGCAGTGCGTTGCGGGCGTGCTGGACCACGCCGTCCAGAGGATCCGCGACGAGATCCTGCCGCGGTACCCGAACGTCGACGGCGTGATCGCTCTGAGCCATGACTTCGGCTGTGGTGTCGCGTTCGACACGCCCGACGTCCAGATCCCGATCCGCACGGTGCGCAACCTCGCGCGCAACCCGAACCTGGGCGGCCAGGCCCTGGTCATCGGCCTGGGCTGCGAGATGTTGCAGCCCGCGCAGGTCATCGCCGAGCAGGGGAGCGGCCTCCAGCTGCAAGACCCCTGGCTCTACCGGCTGCAGGATGCCCAGCACGGCTTCGCCGAGATGATCGAGCGGATCATGGCGCTGGCCGAGCGGCGCCTCGCGGAGCTGGACCGGCGGCGGCGCGAGACCTGTCCGGCCTCCGCCCTGGTGCTGGGCATGCAATGCGGTGGCAGCGATGCTTTCTCCGGCATCACGGCGAACCCGGCCCTCGGCTTCGCCTCCGACCTGCTGGTGCGCGCCGGGGCGACGGTGATGTTCTCCGAGGTCACCGAGGTCCGCGACGCCGCGCACCTGCTCACCGCCCGCGCCAAGGACGAGGAGGTGGCGGAGGCCCTGATCCGCGAGATGGACTGGTACGACCGCTACCTGGAGCGCGGCCACAGCGACCGCAGCGCGAACCCCTCGCCGGGCAACAAGGCCGGCGGCCTGTCCAACATCGTGGAGAAGACGCTCGGCGCGACCGTCAAGTCCGGCCATTCGGCGATCAGCGGCGTGATCGGCCCGGGCGAACGTGCCGAGAGGAAAGGCCTGCTGTTCTGCGCCACCCCGGCCGGCGACTTTGTCTGCGGCACGCTGCAACTGGCGGCCGGCATGAACCTCCACGTGTTCACCACCGGGCGGGGCACGCCCTACGGGCTGGCGATGGTCCCGGTGGTCAAGGTCAGCACGCGCACCGAGCTCGCCCGGCGCTGGCCCGACCTGATCGACGTCGACGCGGGCCGGATCGCCAGCGGGGAAAGCAACGTCGAGGAGGTCGGCTGGGAGCTGTTCCGCTTCTACCTCGACGTCGCGAGCGGTTGCAAGAAGACCTGGACCGAGGTCCACCGCATCCACAACAGCCTGGCGCTCTTCAACCCCGCGCCGCTCACCTGACGGCCGGGCTAGGGGCGGTCCTGGAGCGCGACAGCTTCTACGGCGGTACCTCCCCGACCGTTCTGACGGCCTACTCTTGAGCCCGTCCGAACAGCAGGTCGAGGAACGGCCGATCCGCAGCGGGGCTGATCGTATGGACATGGTCCCCCGGTTCCAGGATCACGTTGCCCCGCGGAGCCACCAGTGTGCCGCCGCGCACGATGAGCATCACCGAGGCGCCCGGCGGGAAGGGGATGTCGGCCAGAGCGGCGCCACAGACCGGCAGGGCCGGCTCGACGAAGTAGGTGACCACCTGCGCTCCGAGCGGCTGGAGCGAGCTGATCTCCAGCAGCGCCTCCGGGGGCGGTGCACCTTCGGTGGCGATGCCGAGGCGGCGCGCCACCCAGGCTACAGTGGCTCCGGGCAGGAAGGCACCCACCACCACCACGCAGAACACGACATCGAACACCGCTTCTGACCCAGGAACGGCGCCAAGCACCGGAAAGATGGCGAGGAGGATGGGGACCGCTCCGCGCAGGCCCACCCAGCCGACGAACAGGGTGTCGCGCAGGCGGAAGCGGAAGGGGGCCAGGCAGAGCGCGACGACCAGCGGCCGGGCCACGAAGGCGGCGAGCAGGGCGAGGGTCACGCCGTTGCCCGCCGCGCCGAGGATGCGGGAGGGGAACGACAACAGGCCGAGCATCAGGAACAGGACCACCTGGCCGAGCCAGGCGAGAGCGTCGTGGAAGCGGCGCAGGCCCGTCTGGTAGGGGAGCTCGCTGTTGCCGAGCACCACGCCGGCCAGGTACACCGCCAGGAAGCCGCTGCCATTCCAGAGCGTCGGCAGGCCGAAGGCGACCAGCGCGACGGCCAGGGTGAGCACCGGGTAGAGGCCCCCCGCCGGCAAGCGGCTCCAGCGCAGCAGGGCGCGGCCGGCGAGCCCTGCCGCTCCACCGAAGACCGTGCCGAGAGCGAGCTGCGCCACCACGTCCCCCAGAAGGTGCAGTCCGGCGGTCTGCCCTTGCGCGAGGCTGGCGGTCAGCGCGAGAGTGAGGAGGACCGCCATGGGATCGTTCAACCCGGACTCCAGCTCCAGGGTGGCACCGACCCGCTCGCGGAGCACCAGCCGGCTGCCGCGCAGCACCGAGAACACCGCCGCCGCATCCGTCGACGAGATCACCGCACCGATGAGGAAGGCCACCGGCCAGGGGAAGCCGAGGAGCCGAGCACCCACGGCGACGAGGGCCGCGGTGCCGGCCACGCCGACCGTCGCCAGGGTCAGGGCCGGCGCGAGCCCGCGGCGGAAGGCGGCGAGGGAGGTGTTGAGCCCGCCGTCGAACAGGATGAGGGCGAGCGCCACCGTGCCGATGCGGAAGCTGAGGCGATAGTCCTCGAAGTCGATCCCTCCGGGGCCTTCCGAGCCGGCGAGCATCCCGACGGCCATGAAGAGAAGGAAGCTCGGTATGCCGAGCCGCGGCCACCGCCGGCTGATCCGGCTGAACAGGACGCCGACGAGGAGAAGAACGCCGACGAAGGTCAGCAGGCCAGCAGTGGAGGAGAGCTCGATCTCGGCCATGTGCCGGGCTCAGAATATCACCAAGAGCCGCAGCCCTCTTCTCTCCGAGCCCTCTCTTCCGGCACCAGCGCTAACCTATGATTAGCGTCGCTGATTTTTGGCGCCAACACCTGAAAAAGATAAGGCCTGGACAGAACGCCCGTGGCGTAGGGCGGTTAGAATGCCGCTTCATGAGCCATGAGGAGATTACCCGGATCGCCGCGGCGTTGCGGACGGCGATACGTCTGAGCGGGATCTCGCACCGCCAGGTGGAACGCGAGTTGAAACTGAGCACAGGGTATCTGACGAGGATTCTCGCCGGGCAGGTGGAGTTGCGGGTGCGGCATGTGCTGGACGTCTGCCGGGTCATCGGCATTGCGCCGGATCGATTTTTCGGGGCGCTGTTCCCCCTGCCGGGAGGGGCGGAATCGATGACCCGCCTGGAGCGGGGTCTGGCCCAGCTGCACCCGCCTCCGCCGGGCCTCGCGGCGGCGCGGTCCACGGCGGCGGACGCGGCGGCCTCCGAGGGCCGCTCGAAGTCGGTGTCCGAGCTGATGCTGCGGGTGCGGCAGGCGGTGGACGAGCTGGAGGCGGCGTTGCGGTAGGCGGCTGCGATGGCGGGGGTGGTGCGATCGGACGGATCGTTCGGATCCGTCCGATCGTTCGGATGCCGTCTCAGCGGCCCGGCTGGAAGGACACCCGGAGGTTCGTCCACATCTTCACGCGGACTCCGTCGCGGGTCTGCGCCGCCTGGAAGGTGGCGCGGCGCGCGGCGTCGAGGGCGGCTTCATCGAAACCGAAGCCGGCTTTCGGGCCGCTGCGCTGGGCGTCGAGGACGGCCCCCTTCTCGTCGACCAGCACCCGGATGTCGACCACCGCCGACTTGTTGAGGCGCTGGGCGCCGCTCGGGTAGCGCGGATCGAGGCGGCTCTTGAGCTTCGGCGGCGTGATGCCCGGGGTGCCGGCGGTGACCAGATCGCCATACTGGATCTGCCGCGGTGCCGGCTGCGCCGGGGCGGGTGCGGGCTGTGGGCGCGCCGGCTCCGGCTTGGGCTCGGGCTTCTCCTGGGCCGGAGCAGGGGCCGGCGGCGTGGCCACGGGCTCGGGAGCCGGCTTGACCGGTTCCGGCGCCGGCTTGACCGGCTCGGGGGCGGGCTCCGTCCTCTCCGGCACGGGAGCGGGAACCGGGGCCGACGCCTGGCGTGCGGCCTGTTCCTCGCGCCGCTTCGTCTGCTCGAGCTGCTGCTGGAGCTGCTTCAGCTGCTCCTGGTACTTGGCCTCCATCTGCTGGCCCTGGGCGTCGAGCATGGTGCGGATCTGCTCTTCGAGCTCTTCGCGGGTCGGGCCTGCAGGAGCGGCGGGCTGGGCAGGTTGCGCCTGCGCCTGGGCGGCGGCGGCCATCTCCGCCGCCTTGCGGGAGGCCGGGACCTGGACCAGGAAATACCAGGCGGCGAGGCCGCCGAGCACGAGAGCGGCGGCGAGGCCGATGAAGAGGCCCGCCTTGGACGAGGAGCCGGCGGTCGGCGGTGGAGCCGCGGGAGCTGCGCCCTGGCGGACGGCCGTCGACTCGCGTGGATCGGGGACCGGCACCTGGATCTGGACGGTCGCCGCCGGCTTCGGCGGCAGCTCCAGCTTCTTCTCCGCCTCGACCTCCTTCGACTCGCGCTCGATCTCCTCGCGGAAGAGGTTGTGCATGAAAAACGCGAGGTTGAAGGTGGTCGGGCTGTACTGCCCGTCGATCATCAGCTTGGACAGGGTCTTGTGCCAGGTGAGGGCGTCCGCGATGCGCTGGTCGCGCGCCACCAGGCTCTTCTTGAGCAGCCCGACGATCGCGGGGGGCAGCGGCGTGCCTTCGTTGGGCAGGAGCGCGGCGTCGATCAGCGCGCCATAGCCGTCGGCGCCCGGCGCCGGCAGGCGTTCGCCGGTGAGCAGCTCATAGAGGATGGCGCCGAGCGACCAGACGTCGTCCGCCTTGTGAGCCGGGCTGCCGTCGAGCACCTCAGGGGCCAGATAGGGGCGCAGCACCGGATCCACCCAGCCGGCCGCGGCGAGCGCGCGCAGGCCGGGGGCCGCCTCGAAACCGAGAAGCCGGGCCTCTCCTTCGTTGGAGATCATCACCAGGTGGGGCGTCACGAAGCCGTGCAGCACCCGCGCGTCCTGCACCTTGGTCTCATAAGCCGCCGCCAGCGCGAGGGCGATGCGCTCGGAGATCAGCAGGGCATGGTCGGTGGGGATCGGCGAGTACTGGCGCTCGGCCTGGGCGAACAGGGTCGCCAGGTTCTTGCCCGAGACGTAGTCATAGGCGATGTACGGGAAGCTGCGCACCTTGCCGAGGTCGACGCCGCTGCCGATGTTCGGGCTGCGCAAGGCCTGCTGGATGGCGGTGCGGTCGGAGACTTTCTGCCACAGGGCCTCGCCATCCATGCCCTTGCCGTTCAGCACGCGCAGGAGGACGACCTGCTCGATGCCCCCTCCTTTGCCGGCGCGCCCGGCGCGGAAGGTCTCTCCGAGTGGGTCTTCGCTCAGCTTTTTGAGAAGCAGATACTTCCCAAACTCCTCCGGGATGTTCATTGCATTCCTCCTCGGGACGCCGCGCCGCCGGGCTCGCGATGCCTCCTCATGACGTCATGAAGGGCGCCGCGTTGACAGGGTCAGGTGGAACGTTGATACACCAGTGCCCGCGGAGCTGTCAACGTTCGCGCCGTTCGCGCGCCCGCCGGTCGCGCCAGTATTGCCGCTGCCAGATCTCCACGTTCCGGTTGTGCTCCTGGAGAGTGGAGGCGAAGACGTGGGTGCCGTCGTTGCGGCTGACGAAGTAGAGGTACGGGACGTCGGCGGGATCGGCGGCCGCCTCCAGGCTCGCCTGGCCCGGCGAGCAGATGGGGCCCGGCGGCAGGCCGGCATACCGGTACGTGTTGTACGGGGAGTCGACCTGCAGGTCGGAGCGGCGGATGTTGCCGTTCCACCGGCCGAGGCGCTTCAAGGCATAGATGACGGTCGGATCGGCCATCAGCCCGATGCGCCCGCGCACCCGGTTGAGGTAGACACCGGCGATGAGGGGGCGCTCGGAGGCGACCTGGGCCTCCTTCTCCACAATGCTCGCCAGGGTGACGATCTCGCGCAGGCTGCGCTGCGGGCTGTCGCCGCCGAGCGGCCGGATCGACTTCTCCCAGCGTTGGCGGAAAGTCTTGACCAGGGTGGAGACCACGGTCTGTTCGTCGGTGTGGCGGGCGAAGCTGTAGGTCTCCGGAAAGAGGTAGCCTTCGAGGTCGGGGGCCTCGGGGTCGAGGTCGGCGATCAGCTCGGGGGAGCGCATGAGGTCCAGGAAGACCTCGCGCTCGCCCAGCCCGGCTTGTTCCAGCCGCTCGGCAGCCTCTTCGAGGGTGAGCCCTTCGATCAAGGTGACCGAGGCGGTGACCACCTGGCCGCGGGTGAGCTTGGTGAGGACGTCGGGGGTGGAGAGGGGACCGCGGAAGCTGTAGTCGCCGGCCTGGAGGGCGGGATCGCCCATGAAGTAGACGAGGTAGAAGCGGGCCAGCTTGGCGTCGGCCAGCACGCCTTCCTTCTGGAGGATCTGCAGGATCTGGTTGGCGCCGGTGCCGGGCTCGATGGAGACCTGGCGCTCGGCGTCCGGGTAGCCTTTATAGGGCCGCTGCAGCTTCCACCACGACCATCCCGCGAAAGCGGCCGGGACGGCGAGGAGGAGGAGGAGGACCATCAGCCCGAGGAGGACGTTGCGGAAGCCTCCTTTCCCGCCGCGCTTCGATGCCCGTGCCTTCGCTTTGCTCTGTGCCACCACCCGCTCCTTCAGATGTCCGCCGCCGCACCGGTGCGCCGGTCCAGGGCCTCCTGGAGGAGGATCTGGGCGGCCACGGCGTCGATCCGTTCGGGATGGCGCCGCGGGTCGATCCCGGCGGCGCGCAGGCGCCCGGCGGCTTCGACGCTGGTGAGCGATTCGTTGACCGTTTCCCAGGGGAGGCCGGTGAGCTCGGCGAGCTTGGCGCCGAAACGCCGGACGCGCTCGGCCGCCGTGCCCGCGGTGCCGTCGAGGCCGACCGGCTCCCCGAGCACCAGCCGTTCGATGCCCTCGCGGCGGGCGAGCGCCGCGAGGGCGCGTAGCGCCGACCGGTCGTCCTTGCGCTCCAGCGTGGCGAGCGGGACCGCCGTCCGCCCCTCCGGATCGGAGACCGCGAGGCCGATCCGTCGGGTGCCGAAGTCGATGCCGAGTGCGCGCATGGTTGCTGGAATCCCCCGGGCATTCTACACGGGCGGCCCCGCTCCCCTGTGCTACGATCTCCGCCATCCGCGCGGAAGGTTCGCGGTCACCCGCCGTTTCCGGCCAGGAGAAGTGGATGGACGACGTCGTCATTTTGAGCGCGGCCCGCACGCCCATCGGTGCGTTCCAGGGCGCTCTTGCAAGCTTGCCGGCCCACGCCCTCGGCGCCCGCGCCCTCACCGCGGCGTTCGAGCGGGCGGGGGTGACGGCCGATACGATCCAGCAGGTCAATCTCGGTTGTGTGCTCCCCGCCGGCCAGGGGCAGGCCCCGGCCCGCCAGGCGGCGCTCGGGGCCGGCTGCCCGGTCTCGACCGGCGCCCTCACCCTCAACAAGGTCTGCGGCTCCGGCATGCGGGCGGTGATGATCGCCGCCAACGACCTGCGCTGCGGCGACTTCCAGGTCGTCGCCGCGGGCGGCATGGAGACGATGAGCCAGGCCCCCTATCTCGCCCTGGGTGCGCGCGACGGCCTGCGCCTCGGCCACGGCAAGCTCATCGACTCGATGATCCACGACGGCCTGTGGGACCCGTACGGCGACGTCCACATGGGCAATTGCGCAGAGCTTTGCGCCGCCGAGTACAAGATCTCCCGCGAGGAGCAGGACGCCTGGTCCCGCGAGAGCTACCGCCGCGCCCGCGAAGCTTCCGAGAAGGGGTTGTTCGCGGAGGAGATCGTCCCGGTGCGCATCCCCGGGAAGAAGGGCGAGACCGTGGTCGATCGCGACGAGGAGCCGTTCAAGGCCGACCTCGACCGCATGGCGACGCTCAAGCCCGCCTTTCAGAAGGACGGCACGGTCACCGCCGCCAACGCCAGCAAGATCAATGACGGCGCGGCGGCCCTGGTGCTCTCCACGGCGTCGCACGCGGCGCGGCTCGGCGTGCGGCCGGTCGCCCGCATCGTGGCCCATGCCTCGCTCGCCCAGAAACCGGAGTGGTTCACCACCGCCCCGGTGGGGGCCGCCCGCGCCGTCCTGGAGCGCGCCGGTCTCGCCGCCTCGGACATCGACCTGTGGGAGGTCAACGAGGCCTTCGCCGTGGTCGCCCTCGCTTTCGTCCGCGATCTCGGGCTCGATCCGCAGCGGGTCAACGTGCGCGGCGGTGCCGTGGCGCTCGGCCACCCGATCGGCAGCTCGGGGGCGCGCATCCTGGTCACTCTGATCCACGCCCTCCGCGAGAGCGGGAAGCGCCTCGGCTGTGCCGCCATCTGCATCGGCGGCGGCGAGGCGACCGCGATGGTGGTGGAGCGCATCGACTAGCCTTTACCCATGGTGAACGTGCGACGACTCCCTCCGAGCCTTCTGCTGGCCCTCTGTCTGACCGGCCTGCCCTTCGCCTCCGGCGTGGCGCAGGAGCCACCGCCCGAGTCCCCTCCGGCGGCCACCGCTCCCACGGCGGAGCCGGCCCCCGCGGCTCCGGCCGAGCCGCCGGCCCCGCCGCCCGGGCGCCCCGGACGGCCGGGGGCTCCGCCGGCTGCACCCGCCCCGGCTCCGCCCGATCCGGACCAGATCCAGTTCCAGCTCCAGTTCCCCGCCGACCAGGGCGGAGGGAGCGCCGCAGGCAGCGCCGACGACCTGGAGTACGAGCGCGACACCGTCGCCGTGCTCACCGGCCGGGTCAAGATCCACTACCAGGACATCGATCTGCAGGCGGACCTCGCCAAGGTCGACCTGCAGACGAGGATCGTCACCGCCACCGGCAACGTGATCATCGACCAGGGACCGCGCCGGATGGCCGGCGCGACGGCGGAGTTCAACCTGGACACCAAGACCGGCTTCCTCTCGGAAGCCACCGCCCAGGTCTCGCCGGACTACTACTTCTCCGGCGAGAAGATCTCCAAGCTCGACACCGACGTGTACACGGTGGACAACGGCGTGTTCACCTCCTGCACCGGCGAGGTGCCCGCCTGGAGCTTCCGCCTCGGCACCGCGCGGGTGGTGGTCGACGGCTATGCCCACATCCGCCACGCCTCGATGCGGGCGAAGAAGCTGCCGGTGTTCTACACGCCGTACATCCTCTGGCCGGTGAAGCGCGACCGCGCCTCGGGCTTCCTGATCCCGAACATCGGCTATTCGGAGCGCCGCGGCGCCGAGCTGGGTCTCGCCTACTACCAGACGCTGGGGCGCAGCTACGACACCACCTTCCACGTCGATCTCTTCTCCCGCGAATACCTGGGGCTCGGCAACGAGCTGCGCTACCGGCCGAGCGAAGGGACCAAAGGCAGCCTGATCGCCTACACCATCCGCGATCCGCTGGCCGAGACGTTCAACCAGGAGGAGTGGCGCTGGAAGATCGAGTGGAACCACGTGACGAACGACCTGCCGCGGGGCATGCGCGGCGGCGTCAACTTCCTCGATTTCTCGGACTTCAACTTCTTCCGCGACTTCGAGCGCGACTTCGACCGCAACAGCCTGCGCTTCCTGGACAGCCGCGCCTTCGTCACCGGCAACTGGGGTCCGCACCTGGTCAACCTGCTGGTGAACGACCGCGAGACCTTCGTCGGCGTTGACGACACGGTCAACCAGCGCAAGCTCCCCGAGCTCGAATACCGCCTGCGCTCGACCCGGCTCGGCCGCACGCCGCTCTATGCACAGTTCCAGGGTTCGGCCTCGCTGCTCGACCTCGA
Source organism: Holophagales bacterium UBA5704 (assembly GCA_002420005.1). GTDB lineage: Bacteria > Acidobacteriota > Thermoanaerobaculia > Multivoradales > UBA5704 > UBA5704. Next base: position 32,324 of record DIHE01000020.1, on the reverse strand, counting down.
GCGGCCCGGCTCGTATTCCGGCACCTATGGCCGGATCGACCTGTTCCCGCAGCTCACGTTGCCGATCCGCTCGTTCCCCTGGCTCAACCTGTCGGTGACGGCGGGTGAGCGGCTGACCTACTACACGGACAGCGTGAACGGCACTGAGACCTCCTTCCCCACGCAGTTCACCGGCGAGACGCTGACCCGCGCCGTGCCGTCGGCCAGCGCGCAGATCGTCGGCCCGTCGTTCTCCCGGGTGTTCGACAAGAAGATGGGCGACTTCGCGCGCTTCAAGCACGTGATCGAGCCGCGCTTCACCTACAACTACCTCGGGGAGACCGACGAGGAGGACCGCGGCAGGTTCCCTCTGTTCGACGAGGTCGATACGATCCCCTCCGGCAACAGCGGGCGCTTCGCGCTCTCCAACCGCGTCCTGGGCAAGCCCGAGGGGACGCGCGCCAACGCCCGCGAGATCTTCCTCTTCGAGCTCGCCCGCCGTTTCAGCTTCGACGCCGCGCAGCCGCTGCTCGTCTCCTCCACCGGACGGTCGAGCTCCGGCCCGCTGGAGGCGCTGCTGCGCTTCAATCCGAACGAGGTGACCAGCCTGAAGCTGGAAGCGGACTACGACACCCTCTCGAAGGGGCTGCAGTCGACCGGCCTCTCCGGCAGCTACGGTTCCAAGAAGGGGGACTTCGTGGGCGTCACCTGGTTCACCCGGTACAACGCGGAGAGCAGCCTGACCCTGTCCGACCAGGTCCGCCTGTTCGGCGGCGTGACCGTCTGGCCGAACCGGCTGCGCCTGGAGGCGCAGGTCAACTACGACGTGGAAGATGCCTTTCTGCAATCGCAGCGCTACATCCTGAACTGGACCTCGCAGTGCTACAGTCTGCGCCTGGAGCTGCGGGACTTCCGCGCCGGCGAAGGCCCACGCACGCGCGACAAGGACTTCCGCTTCTCGCTGAGTCTGAAGAACGTCGGCACGTTCCTCGACCTGACCAGCCGCAGCAGCTCGTCCGCCGATCAGTAGCAGCGCATCATGAAGGCGGGCCCGGCGACGGGCCCGCGGACATCCGAGATTCTGTCCTGAGGTTCGCCTGATGAAGGGTCTGATTCTGTCGGGAGGCAAGGGGACGCGGCTGCGTCCGCTCACCTACACCTCCGCCAAGCAACTGGTACCGGTGGCCAACAAGCCGGTGCTCTTCTATGCCATCGAGTCGATCGTCGAGGCGGGGATCACCGACATCGGGATCATCGTCGGCGACACCAAGGCCGAGATCCGGGCCGCGGTGGGCGACGGCTCGCGCTTCGGCGCCACCGTCACCTACATCGAGCAGTCGGCCCCGCTGGGCCTCGCCCACGCGGTGATGATCGCCGAGGACTTCCTCCAGGATTCCCCCTTCGTCATGTACCTCGGGGACAACCTGATCGCCGGGGGCATCCGCGGCCTGGTCGATGAGTTCCGCGCCCTGGGCTGCCAGTCGGAGATCCTCCTCGCCGAGGTGGAGAACCCCGAGCAGTTCGGCGTCGCCGAGCTGACCGCCGACGGCAAGGTGCGGCGCCTGGTCGAAAAGCCGAAGGAGCCGCAGAGCAACCTCGCGTTGGTCGGCGTCTACATGTTCGACCACCACATCTTCGAGTCCGTTCGCCGCATCAAGCCCTCCGGGCGCGGCGAGCTGGAGATCACCGACGCCATCCAGGACCTGATCGACCGCGGTCTCGACGTCCATCCGCACATCGTGCGTGGCTGGTGGAAGGACACCGGCAAGCTGGACGACATGCTGGAGGCGAACCGGATCATCCTGGAGAGCTTCGACAGCCAGAGCGGCGCCGCGCTGGGCTCGATCGGTGAAGGCAGCCGCATCGAAGGCCGCGTGCAGGTGGGGGAGGGCGTCGTCCTCATCGACTCCCTGGTGCGCGGCCCCGTGGTCATCGGCGACGGCGCGCGCATCGAGAACGCCTTCGTCGGGCCGTACACCTCGATCGGCGAGCGCTGCCGGCTCGCCTGCTGCGAGGTGGAGAACTCGATCATCCTGGCCGATTCCGAGATCCGCGACATCCCGATGCGCATCGACGGCTCGCTGATCGGACGCAACGTCAAGATCACCAAGACCGATTTCAAGCCCAAGGCCTACCGCTTCATGCTCGGCGACAACTCCGAGGTGGGGATCACCTAGCGATGAAGGTTCTCATTCTGGGAGGGGCTGGCATGCTCGGCCGGGCGCTTCAGGCGGAGGCCGCGGCGCGCGGTCTGGAGGCACCGGCCCTGTCGCGCGAGCAGGCCGATGTGCTCGACGCGGAGCGCCTGCGCGCGGTCGCGGAGGAGCTCCGGCCGGAGGTGGTGATCAACGCCGCCGCCTACACCAAGGTGGACCTGGCCGAGGGGGAGGGGCGAGAGCAGGCGTTCGCGGTCAACGGCACGGCGGTGCGCCATGTGGTGGCCGCCGCCGCGGCGGTGGGCGCGCGGCTCCTCCACGTCTCGACCGACTACGTGTTCGACGGCACCGCCCGCGCACCCTACCGGGAGGACGCGCCGGTGCAGCCGCGCTCGGTCTACGGGCAGAGCAAGCTCGTCGGGGAGCAGGAGGCGCTCGCCGCTCCGGCCGCGGTACGGCCGCTGGTGGTGCGCACGAGCTGGCTGTTCGGGCCGGACGGCCCCAATTTCGCCGCCACCATGGTGCGGTTGATCGACGAAGGCAAGCTGCCGCTCAAGGTGGTCGCCGACCAGGTGGGGTGCCCGACCTACACGCCCTACCTCGCCGCGGCGCTCCTCGATCTGGCGCCGCTCGACCTCACCGGGGTGGTGCACTACCGCAACCGCGAGGCGGTCTCCTGGCATGGCTTCGCCGCCGAGATCGCGCGGCAATGGTCCGGCACGGCCGAGGTCCTGCCGGTGACGACGGAAGATGTCCCGCGCCCGGCGCCGCGGCCGGCGTATTCGGTGCTCGACGTGGGCCGCTTCGAGGCGGCCGTCGGCCGGCCGGTCGAGAGTTGGAGCGCGGGTCTGGAACAGTACCTGTCCGGGATGCGCCGGGCGATCCGTGAAGATTCGAAAGGGAGAGAATCGCGATGAGGGCTTTGATCACTGGCATCACCGGCTTCGCCGGATCCCATCTGGCCGAATATCTGTTGGCCGAGCAACCCGACGTCGAGGTGTTCGGTCTGTACCGCTGGCGCAGCCGCATGGAGAACATCGAGCACCTGCGCTCCAAGGTGACGCTCCTGGAGTGCGATCTGCGCGATTACACCTCCGTGCACGCGGCGCTCGCCGCCTCGCGGCCGGACTACATCTTCCACCTCGCCGCACAGAGCTTCGTGCCGTCGAGCTGGACGGCGCCCAACGAGACCCTGACCACCAACGTCAGCGGCCAGACCAACCTGTTCGAAGCGATCCGCGCCCTCGGGCTCGATCCGGTCGTGCAGATCGCCTGCTCCAGCGAGGAATACGGCCTGGTCCACAAGGACGAGGTGCCGATCAAGGAGACGAACCCGCTGCGCCCGCTGTCGCCGTACGCGGTCTCCAAGGTCGCCCAGGACTACCTCGCCTATCAATACTTCATGAGCTACGGCCTGAAGGCGATCCGCACCCGCGGCTTCAACCACACCGGCCCGCGGCGCGGCCACGTCTTCGTCACCTCCAACTTCTGCAGCCAGGTGGCGGCGATCGAGCTCGGCCTTCAGGAGCCGGTGATCCGCGTCGGCAACCTGGACGCCCTGCGCGACTTCACCGACGTGCGCGACATGGTGCGCGCCTACTGGCTGGCGGTCACCAAGGGGACCCCCGGCGAGGTCTACAACATCGCGACCGGCCACGGCATCGTGATCCGCGAGATGCTCGACCGCATCATCGCGATGGCCAAGGTCGAGGTGAAGGTGGAGGTCGATCCGGCGCGCCTGCGGCCGTCCGACGTCGAGATCCTGATCGGTGACAGCTCGAAGTTCCGCGCCGACACGGGCTGGGAGCCGCGCGTCCCGTTCGAGCAGACGCTCACCGACCTGCTCAACTACTGGCGGCAGACGCTCAAGGCCCGCCACGGGCTCTGACCGCGGGTTTTTCGGCATGCACGTCCTGGTCACCGGCATCAGCGGTTTCATCGGACCCCGCCTCGCGCGCCATCTGCTGGCCGCGGGCGACCGGGTGAGCGGCACCTATTACATCGATCACCCCGCCTTTCCGGAGGCCGGAGAGGTGCGGCTTTTCGAGGTGGACCTGCAGGACGCCGCCGGCCTCGAGCGGGTGATCCGCGAGACCGCGCCGGACGCCATCATCCACCTCGCCGGCCTGTCCCACGTCGGCGAGTCCTGGGGGCGGATGTCCGAGTACTTCCGGGTGAACGTCCTGGGAACGGACAACCTGCTGACCCTGGCCGGCGGGCGGCCGGTGGTGATCGCCTCCAGCGCCGAGGTCTACGGCCTGGTGCCGGAAGCGGAGCAGCCGATCGCCGAGGACCGGATCGTCGATCCGCGCACCCCGTATGCCCTGAGCAAGGCCGCCGCCGAGCGCCTCGGCTTCCTGCGCGGCGCGGTGGTCGCCCGCTGCTTCAACCTGGTGGGGCCGGGGCAGGCGACCAAGTTCGCCCTGCCCACCTTCGCCGCGCAGCTCGCCGCCATCGCGCGCGGGGAGAAGGAGCCGGTGCTGCGCGTCGGCAACCTCCAGGCGCGCCGCGACTTCGTCCACGTCGACGACGGCGCGGCGGCGTTCCGGCTGCTCGCCGCCCGGGGCACGCCCGGCGGCGTCTACAACGTGGCGAGCGGCCGGGCGTTCTCGATCGCCGAGGCGCTCGACCGCCTGATGGCCCACTCCGGCGTCGCGGCGCGGATCGAGGAGGACCCCGAGCGGATGCGCCCGGCGGACCTGCCGCTGCTCCTCGGCTCCTCCGGCCCCCTGCGCGCGTTGGGCTGGACGCCGGAGCGCACCCTGGACGACGCGCTGGCCGATCTGTGGTCGGCCGCCCTTCCCCACCCGGAGGGTCGTGCATGAAAATCCTGCTGACCGGTGGCACCGGATTCCTGGGGCGGCGCCTCGCCGCCGACTTGGTGGAGCGCCATGCGCTGCGCCTCCTGGTGCGGCCGGGCTCGTCGCGCGAGCGCTTCCCGGACGGCGTCGAATTCGCCGCGGGCGACGTGACCGACCGCGCGAGCCTCACCCGTGCGCTCGAAGGCTGCGATGCGATCGTCCACGCCGCGGCGCTGGTGAAGATCCTCGCGCCGGCCGCGCAGTTCGACCGCATCAACGTCGGCGGCCTGGAGAACGTCCTCGCCGCCGCCGCCGAGCTGGGCACCGGACGGATCGTCCACGTCTCCAGCTTCATGGCGCTCGGCCCGACCGAACGGGGCCCCGGCGGCGAGCTGGACGAGTCCGCGGAGGTGGGGGACCGTGTCTGGATCAACGACTACGAGCGCACCAAAGCCGCGGCCGACCGCCGCGCCCGCCAGGCGATCGCCGCCGGGGTGCCGCTCGTCGTGGTCTATCCGGGCGTCATCTACGGCCGCGGCGAGCTGACCGAAGGAAACATCGTGGTGCGGCACGTCCTGGACCTCATCCACGGCCGCCTGCCCGCCCTCCTCGGCCGCCCCGAGCGGCGCTGGAACTACGTGAACGTCGAGGACGTGGCGCGCGGCGTCGTCCTTGCCCTGGAGAAGGCGGCGCCCGGAAGCCGCTACGTGCTCGGCGGCGAGAACGTCCGCCAGGACGAGTTCTACGCCCTCGTCGGCCGCCTGACCGGCGCGAAGATCCCGTCTCTGCGCATGCCCGACCTGGTCGCCAAAGCCTCGGGAGCGCTGATGAAGGGCTGGGCGCAGCTCACCGGCGGCACCCCGCAGCTCACCCCGGACCTGGTCGAGGTCTACCGCCACGACTGGGCCTACCGCTCCGCCCGCGCCGAAGCCGAGCTCGGCTACACCTGGCGCACCCTGGAGCAGGGGCTGACCGAGACGGTGGCGTGGCTCAAGGAGAGCGGGACATGGCGCTGACCCGCGGCGAGCTCGCCCGCAAGCTGGTCCACATGGCGGTGGGGCTGTGCGCCTTCCTGCTGCGCTACCTGGGGGCTCCCCTGGGCGCGCTGGTGGCGGCGGTGGCCCTTCTGTTCAACCGCTTCGTGCTGCCGAACATCGGCGGCCGGCGCCTGTGGCGGGATGCCGAGGTGGCGACCGGATCGTCCACCGGCATCGTCCTCTATCCCCTTTCGGTCCTCCTGCTGATCCTGCTCTACTGGCAGCGGCTGGAGGTCGCCGCGGCCTCCTGGGGCATCCTGGCGTTCGGCGACGGCATGGCCTCGGTGGCCGGCATGGCGCTCGGCCGCCACAAGCTGCCGTGGAACACCCGCAAGAGCTGGGTGGGGACGCTCGCCTACGTGGTCTTCGGCACCCTCGCCGCCGCGGCCCTGCTGCAGTGGACGGCGCCCGACCGCTATTCGTGGACCTTCGCCTTCGCCGTCGCCGGGGGGACCGCGCTCCTCGCCGCGCTCCTCGAATCGATCCCCCAGGGGCTCGACGACAACCTCGGCGTGCCGCTCGTCTCCTCGCTGTTCCTCCTCGGCCTCGTGCTGACCCAGGGGCATTGGCAGAGCTTCCTGCAGCAGGAGGGCTTGACCACGCGCCTGCTGTGGGCGGCCGGCGTCAATGCGTTCCTCGCGGGCGTCGCCTATGCGGCGCGCACGGTCGACGTCTCCGGGGTGATCGGCGGCTTCTTCGTCGGCTTCACCATCTGGGCGTTTCTCGACTGGCAGGGCTTCCTCCTCCTCTTCGCCTTCTTCGTCATCGGCTCCGCCTGCACCAAGCTCGGCTACAAGCGGAAGGCGGCGCAGAACCTGGCGCAGGAGAAGGGAGGCCGGCGCGGCGCCCGGCACGCGCTGGCGAATGCCGGCGTGTCCACCGCCTGTGCGCTGTTCGCGGCGCTCACCGGTCATCCGATCCTCTTCGCCCTCGCCTTCGCCGCCGCCTTCGCCACCGCGGCGGCGGACACGGCGTCCTCCGAGATCGGCCAGCTCCTCGGCCGGCGGACCTTCCTGATCACCACCTTCCGCCCGGTGCCGCGCGGCACCGAAGGCGCGGTCTCGCTGGAAGGCACGCTGGCCGGCGTGGCGGCTTCGCTGGTCATCGGCGCCCTCGGCGCCCTGCTCGGCCTCTATCCCTGGGTGGGCGTCGCCACCATCGCCGCCGCCGCCTTCGTCGGCACCACCTTCGAGAGCGTGGTCGGCGCGGCGCTCGAGAAGCGGAACCTCCTCGACAACGAAGCCCTGAACTTCCTGAACACCCTGGTCGGCGCCGTGGTGGTGGTCGCCTTCTCCCTGTGGATTCCCGGAGTCACTCCTTGAGCAAGCTCGCCCTCTACAACCAGCTCGCGCGTCCGTTCACCCTGCTGCCGCCCCTTCTGGGGATCGTCTCCGGCTCGATCTGCGCCTTCGGCTCGATCCACAATCCGGATCCGGCGCGGCAGGTCACCCTGGCGGTGATCCTCACCGTGGTCCTCGGCTCGCTCTGCGCCAGCTTCATGAACGCCGCGTCGAACGCCATCAACCAGATCTACGACCTGGAGATCGACCGGATCAACAAACCGGGCCGGCCGCTGGTCACCGGTGCCCTGTCGCTCCGGGAGGCGTGGGGCTTCACCTGGATCTTCTACGTCCTGGCGCTCATCCCGACCTGGCTGGTGGTGCCGTATCCGTACGTCACCCTGGAGCAGAAGCTGTACGCGCCGCTCGCGCACCACCAGACGTTCTTCATCTACCTGGCGGGGCTCCTCGCGACCTTCATCTATTCGGCGCCCCAGCTGGGGCGGACCAAGGTGCGCGGCATGGCGGCGAACCTGACGATCGCCATCCCGCGCGGCATCCTGCTCAAGGTGGCCGGCTGGGCGATGGTGGCGGGGATCTGGTACGCCGAGCCCTGGTACATCGGCACCATCTTCGGCCTCTACCTGATCGGCGCCGCCTCGACCAAGGACTTCGCCGACATCAAGGGCGACGCGGCGGGCGGGTGCCGCACTCTTCCCATCATCTACGGCGTGCGCAAGGCGGCGTGGATCATCAGCCCGTTCTTCATCTTTCCCTGGCTGCTGGTGCCGCTCGGAGCCTTCCTGCCGGACCCGCAGAACCCGGAGCACGCCATCCTCACCGGCAATCCGTGGCTGCTCACCGGCCTGGGCATCCTGTTGACGCTCTGGGGGTGCTACACGGTCTATCTGCTGCTGCGCGATCCCGACTCGCTGGCGGAGACGGAGAACCATCCCTCCTGGAAGCACATGTATCTGATCCTGATGGCCGGGCAGATCGGGTTCGCCCTGGCGTATATTCTCTAGGGGAGGGTTGGAACGATGGACGAATCCGAGTACGACGACGACACGATGGCCGACGAAGCCGCCGCCGAGGCGGCCTTCCGCGAACCACCGCCCGAAGGGCCGAGCCGTGGCCTGCTGAGCTTCTACGACCGGTTGCGCGAGAAGATCGTCCACGCGGTGGAGAAGCGGGGAGGCCGGCTGAGCGAGGGGGCGGTGCGCGCGCTGCTCCTGGTGCCGGACGTCTTCATCCTCCTCGTCCGCCTCTCGCTCGACCGCGACGTCCCGGGCTCGGCCCGCGCCTTGATCGGCGGCACCCTGGCCTACTTCATCCTCCCGATCGACCTCTTCCCCGAGGCGCTCCTCGGCGGCATCGGCTACATGGACGATCTTGTCCTCGCCGCCGCCGTCCTCGCCCAGGCCTTCAGCGGCGAGCTGGAGCCCTACGCCCGGCGCCACTGGAGCGGCTCGGAAGACCTCCGGGTCGTGCTGCAGGACCTGACCACCAGCGCCCGCTCGCTGCTCGGCGAGAACCTCTACAACAAGGTCAAGAACCTGCTGCGCCGGCGTGGGGTGGACGTGGAGTAGGGGTTGCTCCTGTCTTGCGTTTCGGTTCAGGCTACGCTACTCTCTAACAAAAGCAGCTCAGCAGGATCAAGTCGCGCCCCCTGTCCGGGGCCGTGGCGGAGCTTTGTGCGCAACCGCACGGAACCCGTTCAGGGGCCGCAGGTCCAACCATGGATTGGGAACGAAAGGAGATCTTGAATGAAGGCTCGTTTCACTCTGTCGGTTGTCGCGCTCATCGTCTGTGCCGGATTCCTCCTGGGAGAAGGGAAAGCCTTCGGATACGCCGGAGAGCCCGGCGCGGGAGATGGCTCTGATCCGAACTACCAGAATCTGACGCTCAGTACCCATCACACCCACCTGACGCGCGCTCTCGCCTACTGCGCAGGCCTCCCGGGTCGCCTGGATGTCCGCAATCCGGTCAACCCTCTGCTGTCCCAGGCGGATGCCCAGTTGGCTGAGACTCTTGGTTTGTACGATGAGCTCACCGACCAGGGGACGATTGTTGGAGCCGATGGGACAGGGCCGGTGTGGACGAACATCAACACGACTGACTGGACCTATCAGCTCCCCTCCCCCGAATCCCTGGGGTGTACCGCGGGAGCGAACATGGTCTACCCCGTCCTGGTGGGGACCCAGCCGGAACCGCTACCGGACGATCAGTTCTTCGATCCCACCAAGGGATGGTTTACGAACCGCTTCGGTCCCTGGGCGCCGCAGTTCCATTTTCCCACCGAGGACGATCTCGCCCGGACGGCCAGTTTTGCGAAGGGCAACGCGGAAAAGCTGAACGCACGGTCGGAGTATGCATGGGGCGCTACAAACTTCTGGGCGGAGGACGGTACCTGTTACAAAACCAGGCAGGAGGACCTCGCCACGGGCTCGATGACGAAGGGCTCGGTCGCGGCTTTCGCCACCTACCTCCACTCCATCGGCGACAGCCACTCCCACGGAATCTGCCGTGAGAGTTGGGCTCAGGCCGGGCGGCAGGCGCCCCCCTGGTATTTCCACGTGCCGGTGAATCTCGAGCGTTTGGTGGGCTGTCCGTTCAATGCCCACACGCTGGAGTTCGGTTGTGCCGATACGACCGAGCGCGCCCGGTTCATCGCGGGCACGGTCGATGGCGCCGTCGCCGTGTTCAACGCCTTGATCGAGTACTCCGGCACCCACAATTACACTCCGCGGATCAGGTCGGCCGACGAGCACGGCCAGTGGCTGCGACGGCAGATCCAGCGCTACGCCATGATGTTCGAGACCAACGTCAGCAGCGCCGGCGGCGCCTGCCGGGTGTCCTACACCTGGGCTTTGATGAAGGCATGTGAGCAATACGCAGCCGCCGACCCGGGCAGTTGCCTGCCCGATGTCGACGTGGACGCCGATGACGGGACGTGCAGCTCGTCCGCGCGGACGAATTGTCCGAACGGGACGCAATACTACCCGCTCGCTGGTGCCAACTGCACCCCAACCGCGCCGCCTGCGCAGGCCACGGCGGCGTCCCGGTAGCGCACTGGCGTCAGGCCCGGCCCGATATGGGGAAGGGTGCAGTACAATCCGGGAATGGACGAAAAGCGCCCCCTCTACGCGCTGAAAGCTCCGGGTGCCTCGGGGGGCGCAGTTCATCTGCCCGGCCGGCCGGCCACGTTTCCGCGGCTCGACGATCACTTGGTGGTGCCGGAGGTGATGAGGCCGCGTCGGATCTGTTGACCCGCATGGGACCCGCCTCGGACTGCCGCCCTGGCGGACGACGCGGTGGCCGAAGCCCTGGTGGTGAAACGCAATCCGGTAATCCTCCGCGAGATCGCGGCCGGCGAGGCGAGGGGAGAGGCCAGAGCCGAAGCGAGGGGCAGGGCCAAATCCATCCTTCAGATCCTGGAGACGCGCGGGGTTGCGGTGAGCTCGGTCCAGCGCGATGAGATCCTGGCCTGCGTCGACGCGGACCGCCTGGACCGCTGGTTGAAACAGGCCCTCGTGGCTGCTGCGACGGAAGAGCTGCTCGGCTGAGGCCCGGCCCGGTTCAGCCACCCGCCGAAGCAGGTCCCCCCGAGAGGGGTGCCGAGTGCCCGGCCCCAAGCCCCTCAAGCCGGGTCAGCCAGCCGGCGAAGTGGGGGCACTTGCTCCGGATCACGTCAAGACCGATCAGCTCGGCCACCTGCGCTCCCACGGCGGCTTTCGCGTCTTCGTAGTCGGGGAGCTCTTTCGCGATCCGCTTGCTGGGCGCCGAGTGTGGTCCGTCGTCGATGAGCTCCGGAGTGGGGTACCGATCCGTGATCGCCTGGAGGGCGGCGATCTGCTTCTCGTGGTGGTCGTAGAAGTACGCGAAGCAGGCCGGGTCGCAGAACAGGTAGGCCTCGTATTCGTGCAGCTGGATGTAGGGCAGGAAGCGGCGGTCCTGGATGTCGTCGGCGAAGGCCTGTTCGAGCGCTGCCACCCGTTGGTCCGGGAGATGGCGGATGTCTTCGGCGGCGGCGAGCCCGGGGGCATCCGGAGCGAGGGCATAGAGGTCGATCATCGTCGTGAAGAAGACGTCGGCCCCCTTCTCCTGGGCGAGAAACCGCAGGATGTCATTCCTCATCGGCGCGTAGCGCCGGCCTCCCCCGCGATGAGCGCGACCCTTTTTCCGAGCGTGGGCGATGAGCACGGGAGGATGCAGGTACACGCCGAACCCGGCGAGGTGTGGCTTGAGGACTTTGTCGGCGAACGTGAGCTCGGTCGGCCCCTCGGCGAACAGGTAGAGGCGCGGCATTCAGCGCGGCCCTCCGCCGAAGACGTTCTTTTCCCAGACCTCTCCCAGGCTGTATTCCTCCAGCCACGACTCCAGCCGTTCCGGCTCCAGCCGCGCGAGCCGGGACTCGCGGCCTTCCCGGTTCACCACGATCACGTCTTCCGGATCGAAGTTGTCGAGGAAGGATCTTGACTGGGTGCTGATCAGCACCTGGGTGTGGTGCGACACCTTCTTGAACAGGGAGGCGATCAGGTTGAGCGCGTAGGGGTGCAGGCCCAGCTCCGGCTCGTCCACGACGATCAGCTCCGGCAGCTCGGCTTCCGCCTGCAGGAGCAGCGTGACCAGGCACATCGCGCGCAGCGTGCCATCCGAAAGTTGGTGGGGGCCGAAGAGCTGGTCGGATTCCTTGTCCCGCCAGTTCAGGAGGACGTCCTGCCTGGTGGGTCCGGCAGGCTCCAGGTCAAAGTCGTCGAAGAACGGCGCCAGCAGGCGGATCGTCGAAAGAATCCGTTTGTAGACCGCGCCGCCATTCTCCTCACGGTAGCGCAGCAGGAGGGCGGCGAGGTTGCCGGCGTCGGGCATCAGCCAGCGGTTGTCGCCGACGTAGCCATACTGGCGCACCCGGGCTGTCGGCGAGGTGTCGTGGAAGTGGTAGACCCGGCACTGGTTCAGCAGGCGGCGGAAGACCTTGGCGACCTTGGCGGTGGGCAGGTCTCTTTCAATCTCCATCTGGATCCGGGTCTCTTCATGCCCGGCGCCGAGAGAGACGAGCATGGGATCGAGGCCGGTCTGGAGGAAGCTCAGCGTCTCGTCGGCGAAGATCAGCGTATCTCCCGCCGCGTGGAACAGGCGCAGAGCGTAGGTGGCGAGCCACTTGGCCGTCTCGAATTCCAGCCGGGCCTCGATCTGGGGAGTCACCTTGGGGCCGAAATGCAGCAGGGACTGCGCGCGGCCGGTCGTGCCGATGTGTTGCTGGAGCCGCCCGGCCATCATCTCGTTGAGCAGCTTGAAGAACGAGACGAGGTTGCTCTTGCCGGCCCCGTTGGCTCCGATCAGCACGTTCAGGGGGCGCAGCTCCAGGTCCATCTCCCGGATGGACTTGAAGCCGAGCAGGCTCACGCGGCGCAGCATGGCTCAGCCCCCCGCCTCCGCCCGCCACGCCCGCAGCGCGTCGAACAGCTCGCGGACGGGGGCGAAGTCGCCGTCGGGGAAGTTTTCGGGGTGGTCCCAGAACTCGCCGAGGGCGCCGGTGCCCCAGCGTTCGTAGACGGCGACTTTGAGCATGAGCTGGAGCTTGTCGCAGGCTTTGACGAGGCGCGCCTCGGGAGTGATCCCCTCCTGGTATTCGCGGTAGTGGTCGAGGGCGGACGCGGGGAGCGGCGCGAGGATCTCTTCCAGGGCGGCCAGCTCGGCGCTCTTCTTGGCGCCGTCGGGGAAATAGCGCGAGGCGACGCGCGGCAGGTCGCCGATGCGCAGCTCGGCGAGATCGTGGATCAGGGCGATCTCGACGGCATGGGCGACGTCGAGGCCTTCGATGCGCGGGCCGAGCGTCCAGACCAGAAACAGGACGTGCCAGCTGTGCTCCGTCACGCTTTCCGGATCATGGACACCGCGCAGCACGTACCCACTGCGCGGAACCCGGTCGAGGATCTGCAGCTCCAGGCAGAGATCGAGCAGGGTGCCGTTGGCGCGCATGCAGTTGGAGAATAGCACGGGGAAAATCGAGGCCTCCGCTATACTCCGTGGGCTGGTCCAGGAGGGCCTCTGCATGTCATGGAAAGCACCGTCCTTCGCCTTCGCCGTCTTCCTTTCGATGAACCTGACCGCCGGCCCGGTCGCGGCCGGTGAATGGCCGGCCTGGCGTGGCCCCGGGCAGAACGGGGTCTCGACCGAGACCGGTCTGATCTCCCGCTGGTCCCCCGCCGGGGAGAACCTGCTCTGGCGGGCGGAGCTGGTGGGCCGCTCGACGCCCGTGGTCTTCGACGGCCGGGTGTGCGCCAACGGGCGGGTCGGCCAGGGGCTGCACAAGCAGGAGATCGTCGCCTGCTTCGACGCCGGGACCGGCAAGAAGCTCTGGGAGCACCGGCTCGACGTCTATCTCTCCACCGTTCCGTTCAACCGCGTCGGCTGGGCCAACGTGGTGGGCGATCCCGAGACGGGCAACCTCTACGCCCATGGCGTCGGAGGCTTGCTGGTGGCGTTCGACCGCGCCGGCAAGGTCGTCTGGTCGCGCGAGCTCACCGAGGAATTCGGCTTCTACTCCGGCTTCGGCGGGCGCACCCACACTCCGATGATCGACGAGGACCGGCTGGTGCTGTCCTTCGTCAACACCGGCTGGGGCGAGCAAGGGCCGCCGCGCAACCGCACGTTCGCGTTCGACAAGCGGACGGGTGCCCTCCTCTGGGTCTCCAGTCCGGGCGGCACCCCCTATGACCTCAACACCTCGACGACGCCGGTCGCGGCGGTGATCAACGGTCAACGCCTGCTGATCGAGGGCAACGCGGACGGCTGGGTGCATGCGATCAAGGCGCGCACCGGCGAGAAGGTCTGGAGCTTCCAGCTCACCAAGGCCGGCATCAACGTCACCGTCGCGGTGGACGGCACGACGGTCTACGCCTCGCACAGCGAAGAGAACACGGATACGCCGGGGATCATGGGCCGGCTGGTGGCGATCGACGCGACCGGGACGGGGGACGTGACCAAGACCCACGAGCGGTGGCGGGCGGACGAGCTCGGCGCGGGCTTCTCGTCACCGCTGGTGCACGGCGGCGTGGTCTACAGCATCGACAACTCGGCCAATCTGTTCGCCTTCGACGCGAAAAGCGGCCGGCCGCTCTGGAAGCACAAGCTGGGGACGGTGGGGAAAGGCTCGCCGGCCTGGGCCGACGGCAAGCTCTACGTCACCGAGCTCAACGGCCGCTTCTACATCCTGAAGCCCGGCCCGGACGGCGTCGAGACGCTCGACCAGGACGAGATCACGGTGGCCGACGCGACCGAAGGCCCGGCCGGCCGCTATGCAGAGCTGTACGGCTCGCCCGCCTTCGCCAATGGCCGGATCTATCTCTCCACGGAGGCGGGACTGTTCTGCCTGGGTGATCCCAAACAGCCGTTCCGGGCCACACCGGGGACCCCGGTGGCCCTGACCGAGCCGGCGGCTCCGGCGGACGCGGCTCCAGCCGTGCTGCAGGTGGTTCCGGCGGAGGTCCTGCTGCGGCCCGGGGAGACCGTGCGCTTCACGGTGAAGGCCTTCGACGCCCAGGGGCGCGCGCTCCCGGCTCCCGCCGGAGCGGTGTGGTCCCTCCAGGGACTGGCCGGCACGCTCGCGGACGGCGGCTTCACCCCGGACGCCGGCAAGCCGCAAGCCGGCAAAGTGGCGGCCAAGGTGGGGACCCTGGAGGCCACGGCGCGGGTGCGGGTGATCCCGCCGCTCCCCTGGAGCTTCGACTTCGAGGCGGTCGAGGTGGGCAAGACGCCGCCCTGGTGGATCGGCGCGGGGACCAAGTTCCCGGTCGCCGAGCTGGACGGCGGCAAGGTCCTGGCGAAACCGCCGGTGGCG
Source organism: Holophagales bacterium UBA5704 (assembly GCA_002420005.1). GTDB lineage: Bacteria > Acidobacteriota > Thermoanaerobaculia > Multivoradales > UBA5704 > UBA5704. Next base: position 17,228 of record DIHE01000020.1, on the reverse strand, counting down.
GTCGGGCTCGACCGCTCGGACGTCTATCTCGGCCCGCCGTCGCTCACCGGGTACACCATCCAGGCGGACCTGCGCGGCTCGATCAAAGGCCGCAAGCGCCCCGATCTCGGGCTGATCAACAGCGGCTATCACCTGGACCTGATGGGCAACCATCAAAAGGTGCAGGTGCGCGCCTGGCCGTCGGAGCTGCGGCTGGAGAAGTCCGTGCCGTTCCCCTGGGAACCGGACATCTGGTACACGATGAAATTCCGCGTCGACCAGCAGGGCGGCAAGGCCCTGTTGCGCGGTAAAGTCTGGCGCCGCGGCGAGCCCGAGCCGGCGGAGTGGACGATCACCGCCGAAGATCCGCAGCCGGTGCGGCAGGGGAGCCCCGGGATCTATGGGTACTCGGCGGCCGAGATCTATTACGACAACCTTCAGGTGACGGAGAACCAGCCATGAGGAGCCGACGTGTGAAGCCGTACGCATTCCTGGCCGTCCTGCTGGGCGGTCTTCTGTGCGCGATGCCGGGCCGGGCCCAGGTGGCGATGTTCGGCGGCGGCCCGTCGCGCAACATGGCCTCGGAGGAGAAGGGGCTGCCGGCGAAATGGAACCTGGAGACCGGCGAGAACGTTCTGTGGACGGCCAAGCTGGGCTCGCAAAGCTATGGCGGACCGGTCGTCGCCGGCGGCAGGATCTACGTGGGGACCAACAACGAAGGCCTGCGCAATCCGAAGCTGACCGGGGACCGCGGTGTGATGATGGCGTTCGACGCCAAGGACGGCACGTTCCTCTGGCAGTCTGCGCACGCCAAGCTCGCGGCGGGCCGGGTCAACGACTGGCCGCTCCAGGGCGTCTGCTCCGGCCCGGCCGTCGAGGGGGACCGCCTCTACTACGTCTCCAACCGCGCCGAGCTGATCGCCGCCGACGTCGCGGGCTTCCTCGACAAGGAGAACGACGGCCCGTTCCAGGGCGAGACCGAGACGAGCGAGATCGACGAGGACGTGGTGTGGAAGCTCGACATGATCGGCGAGCTCGACGTCTTCCCGCACAACCTGGCGGCGGGCAATCCGTTGATCGTCGACAACATGCTCTACACCGTCACCGGCAACGGCGTCGATGAAGGCCACGTCAACATCCCCTCGCCGCAGGCGCCGGCCTTCATCGCAGTGGACAAGACGACCGGCAAGCTGATCTGGGAGAGCGCGCTGCCGGGGGACAAGATCCTGCACGGGCAGTGGTCGAATCCCGCCTACGGGGTGATCAAGGGCCGGCCGCAGGTGGTCGTGCCGGGAGGCGACGGCTGGCTGTACTCGTTCGAGCCGAAGACCGGGACCCTGCTCTGGAAGTTCGACGCCAATCCGAAGGACTCCGTCTGGAAGATCGGCGGGGCCGGCACCCGCAACAACATCATCGCGACGCCGGTGATCTGGGACGACAAGGTCTACGTCGGCGTGGGCCAGGACCCGGAGCACGGCGAGGGCATCGGCCACCTGTGGGCGATCGACGCCTCGCTGGACGGGGACGTGACCGGCAAGGCGGCGGTGTGGCACCGCGGCGACGAGGATTTCCACCGCACCATCTCGACGGTGGCGATCGCGGACGGGATCCTCTACGCGGCGGATCTCTCGGGCTTCCTCTACGCCCTCGACGCGAAAACCGGAGCGCACTTCTGGACGTATGACTCTTTTGCCGCCGTCTGGGGCTCCCCCTTCGTGGCGGACGGCAAGGTCTATCTGGGCGATGAGGACGGCGACGTCGTCGTCCTGCGGGCGGGCAAGACGAAGGAAGTGCTCTTCGAGGTGAACATGGGCAGCTCGGTCTACACCACGCCGGTCGCCAAGGACGGCGTCCTCTACATCAACACGCGCTCGAAGCTCTTCGCCCTGGCCGAGGGCAAGGGCACACCGGCGCCTGCCAAGCCGGCCACCACCGGAACGACGACGCCGTGATCCACGCTGCGCCGTCCGATCTCGCCCACAAGGTCGCCGCCGCCCGCGAGCGCCTCGACGCCCATGTGCGCGAGATGGTGGCCTGGCACTTCTCGCCGGAGACCGGGTGCCCGTTCTGGCTGGAGCGGGCGGCGGGGCTCGGCTTCGACCCCCGCAAGGAGGTGCAGGGCTATGACGACCTGCGCCTCTTCGGCCACTTCGAGGACGCCTGGCTGCGCGGCGGGCCGGTGCAACGGTGGATTCCGCGCGGCCTCGCCGGCCGTCCGGCCTACGTCTTCGAGACCGGCGGCTCGACCGGGGTGCCGAAGTCGCGGGTGAACATCGAGGACTTCCAGATCGACTACGAGCGCTACAGCGACGAGCTGCCGGAGGCCGGTTTCCCCCGCGGGGCGGACTGGCTGATGCTCGGCCCCACCGGGCCGCGCCGGCTGCGCCTGGCGGTGGAGCATCTGGCGCAGCACCGCGGCGGCATCTGCTTCCACGTCGATCTCGACCCGCGCTGGGTCAACCGGCTGGTCAAGCACCACCGCCACGCCGAGCTCGAGGAGTACAAGGCGCACGTCATCGAGCAGGGTCTCACGGTGCTCAAGGCGCACGAGATCCGCTGCCTGTTCACCACGCCGAAGCTGCTCGCCGCGCTCTGCGAGCGGGTCTCCCTGGTCAAGCTGGGCATCCGTGGCATCTTCTGCGGCGGCACGGAGATGAACGCGCAGTTCCACCGCTTCGCCCGCGAGGAGCTGGTGCCCGGGATCGAGTTCGTCCCCACCTACGGCAATACGTTGATGGGTCTCGCTTGCCCGAAGCCTTTCGATCCGGCCGCCGACCCCGCCGACCGGTTCGCCATCACCTACTACCCGCCGGCCCCGCGCGCCGTCTTCGAGCTGGTCGATCCCGCGGACCCGGAGAAGGTGGTCGAGGTCGGCCAGACCGGGCGGGTGATGCTCACCACGCTCACCCGCGATTTCTTCATGCCCCGCTTCCTGGAGCGCGACGAGGGCGAGCGGGCGGCGCCGATCGACCGCTATCCGTGGGACGGCGTGACGAATCTGCGCCTCCTGTCGTCCCTCCAGGATTCCGTCGTCGTCGGGGTGTATTGATGCTGCACCTGCCGGTCCTGCGCGGCGGACGCCCCTACCGGAGCCTGGAGGTCCGGCGGCTCACCGACCTGCGCACCGGCGCGGCGATCGCGGAGCTGTCGCAGGCAAACCCGGCCCTGATCGCCAAGGATCTGGCCGCCGCCACCGCCGCCGGTGCGCGGCGCGCGCTGCGGGCGGTGGGGGTGCGGGAGCTGCTCGCGATCTGCCGCCGGGCGGCGCACCTGTTCGCCACGGCGGACTTGCCCGTGGGCGGCGACGGGGAGCTGCAGTCGCCGGAGGCCTACGTGCGGCAGCTCTCGGCGACCTGCGGTCTGCCGGAGACCCTCTGCCGCTTCAATCTGGAGAAGGTGCGCGGCGTGCTCGACGGGATGGAGACGGTGCTCGCCGGTCTCACCCGCGGTCTCGATCTCACGGTGCTCGACACCGGGCTCGGCACGGAGGACGGCCGGAGCCTCTCCTACGTCGGCCAGGCCGACGCGCTCGGTGCCATCCTGCCCAGCAACTCGCCCGGCGTGCACACCCTCTGGCTGCCGGCGCTCGCCCTGGGTGTGCCGGTGGCGCTCAAGCCGGGCCGCGAGGAGCCGTGGACGCCGTACCGGGTCTGCCAGGCCTTCCTCGCCGCCGGCCTTCCTGGGGAGGCGCTCGGCTTCTACCCGAGCGATCACGCGGGCGCCGCGGAGATCCTGCAGCGCTGTGGCCGGTCGCTGCTGTTCGGCGACGCGGCGACGGTGCGGCCCTGGCAGGGGGACCCGCGGGTGGAGATCCACGGCCCGGGCTGGAGCAAGGTGGTGTTCGGCGAGGACGAGGCGCCGCAGTGGGAACGCCATCTCGATCTCCTGGCCACCTCGATCGCCGAGAACGGCGGCCGGTCCTGCCTGAACGCCTCGGGCGTCTGGCTGCCGCGTCCCGCCGCGCCGGGCGCACCGCGGGGCCGCGAGCTGGCCGCGGCGCTCGCCCGCCGCCTGGCCGCCATCGAGGCGCTGCCGCTCGATCACCCGGAAGCCCGGCTCGCCGCCTTCTCCCGGCCGCAGACGGCGCATCAGATCTCCGACCTGATCGACCGCCGGCTGCAAACGCCGGGCGCGGTGGACCTGACCGCCGAGGTCCGCGGGCACGGCCGGGTGGTGGAGGTGGGCGGGTGCACCTTCCTGCTGCCGACGCTCGTCTGGTGCGAGGACCCGGACCATCCGCTCGCCAACACCGAGCTGCTGTTCCCCTTCGCCGCGGTGGTCGAGGTGCCGCGCGCGGAGCTGCCGGCGCGGCTCGGCCCGACGCTCGTCTGCACCGCTCTCACCGCGGACCCGGGCTTCCGGCGGGAGCTGCTGGACAGCCCGTGGATCGACCGCCTGAACCTGGGGCCGGTCCCCACCTCGCGGCTTTCCTGGGACCAGCCGCACGAGGGCAACCTGTTCGACCACCTCTACCGCCGCCGCGCGGTGCAGGCCTGCGGATGAGCGATCCGGCCGCGATCTGGACGGCCGACGTGGGAGGCGTCCGGGTCCACGCCGGTCCCGGTGCGCTGGACCGGCTCGGGGCGCTCGTCCGCGAGCTGGGAGGCGGCCGGGTCCTGCTGGTGACCGACCGCGGGGTCCGCGCCGCCGGGCACGTGGACACGGCGCTCGCCTCCCTGGGCCGCGCCGGGCTCGCGGCCGAGGTGTTCGACGCGGTGGAGGAGAACCCGACCTCTCTCCACGTGGAGGCGGGCCGGGAGGCCGCCGCGGCGTTCGGGGCGGACCTGCTCGTCGGGCTGGGCGGCGGCAGCGCGATGGACGGCGCGAAGGGAATCAACTTCCTGCTCACCAACGGCGGCCGGATGGAGGACTACCGGGGCTTCGGCAAGGCCGCGAGGCCGTTGCTGCCGTCGATCGGCGTGCCCACCACCGCCGGCACCGGCAGCGAGGCGCAGTCCTACGCCCTGATCTCGCACCCGGACACCCACGAGAAGATGGCGTGCGGCGACCGCAAGGCGCGCTTCCGCGAGGTGCTCCTCGACCCCTGCCTCGCCGCGAGCGCCCCCCGGCGGGTGGCCGCGGCGGCGGGGATCGACGCCGTCACCCACGCGGTGGAGAGCTACGTCTCCCGGGCCGGCACGCCGGTGTCGAAGATGCTCGCCCGCGAGGCCTTCGGCCGGCTGACGGCGCACCTGGAGAGGTTTCTCGCCGTCCCCGAGGACCTGCACACAGGCGGCGACATGCTCCTCGGCGCCCACCTCGCCGGCGCCGCGATCGAGGCCTCCATGCTCGGCGCAGCGCATGCGTGCGCCAATCCGCTGACCGCGCGGTGCGGCATCGCCCACGGCGTCGCGGTCGGCCTGATGCTGCCGCCGGTCGTCCGCTGGAACGGCACCGCCGAGCCGGGGGCGGCCCTGTACCGCGAGCTGGCCGGGAGCGCCCCGGAGCTCTCCACGCGGATCGAGCACCTGCGCGCCGCCGCGGGTTTGCCGGAACGCCTGCGGGAATGCGGCGTCGAGGCCGCGCTGTTGCCGGCCCTCGCCGAGGAGGCGGCGCGGCAATGGACGGCCGGCTTCAACCCGCGGCCGGCCGATGCGGCGTCGCTGCTCGCCCTCTACGAGGAGGCCTTCTGATGCGCCGCACCCGGCTGCTTCCCGTCCTTGCCGTCGTTGTCCTTGCCGCCCTTGCCGTCCTTGTCGTCCTTTCCGCCGCCGCCGCCGCCGCTCCCGCCGCCCCCCCCGCCTGGACCTCCTTCCGCGGCGATCCGCAGCAGACCGGCCGCGCCGCGGGAGAGCTGCCGGCCGACCCGCAGCCGCTGTGGACGTTCAAAGCCGGGGCGGCGATCTCATCGACCGCCGCGATCGTCGATGGCACCGTCTTCGTCGGTTCGCTCGACGAGCACCTCTACGCGCTCGACCTCGCAAGCGGCACGCTGCGCTGGAAGCACAAGGCGGCGGGCGCGATCAAGTCCTCCCCGGCGGTGAAGGACGGTGTGGTTTACTTCGGCGACTCCGCGGGGACGTTCCACGCCCTCGACGCGAAGACCGGCAAGGTGCGCTGGACGTTCACCGCCGACGGCGAGATCGTCGCCTCGGCGGCCTTCGCCGCCGGCTGCGTCCTCGTCGGCTCCTACGACCAGACCCTCTCCTGCCTCGAAGAACGCAGCGGCAAAGTGCGCTGGCGGCTGGAGACCGACGGCTACCTGCACGGCACGCCGGCGGTGGTGACGACCCCGGCGGGCGAGACCGTGGTCTCGGCGGGCTGCGACGGGTTCCTCCGACTCGTCCGGGCGCGCGACGGCAAGGAGCTGCGCCGCGTGGCTCTCGGCGGCTACGTGGCGGCGAGCCCGGCGGTGGCCGGCGGGCGGGTCTTCGCCGGCACGTTCGAGAACCAGGTCGTGGCGGTCGATCTGGAGAGCGGGCAGGTCGCCTGGCGCTATGAAAACCCGGTGCGCAAATTTCCGTATTACGCCTCGGCCGCGGTGGCCGAGGGGCTCGTCGTGGTGGGCGGCCGGGACCAGACGGTGCGTGCGCTCGACGCCGCGAGCGGCAAGGAGATCTGGAGCCAGGGCACCCGCGGCGCGGTCGATGCTTCGCCGGTGATCGCCGGGCAGCGGGTGGTCACCGCTTCGAAGAGCGGCGCGATGTTCTCTCTCGACCTGAAATCCGGACGGCAGGTCTGGCGTTTTGAAGCGGGAGCACCGGTGGAAGCCTCACCCGCCCTCGCCGCGGGCCGGCTGGTGATCGGCACGATGGATGGCACGTTGTACTGCCTGGGAGCCAAGGGACGATGACCGCAACCGCGACCGCCACCTCACACGAAGCCGCCGAGATCGGCAGCGTCTTCGTCTCCAACTATCCGCCGTTCGGGGCCTGGAGCCCGGAGGGGGTGGCTGCGGCGCAAACGGCGCTCGCCGCGCCACCGGTCCCCGGCACGCCGCTCGGCCTCTACCTGCACATCCCGTTCTGCCGCAAGCGGTGCAAGTTCTGCTACTTCCGCGTCTACACGGACAAGAACGCGGACGAGATCGGCACCTACCTGGACGCCCTGGCCTCCGAGGTCGAGCTGCTCGCCGCCCTCCCGGCGCTCGCCGGCCGGCCGCTCGATTTCGTCTATTTCGGCGGCGGCACGCCGTCCTATGTGAGCGTCCGCCAGCTCGAAGAGCTGGTCGCGCGCATCCAGGCGGTGATGCCGTGGACCGGCGCGCGGGAGATCACTTTCGAGTGCGAGCCGGGGACGCTCACCCGCTCGAAGCTCGAAGCGATCCGCGGCATCGGCGTCACCCGGCTGTCGCTGGGGATCGAGAACTTCGACGACGAGATCCTGCGCGAGAACGGCCGTGCCCACGTCTCCGCCGAGATCCACCGCGTCTTGCCGTGGATCCGCGAGCTGGCGTTCGACCAGGTGAACGTCGATCTCATCGCCGGCATGGTGGGAGAGACCTGGGAGACCTGGCGGGCGACGGTGCACAAGACGATCGAGGCCGGGCCGGACAGCGTCACGATCTACCAGATGGAGCTGCCGTACAACACCGTCTACACCAAAGACCTTCTCGACGGCACCTTCCGGCAGCCGCTCGCCGATTGGGCGACCAAGCGCGCCTGGCACGACCATGCCTTCGCCGAGCTGGCCGCCGCCGGGTACGTGCCCTCCTCCGCCTACACCATGGTGCGGCCGAAGGGCGCCTCGTCGAGCTTCGTGTACCGCGACGGCGTCTGGCACGGCTGCGACCTGGTGGGCACCGGGGTCGCCTCGTTCTCCCATCTCTCCGGGGTCCACTACCAGAACGTCGCGGGCTGGGGAGAGTACCTGGCGGCGCTCGGCGAGGGCCGGCTGCCCCTCGGGCGCGGCCTCGCGTTGGCCCCCGAAGAACGGCTCACCCGCGAGCTGATCCTGCAGCTCAAGCTCGGCACGCTGCCCACCGCCTCCTTCCAGGAGAAATTCGGCGTCGACGTGCTCGCCGCCTTTGCGCCCGTCTGGCGCTCGCTCGAAGCGGAGGGGATGCTGCGCGTCGAGGGCGAGACGGTCGTGCTCACCCGCGCCGGCCTGTTGCAGGTCGACCGCCTGCTTCCTTCCTTCTATGACGACCGATACCGCAATGTCCGCTACACCTAGGAGACACGCCATGCGACGTCCGACCCTCCTCGCTCTGGGCCTGAGCCTCGCCGCCGGCACCGTTGTCCTCGCCGCAGGGGCGATGGCCGCGGACTGGCCGCAGTTCCGCGGTCCCAACCGCGACGGCATCTCGGCCGAGAAAGGCGTGCACACCAGCTGGCCCGCGGGGGGCCCGCGGGTGCTGTGGAAGATCCCGTTCGGCGAGGGCTTCTCGCAGGTCGTGGTGGTCCAGAACCGCCTGTATGCGTTCTTCGGCGAGAAGGACGACGAGATCGCCGCGGCCTACGACGCCGTCACCGGCAAGCCGGTCTGGCGCGTCCGGGTGGACGCCAAATACACCAGCGACCAGGGCAACGGGCCGCGCGCGACGCCGGTGGTGGACGGTTCGCTGGTCTACGTCCTGTCCGCCGCGGGGAAGCTCGCGGCGCTCAAGACCGCCAACGGCCAGGTCGCCTGGTCGCACGACCTGCCGAAGGAATTCGGCGCGCGGATCCCCGGCTGGGGGGCCTCGACCTCCCCGCTGGTGGAGGGCAACCTGCTGGTGGTCAACGCGGGCGGCGACGCCAACCGGTCGGTCATCGCCTTCGACAAGGCGACGGGCAAGCCGGTGTGGACCTCGCAGAGCCGCGAAGCCGGCTACTCGGCGCCGATCGCGGTGACCGTGGGCGGCGTGCGGCAGATCATCGTCTTCGCCGCCGATGCGGTCCAGGCGCTCGCGCCGAAGGACGGCAAGCTGCTCTGGGAGGTGCCCTGGGAGACCGACTGGGACGTCAACGCCGCGACGCCGATCTTCCTGGCGCCGGACAAGCTGTTCATCTCCTCCGGCTATGACACCGGCTCGGCCCTGTTCCAGATCAAGGTGAGCCCGGGCAAGGTCGCCGCCGCCGAGCTCTGGCGGAGCAAGGGGATGAAGAACCAGTTCAGCTCCTCGATCCTGCATGAGGGCACCGTCTACGGCTTCGACAACGCGACGTTCAAGGCGATCGACGTCGCCACCGGAGCGGAGCGCTGGAAACAGCGCGGCCTCGGGCACGGCTCGCTGATCCTCGCCGGCGGCCAGCTGGTGGTGTTCTCCGAGCAGGGGACGCTCCACCTGATCGCGGCGACACCGACGGCGTACAAGGAGCTGGGAGCCATCCGGGTCCTCGAAGGCAAATGCTGGACCGCTCCGACGCTGGCCCATGGCCGGCTCTACCTGCGCAATGAGGCGCACCTGATCGCGCTCGACTGGACCGCCCCGAAAGCCGCACCGGCGGCGAAGACCGGGCGCTAGGCGATTGTCGACCACCGCCATGTCCGCCATCCTCGGGAGGTCCTCTGTGCGCCGTCTCACGCTGCCCGCTCTGTGTCTGGGGCTCGCCGCCGGCACCGCCGCGGCGGCGGACTGGCCGCAGTTTCGTGGTCCCCACCGCGACGGCATCTCGCCCGAGCGAGGCCTGCTCGCGAGCTGGCCTCCGGGCGGCCCCCGGGTGCTGTGGAAAGTCCCGCTCGGCGCCGGCTTCTCGCAGGTTGCGGTGGTGCAGGGACGCCTGTACACCCTGGTCGGCCAGGGAGGCGACGAGGTGGCGCTGGCGCTCGATGCCGTCACCGGCCAACAGCTCTGGCGCGCCCGCATCCATGAGAAGTACGTCAACGACCAGGGTGACGGTCCCCGCGCGACGCCGACGGTGGACGGTGGCCTGGTCTACGTCCTGTCCGCCTCCGGGAAGCTCGCGGCGCTCAAGACCGCCAACGGGGAGACCGCCTGGTCGCACGACCTGAAGAAAGACTATGGCGCGCGCATCCCCGACTTCGGGATCGCGACCTCCCCCCTGGTGGAAGGCGACCTGCTGGTGGTCCACGCGGGCGGCGACGCCAACCGGTCGGTCCTCGCCTTCGACAAGGCGACCGGCAGACCGGTCTGGACCTCGCAGAGCCACGCAGCCGGCTACGCGGCGCCGATCGCGGTGACCGTGGGCGGCGTGCGCCAGATCATCGTTTTCGCCGCGGATGCCGTCCTGGCGCTCGCGCCGAAGGATGGCAAGCTCCTCTGGCAGGTGCCCTGGGTGCCCGACTCGTACAACGCCGCGACACCGATCTTCCTGGCGCCGGACAAGCTGTTCGTCTCCTCCGGACAGAACACCGGCTCGGCCCTGCTCCAGATCCAGGTGACCGGGGGCCAGGTCGCCACCGCCGAGGTCTGGCGGAGCCGGGGGATGAAAAACCGTTTCAGCTCCTCGATCCTCCATGAGGGCACCCTCTACGGTTTCGACGACTCGACGTTCAAGGCGATCGACGCCGCCACCGGGGCGGAGCGCTGGAAGCAGCGCGGCCTCGGGCATGGCTCGCTGATCCTCGCCGACGGCCACCTGGTCGTGCTCTCCGAGCAGGGGACGCTCCACCTGGTCGTGGCCACGCCCAAGGAGTACAAGGAGCTGGGGACCCTCCAGGTCTTCGAAGGCAAATCCTGGACCTCTCCGGCGCTGGCCCAGGGCCGGCTGTACCTGCGCAACGCTGCGCATCTCATCGCCCTCGACTGGACCGCCCCGAAAGCCGCACCGCCGGCGAAGACCGGCCGTTAGGAGATCACCGACCATGCAGAAGCCCGTCCGCCTCCCGCGCCTCGCGCTCCCCCTTGCCCTTGCGCTTCTCCTCACGGCCGGGAGACTGCCTGCCCAGGAGGCGCCGGCGGCGCAGGACGAAACCCCGCCCGCCGCGGTGTACGAGGACGTGCTGTTCGTCGAAGGCGGCCTGCCCGAGGTGCCTGAGTCGAGCACGATCGTGACCAAGCTGCCGTCCCCCCTCCAGAAGACGCCCGCGAGCGTCGGCGTGGTCTCCGGCTGGCGGCTCGACGAGCAAGGGAGCCCCGCGCTCGGCGGGGCGCTCCAGAACGTCAGCGGGATCAACGTGCAGACCCAGAGCGGCGTCGCCGACTTCTTCGTCGTGCGCGGTTTCGACTCGATCGAGAGCGGCCTGGTGCTGGTGGACGGTGCCGCCGAGCCCGAGATCAGCTTCTACCAGCTCTACAACGTCGAGCGGGTGGAGGTGCTCAAAGGCCCCGGCGGTTTCCTCTACGGCGGCAGCCCCCTCGCCGCCACGATCAACATGGTCCGCCGGCAGCCCGAGCCGACCGGCCTGCTGACCCTCGGCCTGGAAGGGGGCAGCTTCAACACCCGCGGCGGGCGCCTGGATTGGAACCTCGGCGACCGCGGCGGCGACAGCCCCTACGGGTTCCGCCTCAACGGCCTGTGGCGGGAGTCCGACGGCTGGCGCGACCGGCCGAGCGAGGTGCGCGCGGTCAACCCCGCGTTCTCCTGGAGCCCGGACGAGAGCCGCTCGCTCCACGTCAACCTGGAGTTTCTCGACACGAGCTTCGCGCCGGACTCCGGCCTGCCGCTCCTCTTCCCGACCGGCCTGTCGCCGGTTCGGCGGCAGAGCCCGCGGATCGCGGACGTGCCGCGCACCCGCTCCTATCAATCGCCCTACGACCTCTCCGACCAGGAGACCCGGCGCGTCCAGGCGGACTGGCAGAGCGTGCTCTCGCCCAACCTGACCCTGCGCAACAAGGCGTACTACCGCCGGCTCGACTGGGATTCCGCGGCCACCATCTTCAACGGCGTCTTCCCCGGCCCGCGCGGCGAGCCCACCCTGTTCCGCTCGCTCATCCTGCTCGACGACCGGCAGGAGTTCGCCGGCAACCAGCTCGAAGCCGTGCTCACCGCCTCGACCGGCGGCGTGACCCACCAGATCCTCGCCGGCTTCGAGGCCGCCCGCCTCACCGACCGCTTCACCCTCGACGTCGGCTTCCTGCCCTTCATCGCTCTCCGGAGCCCGGTGGAGACCGCGGGCGGGCCGGTCTTCCTCATCCCCGGGCAGTCGCAGGCCGCGGACGCCGCGAGCCGGGTGCTCGCTCCCTACGTGACCGACCAGATCGCCCTCTCGGAGCGGCTCCAGGTGCTGGTCGGCGCGCGCTTCGACGCCATCGACTACGAGGACGAGGTCACCGGGACCGACCGCAGCGTCTCCCAGGTCTCGCCTCTCCTCGGCCTGACCTGGTCGCCGCGCCCCGAGGTCTCTCTCTACGCCAACGCCGGCCGCGGTTTCGCGCCGCCGTCGAGCCGGGTGGTGGGGAAGCGCGAGCCGGAGGAGAGCGAGCAGATCGAGGCCGGCCTCAAGACCAACCTGTGGGGCGGCAAGGCGCAGGCGACCCTCGCGGTCTACCGGCTGGACCGCGACAACGTGGCGATCCCCGACCAGACGGGCATCACCCGGCAGACCGGGAGCCAGCAGTCGCAGGGCATCGAGCTGGAGATCGCGGCCGAGCCGCTGCCGCGGCTGCGCACCTTCTTCTCGTATGCGTACACCGACGCGGAGCTGGTCCGCTTCTCCGAGCTGGTCTTCCTCGGCGGCAACCCGCCGGCCTTCCTGGTCCTCGACCACGCGGGCAACACCCCGGCGTTCGCGCCGAAGCATCTGGCGAACCTGCGGATCAGCCGGCATTTCGACCACGGGATCGGCGCCGCGCTCGGCGCGCGCTACCTCGGCGAGCAATTCATCGCCGCGGACAACGCCTTCGAGCTGGACAGCACGTTCACCCTCGACGCCTCCCTCTTCTATGATCGAAACCTCTGGAGCCTCGCGCTGCACCTCGACAACCTGACCGACGAAGAGATCTTCACGCGCGGCTTCGGCTCCACCTCGGTGATCCCGGCGCCGGGCCTCACCGTCCATGGCAGTGTCTCGGTGCGCCTCGGGGCGCATTGAGCGGAGCCCAAGGGAAAGGAAACTCGCTGTGACCGATTCGGTGGACGTTGTCGTGATCGGTGGTGGCCCCGGCGGTGCCGCGGCGGCGACCCTGGTGGCCCAGAAAGGCCACCGGGTCCTCCTGCTCGAACGGGCTCCGGAGCCGCGCTTCAAGATCGGCGAATCGCTGATGCCCGCGACCTGGTGGACGCTCGAACGCCTGGGAGTGCTCGAGAAGCTGAAGGCCAGCCCCTTCGTGCGCAAGCACAGCGTGCAGTTTTTCGGCAAGTCGGGCAAGCCCTCCGCCCCGTTCTATTTCCAGGAGGCCGATCCGCACGAGAGCTCGGTCACCTGGCAGGTGCTGCGCAGCGAGTTCGACGCCCTGCTGCTCGACAACGCGCAGGAGCACGGCGTCGAGGTGCGGCGTGGCGCCGCGGTCAAGGACGTGCTTTTCGAAGGAGATCGCGCGGTCGGCGTCGATTGCGGCGACGCGCAGATCGCCGCCCGCGTCGTGGTGGACGCCACCGGCCAGAGCGCGCTCCTCGCCCGCAAGCTCGGCCTGCTGCAGCGCGATCCCGGGCTGCGCAAGGCCTCGGTCTTCACCCACTTCAAGGGAGCGCTGCGCGACACCGGGATCGACGAAGGGGCGACGCTGGTCATCCACACCGCGGACGCCAGCGCCTGGTTCTGGTACATCCCGCTCCCCGACGACCGGGTGAGCGTGGGCTGGGTGGGCGCGCCGGAAGTGCTGGCCGGGCATCCGGGCGGCGATCCGCAGGCGTTTTTCGACCAGCAGGCCGCGGCCTGCGGGGAGATCCGGCGGCGCCTGCTCGATGCGCGTGGTGCACGACAGGTGCTGCCCATCCAGGTGCTGCGCGACTTTTCCTACCGCTCCTCGCAGATCGCCGGCGACGGCTGGGTGCTGGTCGGCGACGCCTTCGGTTTCCTCGATCCGATCTATTCCTCGGGCGTCTTCCTGGCCCTCCAGTCCGGCGCGCTCGCCGCCGATTCGATCAACGCGGCGCTCGCCACGGACGATCCGTCGGCGGAGCGCCTCGGCGCCCACGGCCCCGGTTTCGTCGCCGGCATGGAGGCGATGCGCAAGCTCGTCTACGCCTTCTATGAGCCGGAGTTCAGCTTCGCCAAGTTCCTCGCCCGCCACCCCGGCCACCGGGGCGACATCACCCACCTGCTGGTCGGCAACCTGTCGCGGCCCTCCGATCGCCTGTTCGCGGCGATGGGCGAGATGGTGCGGTTGCCGGACGACGCGCGGCTGGCCGAGCCGGCCGCGATCGGAGGACCCCGATGAAACGCTCCGTCCGCACCGGCCTCTTGTACCTGGCCCTGGTGGCGCTCTACCTGCTGCACAACGACCTCTGGCTGTGGAACGACCCCGGCCTCGTCCTCGGCCTTCCGGCGGGCCTCGCCTACCACGTCGGCTTCTGCATCGCGACGTCGATCGTGCTCACCCTGCTGGTGCTCCACGCCTGGCCGAGCCATCTCGACCGCGAGGCCGGTACCACGAGGGAGGAAACGCGATGACCCTCGCGGTGATCATCGGCTACCTGCTCGTCGTCCTGGTCATCGGCCTGTTCAGCCACCGCTTTTTCCGCGGCACCAGCGAGGACTTCTTCGTCGCCGCCCGCACGCTGGGACCGTTCATCCTGCTGATCTCGCTGTTCGGCGCCAACATGACCGCCTTCGCGCTCCTCGGCTCCTCGGGCGAGGCCTACATGGAAGGCATCGGCGTCTTCGCGCTGATGGCCTCCTCGTCCGGCCTGGTGATCCCGGTGGTCTTCTACTTCATCGGCACCCGCATCTGGGCGCTCGGCAAGCGGCGGGGTTATCTGACCCCGGTGCAATTCTTCCGCGAGCGGTGGGGGTCGGACAACCTCGGCCTCCTGCTTTTCGTGGTGCAGGTCGGCCTGCTCATCCCGTATCTGCTGATCGGTGTGATGGGCGGCGGCTCGACGCTCACCCAGGTGACCGGCGGCCAGGTGCCCGACTGGGTGGGCGGCCTGGTGATCAGCGCCGTCGTGCTCACCTACGTCACCTATGGCGGCATGCGCGGCACGGTCTGGGTCAACGTCTTCCAGACCGTCATCCTCCTGGCTCTCGGGTTCATCGCCTTCTGGGTGATCATCGACAAGCTCGGCGGGCTCTCCGCCGCGATGGCGCGGCTCGCGGAGACGCATCCGGACATGCTGGTGCGCGGCGACCACATCAAGCCGTTGCAGCTGCTCACCTACACCTGCATTCCGCTCTCGGTCGGCATGTTCCCCCACATGTTCATCCACTGGCTGACGGCGAAAAACGCCGCCTCCTTCCGGCCGGTGATCGCGTTCTATCCCGTCTGCATCGCGATCGTCTGGGTGCCGAGCGTGCTGCTCGGCGTGCTCGCCCATCTCGATTTTCCCGGCTTGAACGCGGGTGCCGCGGGATCGGTGCTGGTCAAGATGATCAGTCTGCATGCGCCGGGTCTGCTCGCCGGCCTTCTGGCGGCCGGCGTGTTCGCCGCGATCATGAACTCGTTCGACTCGCAGGTGCACGCGGTGGGGACCATGTTCACCCAGGACATCGTGCGCCACTACGGCTTTCATGACCGGATGGGCGAGAAGACGCAGATCCTGGTCGGGCGCCTGTTCATGGTGGGAATCCTGATCGCCACCTACGTCCTCTCGCGGTTCGTCGATCGCAGCATTTTCAAGCTCGGCGTCTGGTGTTTCACCGGCTTCGCGGCGCTGTTCCCGGTCGTCGTCGCCGCGGTGTTCTGGAAGCGCAGCACGAAGTGGGGTGCCTTTGCCTCCACCGTGTCGGTGATCGTTCTCTGGATCTGGTTCGTCTCGCAAGGCTGGAAGACCGGCAGCACCACGATCGGCGAATCCGGCGTCATGCCGGTCGCCGTGATGCTTCTGGTCTCCACCGCGGCGATGATCGTAGGCTCGCTCGCCACCCGGCCGCCGGAGGCCGCGACGCTCGACAAATTCTTTCCCAAGGCGGAACGCTAGGACCGCTCGATGCGCATCGCCTACGTCGCGGCCGGTGCGGCCGGCATGTACTGCGGCAGCTGCCTGCACGACAACGCGCTGGTGACGGCTTTACAAAGGCAGGGGCACGACGCGGTCCTCGTGCCCACCTACACCCCGCTGCGCACCGACCTGCCGGACGTGAGCCACGGCCGCATCTTCTACGGTGCGCTGAACGTCTACCTGGAGCAGATGGGAGCGGTCTTCCGCCATCTCCCGGGCCTGCTGGCCTGGCTGCTCGACCGCCCCGGCCTGATCCGCCGCGCCGCCCGCCTCGGTGCCGCGACCGACCCCACCGAGCTGGGAGCGCTCACCTACTCGATCCTCCAGGGCGAAGAGGGATTTCAGGCCCGCGAGCTGAAGAAGCTGGTGACCTGGCTGCGCGACGACTTCCGCCCGGACGTCGTCCACCTGACCAACTCGATGTTCGCCGGCTTCGCCCGCGAGCTGAAAAGGGAGCTGGGCGTGCCGGTGGTCTGCAGCCTGCAGGGCGAGGACCTGTTCCTCGACCAGATCCGCGAGCCCTGGCGCACCCGCGTCCGCGAAATGCTCCGGGAAAGGGCGCGGGACGTCGACGTCTTCCAGGTGAACAGCGCCTGGTACGCCGGTTTCATGGCCGAGTACCTGGGAGGCATCGACCGCGGCCGGCTGCTGGTCGTCCCGCTCGGCCTCGACCTGACCGGCCACGGGGTCAAGCCGCCCCCGCGCGCGCCGGAAGAGCCGTTCACCATCGGTTACCTCGCCCGCATCTGCCCGGAGAAGGGCCTGCACCTCCTCGCCGAGGCCTTCCATCTTCTGGCCACATCCGGGAGGGAGGGGGCGCCCTC
>DIHE01000020.1:0-310 GCA_002420005.1 Holophagales bacterium UBA5704 | reverse complement strand
GGGGGAGGGACGGGGAGGGGGCCCGGGTGCGCCTGCGGGTCGCCGGCTACCTCGGAGCCCGGGACGAGGCCTACCTGCGCGACCTGGAAGCCCGGATTGCGGAACGTGGGTTGGCTCTTTGTTACGAACGGGTGGGGGAGGTGGACCGGGAAGAGAAGCTCCGCTTCCTCCAATCGCTCGACGTCCTCGCCGTGCCGACCGTCTACCGCGAGCCCAAGGGTCTGTTCGTGCTGGAAGCGCTGGCGAACGGAGTCCCGGTGGTCCAGCCCCGCCACGGCGCCTTCCCGGAGATGCTGGAAGCGACCGGCGG
>DIHE01000074.1:52921-53277 GCA_002420005.1 Holophagales bacterium UBA5704 | reverse complement strand
GGCGCAGACGCCGCACCCCCGTCTGGCTCGATCTGAGTAAAACCCTTTGACGACAGCCATTTGCGCGTTGTGCAGGCTCCTGGCACCGGGCTTGAAGAGAGGAGCTGCGTGCGGTGAGGGCCGGGCGGGTTGAACGCAGCGACGGGGAAGGACGACATGGCTGATTTTCAGGCGATTCATTCGGTGGGGAGCTCGGTGGTGAAATACCTGCGCAATGCGTATCCGGCCACCTTGCCCACCTGCGACTTCGCGCTGCTGTCGAGCGGCGAGATGGCGGAGGACAAGGACCTTCCCACCACCCTGTCGCTCTATCTCTACCGCCTGGCGATCAACGAGCATCTCCGCAACCGCGGCGC
>DIHE01000074.1:52280-52691 GCA_002420005.1 Holophagales bacterium UBA5704 | reverse complement strand
GAGCATCTCCGCAACCGCGGCGCAGCGGGCCTTTCTCCGGAAGCGCGCGGGCCGCTCTCTCTCGATCTCCATTTTCTGTTGACGGCCTGGGCGAAGACCGCGTCCGAAGAGCAGGTCATCCTCGCCTGGGCCTTGCGCCAATTGCATGCGGTGCCGGTGCTCGACGTGTCGTCGCTGTCGCCGGAGGGCGGGTGGGATGCCGGGGACGTGGTCCATCTCATCCCGGCCGAGATCTCCAACGAGGACATGATGCGGATCTGGGACGCGGTGACGCCCTCCTACCGGTTGAGCTTCCCGTATGTCGCCCGGGTGGTGCGCATCGATCCCGAGGCGGGGGAGGAGGCGCGGCCGGTGGTGGCGACCCGGCTGGCGTTCACCGAGCGGGAGGCCCGGCCATGAGGCTCGAACGGG
>DIHE01000074.1:0-52063 GCA_002420005.1 Holophagales bacterium UBA5704 | reverse complement strand
CCCGGCCATGAGGCTCGAACGGGTGGAGCGGCGGGTGCTCGGCGCGGTGCGCTTTCTCGATGCCACGACGCGCCTGCCGGTGCGGTCGCCTCTCTCCGTGGCGGGCGACGGGGTGCGCCTGGTGCGCAATCTCCAGGGGCTCTACGTGCTCCAGGAGGCGCCGGGTCTCGCGACGCACACGGAGGCGTTCCTCGCGCCGCCCCCGCATCCGGCTCTCGGCGGGCTGCGGGTGGAGCTTGCGGTGAGCGATCCCGGCGGCCGCTATCTCCCGCGCGCCCTCGCCCTGCAATTGCCGCGCGATCCCGACCCGGACCATGCGGAGATGGAGGATTCCCTGTTCCGCCCGGTCGATGCGCTGCTCTATCCGGCGCCGGCGGCTTCGGTGGCGCCGGGCTGGGCGGTGGTCCGCGCCACGGTGGTGCGCGCCGGCACCGGCGAGCCGCTCGCGGGCGCGCTGCTCCGGGTGCTCCGCAAGGCGGACGGCGAGGTCCTGGCGCGGGCGCTCTGCGAGTGGCGCGACGCCGTGCGCGGGGAGGCCTTGGTGGCGGTGGCGGGGGTGCCGGTGACCACCTGGGGCGATGGTGCCCCCGACGAGCCGGTGCTGGTCAACGAGCTGCCGGTGACTCTCGAAGCGTTTTTCGATCCGGCGTTCGATCCCGCCTCCGGGCGGGCACCGGACCCCGACCGGATGGAGCTTTTGCGGCTCGGCCTGCCCTCGGCGCAGGCGGACCTCAAGCTCGCATCCGGCCGGACGGAGAAACAGATTTTGACCCTGGCGGTGCCCTGAGCGCACTGCGCCCACTGTGAAAGGAGCAGCGATCGTGCCTGAATACCTGGCTCCAGGCGTCTATGTAGAAGAAACCAGCTTCCGGGCGAAGTCCATCGAGGGGGTGAGCACCAGCACCACCGGCTTCACCGGCCTCACCCGCAAGGGTCCGCTCGACGGGACTCCCGAGCTGATCACCAGCTTCGGCGACTTCGAGCGGATCTACGGCGGCTTCGCCGACCTGGAGCTCGGGGGGACCCGCGTCCCGAACTATCTGGCCCACGCCGTGCGCGCCTATTTCGACAACGGCGGTGCGCGGCTCTACGTGGCCCGCGTCTATGCGCCGGCCGCACCCGGGCAGGGCACCGCGGCGTCGGCCTGGACCGGCGACGGCCCCGCCGAGTCGAACAAGATCCGCTTCGTCGCCCGCCACCCCGGCGGGGCCGGGAACGGGCGGGCCATCGCGCGGCTCGTCGAGTCCCCGGCCACGGTGCGCGGCATGAAGGGGGCTCCCGAGGGGACCCTCCTGCGCATCGACGTGCTCGCCGCCGGCCCGGCGCGGGCACAGGGCGGCAAGGCGCCGTTCTCGTTGCAGAACGACACCAAGCTGAAGTTCGTCGGCCGTCCCGAAGAGGCGCTCTTCCGCGGCCAGTCCGCCGAGCTGACCGGGACGGTGGATCTCGCCGCCAACGTCGTCCTCGGCACGGACAATCAATTGAAAGTCGATCTCGGGCGCGGTCCGCAGGTGATCTCCCTGCCGGCGGCCTCGACGGCGCGGGCCACGCTGGTGGCCTTGATCGATCAGGCCCTGGTGGGCGGCTATGCCCGCCTGCAAGGCAACAAGCTGGTGCTGGGCAGCGAGGTGCGCGGCTACGCCTCGTCGGTCAAAGTGCTGGCGGACAATCCGGCGTTCGGGGTCACCGCAAACCAGGAGGTGGTGAACCTGGAGGATGCGCAGAACACGGTGGGGGATCTGTTCCAGGTGACCGTGGCGGACGTCCACAAGGTGCTCCAGAAGACGTTCCTCGGTGACTTCGTCGCCACCGCCTCGGCGGACGGCGACCTGCTCGTCGCGACCACGGCGACCGGCGCGGCGGCGAGCCTGACGGTCGAGGCGGTGGCCGGCTCGGCGCACGGGGAGCTGGGGCTCGACACGGCGATCCACAAGGGGAGCGACCAGGTGACCGGCGTCACGTATGTGAAGACCGGCGGCGTCTGGAAGGGGAGCGGTGTGCCGGATCTCGACGTCTCGGCGCTGGCGCCCACGGCCTCGCCCGGCCAGCCCGGCCAGCCGGCCCGTTTCGTCGGCGTGAACGTGGTGACCGTGGACGCCGACGGCGACCAGAAGTTCTACGAGGACCTCGGCCTCGCCCCCGGCCATCCGCGGTACGTGGGCGTCGTGCTGGGCGCCAACCCCGGCCGGCGCATCGATGCGCTGCAGAACCCGTTCGCCCTGGAGCTCGGGGTGGACGTCACGCCGCTGCGGTTGCTGCAGCTCCTCACCCCGGCCGCGGGGGCGGGCGAGGTGGTGTTCACCTTGACGAACGGCGACGACGGTGGCGAGCCCCTGGGGTCGAGCTATGAAGCGCCGCTCGACGCCCTGGGCCGCATCGAGAACGTGTCGATCGTCGCCGCTCCCGGGCATTCGGCGTACGCCGACTACGCGGCGATCCAGGGCGAGCTGATCCAGCACGTGGAGCGCCGCCGCGCCTACCGCGTCGCGGTGCTCGACACGCCGCGCGATCAGACGACCGGGCAGGCGATCGACGTGCGCAGCAAGATCGACTCGACGCGCGCCGCCCTCTACTACCCCTGGGTGGTGACCGACAACCCGCTGGCCCGGCCGGGGGACGACACGATCCCGCGCGAGATCACCCTGCCGCCTTCGGGCTTCGTCTGCGGCATCTATGCCCGGAACGACGTCGAGCGCTCGGTGGCCAAGGCGCCGGCCAACGAGATCGTCCGCGGCGCGTTGCGCTTCGAGACGGACGTCAACTTCGCCGAGCAGGAGGTGCTCAATCCGGCGGGCGTCAACTGCCTGCGCTTCTTCCCGGGGCGCGGCCACCGCGTCTGGGGCGCGCGCACGGCGAGCTCGGATCCCGAGTGGAAGTACGTCAACGTCCGCCGCTACTTCCTGTTCCTGGAGCACTCGATCGACCGCGGCACGCAGTGGTCGGTGTTCGAGAACAACGGCGAGCGGCTGTGGGCCAACGTGCGGGAGACCATCGAGAGCTTCCTCTACAACGAGTGGCGCTCGGGCAACCTGCTCGGCGGCAGCCCGGCGGAGGCGTATTTCGTCCGCTGCGACCGCAGCACGATGACCCAGAACGACCTGGACAACGGCCGCCTGATCTGCCTGATCGGCGTCGCGGTCCTCAAACCGGCCGAATTCGTGATCTTCCGCATCGGTCAGAAGACCGCCGACGCGCGGAGCTGAGGAAAGGAAACAGGGATCATGCCTGAGCGCACGACGCCATACGGAGCCTTCAACTTTCTCGTCAACCTGAACGGGCCGGTGGGGGCGCAGGAGCCCCTCGGCGGCTTCTCCGACGCCTCGGGTCTCGGCACCGAGATCACGGTGGCGGAGTACCGCAACGGCAACGAGCCGGAGAACCACGTCCGCAAGGTTCCCGGCGTCCACAAGGTCTCCGACGTCACCCTGAAGCGGGGGATCGTCAACTCGGCGGACCTGTGGACCTGGATCAGCGACGTCCGCCGCTTCGGGCGCAGCAAGCAGCGCGACGTGGTGATCACTCTGCGCGACGAAGCGGGCAAGGACGTGCAGTCGTGGACGCTGCGCGGTGTCATCCCGATGAAGTACACGGGACCGACGCTGGCGGCCAAGGGCGGCGGCGACGTGGCGATGGAGGAGCTGGTCCTCTCCGCCGAAGCGCTGGAGCTCAAGTTCCTCGGCTGAGGGGAGACGGGCGATGGCACGCATCCACTTCGAGCGCCAGGCGCCGGCGCAGGCGAGTGACCCGCAGCGGGCCGACGTGGCCTGTTTCGTGGGCCTCGCCGGCCGGCGGCCCGGCCCGATCCCGGCACCGGTCCGGGGCTGGCTGATCGAGCGCGGCTGGCTCGCTTCTCCCACCGAGCGCCCGCCGGTGGAGGCGCTGCTCGACGTGCCGGTGCCGATCGACTCCTGGGAGGCGTTCACCGAGGCCTTCACCGGCGCCACGTATCTCGGGGCCGCCGTGCGCTCGTTCTTCGCCCAGGGAGGCCGCAAGTGCTACGTGGTGCGGGTGGACGATCCCTTGCCGTACGGTGCGGAGGCGGGGAAGCGGCTGGAGCGCCTGGAGCGGATCGTGCCGCGCCTCGGCGGGCGGGTGCGGGTGAGCCCGGGCGACCGGACCACCTGGCGCGGGGTGGGTCATCTCTTCGGCCTGCCGGACGTCTCGTTCCTCTGTCTTCCCGATCTGCCGGATCTGCTGCGGGACCCGGCGCCTCCGCCCCCGGTCGCGATCGACCGTGTCGAGCCGCCGGAGCAGTTCGTCGAGGCCTCGGACCCGGAGCCGGCACCGGCCACGGACGGCTGGGCGCGGCGTCTCGAAGCTCCGCGCTGCGGGGTGGACGGATATCGGGCCTGGGCGGAGGTGGTGCGCACGGTCGGCCGGCTGCTCGCCGAACGGCTGCGCGAGGTGCATCTGGTGGCGGCGGTGCCGATGCCGCGCGAGGGCGACCGCGAGGCCGCCGATCTGCTCGGTTTCCTCACCGCCGAGGCGGGCTTTGCGAGCGCCTTCGTGCAGCTCGCCTTTCCCTGGGTGCGCACCGTGGCGGCGCGGGACCTGCCGGAGGAGCTGGAGGGGCCGGACGGCGTGCTGGCCGGTGTGCTGGCCCGGAATGCGCTGCTGCGTGGCACCTGGCGCAGCGCCGCCGGTCTCGACCTGGCCGGGGTCCGCGCGTTCGTGCCGGAGCTGCGGCGCGACCAGACGGAGCGGCCGGGCGCGGACGGGCTCGCCTTGCTCGACCGGGTCTCCCTCTTCGGCCCCACGCCCGCGGGGCTGCGGCTGCTCTCCGACGTGACCACCGCGGCGGACGCGAGCCACCGCCCGGCGGGGGTGAGCCGGCTGGTCTCCTGGCTGGTGCGCGCGGCGCGCCGCCTCGGCGAGGACTCGACGTTCGAGCCGGCCGGCGAGGCGCTGTGGCGCCGCATCCAGGACCGCACGTCCACCCTGCTGCGCGCCCTGTGGGACGTCGGCGCGCTGCGCGGCGCCACTCCGGCGGAGGCCTTCGACGTCCGCTGCGACGCGAGCACGATGAGCCAGCAGGACATCGACCAGGGGCGCGTCCTCGCCCACGTCCGCTTCGAGGCGGCGGCGCCGGTCGAATCGATCACCGTGGTCCTGGCGCTCGCCGAAGGCGGCCAGGTCTCGGCGGTCCCGGACAGCCCGGAGGTGGCGGCATGAGCGGCGACAACGATCTGACGCCGCTCCACGTCTTCCGCTTTCACGTGGACTTCCTGGACGACTCGCTGGCCACCGGGGCGGAGGGCAAGCCGGTGACGCTCTGCAGCGGCGCCTTCTCCGAGTGCACCGGCCTGGAGGCCACCATGGAGCCCAAGGTGATCAAGGAGGGTGGACGCAACCACGGCGTCATCCAGCGGGCGGGGCCGGTGACCCACGCCACCCTGGTGCTGAAGCGCGGGATGACCTCGACGCGGCATCTGTGGAAATGGTTTTCGCTGGTCTCCGGCGGCGCCTACAGCCACCGGTTGTCGGTCACGCTCACGGTCTCCGACAACGCCGGCAAGCCGGTGCTGGTGTGGAAGCTGCGGCGGGCGCTGCCGATCAAGTTCAAGGCGGCGGACCTGAATGCCCGCGGCACCGAGGTGGGGGTCGAAGAGCTTCATCTGGCGCACGAAGGGCTCTCCCAGGTGGGGGTGAAATCATGACCGTCACGGCCGACGGCATCGAGCGGGCGCAGCTCGTCCGCAAGACCGGCAAGGCGACGACGATCGTCGTCCACTTCAACCCGGTCTCCCTCCAGTACACGGTCGCCAACACCGTGGAGAACAAGGGGAGCGGCAGCAGCAAGAAGCAGTACGTCACCCAGAGCACGGGCAAGCTGACGTTCGACCTGGTGTTCGACACCACCCCCACCGGCGAGGACGTGCGCGTGCACACCGAGAAGGTGGCGAAGCTGATGGAGCCGGAGAACAAGGTCCCGCCGGTGGTCTCCTTCGAGTGGGGCGTCTACAAGTTCCAGGGCATCGTCGAGTCGTACAAGGAGACGATCGACTTCTTCGCGGCCAACGGCGTGCCGCTGCGCGCCGCGGTCAATCTCACCCTGTCCCGGCAGGACAAGGTGTTCGAGCCGACGGACCACAGCCGCAAGGCGAAGACCTCGGGCAAGCTGTCGCCCGACGCGGTGGAGGTGCCGGCCGAGGGCGGCCCGGCGGGGGTGGGGGCCGAGGGCGGGGACCCGGGGGCGGCGCGCGGCATCGCGCTGGCGAACGGCGAGGAGAGCCTGCGCTTCTCGGCGGGGGCCTCGCTGGTCGTCGACGTCTCGGTGGATCTCGCGCCGCCGGTGGCCTTCGCGTCCGGCGGGATCGAAATCGGCGTCTCGGCCGGCTTCGAGGCCGGTTCCGTCGTCTCGGCGCGGGCGACCGCCTCGGAAGGTGCGTTTCGCGGGCTGCGCCGGCCCGCCCCGGCCCGCCGCTTCGACCGTCTGCACCTCGACCGTCTGCAGGCGCGGCCGGCGTCGAGCCGGCTGGGGACCGACCGCGAGGCCGGTTTCCTGCCGGGCGGCCAGGCCAGCCTGGAGGGCGCCGCGAGCCTGCGCGCAGACGTGAACGGATCGACCCGCCTGAATGCCCGCATCCATCTCGACGAGGAATGAGGAGAGGAGCATGAGCGTCGTCATCGATCAGGTCGTCGGCCGGGTGGAGCCCGCGCCGGAGGCCGGGAAAGCGGCCGATCCGGGCACCGGCCAGGCCCGCGGCGAGGCGCCGCAGCCCCCGCCGGGCAAGCCCCTGCGGGTGCAGCTCGAACGGCTGGAACGGCGGCGTCGCCGGCTGGAGGCGGACTGATGGCCGAAGCCGCGCTCTCCGCGCTTGCCGTGTATTCCGCCCGCCCGACCGTGCGCGTCGCCGGCCGCGAGGACAGCCGTCTCACCGAGCTGGTCCTCGCCCTGGAGATGTGCGAGAGCGAAGGCGGACTGTCCTCCCTGGAGCTGCGGCTGAGCAACGTCGCGAGCCTGCCGGATGCGGGCGCCGAGCTGGCGTTCGAGGACGAGTCGATCGTCCGCCTCGGCTCGCCGCTGGCGATCTATGGCGGCGACGAGAAGGCGCCGCAGGAGATCTTCTCCGGCCTGGTCACCGGCCTGGAGGCCGAATTTCCGGAAAAGGCACCGCCGGAGCTGGTCCTCCTCGCCGAGGACGGCCTGCAGCAGGCCCGCCGGTCGCGCCGCACCGCGGTGCACCGCGACCTCTCGCTCGCCGCCCTGGCGCGCCAGACGGCCTCGGCGCTCGGCTTGACGCCGAAGATCACCGGCTTCGCCGACTCCCTCGGCACCTGGGTGCAGCTCAACGAGAGCGACCTCTCGTTCCTGCGCCGCCTGCTGCTGCGCCACGACGGCGACGTGCAGGTGGTGGGGAACGAGCTGCACGTGGCGCCGCGCAGCGACGTGCGGCGCGGCGAGGTGGAGCTTGCGCTGCACAGCCAGCTCCGCGAGGTGCGGATCGTCGCCGACCTGGCGCACCAGGTGACCAAGGCGACGGTCACCGGCTGGGACGCGGCGCAGGGGCGGCGGGTGCGCGCCGAGAGCCGCGGCTCGCGGCCCGGCCCGGGGGCGGGACGGCGCGGCGATCAGATCCTGAAAGACACCCTGGGCGAGCGCGAGGAGCACGTGGGCGAGCTGGCCGTGGCCACGCAGGAGGAGGCGCAGGCGCTCGCCGACGCCGCCTTCGACCGCCGCCTGCGCCGCTTCGTGCGGGTGGAAGGCACGGCGGAGGGCAATCCGGCCCTGCGCGTCGGCACCTGGGTGAAGCTCCAGGGGATCAGCCGCCGCTTCGACAACACGTGCTACGTCACCTCCACCTGCCACCGCTGGGACGTGACGGGCGGCTATGCCACCGACTTCGAGGCCGAATGCGCCTGGCTGGGGGAGGCGTGATGAGCGGGCACGCTCCGGCGGCGGCCACCGGCCTGCTCGACCGCACCGCGGCGGGACCCTGGACCGCCTGCCATCTCGCCGAGGTGGTGGCGGTGAAAGACCCCGACGGCAAGGGCCGGGTGCAGATCCGCCTGCTCGCCTTCGACGGCGTCGCCGGGCAGGACGCGGCGCTCTGGGCGCGCGTGGCCGCTCCCTTCGCCGGCGCCGACCGCGGCGCCTTCCTGATCCCCGACGTCGGCGACGAGGTGCTGGTCTCCTTCGTCAACGCCGATCCGCGCTTCCCGGTGGTCGTCGGCGGGCTGTGGAACGGCGCCGCGCCGGCTCCCGAGACCCTGGGTGGCGACGGCAGCCGGGTGGACCGCTGGACCCTGGTGGGCAAGGCGGGCACGCGCATCGCCATCATCGAGGAGCGGCCGGGGCAGGCGGTGATCTCGCTCACCACGCCCGGCGGCGTCAAGACCGTGCTCACCGAGGCGGGCGGCGGCAAGATCGAGCTGGAGGCGGCGGGCACCACGATCACCGTCGATCCCACCGGCGTCGCGGTGCAGAGCGGCGGCAAGGTGCAGGTGCAGGCGAGCCAGGTGGAGGTCACCGCCGGTCAGGTGACGGTCAACGCCGCGATGTCGAATTTCTCCGGGATGGTCCGCTGCGACGTCCTCCAGGCCACCACGGTCCTTGCGAACACCTACACACCGGGAGCGGGCAACGTATGGTAGAGGAGCACACCACCCTGCTGCGCGGGGCCGCCTTCCTGGGCGGCGCCCGGGGACCCGCGATCCTCCAGCGCACCGACGAGGACCCGGTCGGCGTGCTGCTGGAGAAGCTCGCCGACCCGGCCGGCCGCGGCGAGCTCGCCGCCAGCCTGGCGGCCCGCCACAGCCCGGAGGACGGCCTGCTCGAGCTGTTCCAGCCGGTGCACCGCACCTGGCACCTGGCGCTGCTGGAGATCGCCTGCGAGGCGCCGGGGCTGCCGCGGCTCGATCCGCAGCGCATCGCGAGCGCCGGGCTGGTGATCCGCCGGCTGGGGGCCGGCGGGGCGCTGGAGGGCTGGCGCCGCGCCGGCCGCAAGCTGCGCGGCTGGCTCCCCTTCGGCCCGGGGGAGGAGCGGCTGGACCCCGATCCGAAACAGCGCCGGCCGGCCTTGCGCTCCGGCCATCCGGAGATCGACCGCCGGCTCGCCCTGCGCGGCGGCGGCGAGGCGCTGGAGGAGAGCGTGGCGCCGCTGTTCGTGGCGCCGCCGGAGGTCTGCAAGGCGGCCGGCAAGACCCTGCTCTACGGCCTGATCCCGCTCGCCAGCGCCGAGCGCAGCGAAGCTCCGGCGAACGCGGCGGCGGATCTCGACGAGGCGGCGTTCGCCGCCGAAGCGGCGCGCCAGATCCCGCTCCTGCTGCAGAACGCGAGCGAGCGGACGTACTCCTGGAACGGCAAGCAGCTGACCCCGGACGCCAAGGCCGGCGCGGGCGGGCTCTCCAGCGATTTCGCGCACCTCTCCGCGGCGCTGCAGCACCTGCACGTCCAGCTCGACGCCTTCGACGGCGGCGCCGCCGGGCGCCGCGTGCTCGCGCTCCTCGACGAGATCCCCCTGCGCTTCGGCGCCACCATCCGCCCGGCCGGCGCGGTGCTGGCCGAGGCCGCCGAGGTGCTCCTGTTCCGCTCCCCGGGGGCGAACAGCGTGCTCCTGCCCGACGTCTGGCCGGAGATCCCGCAAGACTTGCGCACCCGGCTCGCCGCGGCGGCGGTGGAGGCGATGAAGGAGCGCCTCGGCGGGCTCACCGCGGGCGAGGGCCGGTTCGACGGGCCGCGGCGCCGCTATGTGCTGGAGGCGTTCGTGCGGGTGCGGGCGCACCATCCCGGGTGCCCGCCGAAGCTGGTGTGGGCCGCGGAGGGCAGCCGGCCGTTCCGCATCCTGCCCTGGTACGAGGCCGGCACCCTGCCGCCGACGCGGGTGGCGCTGCCCGACTTCACCGACCGCGGCGCCCTGCGCAAGCTCAAGCCCAACGTGGCCTTCGTGATGCCCAAGGGGCTCAAGGAGATGATCGACGGCTCGGACCTGGAAGGCCT
Organism: Holophagales bacterium UBA5704; assembly: GCA_002420005.1. GTDB lineage: Bacteria > Acidobacteriota > Thermoanaerobaculia > Multivoradales > UBA5704 > UBA5704. The sequence goes on along the minus strand of DIHE01000074.1, from coordinate 42,123 downwards.
GATGAAGGGGAACAAGGGGGGGGCCGGCTTCGGGCTGGACTGGATCTGCGGCTTCAACATCCCGCTCATCACCCTCTGCGCCTTCTTCGTCCTCAACATCTTCTTTGGCCTGCTGAACATCGTCTTCTCCTGGATGCCGTTCATCAAGATCTGCATCCCCTTCCCGAGGAAGAACCATGCCTGAGCGCATTCCGCCACCGCTCGGCTGGCCGCTCCTGCCGCGGCCGGACGCCCATGGCCGGCTGCTCTGGCCGGGCGTCGAGGAGAGCGTCCGGCAATCGATCGAGGTGCTCCTGCGCACCCGGCCGGGCGAGCGGCTGATGCGGCCGGAGCTCGGCGCCGGCCTCGCCGAGATGCTGCACGAGCCGAACACCCTGACCACCCGGCGGCGCATCCGCGACCGCATCGCCGAATCGCTCGCACAGTGGGAGCGGCGGATCACCGTCGACCGCATCGAGGTGTGGGAGGTGCCCGAGCGCCCCACCGAGGTGCGCATCGAGATCGCGTGGCGGCTGCGGCGCACCGGGGCCGCCCGCCAGACCGCGTTGACCCTGGAGCTGGGGAGCTAGACCATGCCCATCCTGCCACCGAGCCTGGACGACCGCGGCTTCGACGACCTCGTCGCCGAAGCCCTCGCGCGCATCCCTGCGCACACCCCGGAATGGACCGACGTGCAGCCGGGCGATCCCGGGCGCACGCTGGTCGAGCTGTTCGCCTGGCTGGTGGACACGCTGCTCTACCGGGCGAACCTGATCCCCGAGCGCCAGCGTCTGGCGTTCCTGCGCCTGCTCGGCGAGCCGATGCGGCCGGCGGTGGCGGCGCGCGGTCTGGTGACCCTGCGCCTCGACGAGGAGGGCGCCGCCGACGTCACCCTCGCCCCGCGCGCCCGCCTCACCGGCCCGGTGGAGCTCGAAACGCTCTCCGCGCTGACCGTCCTGCCGGTGGCCGGCGAGGCCTGGATCAAACGGCCGCTCACCGCCCGCGAGGCGCGGGAGATGGCCGGCCTCCTCGCCGGCCTGCGCGAGGTCTACGACCTGCCGCGCGGCGGCGTGGGCTACGTGGCGACGCCGGTCTTCCCGGCCGGCGCCGCCCACCCCGCCGGGCTCGACCTGGTCGCCGGGTCGGTCGATCAGCAGCTGTGGATCGCGCTCCTCGCCGCGAAGCCCGAGCTGGTCGCCGCCACCCGCGAGACGCTGGGCGGGGCGGACGGCGTGCCCCGCCTGCTGTCGGTGGGCGTGGCGCCGGCGCTCACCGTGCCCGACCTCGCCGAGCCGATCGGCGAGCGGGCGCGGGTGCGCCACGTGTGGGAGGTGACCACCGGCCGCATGGTGCGCGGCGAGGCGGAGCTCCTGCCGCTCGACGTGATCGCCGACGGCGCAGCCGGCCTCTCCCGCCGCGGCGTGGTGCGCCTGGCGCTCCCGGGCGCCGACGACCTGGGGGTGCCGGAGAACGACGTGCGGCGCGACGTGCTGGCCGGCGTGGGCCGCAACCGGCCGCCGCGCCTCGACGATGCCGACCGGGCCGCGCGCCTGGTGGCCTGGCTGCGGCTGCGTCCGACCGAGCGGGTGGAGCGGCTCGCCTTGACCTGGGTGGGGGTGAACGCCGTCGAGGTCGATCACCGGCAGACCGTGACCGGCCGCGTCGTCGGCACCTCCGACGGCGGCTCGGGCCAGGTCTTCCCCCTGCCGTTGCGCTCGGTGGAGACGGCGACCTTCGAGCTGCAGGTGGAGGAGCCGGACCTGGGCTATGCCCTGTGGCGCCGCGTCGACGACCTGGGGCTCGCCGGAGCCGGCGACGCGGTCTACGAGCTGGACGCCGAGGCGGGCACGGTGCGCTTCGGCGACGGTCTGCGCGGCCGGGTGCCGGCGCCCGGGATGCGGGTGCGGGTGGCGACGCTGCGCGGCGGCGGCGGCCGGGCGGGCAATCTGCCGCCGGGCGCGCTCACCGGGATCTCCGGCGCCCGCACCCTCGCCGGGGAGGCGGTGACGCAGAAGCTCGCGGTGACCCAGCCGCTGGCCACCGACGGCGGCGCCGACGCCGAGACCCTGGCGGATGCCGAGCGGCGCATCCCGGCGCTCCTGCGCCACCGCGACCGGGCGGTGACCGGCGAGGACTTCCGCCGCCTGGCCGCGGAGACCCCGGGCGTCGCCCTCGGCCGCGTCGAGCTCTTGCCGCGCTTCAAGCCGCAGCAGCGGCGCACCGACGTGCCGGGGGTGGTCTCGGTGATGGTGCTGCCCGCGCAGGATCTGCGCCGGCCGCCGCACCCGCGCGCCGGCCGGCCGCTGCTCGAAGCCGTCCACGACTGGCTCGACGTCCGCCGGCCGTTGACCTGCGAGCTGTACGTGATCGGCTGCGAGTACGTCCCCTTGGCGCTCACCGTGGGCATCGAGATCCGCGACGGCGCCGGCCACGATCAGGTGCTCCAGGACGTCCGCGACGCGCTGCGCGACGGGCTCTGGCCGCTCGCCCCGGGCGGCCCGGACGGCGGCGGCTGGCCGCTCGGCCGGCCGGTCGAGGAGCGCGAGCTGGAGGTGCTGGTGGCGCGGGTGCCGGGGGTGCAGGAGGTGCTCGGCGTGCGCCTGTTCGGCCGCGACGCCCGCGAAACGCCCGGGGGCGAGCTGCGCTGGCGCCGCCTGGCCCGGCGGCGCGACGGTGCGCAGGCGGCCTTGGCCCTGGAGAGCTGGCAGCTCCCCGAGCTGCTCGGCGTGGCCGTCACCGCGGGCGCGGTGCCGGACGCCCCGGGCGACGCGGGCGAGGCGATCGACACCATCCCCATCCCGGTGGTTCCGGAGGTCTGCTGATGGACGCCAACGGCCAGCGCGTCTGGATGCTCGCCGCCGCGGACTGGGACGCCGCGGTGGACGCTCCGCCCACCGTGCGCCGCGACGAAGCCCGCAACACCCTGCGGCTGGCCGGCCGCCGCGTGCTGCCGGCGCCGGAGGGCGTCGCCGATCCCGCCGCCGAGGCGGCGGCCCGGCGGGAGGTGCCGCGGACGGCGCTCGATCCCTTCGGCGGCCGGGCGTTCTGGGAGCCCGTCTCCGGGACGGTGCGCGCCACCCATCCCGGTCTGCCGGGGGACGTCCTCCTGCTCACCCCCACGGCGCCGCCGGACGACCTGTGCGCCGGCCAGGACGGCGTGCTCTACGCGGCGGTCGCCGGAGAGGTGGTGCTGCGCGACCTGCGGCAGCGCTGGGAGGTGGCGCCGCTCGCCGCGCCGGACCTCGCGGCCTGGCGGCTCGCGCCGCGCGCCGGGGGCGGCGTCTGGGTGCTCGACCGCACCAACCGCCGCCTCGGCCAGGTGCGCGGTCTGCCCTGGCCGCAGCGCCCGGAGGCGGAGACCGCACCGGACGCCTGGCGCCCCGACCCGGAGAACCCCGATCCGCCGCGGCTCACGAGCCGGCTCGATCTGGACCTCGCGCCGGGGGAGGAGCCGGTGGCGCTCGCGGCGAGCCCGGCCGGGCGCCTCGCCCTGCTCACCTGGGGGGCGGACGGCGCGGCCTTCCTGCGCCTGCTCGACGACGGCGGCGGCGACCTGCGCTTCGGTGCCCCCGCGGCGTTGCAGCGCGGCGACGAGAGCCCGCTGGCCTGGCCCTGGTCGCTCGCCTGGCTCTCCGAGGAGCGCATCGCCGTCCTCGTCGCCGGTCTCACCGAAGCCCCGGCGTACGACGTGGTGGAGGGCGCCGCGGTGCTCCAGCCGGCCGGCGACTTCCATCCCCTGCGCCGGCCGGACGGCGGCCCGTTCCTGAACGGCCCGGCGGCGGTCCCGCACTACCCGACCGGCCCGGGACAGAGCCAGCCGCTGCACCGCCTCTCCCTGCCCGCCTTCCCGGCGGCCGGCCATGCGGTGGCCCGGCGGCCGATCGACAGCGGGCGGATCGGCACCGCCTGGCACCGGCTCTACCTGGAGGCGGCGATCCCGCCCGGCTGCGGCGTGCGCCTGCGGCTGCGCGCCGGGGACGACGCGGCCGAGCCCCCGGCGGAGGCCTACGAGCACCGCTTCGGCCAGGTGCCGGGCCCGGCATCAGGGGAATCCGGCGCTCCCGCGGTGCCGCGCGGCGCCTGGGTGCCGTTTCCGTCCGAGGCGCCGTTCCACCCCGGCCTGCTGCCCTGCCCGCCGGAGCCCGGGCGCGCCGGCCTGTTCACCGTGCTGATCCAGCGCGCCGGGCGGCGGGTGACCACGCTCACCGGCCGGTATCTCTGGGTCGAGATGGACCTGCTCGGCGACGGCCGCGCGACGCCCGAGGTGGCGGCGCTGCGCGCCTGGGGCTCGCGCTTCTCGTACGCCGACCGCTATCTGCCCGAGCTCTACCGCGAGGACGTGCTGGGTGCCGAGCGCGACGACGAGGCGCCGGCCACCGCCGCCGACTTCCTGGAGCGGCTGCTCGGCAACTTCGAGGGGATCCTCACCCCGCTCGAAGACCGCATCGCCGCCGCCCACCTGCTCACCGATCCGCGCACCGTGCCGGCGGACGCCCTGGAATGGCTGGGGAGCTGGATCGGCATGACCTTCGAGCCGGGCCTGCCCGCGGAGCGCCGCCGCGCCGCCCTCGGCGCCGCGCCGGAGCTCTACCGGCGGCGCGGCACCCTGCGCGGCCTGCGCCTGGCGCTCGACGTGGCGACCGGCGGCGGCGTGGCGCGCGGCGCGATCGTGGTCGTCGAGGACTTCCGGCTGCGCCGCACCTTCGCCACCCTGCTCGGCGTCGATCTCGCCGCGGAGGACGATCCGCTCCTCCCCGGGCTCGCGATCAGCGGCAATTCGTACGTCGGCGACACCCTGATCCTCGGCGCCGCGCACCGGCGGGAATTCCTCGCCCTGTTCGGCCCCGACCTGCCGAGCCCGGCCGAGGAGCGGGGGATCGCGCTCTTCTTCGAGCGGCTGGCCCACCGCGCCACCGTCCTCGTCCATCCGGAGACGCCGGCGCCCGACCTGGGGCTGATCCGCCGCATCGTCCAGGCCGAGGCCCCGGCGCACGTCGAGGCGCGGGTGCTCACCGCCTCCGTGCCGTTCCTGGTCGGCGCGGCGTCCCTGGTGGGGGTGGACACCTGGCTCGCTCCGGAGCCCGCGGCGCGGCCGGTGGTGGCCGGCCGGAGCCGCCTGGGCCTCTCCGACGTCCTGCTCGCCCCCGCCGGCCTCGATCCCCGCCTCGGCGGGGGAGACGAATCCTTTTGACCCGACCTCGCCGAGGTGGAGGATGACCATGCCGTGGACCGATGAAGACCTGTTGACCGCGCCCGAGAGCCCCGGCCGGCTCCTGCCGCCGGATCGCGTCGCCTATGCCGAAGGCGTGCTGCTCGACGCCCTGGATTTCCAGACCGAGCAGAGCTACCACCGCGGCCGGCTGGCGCGCGTCCTGACCTGCCTGTTCGGCACCGGCACCGTCGCCGGCCTGGCGGTCGCCTGGGAGGCGCCGCTCGCGCCCGGCGTCGATCCGGCGTTCCCCGAAGGGCGGGAGGAGCGCCTGTGCCTGCAGCCCGGGCTCGCCATCGACCGGCTCGGCCGGCTCCTCGAAGTGCCGCGCGCCTGGTGCCTGCGCCTCGACCGCTGGTACCACGCGCAGGAGCCCGCCGCCTTGAACGCGGCCCTCGCCGGGAGCGCGGTGGTGGCGGACGTCTTCCTGCGCTTCGTCGCCGACGGACGGGGACGCACCCCCGCCTTCGCCTCCGGCCCGTACGACGCCCTGGACGCCGCGGTCCCCTCGCGCCTGCGCGACGCCTTTGCGGTGGAGCTGGTGCTGCGCCCGGAGCCGGTGCCGCCGGTGCCGCAGAGCCCGTGGCCCGACCTCTCCGCCGGCACTCCGGCCGAACGCCGCGACGCCCTGCACCAGGCCCTGCTCGGCGCCTGGCCGGAGGGCACCGCGGGGCTCGACGCCGGAGGCCGCCTCGATCCGCTCCCCGAGCACCGCCCCGGGCAGGACACCACCTCGGTGCTCCTCGCCCGCGTCGCCCTGCCGGCGGACGCGGACCCGGGCGGCGGCCGGCCGGTGCGCCGCGATCCGGCCACGGACCCCGTGATCCTCGACAACCTGCTCCGCCGCTTCGCCCATCCGGGCGGAGCGCTCGCCGCCCTCCAGGGCATCCGTTTCGCAGGAGATCTGCCATGACCACGTTGATTTCGACCCGCCGCGAGCCGGTCGGCGCGGAGGAGCTGCGCCTGCTGCGCGAGCGCGGCACCGTCGTGCTCGACGAGCAGCGCCGCCGCCCGCGCTATTTCGACGGCCGCTTCCTGGCCGCCCGCGACCTGACGCGGGAGCAGGACTATTTCCTGAGCCGGCAGGCGGCTCTCGGCCAGATGCTCGGCGCCGGCGTCGCCTCCGGCCTGCAGGTGGAGCGCGGCACCGAGGCCGGCACGGTGCGCATCGCCGCGGGCTTCGGCCTCACCCCCGGGGGCGAGCTGGTGGCCCTCGACGCGGACCTCGAGGTGCGCCTGGCGGAGGTCGCCGAGAGCGACCGGCTGAACGCCGCCTTCGGCCTGCGGCGCCGGCCGCAGACGCCCGCCCGCTCGCGCACCGGCCTCTACGTGCTCGGCCTGCGCCCGGTGGAGTTCACCGCCAACCCGGTCGCCTCCTATCCCGCCACGCTCGCCGGGCCGCGTACGCTCCAGGACGGCGACGTGGTCGAGGCCGTGGCGGTGACCCTCGTCCCCTGGCCCGGGGAGGCGGCCGGCGAGGAGGGGACGCGCCGCGCCCGCCTGGCCCGCGAGGTCTTCGTCCACGGCGTGGTGCCCGGCCTGCCCGCCGAGGTCCTGCCGCTCGCCGTGCTCGCCCTCGAACGCGGCACCGTGCGCTGGGCCGATCCCTTCCTGGTGCGCCGCGAGCTGGGCGCCCGCCAGGACGATCTGCCGGGCCTGGGCCTCGCGCCGCGCGCTCTGCGCGAGGCGCACCTGGTGCAGTACGAGCTGCATCTGCGCGACGTGCTCGACGAGCGGCGCCGCCGCGGTCTGCCGGACGGCTTCGCCGCCTCCGAGCACTTCCTGGCGCTGCCGCCGGCCGGCGGCCTGCCGCTCGCCGCGATCGACGCCACGGACTTCTCCCAGATCTTCTTCCCGCCCGAGGTGGAGGTCGAGCTCTCGCTGGTGCCGGAGGACGAGGTGCCGGCGCTCCTGCGCGACAGCCTCGTGCTGCCGCCGCTCGACCTGACCGCGGGTCCGGAGACCTTCGCCGCCGCCCCGCAGCTCGTCCTGGTGCCGGTGGAGCGGGAGCGGCTGCGGCAGATCGCCACCTCGCTCGTCACGCTCACCCGCACCGCCCGCCCGGCCGCGCCCGGCCGCCTCGCCCGACAGACGCCGGTCGAGCTGCTGCGCGGGCTCTCCCTGGCGCGGCCCGGCACCACCACCACGCCGGCCCCCGGCGATCCGGTGGACGAGGCCTGGCGCGCCGCGCTCGCCGGGGCCTCCCGGCTGTGGTTCGTGCGCCGCCGCCTGCTCAGCCGGAGCCTGGCCCGCCGGGCCACGACCGTCCGCCTGACGCTGCCTGCGCAAACGGGCCCGATCCGCGAAGCCGCGCCGGCCGCACCGGTCGCGCGGCGGAGGCGCAAGTCATGAACGCCACCCCAGTGTCGAACCCTCTCGGCGGCGAGCAGATCGTCGCCGTCGATCCGCCGCTCCAGCCGCGGGTGGACGCCGGCTGGCGCCGCCGGCTGCATCTGTTCGCCGGCCGCTCCCTCGCCGCCTCGGCCTTGACCGCCGGGCAGGACGCCCGCGCCGCGCAGTCCACCCTGCGCTCGCGCGCCCTGACGCCGGGGATCGTCACCGGCCTGGAGACCGCCCTTCAGGGTCTGGACCATGCCACGGCCGTGCTCGACGTCGCGCCCGGCCTCGGGCTCACCGCCTGGGGGGAGGACGTGCACCTGCCCCGCGCCCTGCGCGTCCCCTTGGCGCAGATCCAGACGATCTCTCTGGACGGCGGCGGTGCGGGGCGCACCCTGGGGGAGCTGTTGCCGCAGGACCCGCGGCCGGCCGCCCTCGTCCTCCTGCTCCAGCCGGTGCAGATCGAGGAGGCCGACGCCGTCGATCCCTCCGATCCCACCGAGCGCGATCTGGCGAGCGAGGCGTTCGACGACCGGCGGACGGTCGACGCCTGCCGGCCGCTCCTCGCTCTCTGGCCGCGGGACTGGCCGCTGCCGGCGCCCGGCGCGCGCTGGCGCAACCGCCTCGTCGGCGAGGTGTTCCGCCGCGCCTCCCGGGAGCCGCTGCCGTGGGAGGCCCTGGGGCTGCCGCTCGCCCTGATCGGCTGGGACGAGGCGCTCGCCGCGCTGTTCTTCGACCGCTCCACCGTGGCGCGCGCCGGAGGCCGGCCGCGCCCGCGCACCGGTCTCGTGCCGGAGGCCGGCGATCCCGGTCTCTGGGAGGCGCGCATCCGGCAGGGCGCCGAGCATCTCGCCGACCTGCTCGCCGCTCCCGGGACGACGCCGGTCGATGCCGCCGCGCACTTCGAGCGCCTGCCGCCGGCCGGCCTGCTCCCCAAGGACGCGGCCACCTTCGCCCTGCCGGTGAAGGACACGGACGACACGGACGGCGGCGATCAGCGCTTCTTCCCGGCTCAGTTCCACGTCGAGGCGGTGCCGATCCCGCTGGAGGAGCTCGAGCCCGTGTTCGCGGCGTCCGTCCCCTTGGCGCCGCTCGACCTCGCGCAGCCGGAGGAGGTCCGCCTCCTGGTGCCCGTCCCGGCCTCCGTCTACGACCCCGACCTGCTGGTGCGGGACCACGTGGACCCGTCCTTCGCCGGCACCCTGGACGGTTTCCGGGCCGAGCGCGACCGCCGCCTCGGCCGGCGCCAGGACGTGCGGGAGAAATTCAACACCCTGCTCAAGTCCCTCCAGGGCGGCGGTGCGCCGCTGCCGTATCCCGAGATCGATCCGGAGGCCCAGAGCGGCGAGAACCCGGTGCTTCCCGCACCGCCGGAGGAGACCTACGGAACCTTCCCCGGCGACACCGACACCAAGGTGACCGCGCTGCGGGATCTGAAGGACCTGTTCCAGGACGGCCCCTTCGCCGCGATCGGCCGGGAGTGGGATGCGGACCTGCTCGGCCGGGAAGGGCTCGAAGGGCTGATCCGCGTCCTCACCGCCAAGGCCGCGAAGGCGAACGACAAGATCGATCTCGGCTTTCTCGCCCTGCAAACGGAGATCTACCGCGTCCGCCAGATCGCGCTCGGCAATGTGGAGGCCAGCCGGCTCGCCACCTCGCCCGTCCTCGCGGCGATCGCCCAGGGCGACAGCGCCCGGGCGACGCGGGAGAACCTGACGCGGGTGTTCCGCAGCAGTGGCCGGACGCAGAACGCCGTGCCGGAGGCGGCCGGTGCCGGCTTCTTGTCGGTGTCCGCCCTCGCCCAGAGCCCGGCCGCCTTCCAGCTCAGCCAGAGCGCCGTGGTGCCGGAGGACGTCCGCGAGGAGAGCCCGCTGCCCGGCTTGACGATCGACCGCAGCCTGAGCGTGGCCCAGCGGTTGAGCATCCCGCCGGTCCACCAGGCGCAGAGCTATGCGCTGTCCAACCAGCTCCAGATCCTCACCGGGCTCGACGAGGCCGGGATCGAGCTGGACGACCTGGGCATCCCTCTCTACCGGCTCAATGCGAACCAGGCGCGCGAGCGCGCCGACGTGCCCTGGCGCGAGGTGCGCGACCGGCTGGCGGAATCCATCCTCGGCCAGCCCCTGGTACAGGACGCCGACGAGGCGAACATCCTCGGCGATGCGGTCGGTTTCCAGGAGCACGCCGGCCTCGTCCTGCGCCGGCTGGAAGGGCGCGTCCAGCTCTACCAGAACGCCCTCGGCCGTTGCCGGCAGGCGGCGGACGAGATCCGCCGCCACCTGGCCGCCGCCCGCCAGCGCTTGGGGCTGCTCGACCGCGATCTCGCCGAAGCGCGCCACGACGTGACCGTGGCCCTCGCCCTGCTGGCCGAGGAGACGCGGCGCATCGAGGCGATCAACGCCCGGCGCCAGGACGTGCTCGCCAACCACGTGCCGTTCCTCGCCTGGCACCGTCTCCGCGTCGCGGACACCTGGGCCGACCTGCCGGTGCGCCCCCTGGACCCCGGCCTCTTCGAAGACCCGGTGCCCGCCGCCCTGGCGCAGGCCGCCGAGGCACCGGCCGCGCTGCGCGAGATGGTGGACCTGCTGCGCGAGGCCCCCCTGCGCTGGTTCCGCAGCCTGCCGCCGCTGCTCGCCCGGCTCGACCGTCTCGACGTGCTGCGCGACACCCTGCGCCACGCCCGCAGCCGCGCCGAGACGGCCCTCGCCCGGCCCGCCCTGCCGGTGCCCGCCAAGGGGGCCGGAGCGGCCGCCGAAGGAACCGCCGCGGTTCTCTCCGTGCAGCGCCGCCAGGCCGCCGCGCACCGCACCGCGCGCGCCCGCCTCGACCTGGCGTTGGTCGAGCGGCAGAGCTGGCAAGGAGCCGCCGGCCTGGCCCACCAGGTGCTCTCGTTGGGCGACCTGCTCGACGTCTCCCACGGCCGCGCCGAGGTGGCCCGCCTCGGAGCCCGCGAGCTCGACAACATCCTGCGTGTGGCCACCGCGCTGTGGGCCGACTTCGCCACGGTGCTGCCCGCCCTGCGCCTCGAATGGGTCGAGCGCCTGAGCCAGCTCGACGAGCCGTCCGACCTGCGCCGCCTCACCAGCCTGCCGCGCTGGGAGGAGGTCGAGGTGCTCGACCGCCGGGCCTTGCAGGCTCTGGTGGACTGGCTGTTCCAGCGCATCGACTCCGGCGTGCCGGAGGCCGTGGCCCTGATCAACGACCTGGTGCGGGTCTGCCTGCTCCTCGCGAGCCACGCGCCGGTCGACCGCCTCGTCGCCGGCCACGTCGCCGAGGACACCCACCTGCGGCCGGGAGGCACCGTGCCGCTGGTGGTCGATCTCGCGCGGGTGCGGATCGGCATGCAGGTGGTCCTCTTTGCGCAGGGGCAGGCGGTGGCGCGCGCCCTCGTCGAGGACCTGGGCGACGGCCGCGCCACCGCGCGGGTGCTGCAAGCGTTCGACGGAGCGGCGAGCGTGGCGAAGGACGCCCGGGTGGAATTCACCGACGCCCTGGGGGCGAGCGCCACGTGATCGCCGAGCGCCGCATCCGCACGCTCGCGCTGTCCGCGCCCGAGGAGGGCTGGATCGGCCGCGGCGCCTTCCTGGTGGAAGACGCCCTGCGCACCGCCTCCCTCCCCTGGGCGGACGCCGGCCGGCTGCTCCTGGTCCGCGCCGTGGACCTGGGAGTCATCCCGGCCGACGCCGCGCCCGCCACGGTCGCCCTGCAACTGGAGCACCGCCTGCGCGAGCTGACCCCCACCGCCGTGCACGCCGCGCATCCCACCGCGCCGCGAGCCGCCGCCGTCTGGTTCCAGGACGCCGCCGAGGCCTGCGCCCGGCTCGCCGTCCTCCTGGCCCGCGGCGAGGAGCCCACCGCCTGGTTCTGGCCCCTCGCCGTCCCCACCTGGACACCCGGAACCCCCCGCGCCACCGCCCTGCGCGCCCTGCTCCTCGCCGCCCTCGCCACCCCGGCCGGCCCGGCCGCGGCCCTGGAGCTGGTGCGGGCGCTGGAGGAGGCCGGAAGGCTGGATCTCCTGGCCGCCGCGCTGATGGAGGCCGATGGGCCCGTCCTGCTGCGGGCGTTCGGCTGGCGGATGCCGGAGATGGTGCTGGAGGGGAGCCGGCCGGAGATCCGGGAGGGGGAGGCGGTGCCGGCGCGGTGGGCGGCGGTGTGGGGGAGGGGCGATGCGCGGAGGGTGTGGCTGGAGCGGGCGGTGGGGGCGGTGGCAAAAACCATTCCCGGAGGGGAAGGGGAGAGGCCGGTGGCCGGCGGTGCACCCTTCGAGTCTCCCGGACCTTCAGAGAGCCGGCTTCGCCGGGACCCTCACCCCCTAGCCCCCTCTCCCACACGCACTCACGCCCGCCCGGGAGAGGGGGAACCGGATGGCCCCCTCCCGCTGTGGTCGGGGTCTTTGGGTGGTGGCGCCCCTCTCCCGGGCGGGGGGAGTGCGTGTGGGAGAGGGGATGGGGGTGAGGGTCTTTGGGCGGGGGCGCGCGGCGGCGCCTTTGAGGTGGTCGGGGACCCCAGGCTTGCTTCGACCGGCCTTCGACCGGCCGCGCGCGTACGGGCCGGACGTGCGGATATACTCCCTTCCCATGTCGCAGAACCCGCCCACCGTCTCCCTCGGGGGCATGACCCCCATGCTCCGCCAGTACCTGGAGCTCAAGGCCGCCTATGCGGATGCGATCCTGCTCTACCGCATGGGCGACTTCTACGAGATGTTCTTCGACGATGCGCGCCGGGCGGCGCCGATTCTCGAGGTGCAGCTCACCGCGCGCCAGAAGGGGACGGAGAACGAGACGCCGATGTGCGGCGTTCCCTACCACGCGCTTGAAACCTACCTGGGCAAGCTCATCGCCGCCGGCCTCAAGGTGGCGATCTGCGATCAGGTGGAGGACCCGGCGCAGGCGAAGGGCCTGGTCAAGCGCGAGGTAACCCGGGTGGTCACGCCGGGCACGGTGAGCGATCCCGAGCTGCTGGAGGGCAAGGAGGACAACCTGCTCGCCGCGCTGGTCTGGGATGGCGAGGCGGGGGGCGGCGCGTTTCTGGACCTTTCGACCGGCAGCTTCTTCGTGCGCCGCTGGAGCTCTCCCGAGGATGGGGTGGAGGACCTGGCTCTGCTGCGCCCGCGCGAGCTGCTGTTCCACGGCACGCACGGCCTGGAGGGCTTCCCGCGCGCGATCGTCGAGTGGGGCGAGCGGGAAGTCACCTGCCGCACCCTCCTCGCCGAGGACCGGCTGTTCGAGCCGCGGCGGGCGGGGGCTCTCCTGCTGCGCCAGTTCGGCACCGCCACGCTGCGCGGCTTCGGCCTGGAGGAAGGCGAGCCGGTGGTGCGCGCGGCGGCGGCGGCGCTCGCCTATGCCCAGGAGACCCAGAAGAGCGAGCTGTCGCACGTCCGCGGCCTCGCCGTGCAGGAGGCGCGCGACCGGTTGATCCTCGACGCCTCCACCCTTGCCAACCTGGAGATCTTCCGCAGCCAGCGCGGCGAGCCGGGCGGCGGCGCGCGGCGGCGCGGCACGCTGCTCGGCGTGCTCGACCGCTCCGTCACCGCACCGGGCGGGCGGACGCTGCGCGAATGGCTGCGCCGCCCGCTGGTCGATCCGCAGGCGATCGCCGAGCGGCATCGCGCGGTGGGGGAGCTGGTGGGGGACAACCCGCGCCGCGACCGGCTGCGCGAGCGGCTGGCCCGGGTGGGCGACCCGGAACGCCTGCTCACCCGCGCCGTGCTCGGCACCATGTCCCCGCGCGAGGCCGCGGCGCTGCGCGACGGTCTCGCCGAGGTGCCGGCGATCCTCGCCGAGCTGGCCGGGGCGGATGCGCCGCTCCTCGCCAAGCTCGCCACCACCAACCCGCTCACCGGGCTCCACGCCGAGCTGACCCGGATGCTGGAGGAGGCGCCCGCGCCGGTGCTCCAGGACGGCGGCGTGATCGCCTCCGGGGTGGACGAGGAGCTGGACCGCTACCGGTCTCTCGCCCGCGACAGCAAGCGGCACATCCTGGCTCTGGAGATGCGCGAGCGGGAGCGCACCGGCATCTCGTCGCTCAAGATCCGCTACAACAGGGTGTTCGGCTACTACCTGGAGGTCACCCGGGCGAACCAGGAGCGGGTGCCGGCGGACTACATCCGCAAACAGACCCTGGTCAACGCCGAGCGCTACGTCACCCCCGAGATCAAGGAGCTGGAGGAGCAGATCCTCTCCGCCGAGGAGCGCCAGATCGCCCTGGAGGTGGAGCACTTCCGGCGCCTGGTGACGACGATCGCCGCGGCGGCCCCCGGGCTCACTGCGCTCGCCGCCGCCGTGGGGGCGCTCGACACCCTCGCCGCGTTCGCCGAGGTGGCGGCGCGCCACCGCTATGTGCGGCCGATCATGGGGAAGCTCGGCGCGCCGATCCTCATCCGCGAGGGCCGCCATCCCGTGGTGGAGCAGGCGAGCCGCGACGCCTTCGTGCCGAACGACACCGAGCTCGACGGCGAGGCGGCGGGCATCGTCCTCTTGACCGGCCCGAACATGGGCGGCAAATCGACCTATCTGCGGCAGGTGGCGCTGATCGTGCTGATGGCCCAGGCGGGCAGCTTCGTGCCGGCCGACGATGCGGTGATCGGCGCGGTCGATCGCATCTTCACCCGCGTCGGCGCCTCGGACGACCTGGCGCGCGGCGAGTCGACGTTCATGGTCGAGATGATCGAGACGGCGAACATCCTGCGCCATGCCACCGAGAAGAGCCTGGTCATCCTCGACGAGGTGGGGCGCGGCACCGCCACCTTCGACGGCTTGTCGCTCGCCTGGGCGATCGTCGAGTACCTGCACGAGACCCGCCGCCCGAAGACGCTGTTCGCCACCCACTACCACGAGCTGACCGAGCTCGCCTCACTGCTGCCGCGGGTGGTCAACCGGACGCTCGCGGTGAAGGAGTGGGACGACCGCATCGTCTTCCTGCGCCGGGTGATCCCGGGCAGCGCCGACAAGTCGTACGGTCTGCACGTGGCCCGCCTGGCCGGCCTGCCGCCGGGGGTGATCGAGCGGGCCGGCGAGATCCTCACCAACCTGGAAGCGCAGGAGTACGACCTGACCGGCAAACCGCGGCTCGCCCGCGGCCGCGGGGCACCGGCGACCCACGAGCCGGCCCAGCTCACCCTGTTCGCGCCGCCGGAGCAGGTGGTGGCCTCGCTGCTGCGCGATGTCGAGATCGAGCGGCTGACCCCGCTCGCCGCCCTCAACTTCCTCCAGTCCTTGAAGTCGCGGCTCGGATGACCCGCGCGTCGGATAGTATCGGGCTCTGATGAGAGCTGCTGAACAGGTCTTTGTCGCCATCCCCGGTCCCACGCTCGATCCCGCGTCGGAGGAGCTGCTCGCCGAGCACCAGCCCGGCGGGCTGATTCTTTTCGGCCGCAACATCGAGGACGCCGAACAGCTCACCGCCCTCGTCGCCGATCTACGCCGCGTGCTTCCCGAGGCCATCCTCGCCATTGATGCCGAGGGGGGCCGGGTGGACCGCTTGAAAGGCTTGGTGGGACCCGCTCCGGCGGCGGGTGTGCTCGCCCTCCACCCCGCGACCGTGGCGCTCCAGGCCGGAACCTGGGTGGCCCAGGCGCTGCGGCTGTTCGACATCGACCTCGATTTCGCTCCGGTGGTCGACTTGAACCGGGGGGAGGTCGACAACGCCCTGGACGGCCGTTACTTCGGCATCACCCCCGGCGAGGTGACGCCGCGCGCCCGGGCGTTCCTGCGCGGGCTCCAGGCGGGAGGCGTGGGCGGCTGCGTGAAGCACTTCCCCGGCCTGGGCGGCGCCTCGGCCGACACCCACTTCAACGTGGCCCGCATCGACCGCCCCGCCGAGGTGCTGCGGGCGGATCTCGATCCGTTCGAGGCGCTGGGCCGGCTGGCGGGGGCGGTGATGATCGGCCACGCCGTCTATCCGGCCTACGATCCGGAGCTGCGTCCCGCCACGTTGTCTCCGGCGATCATCGGGGGTCTGCTGCGCAGCAAGCTCGGCTTCGGCGGGGTGGCGTTCAGCGACGACCTGGAGATGAAGGCGCTGGACGCCTGGGGAGACCTCCCCGAGCGTTCGGAGGCGGCGTTCGCCGCCGGGTGCGACATCTTGCTGGTCTGCCATACCCTGGAGGCGCTTCCCGAGATCGTCGCCCGCCTGGAGACTCCCGCCCACGCGGCGCGCCTGCACGAGGCGAACCGGCGCCTCTCCTTCTTCCGTCAGCGCCTGCTCACGCTGCGCACCTCGCGCGAAGCCCTCAAGCCGCTCAAGGGCCTGGACGAGGCCGAGCGTCTGGCCCGCGTGCGCCGGGAGCTGGACGGATTGCAGACGGGGCTGGCCTAGCGATCCGGGGGCACCAGCGGCCCCACCGAAGTGAGGATCTCTTCGGAGTCTTCGCCCTCGCGTTGATCGGCCGGCCGGGCGGTGGCCCGCGGCGGGCCGACCACCCGGTCGCGCCCCGCCTCCTTCGCCTGGTAGAGCCGGGCGTCGGCGCAGCCGAGGATCGTCTGGGCGGTGATGCCGTCCTCCGGAAAGCTCGCGACGCCGATGCTGATCGTCACCGACACCGGCCGTGCGCGGCCGGTGAGATGGATCGGCGTCGCCGCCACCACCCGGCGGAAGCGCTCCAGGAGGTCCTGGGCCTTGCCGCTGCGCACCGCCGGGAGGATCAGGGCGAACTCCTCGCCGCCATAGCGGGCCACCACGTCGCTCTCGCGGCAGGTCCGGCGCAGCGTCGCCGCCACCAGGCGCAGCGCCTGGTCTCCTCCGGCGTGGCCGTAGGTGTCGTTGAACCGCTTGAAGTGATCGATGTCGACCATCGCCACGGCGAAGCGCCCGCCTTCGCGGCGGGAGTAGGCCACCTCGCGTTCGAGCTGCTCGTTGAACACCGCGCGGTTGAGCAGACCGGTGAATCGGTCGCGGGTGGACAGCAGGCGCAGCTCCCGGGAGCGCACCACCAGGGTGGCCGACAGCAGGGTCGCTCCGGCGATCTGGGCGAGACGCCATCCTTGGTCGCTCCAGCGGAAGACGCCGAAATCCGGCGACGGAGCCCCCGCCGGCACCACCGCCGACTGCCAGGCGATCCAGGCGACGAGGGCACCGTACTGGAGGAGGGCGAGGGCGCCGGTCACCAGGCAGATGCGGGCGTCATAGCGCAGGCTGGTGGCATAGATGGCGAGGAAGTAGACGGGGAAGATGACCAGCCCGTTGGTCGCCTCGTAGGGATGGCCGAGCACGACCAGGGTGGCCAGGATGCCGCTGACCAGGCTGACATCCATCAGACTGCTGGCGAACCCGATCCAGGAGCGTGCCCAGTGCCGCCGGGTGGCGGCGTAGATCATCAGGGCGCCGAGCAGGCCCACCGCCGCCGCCGCGAGCAGCGCCCGCGGATCGCGGCTGTCTCCTTCGTGGATGGCGCTCGCGATGTAGGCCTGGGCCGGAATGGCGACCAGGATGAGAACCAGCAGGAGCCGCACTCCGGCGATCAGCAGCTCGCCGCTGAAGCCGACCTCCGAGATCTCCGCCTCGGGAGGGCTCCAGAGACGCCTCCAGAGGGAGCGCTCCACAGGAGACTGGGCGATGGGGTCCATGGGCGAAGCCTGACGCGGATTCTACCATGGAGCCCCCTCTCCCGTCTCCCGCAAGCGGGAGAGGGGAGAAGATGGCCGCGGGGGCTCAGAACGGAATGTCGTCGTCGTCGGGCTCGCCGCCGTAACCGCCGCCGCCGACGGTGCCGCCGCCGCCCCCGCCCTGGTCGTCGTAGGAGGGGCCGCCACCGTAACCGCCGCCGCCGTAGGATGCCGCTCCGGGTCCGGCGCCGTCGAAATCACCGCCCCCGCCGCCACGTTGGCCGAGCATCTGGAAGTTGTCACAGATGATCTCGGTGCGATATCTCTTCTCCCCGGTCTGGCGGTCGTCCCAGGTGCGGGTCTGGATGCGCCCCTCGACGTAGATCTGCTTGCCTTTGGTCAGGTACTGGCCGGCGATCTCCGCCTGCTTGCCGAAGCAGACGATCTGATGCCACTCCGTCTGCTCCTGCTTCTGGCCGTTCTTGTCGCGCCACTTCTTGGTGGTGGCCAGGGTGAAGCTCGCGACCGGCTGTCCCGAAGGGAGAGACCGCATCTCCGGGTCCTTGCCCAGGTTGCCGATCAGAAGCGCTTTGTTCAACATGGATCGTTCTCCTCCGCGTCGTGATCGCGATACCGTATCACGGAAGAAAGGATGGTGCAGGTGCGTCTGGTGATTCAACGGGTCCGCCGTGCGGCGGTGCGGGTCGGCGAGGAAACCGTGGGCTCGATCGGCCGCGGCCTCCTCGTCCTGGTGGGGGTCGAGCGGGGCGACGGCGCCGCCCAGGTCCGCCCGGCGGCGGAGAAGCTCGCCGGTCTGCGCGTCTTCGAGGACGCCGAGGGCAAGATGAACCTCGACACCGCGGCGGTCGGCGGGGCGTTCCTGATCGTGTCGCAGTTCACCCTGGCGGGCTCGATCGAGCGGGGGCGGCGCCCGTCGTTCGACCGCGCCGCGCCTCCCGAGGAGGCCGCCCCGCTCATCGAGGCCCTGGTGGAGGATCTGCGGCGCCGCGGGTTCCCGGTCGAGACCGGGCGGTTCCGCGCCCACATGGAGGTCGAGCTGGTCAACGACGGGCCGGTCACCCTGCTCGCCGACTTTCCGGCGCGTGCCGCGGTCTAGACGCCGGCGCCGAGATACCGCTCGCGCAGGATGGCCAGGTGGTGCTCCACGTGGCCGGCGACGATGAAGGCGAGCGCACGCACGGAGAACGGATTGCCGTTCGCGATGCCCTGGCGGGTCCAGGCTCCGTCCGGCAGGTTGCGCAGGAGGCTGAGCGTCGCCCGCCGCACGGTGGTGAACTCCTCGACCCGGTCGGCCCAGGGGAACAGGTCCGACTGCGCCGCGACCGCGCCGGCATTCTCATCGAAGCCGGGGAGCGCGCTGTCGAAGCCGCGGGCGAACCAGAGAGCGCGGAAGGCGAACACCCGCTCGCAGTCGTTGACGTGGTGCAGGAGCTCGCGGATGCTCCACTTCCCGGGAGCGTAGCGGTGAAGGGATTTCTCCTCGGAGATGCCGTGGAGGGCCTGCGGCACCGTGCGCAGCTGCTCGGCCAGCACGGTGAGGACGTCGTCATGCGGCACGCGGTTGACGTAGGTGGCGTAATAGGCGGCGAATTCTCCGCTCTCGGGTCGTCGGCTCATCGGCTTCCCATCCTTTCCATGGCGCGGCATCTTACCCCGGAGCGGTGTAGGATGCCGCGAGTTTTCAGGGAGAGTCTGCCATGACCAGCCGAACGAATGTGCCGGACCATTTGATCTCGCTACCCGGGGAGGAGCGCTGGGCGCTCTGGCGCGTGGTGGCTTTGCGCGGAGCGGGTTTTCCGGTGGAAGGGGTGTTACGCCTCGCCGATGCAGCCTGCGCAGCGGCGGCCGATGCGGTGGCCGCCGCGGACGTGGACGTTGAAGCGAAGCGCCAGGAGGTCCTCGCGGTGCTGCGCCGCGAGATCGCCGCGTCTGCCGAGGACGCCCGGGAGATCTTGTATCGGGCGCTCAAGAAGGCGAAGCGGCACCAGCTTCCGGACCCCTCCGGGCTTCCGGCGGCGGCGGTTGAAGCGCTCGCCGCGTGGCGCGGGGCGCGCGACCAGGCAGCCGCCGAAAGGGTGCGCTATGCCGCCGAATTTGAGGCGGCCGAGGAACGCGTCGCCGAGGCTCTGCGCGAGACGGCCGGGGACCGCCGGTTCCGCGAAGCCGTCCTGTGGCAGAACCGCCACGCGGTGCAGACCGGGCTCGCCGCCTTCCAGCGCCGGGCCCCGGGGCGGCCAGACTCGCGCGACCGCGGGCATGCCCGGCTCATCGCCTCCTATCTGCAGCGATATTCCGTCAAGAACGACACCATCGGCTTCTTCGGCCCGATCGGTGTGGCGCACCTGGTGGACGGCGAGGAGGTGATCACGGTGCGTCCCGGCGCCGAGCTTCTCGACCGGCGGCAGGTCTTCTTCGAGGGGTGGGCGATCGACGCCCTCGCAGACCGGATGGCCGAGGATCCGGCCATGCGGCCCTGGCTCGCCCCCCGGCTCTCGCCGTTCCTGCGGCGTGAGGGCAACGCCTGGGTCGCCCCCGGCGGCCAGAAGATCGAGCTCGGTCCCCTTTCGTCAGCCCTCCTGGCCGGTTGCGACGGCACCCGCTCTGCGCGGCAGCTCCTGCGCAGTGTGGCCGAGACCGCCGGAAGTGCTTTGACACCGGACCAGGAGGCCACGCTTCTGGGGATTCTGGCGGATCTCGAGGCGAAAGGCGTCCTGCGTTGGGCGTTTCAGATCCCCATGTCCCACCATCCGGAGCAAACGTTGCGCGAGCTCCTCCTCGCCATCGAGGACGGGCCTCTGCGCGAGCGGAGCCTCGCCACGCTCGACGAAATCGTCCGGCAGCGGGACGCCGTCGAGCGTGCCGCCGGGGACCCCGAGGCGCTGGATCGCGCGCTGGCGGACCTGGACGCCACGTTTCTGCGGCTGACCGGCAGGGCGTCCGCCACCCGGGCGGAAGGCAAGCTCTATGCAGGGCGAACCCTGGTCTTCGAAGAGTGCCGACGGGATCTGGAGTTGCAGCTGGGGAGGCCGTTTCTCGCCGACCTGGCACCCGCCTTGTCGGTCGTCCTCGACGCCGCCCGCTGGTTCACCCAGCATCTGGCGGCAGACCACCGCGAGGTGTTCCGCCAGGTGCATGCCGAGCTGAGCGCCCGGACGGGCTCCACCACGGTCAGCCTGCTGGCGTTCACCCAGGTGGCCATGCCGCGGGTGGTGAGCCGCGCGAGCCACGAGAAGCTCCAGCAGGAGCTGTTCGCCCGTTGGGGAAGAGTCCTGGCGGTCCCTCCCGGTACCCGGAGGGTCCAGTTGCGCAGCGCCGACCTGCGTCCCCTCGTCGACCGCGAGTTCGCCGCGCCGGGCCCCGGCTGGCAGAAGGCGCGCATCCACAGCCCGGACCTGCTGATCGCCGCGCCGAGCGTCGAGGCGATCCGGCGCGGTGACTATCTGGCCGTCCTCGGCGAGACGCACGTCGCCGTCAACACGCTGGACCGCAACGCCTTCTTCTCCCAGCACCCGCATCCGGAACAACTGAGCTCCTTCATCGAATCCGACCTGCCGGAGCCGTCTCTGATTCCGGTGTTCCCCAAGGTCTGGAACCAGGAGGAGGCGAATGCCGGCCTCGGCGTCTGGGCTCCGGCGGCCAGCCCCCGGATGGACGTCGCGTTGCGCTCGGCGAAGGACTTCTATCTGGATCTCTCGCTCGATCCTCCCCGTGTCCCCGCCGGGCAGCTCCTTCCCATCGGCGATCTGGTGGTCGAGCCCGCCGCGGACCAGCTGGTGGTGAGGCCGCGCGACGGCCGGGTGTCCTTCGAGATCATCGACTTCTATCAGCTTGTGATGTTGATCCAGACGGTGTCGATGTTCCGCGTCCTCCCGGAGGGCAGCTACACCCCGCGGGTCACCATCGACCGCCTCGTGGTGGTCCGCGAGAGCTGGATCGTGCCGGCCGCCGAGATCGACTTCGCCGCCGCCGCCTCCGCGGCGGAGCGCTTTGCCGGTGCCCGGCTCTGGGCCGGGAAGCGAGGACTGCCGCGCTTCCTCTTCGTCAAGACGCCGGGTGAAGCGAAGCCCTTCTATGTCGATCTGCAGAGCCCCCTTCTGGTGGAAAGCTTTGCGCATGCCGTCCGGAAGATCCAGGAGAGAGGGGAGGGCCCGTCGGAGATCCTCCTCTCCGAGATGCTGCCGGATCACGACGCATCCTGGCTTCCCGACGCCGCGGGCCACCGCTACACCTGCGAGCTGCGGCTCGTCGCCGTCGATCAGGCGTAGGCCGGAGAGGCTAGGATGCCCTCGTTCTGCCGGGACGAGTGAACCCTTTCAAGGAGGTTGCATGTCGAGCCAGGGAGAATTGCCGGATCATCTGGTCGCTTTGCCGGGAAGCGGGCGATGGGCGATCTGGCGCACCGTTTGCGTGCGCGGTGCCGGGTTCCCGTCGGACGGTGTCTTGCGGATCGCCGACGCGGCCTGCGCGGCGGCGGCCGACCGTCGGATCGCAGCCGACGGCGAGGCCGAGGAGACGCGCCAGGCCGCTCTTGCGGCGCTGCGGGGAGAGCTGGACGGAGCGGCCGGCGAACGCCGGAACCCGCAACGCCTCGACCTCCTCATCAAGGCCCTCCGCAAGGTGAAGCGGCAGCAGCCGGCGGCGACCGAGGGTCTTGCCGCGGCCACGGTCGCCGCCCTCGCCGCCTGGCGGGAGGCGGCCGGGCGTGCCGAGGCGGAGCGGCTTCGCTACCAGGCGGATTTCATGGCCGCCGAGGAGCGCCTCGACCGGACCTTGCGCGAGGTGGCCGGCGACGCCCGGTTCCGCGAGGCGGTGCTGTGGCAGAACCGCCACGCGGCGGAGACCGGGCTCGCCTCCTTTCTGCGCCGGCCGGCCGGCGCAGGGAAAGGGTCGGCCCGCGACCGCGGGCATGCCCAGATGCTCGCCTCCTATCTGCAGCGCTACTGTGTCAAGAACGACTCCATCGGTTTCTTCGGCCCGGTCGGCTGGGCGCAGCTGGGCACCGGCGACGAGGTGATCGCCGTCCAGCCGGGAGAAGACCTGCTCGCCACCAGAGACGTTTTCTTTGAAGGCTGGACGATCGACGCCGTCGCCGACCGGTTGGCGGAAGATCCGGCGATGCGTCCCTGGCTCGCTCCCCGGCGGTCCCCCTTCCTGCGGCAGGAGGGCAATGTCTTCATCGCCCCCGGCGGGCAGAGGATGGAGCTCGGCCCCCTCACCGGGGCCCTCCTGGCGGCGTGCGACGGCACCCGCCCGGCACGCGACCTGATGCGGGGCCTGGCCGCCGCCCTGGGGGGAGAGATCCCCCCTGACAAGGAAGCCTTCCTGTGGAGCTTTCTCGCCGACCTCCACGCGAAAGGCGCCATCCGCTGGGGATTCCAGATCCCCTTGTCGCTCACCCCGGAGCGCACCTTGCGCGAGCTGCTCCTCGCCATCGAGGACGCGCCGCTGCGGGAAGGCGCCCTCGTGGTGCTCGACGACCTCCTCGCGAAGCGCGACGCCGTCGCCCGCGCCGCGGGGCATCCCGAGGAGCTGGGACACGCCCTCGCCGACCTGGAGGCCACCTTCGTGCGCGCCTCCGGCCGGCCGTCCGCCACCCGGGCCGAGGGTCAGCTCTATGCGGGGCGCACGCTGGTCTTCGAAGACTGCCGCCGCGACCTCGGCCTCCAGCTGGGCGCAGGGTTCCTCGCCGAGCTGGCGCCCGCCCTCTCCCTCGTCCTCGACGGCGCCCGGTGGTTCACCCATCACCTCGAAGCCGACCACCGCCGGGTGTTCCTCGAAACCCATGCCGAGCTCAGCGCGCAGGCCGGCTCGGCCGAGGTCAACCTGATCGCGTTCACCCAGGTGGCCATGCGCCGCCTGGTGAACGCGGCGACCCATGAGAGGCTCCGGCAAGAGCTGCAAGCCCGTTGGGCGAGAGTGTTGGCGCTACCTCCCGGCGAGCGGCGGGTCCACTTCCGGAGCGAAGACCTGCGTCCTCTCGCCGACCGGGAATTCGCCGCCCCGGGCCCCGGCTGGCAGAAGGCGCGCAACCACAGCCCGGACCTGCTGATCGCCGCCTCCAGCGTCGAGGCGATCCGGCGCGGCGACTACCAGGTCGTCCTCGGGGAGGTCCACGTCGCCGTCAACAGCCTGGACCGGGGCCTCTTCTTCTCCCAACACCCGCACCCGGAGCAGCTGTGCTCCTCCATCGAATCCGATCTGCCGGAGCCGTCCCTCATCCCGGTCTTCGCCAAGGTCTGGAACCAGGAAGCGGCGGCCGCCGGCCTCGGGGTCTGGGCGCCGGCGGCCAATGGCCGAATGGACGTCGCCTTGCGCTCGGTCAAAGACTTCTACCTGGACTATTCGCTCGATCCTCCCGGCGTCCCCGCCGGGCAGATCCTGCGCATCGCCGATCTGGTGGTCGAGCCTCACGCGGAGAGCCTGGTGGTCCGGTCGCGCGACGGCCGCGTCTCCTTCGACGTCACGGACTTCTACCAGCTCGTGATGCTGATGCAGGTCCTGCCGACCTTCCGCGTCCTCCCCTCCGGCACCTACACGCCCCGCGTCACCATCGACAAGCTGGTGGTGGCCCGCGAGAGCTGGAGCGTTCCCGTCTCCGAGCTCGACTTCCTGGGCGCCACGACGCCGGCGGAGCGCTTCGCGGGAGCCCGGCGCTGGGCCGGCCGGCGCGAGCTGCCCCGTTTCCTGTTCGTCAAGGTGCCCCGGGAGGAGAAGCCCTTTTATCTCGACCTGGAGAGCCCCCTCCTGGTCGAGGGCTTCACCAAGGCGATCCGCAACATCCCGGCCGAGGTGGAGGCCGCCGAGATCCACCTGTCCGAGATGCTCCCGGACCATGGCCAGACCTGGCTGCCCGACGCCGCGGGCAACCGTTACACCTGTGAGCTGCGAACCGTCGTCGTCGATCGGACGTAGGACCCACGTGACCAAGGAGGAAAGCCATGACGTCACCGCCCAAGGGATCGAAGATCAACATCGCGCTCTGGATCGTTCAGGTTCTCGTCGCCCTCCTCTTCATCTGGTCCGGAGGCCTCAAGCTGGTGATGCCGATCGAGCAGATGCAGCAGGGACCGGTGGCGCTGCCGGGCGCCTTTCTGCGGTTCATCGGCGTGGCCGAGCTGCTCGGCGGCCTCGGCCTGATCCTCCCGGGCCTTCTGCGCATTCGCCCGGGCCTCACGCCGCTCGCCGCCGCCGGTCTCTTGATCATCATGATCGGTGCCGTCGTGGTCACGCTGATGGGCGGCCAGGGAGCGATGGCCGCAATTCCCCTGGTGACGGGCCTGCTCACCGCGTTCGTCGGCTACGGCCGCTGGCGGCTGGCGCCGCATCCGGGGCGGTGAGAGGCAGATCCCCAGCCCCGGCTGCGAGCCGCGTGTAGAGGTTGCGGGCCGCGGGTAACGGCTACACGCCGCGTGTAAGGAAGAGCCACGACCGGGTAACGGCTACGCGCCCCGCGTAGCGGCTACACGCCGCGCGGCCACCCTGAGCCTTCGACGGCCGCGCCAGCGGGTGGGTTGGCCCGCTGGTCGGCGGCGTGGACCTGGAAGGTCGCTCCGAGCGCCATGGCCATTCGTGCCGCGTCATGGCGTCATCCTCCGATCGAGGCTCCTGTACTGGATGGCTTCGGCCACGTGGCTGGCGCGCAGCGTCTCGCTGCCTCCGAGATCGGCGATGGTTCGCGCCACTTTGAGGATACGGTCGAGGGCGCGGGCGGAGAGGCCCAGCTTCTCGAAGGAGCGGTCGAGCAGGGAGCGGCCGGCGTCGTCCACGATGCACCAGCGCCGCAGCTCCTCCGGTCCCATGGCGGCGTTGACCGGTGTCGAGGCGGCGGCACCGAAGCGCTCCTGTTGCAGGCGGCGCGCGGCGGCGACCCGCTCGGCGACGAGGGCGGTGGGCTCGCCGGGGCCGGAGCGCAGCTCGCGCAAGCTCACCGCGGGGACCTCGACGTGGAGGTCGATGCGGTCGAGCAAGGGGCCGGACATCCGCCCCCGGTAACGCTCGACGAGCTGAGGCGGGCAGCGGCAGGGGTGGCGGGGGTCACCGAGGTGGCCGCAGGGGCAGGGGTTCATCGCGGCCAGCAGGGCGAAGCGGGCGGGGAAGCGCAGGTGGGCGCGCACCCGGACGACGGTGACGTGCCCTTCCTCCAGCGGCTGGCGGAGCGACTCCAGGGTGTCGCGGCGGAACTCGGGAAGCTCGTCGAGGAAGAGGACGCCGTTGTGCGCCAGGCTCGCCTCGCCCGGACGGGGCGAGCTGCCGCCGCCGATCAGGCCGGCGGTGCTGATGCCGGTGTGCGGGCTGCGGAACGGGCGCTGGCGGATCAACCCGGCGGGCGGCTGCTCGGAGGCCTGCGAGTGGATCTTGGTGACCTCGATCGCCTCCGCCAGGGTGAGCGGCGGCAGCAGACCGGGGAGACGGCGGGCGAGCATGGTCTTCCCCGAGCCCGGGGGGCCGATGAAGAGGAGGTTGTGGCCGCCGGCCGCGGCGATCTCCAGGGCGCGCTTGGCGGTCTCCTGGCCGCGCACCTCCGAGAGGTCCGGGGCGTGATGCCCCTGGTCCGCGGCGCCGGTGGGAGGGAGGACCGGGGGCAGGATCTCCTCGCCGAGGAGGTGGCGGAGGGTTTCGGCGAGGGTGGCCAGGCCGATGACCGGCACCGAGCCGAGGGCCGCGGCCTCCGGAGCGTTGGCGGCGGGGAGGAGGACTTCGCGGACCCCCAGGCGCCGGCCGAGATCGGCGATGGCCAGGCCCCCGCGCACCGGGCGGATGGAGCCGTCGAGGCCCAGCTCGCCGCAGAGGAGCCTCCCGTCGAGGGCCTCCTGGGGGATCTCCCCATGGGCGGCGAGGAGCGCGAGCGCGATGGCGAGATCGAGGTGGTTGCCTTCCTTGCGCAGGTCGGCCGGAGCGAGATTGATGATGATGGACATCGGGGACAGGTCGAATCCACAGTTCTTGATCGCGGCACGCACCCGCTCGCGGCTCTCGCGCACCGCGGCATCGGCGAGCCCCACGATCTGCGTCTGTGGGAGCCCAAAGTGGACGTCGACTTCGACCTGCACGGGACGGGCTTCAATGCCCCAAGGCGTGGTGGTGATGGTCTTGGCTAACATCACCCCTTAGAAAGTCGTATTTCGGGGGGCGATTCTTGCACTTCTCCCCAAAGTTCCTCCAAGATCGCCCGCGATCCGGGCCTCTCGGCTCCAGGTCCGAGGCTCCCCGCTCTCGATCCGAGTCTCTCCGCCCGAGAGGCAGGGTACCCCCGCCCGACGTCCGGGACGCTCCGCCTTCGGGCAGGCGGACCCCGCCCGACGTCTGAGTCTCTGAGATCTCGGGCGGAGCCCGGGCAACGACAGGTCCCAACGACAGAATTCACCCCGTCTCCGGAGGTGGAGAGGCCTGTCTTCCAATGATTTCGAAGAACACCGCGTTGTCGATCAGCCCATAGCGCTTACCCCGGTGTCCGACCAAGTTGACCATGTGCGGAGAGAGAAGGCGGTGGTGAGGGGTGCCCTCTTGGACGATCCGTAACTCGTACTCGCGGTCTCCGATGCGAGAGAGTGCGGCGATGTCGCCAGGTTTGGCCTTCTGCGTGGACCGCAGGCGCGCGGTTCCGAGGCGGAAGTCCAAGTTGTTCTCTGCTTCAAAGGTGACCCTTGCCTTCCTGTCAACCACGCCAAGGTCGACGTAGTGGAGGCTGATGAGGCACGAGAAGGTCCGTTTGTTCCCTCGCTCGTTGGGGATTGTCAGCGGCGGAAAGAACCCGAAGGAGTCCTTGCCGAGCCAGAAGTACTGCGTGCCCTTGCCCGCCTTCGTGCCCGGTGGAGCCTGGATGCGTGCGGTGTCTGAGTGTCCGAGGAGCACAAGGAGCGTGCTCTCGTCTGACTTCTCGAGCCTGAGGCCGCGTTCGCATTCGTCATAGAGGAGGCTCCAGGCCGGAGCGGCGGGTTCGTCGAGGGTGGGCTGGAAAAAGTCCCATGGCTGTGCCCGGATCTGCTGGATGGCGGTCTCCCACGAGAAGCCGGCTTCCCTCAAGGGCTGCTCGGGGAGGAGCACGGATGACTCGACGTTGAGCCCCATGCCGGGGCCGGTGAAGTTGCCCGAGCTGACGACCAGGCTTGCGCCGGTGCTGCGGGAGGCACCGTAGCACTTGGCGTGCAGCAGGCGCTTTCGGTGGACGATGTTGACGCTGGCGCCGACCCTGAGCATCGACTCCACCAGCTGCTTGCTGGTGAGGTTCTGAGCGGTACTGCCGGCAAAGAAGGACACGACCTGCCCTCCGGCCTTGACGTGGCGAGCGAACGTGTCCAGGAAGCGCACCGCCCCGTTGTAGTTGCCGAAGCCGGACACGATGTAAAGCGTCCCGTCGCCGGGCGTCTGCTGAACCCACACCCGTTCAAGCATGTGGACGAGCCCCTTGGGCTCTCCCGTGGCGTAGACGCTCGGATGGAAGGCGAAGTCGATCGTCATACGGCGCGCAGTGTGAGGAGCTCCTCGCGGCAGATGGCGTTCTTCTGGTGAAGTCCGTAGCGCTGGTAGGTCTGCAGAGGCTCTCGCCGCTCTGTCACGAATCCGGCCGTCTCCCCGAGTGTGGAGAGGAGGGCTGGAGTGTCCATGTCGATCCGGTGCCCCCCGAGCACGGTGTGGTTGTGGCCGACGATGAGAAAGAAGGGCGCCCCCGGCCGGAGAAGCGATCTCACAGAAAGGAAGCTGTCACGCATGCCGGCCAGGTAGCGGTAGAGAAGAGAGGGCACCGCCTGCCGGCGGAAGCCGTCCTGTTCGCCGAGCATTTCGAGAAGTCGTTGGCAAAGGGCTGCATGGGCCGCCGGCAGCCGCTCGGAATTGTCGACCAGCTTTCTTTCCCATATCGAGCGTGGTGAGCCGTTGAACTCGCGGCTGCCGATGAGCTCCGCCTGGAGCGATGGGAGCGTTC
The DNA here is from genome assembly GCA_002420005.1 of Holophagales bacterium UBA5704. GTDB lineage: Bacteria > Acidobacteriota > Thermoanaerobaculia > Multivoradales > UBA5704 > UBA5704. The sequence goes on along the minus strand of DIHE01000074.1, from coordinate 14,114 downwards.
CCGGGTCTACAAGCCCGAGCCAGACGAGGCTGAGGCGCTGCGTATCGATGTAAGGGAGAGCCATCGCATAAGGGGGGCTGGTAATGGCCGCATCGAAGTTGCTGATCATCCCTCTTGCTGCAGCAGCCGTGGCGAACGTTCGCATGTCGCCTTGGTGGGCCCGCACCGAGGTGGCGTTACACACCCCGGTGTGACGCTGGACGACGCGGACGTTCGCCGCGAGGGCACGGGTGTCTTCCAGGAAGGCCTGGTAGGGATCACGCTCGGACGGCGGGCTCTTGCGGCGACGGATGCGCAAATCATCCGGCTCCTGGAGGGAAAACTCCCGAAGAAGGTTGCTGACGATGACGAGGAGGATCTCGGAGACAGAGGGGTCGCGCTCCACGATGTGAGCCCGAAGCGTTTCGAGCCGCGCGAGCATCGGCGCGTCGAACCAGCGGTGGAGGTATGCGCCGCGAACGTCGGCAAGGAGGCGACCACGGCGGCTCCTGCCTGCCGCCCGAAAGGCGGCCTCCGCTTCGGCCACGAGAAGCTCCGGATCGCATCTGAGGGCCTGCGCCTTGGCGTTCGCAATCGTGATCGCCAAAGGGTTGATGTCCGTCCCCACCGCACGGAAGCCGGAGTGTGCACACTCGATGAGCGTTGTGCCGCTCCCACAGAAGGGATCGAGCACCAGCGCGTGCTTCGGCAGGCCGGCTGCATTGAGGAGGGCGCGGGCTGTTTGCGGGTTGAACTTTCCCTTGTACTCGTGCAACCCATGGACAGAATACCGGGTGCTCTGGCGGCGTGAGCCACCAGACGTCTCCGACTCGATGAGATGTTGGACCGTCGGTGCCGGCGGCGTCCGAGGCGTCTGGTAGGCGCTGAAGTACGTCAGCCGAGGCGCCGCGGCCGGCCGATCGGCTGTCACCGTGACGCTTTCAGGGTCTTCTGCGATCTGGCGGGACGAGAGCAACGCGATGGCTTCTGCGATCGCCAAGAGGCGCTCATAGGGAAACAGCCGGTAGGCCGGCCAATGGAGCGAGAGCGTGGTCATGATCTGCGGAGGACGAGCACCGCCTCGGTCTTGATCCGAGCGTGCGAGAGGTTGAACGACTTCCGCCCAGCTCGGATGACGCGACTGAATCGGTCGACTTCCGTGAACCCAGCCCGCCCCGCCTCCCCGGCGATCATGGCCGCGTTGTCGTAGTCGACGCCGTGGATGCGAGACCGGCCCACGACAAAGCAGGCATACCCACCGGAGACCAGCACCTTCGAAAGCAGGCGCAGGATGCTTGCCATCTGCAATCGGAACTCCTCGAAGGTGGCGTGCCGCTTCCGGAAGTAGTGCGCCCGGGCGCCGATCTCCTGTTGCTTGACGGCGATCGGGTCGTAGCCGAGCCACCACATCCTGTATTTGTGGTAGAGCCAATACTCGTAGGCGTTCGGATAGGGCGGCGAGGTGACCACCAGCGAAACGCCTCTCCCGATGAGCTCGGGTGTCACTGCAAGGATGTCGCTTTCCAGCACGACCGCCGAGGCGGCAGGCGTCGAGCGCGCCGCCTTCGTTTCCACGATGCGCGCACATGCCGCAAGGAACTGCTCGCGCACAGAGCGCGGGCTCACCGGCTTCTCGATCGCGGCGTACCGCGTATCGCTCTCCTGCCTTGAGACGCGGACGATGATGCTTGAAAGCGCGAGCCGCAGGTGGTCGCGTACTGAAGCGTCCGGCACCCTGTCGATCTGGGCGACGAGAGCCGCGATCGCGGCGCTCACCTCCTCGTTGAACCAGTGGCCGACATTCGGGATGGCGGGGACGGTGACAGTCCCTGCATGCGTTGCCTGGACGACGCGGAGCGCCGCCGCCGTGAGCCCGGCGGGAAGCGGTGTGGTCTTGACGCGGCTGATGAGGCAGGCGATGGGGTTGAGGTCGATGCCGATCGAGGGAACGCCGAGCTCCTGCGCCACGACCAGTGTGGTGCCTGCGCCACAGAAGGGGTCGAGCACCGCGGTGCCGGGTGCGACTCCAAGGCTGGTGATGAGTGCACGCGGAATCGAGGAGATGAACTTCGCCGGATAGGGGTGGATGGTATGGAGACCGGAGTCGTCTGAGTCCGGGAAGTCCCAATTGTGGAGATGCAGGCGTTCGAGAGCCATCTGCGGTTGCCCAGGCACGAGGTGAGGGATGCCGCTCTCCGTCGGCGTGAGGGTGTCAGGTAGACCGAGAACCACCTCTGGGTCTCTCGCATGTCCTCGTGCGGATCGCAAGCTCACGCGGATCGAATCGTGACCCGAAGGAGCCCCTCCTGTCAAGCTGAGCCCTCTACCATCGGTTGGGGAAATGGTAGTCCTTGGCCACTGGATACTGGGGTAGAGGTGTCCAACAGCCTGAGTGCTTCGCTTGGTTGAGATCGCCCCACCCCCCTTCCGGGGGATGGGGCGCGTTGTCGGGCGGCGGGGCCGGTGAGGCCCGGAGATCAGACCCGCGCCGAGCGGCGGCGCAGGATGGTCCAGGCGGCCAGCAGCAGACCGAGTCCGAGGGCCAGCAGGCCGATCTCGGAGACGGTCGGGATCTCCTGCACCGGCAAGCCGGTGATGGTGATCGGGGTCGGGTTGCCGGTCCCGGTGACGCCCGGGTCGTCGGTCACGGCCGTCGATTCGTTGCTGCCGTTCAGGTCGGAGTCGAAGGAAACGGTACCCTGGTTGTTCAAGGTGGTCCCTTCCGTTCCGGCGTTGACCGTGGCGGTGATGGTGAGGGTGACGCTGCCGGAGGCCGGGATGCTGCCGTTCCAGGTGGCGGTGTTGCCGGCGGTGCTCGCCGTGCCACTGGTGGCGGAGGCACCGGTCAGGGTCAGGCCGGCGGGCAGGGTGTCGGTGAATTCGTCACCGGCGTTGTCCGGCGCCGCGGAGGTTCCGGAGTTGGTGAGGACGATGGTGTAGGTCACCGTGCCGCCCACGACGAAGGTGCCGCTCGCGGTCTTGGTGGCGGTCACCGTGGCACCGCCGACGAGGAAGGAGGTCGGATCGGCGGCACCGCCGACGCCGGGGTCGTCGGTCAAGCTGGAGGCCTCGTTGACGTTGTCGTTGTTGGCGTCGAACGCCGCGGTCCCCTGGTTGGAGATCGTGGAGCCCTGCGTGCCGGCGTTGATGGTGGCGGTGATGGTGATCGTCACGCTGCCGCCGAGGGGGGCGAGCGTGCCGTTCCAGGTGGCGGTGTTGCCGGCGGTGCCCGCCGTGCCGCTGGTGGCGGAGGCACCGGTCAGAGTCAGGCCGGCGGCCAGGGTGTCGGTGAATTCGTCACCGGCGTTGTCGCCCTGGGCGTCGGTGCCGTTGTTGGTGAGGACCACCGTATAGGTGACCGTGCCGCCGACTGTGAAGGTGCCGGTGACCGTCTTCGTCGCCGTCACCGCCGCCGCCGGTGCGAACGGCGTGCAGACGAAGCGAACCGGAGTGACCAGCATCGACCAGGCATTGAGCGTGCCGGAGTCGGCCGCGAACTGGTCCGACACCGCGACCGACCAGACGCCTTGCGTGCTCTGGCCGTCGAAGCGCGACAGGGTGCCGATCGCGTCGGGGCCGGTGGGGAACCCGGCGAGCGGCGGCCAGGGGGCGTTGAACACCGGCAGCCAGGAACCGGTGAACGGTGAGCTCGTGTTGGGTTGTTGCACCATGTCGACCGCCGCGCTGGAGACGAGGTCGTCGTTGACCAGCATGTTGGTGAGGTTGTCCCCGGAGCCACCGTCGGTCAGGCCGCCGATCAGGGAGATGAAGTCGACGCCGGTGCCGGCCGGCGAGCGGAGCATCAGGGTGAGGTCGCCGTTGAAGGTGTGGGTGACGCTGTCGGCGCGGAAGTCGAGGTCGGCGATCTGGAAGTCGTCGGTGACGGTGAGCTGGTCGAAGGACGCGCGCGGACGGCCGTCGACGATGGCGAGGTCGGGGTTGGTGTCACGGGTGTAGGTGACGACCGGATCGGTGCCGCTCGCCGCGCCCACCCGCTTGCGGAAGCCGGTCGAGGTGGTGCCGAGGTTCGAGGTCACGGAGAGGGTGAAGTCGATCGAGCTGCCACAGAGAACGGTGGTGTCGACGGTGATCAGGAACGTGTCACCGGCCGCCGTTCCCTGGGGGGCGATGGCGCCGTAGGCCGCGGTGGCATCGTGGATGGTGACGCCCGGGGTGGTGGTCGAAAGGGTCGCGGTCGCGCCGGTCACCGCCTTGCCCGCCGCCCGCCAAGGGTTGGTGAGGGTGACGGTGAGCAGGATCGGCTCGCCCGGGTCGATCGCGCCGTTGGAGTTGCCGGAGCTGTCGTTGACCGCCACGTCGGTGGCCGCATTGACCACGTCGAGGTACGGCACGCTGAACGACTCCTTCACCCCCAGGTGGCTCGCGGTGTAGCCGAACGCGATGTTGTACGGGGTCTGTGCACCATAGCCGAGGCCGCGGTCGGCGAAGCCGCCCCAGATCGACGCTTCATTGGCGCAGGCGTTGGCCGTGCAGTCGGCGGCGAAGAGCGCATCGCGCGCGTCGGTGAAGGTCGGGTCGATCGGCGTCAGCTTCATGCCGTCGGTGACGATCTCCAGCGTCGTGTTGTTGCCGGTGGGTACGTCGCCATTCGCTCCGGCGGGGTCGGCGATGATCCGGCTGCGCACCTCCCAGAGGGAGCTCGCCCAGAGCTCGCCGGAGTTGTGGACCTCCATGCCGCCGTTGTTGTTGAAGGTGAGCGGCGACGGCGCGATGCCGCCGGCCAGGTTGTTGGTGACGTCGTCGATGTCCGCCCAGGTCATCGGGTTGACCGTGTTGTCCGTGGAGTAAGGGAAGCGGCGGATGGCGTAGACGTAGTTGTCGAGCAGGCCGCCGAGCTTGTAGGTGGCGTAGGCGCCGGCCGCATAGCGGGCATCCGGATTGTCGGCGTTGGTGTTGTTGAGGAGCGACAGGGCGTAGAAGTCGCTCCAGCCTTCACCCAGGCCGCCGGCCTGATCCCAGTTGAGGCCGGCGGCGTTGCCGACCAGGCGGTTGCTGGTGCCGTGGGTCAGCTCGTGGATCAGGATCTCGCTGTCGAGGCCACCGTCGCGGTCGACGGTCGGGCCGGTGAAGCGAAACATCTGCGCGCGGCCCGAGGTGCCGTCCGGCGGTGTCGAGAAGTTGGCGTTGTTGGTTCCGGAGCCGTCCTGCACGTCGACCAGGACGCGGTCCCCTGCGCCGCCGCCGCCGCCGAAGTTGATCTGCTGGAAGTTGGCTGAGCCTTCGTCGAAGCCCAAGGCGAAGAGCTTGTCGTGGTACCAGTTGGTCACGTAGAACTGCTGAACGGTGGAGCCGCGGCGGAAGATGTCGGTGGGGCCGGTCGAGGTCCCGTTGCCGGCGCCGGTGGCGGTCTGGCCGACTTCGGCATTGGCCGCACCGCCCTGCGGCGGCGGCGTGAAGTTGGTCTGGAAGTCGCGCGGCGTGGTGCCGAGGAAGTCGCGGTTGCGGGTGTTGGCGTCCGGGTTGCCTGTCGGCCGGCCGTTGCCGTCGAGCTGGCTCGCCGCGTCGGTATCGCAGATGTTGGCGTTCGCTCCCCCGGTGCGGTCGACACAGGCGAGCACGTTGTTGCCCAGGGTCTGGGTCTCGTTGGCGGTGCAGCCGCCGCCCGGGCAGTCGTCGATCCAGCCGTTCGGGCTCGCGGTGATGTCCTGCGCCGTCAGCATGTTGACGATGGTCGGCGCGATTTCCGCGAACTGGGTGCCGGCGCCGGGCGCCGCGGTGTTCGGCGACTGGGGCGCCGGGCTGTCCGCCGGGGTCACGCCGTCCGCCTGGACGTAGACCCGGAAGCGGGCCTGGTGGGTCGAGACGAAGTTGCGGATGTTCTTGCGCCACAAGAGGTCGCCGGTCTGGGCGTCGACCATGGCGTACCAGTCCTGGTCTCCCTCGGTGAACACGACGAGCGACCACGCCGGCACCAGAAGGCCCGGGCCGAGCGGAAAGAGGACCTGGCGCGCGGTGACCGGGCCGGCCACGAAGCCGTCGGTCTCGGCCAGCTCGAGGCGGCCGGCGTTGTCCGCGGTGACGGTGAAGGAGGCGGCGTCCGCGGCGCGGCCGTCCGCCGTCAACAGCCGGGCGACGGCCTCGGCCGGCGACAGCAGGCTGCCCGGGAGGACGCGCGGCGCGAGGAGCTTCGCCTGCGGAACCATCAGGCCGACGCTCTTGACGACGCGGCCGTCGCGGTCGATCAGGAAACGGGTCTCACTCTGGAAGACCGGGCGGCCGTCGATCTGCTGTTCCATCCGGAGCATGCGCAGGCCGCTCGTGCCACCCGGGCTGTCACCGACCACCACGAGGTCGTCGACCTCCCCTGCGGAGAGCCCATAGAGAGCTTTGTTCTGATGCAGATAGGCGCGCACGATCGACTCGTTGTCGAGCCCGGGGGCGGCGGCGCTCAGCGCACCGGCTGTGTTCTCCACCGACGACGGCCCCCCGGTGGCCGCGCTGAGCCGGACCTCCAGGGTGGGCAGGGCCTGTTTGCGCGCGCCGATCGCTGCGACGATCGCCTCGGTCTGCCGGCCCGCTTCTGCGAGGCCCGCGGCGGCCGCTCCCGGCCGGGCGGCGGTCGCCCGCTGGTAGGAGTCCTTCAGATTGACCCGCGCATCGACCATTCGCCCGAGCGAAGGCTTCCCTTTGAGTGGCTGGGCGTTGGCGTTCCAAGGCAGGATCGCGACGAGGACGGCGAGGAGGGCGGCTCGGGGAAGCGGCCCGCGACGAGTGAGACTGAACATGCATTCACCCCCTGGGGAGACGGGAACCCGGTGATCGACGGCGGCGCAGAGAAAACGTGTGACGTATAGCACACTCCGGCGGTCGGGAAAAGCACTGAAGGGCCCGGGCCAGGCGGCGGGCAGCACCTGTTGGGAGCCGTTCCGCGCCGCGCGGAGCGCCAACTCACGCCCGGGTAGCTGATCCACACCGCGCGGAACGAATCCACGCCGCGCGGAACGAATCCACGCCGCGCGGAACGAATCCACGGCGCGCGGATCGGATCCACGGCGCGCGGATCGGATCCAAGCCGCGCGGATCGGATCCACGGGCTGCGGATCGGATCCACGCCGCGCGGAACGGATCCAAGTCGCTCGGAACGGATCCAAGTCGCTCGGAACGGATCCAAGTCGCTCGGAACGGATCCGCGGGCCGCGGAACGGATCCGCGCCGCGTGGAAGGCCAACCCAGGACCGGGTAACGGCTCCGCGCCGAGGTTGCCCCTTTCGGGGGCCGGCCCGGCGCCGGTACCGGTGAGGTTTGACGGGGACACGCGCTCCCCCGGTGTGGGGACTGGTTCGGCGGTCAAACACGTAGCTCTCTTTGTCACGTTTTTGCCAGCTCAAGCACCATCACTTGTAGAGGGAGTGCGCGCCGCACTCTACCCAACAAAGCGGAGAGGAGTTGAGATGAGACCAGGAGTCTTCGGCTTGATCGGCTTGGCGCTGCTGGCGCCAGCAGCTCTGGCGCAAGAGGAGAAGGCTTGGGATGATGCCAAGCCCGCGTGGCGGTGGACCCTTGAGGAGCGGATGGCCAAGAGGTTCGATCCCGCCGAGGTCGAGGCCCGGGCGAAGAAGGCCGCCTCCCTGCCCCGCATGGAGTTGATTGCGGGCGAGCCCGTGCCCGAGCCGGGCACCGGCTCGGACTCCCCGCTCAACGGGACCCTCAATCCAGAGCTCTATACGCCTGGCGAGTTGTATCGAACCCTGATCGAGCTGACGTACCCCCTGCCCGGCGATGGCCCGTCCGTCTGGCGGGAGCCCATTGAAGAGCAGGCAGCTTCCCTTGGCTTTGGTTCGGATCTCTGGTGGCGCCTCCGCCGGGCCTCCGATGAGTATCTGGCTCTCCGGCTGGAGGACTTCCGCGGCGCGATGGCCCAAAAGGCCGCCCACGGCCCGGTGCCAGGAGATGAGTTGTGTCGGGCACGGTTTGAAGGCCTGCAGGCAGCCTACCGCGAGTTCGGCAGGGCCAAATTCTTGCAGTTGCTCTACTTCTCGATCGCCACAGTGAGCCATGCGTCAATCGCGGAACGCGACAACCTCCTCCGCCTGGAAGGGGGCTGCCAATGAGTGGGCGGGTGTGGCGGCGGCTGGGGGCCTTCGCCGCCCCGTAAACCGCCGCCTTGCACGAGGATGCCAGGTGAGGGCGCGCAGGCCAGACAACTTGCAAGTAGGGTATAGCGGAACTACCATAAGAAGGCGTAAGATGCCGAGCGATACGGAAGCCCACAGCTGGTACGTGGCACCACGAAGCACTGCACCACGAAGTACTGAAGGGAGCGACCGATGACGCGAGAGTACACCGGGCGGCGAGGCCTCTTGGCTTTGGCCGCGAGCATGGCCCTGTGCAGCGACCTGGCATACGCCGCTGCTCCGGAGACTCGAAGGGCGGCGGACTGGACGCTGGAGGAGCGGCTGGAGATGCGGTTCAACGAGGAATCGATGCGGGCTCGGCGGCACGAGGCAGCGAAAGAGGCCGGGCCAGAATGGGCACCGGATGACGAAGGCCTCAACATCATCAGTGGAACCAGGAACCCGGAGCTCTTTGCCCCCCACGAGCTGTTTCAGAGCCTCTTGCATAATGCCTACGGCCCGATCCAGGAATCTGGGGCACTTTACCGAGACAAATTGACCCCGCTGTGCCGGGCGTTGGGCTTCGAGGAAACCTTCTGGGGCGATCTCGAGATCATGGCCAGAGACCTTCTCGATGTGGACCGCGAAAGGAGGCGATTGAACAAGGGTTTCGCCACCATGTCTGCCGCCGAGAGGACAGAGCTCAGTGAGAAAGTCAATGCGCTGCAGGCCTGGTACTGCCGGGATCGCGCACGGATCCTGGAAGAGGCGATGGTCACGTTCGGGAGAGAGAAGTTTCATGTGCTCCTCTATCACGGGGTGGCGCCCAGCGTGGCGATCACCTCTGAAGCAACGGCCGAGCAGGTCAGGTTCATTGCAGGAGGCTGCCAGTGATGAGGCATCGCTTCGCAACGCTCATCTTCGCCGTTTTGATCGGCGTCGTTCAACCGCCGCAGATCGAAGGTCAGCACATTGAGGTCGCCGTGAATTTGTTTCAGCGGCCCACCGGCGACATTTATTCATCGGCCGTGGCAACCTGTTTCGATTTTCTGGGCCGCTATGACCAGAGCTGTATCCTCGTTGGCTCCCATGAGATCAGGGACACTGCCACGCAAGGTTTGCTGGGCTACAGGGACTTCCAGATTCCCGGCGAGTACAACAACTTCCTCTCGAGGGGGCCGAGGCCGAATCACTGCTACAGGGCGCAGATCATCGCGCGCAAGTTGACGAATTTTCAAGTGAGCAGGGGCGCCGGCACGTTTGAGGTTTGCGCAGAAGCCCCATCGGACCCGGAGGTTCCAGAGGAGAACTGCCCGATCCTCCTGGACCTCGGCCTGGATGGCTTCCACCTCTCCGGGCCGGACCCGGCGGTCGCCTTCGACATCGACGCCGATGGCGAGCCGAACCGGATCTCGTGGACGCGGGCCGGCGACGACGATGCGTTTCTTTGCCTCGACCGCAACCAAAACGGAACGATCGACGATGGCTCGGAGCTGTTCGGCTATGCGACTCCGTTGGTCAACGGGCAGAATGCCCGGATCGGCTACGTGGCCCTGGGGGAGCTCGACGCGCTTGCGTTGGGCGGCAATGACGACGGCAAGGTCAACGCCGCCGACGTCCTGTTCCAGAGCCTCTGTGTCTGGAACGACTTCGACCGCGACGGCGTTTCCGGGCCCGGTGAGTTGCGCTCTGCTGCTGCTGCGGGCGTGGTGTCCCTGGACTATGGGTTCCGGGTGACCCGGCGCACCGACTCCCACGGGAACCTCTTCCGCTATGTCTCGCGCGCGGAGCTGAGAACCGGTATGGGCCAGGTGAGAAACTGGATCACGTACGACGTCATCTTCGCCAACGCGGAGCCGTAGACCAAGGCGGAAGAGGGCAGCCGTGCGCGGCCAACGCCTGCGGGCGCGCCGACAACATTCATGAGCTGCCCCCCTCACCCCGCAAACTTCACCTCCGGGTCATACTGCGCCCGATACAAATACCGCACCATCCGTTCCGCCACGTCCAGCGTGAGCGCCTCGCGCTCGGCGGCGGTGCGGAAGAGGCTCAGGGCCGCCAGGGCTTGGGTGTGCAGGCCTTTCGCGTTGAAAATCCATTCCATTTCCACCGCCAGCTCCTTCACCTCCGCATAGCGCCCTTCCTTGAGATCGAGCACCGCGCGCTCCAGGCTCACCACCGCGTAATTCGCCGCCATCTTGCGCGTGGCGTACTCGCGCCGCGCGTGGTTGAAACCCTCGCGCGCTTCCGCCCTCTTTTCCAGGCCGGCGTCGATGCGCGCGCGGAGCCAGACCATCAGAATTTCGTCGAGCGCCTTGCGCGGCTCCACCAGCGCCGCCTCCACCGCCGGCCAATGGCGCTCCGCCTCCTCGAATTGGCCGAGATCGACGAGAAGGCTCCCGGTGTTGAAGGCAACCGTCAGCGGCAACCGCCGGTCGGCAGAAAGGGCGACGTGCGGTGCAGCTTCGCGCAGAACCGCGAGGGCAGTTGCCTCATCTCCCTGTGCAACAAGGGTAGCCGCCCGCTTCGCGAGCACCCATGCGATGCCTTCGGGTGGGGCTGCGGCCTGCGCCTCGGTGAGGCGCGCCAGGGCGTCGGGGAACCGCCGCTGGCACCGGCGGAGGGATGCTTCAAAGCCCAGGCGCCGCCAGAGCGGGAGCAGAATCTGGCCTTGGGCTGCGGCCTCTTCCCAGCGGCTGATCGCCCGGCCAAGGACCACGTCGGCTTCCTGGGGCTCGTTCGCCACGCGCAAGGCATTGGTGACCAGGGTGAGCGTATGTGCTTCCAACGCTGCCCTGCTCGGGCCGGCCAGGCCCGGGGTGAGCTCACCGAGGCGGTGGGCCGCCCGGGCCACCACGAGCGCCCGGCCGGCGTCGTCCGCCGCCACCGCCTCACTCGCGTCGGCCATCAGCACCGCCAGTTCGAGCGACCGCAGCTCGGGGAGCGCTTCGACCAGGTACGCCAGCGCGGCATCCGTGCAGAGCCGGAGGCGCTCCCATTGCGCGGTGGCTGGCTCTCGTACTTCGGTGGGCTGCGCCACCAGGGCGCCGACCAGCTCGACGACCGCGGCGCGGCCGAGGCCGGCCAAGCCTGTTTCTGCGCCTTGGGCCAATTCCGCCAGATCGGTCGCCACCTCGCCCTGCTGTTCCTTGCCGAGCCACAGCGTGGCCAGGCTCGGCAGCAGGACGGCGTCGATCAGCTCCATGGGCAGCCGGGCCACGGTGCCCAGAATTCCCAGGTGGTCCCGCGTGAGCGGGATCTTTCCCTTGGCCCACAGCCGCAACGTCTTTTCGTTGAACCCGGCGCGCTTGGCCAGCGCCTCGAGACTGCACTCCAGAAACCACGCGAACCAGCCGACCAGCCGCTTCATGAGCTCAGGCCGCAACATCCTGTGTCTCCCTTGCTTTCCGGCGTTCCATCCCCAACCATCGGCGAGCCACTCAACTGGAGGGACCACAGGGTGCCCGCGGTGGTCGCCCCGACGGCTCCTCCGCGAACAGACAGGAGTCCCTCATGTCCCGATTCACCCTGCGTCATGGCATCGCCGCTCTCTTCGTCGCTCTTTTCCTGCTGGCCCCCTGGGCGGCGCAAGCCCGGCCCTTGGAGAAGGCCGATCCGCTGGCCGGAGCCGTCGCCCGCCTCACCGAGTGGTTCACCGCTCTGCTCGGCGACTACAGTTGCGTGATGGACCCGAGCGGTGGCTGCCGCGGTGCCGGCGCGACCACCGCGCCGGCCGACCAGCCGGAGTACACCTGCGTGGCAGACCCTGACGGCCGTTGCCGCGACCGGAGCACGGAGGCTGACCAGATCGACATCGGCTGCTCGATCGATCCGCACGGCTGCCAGGGCGCAACCGCGCCGGCCGACCAGTTCGATATCGGCTGCCCGGCGGACCCCAACGGCGGAGCGTGCGGCGATCACGGTTAGCGCACGCCGCCTTTTCCCGGGTCGGCAGTCTCTTGCCGGCCCGCTTCTTCCGCCTCGAAGCGCAGTCGCGGGTCGAACTGAGCGCGATACAAGTACCGCACCAAGCGCCGCGCCAAATCCGCGGTGGCCTTTTCCTGGGCGACGGCTGCGCGAAACACGGCCAGCGCGGCGAGGGCTTCCGGGGCGAGACCCTGTTGGGCGAAGAGCCAACTCAACTCCTCTGCCAACACGCGCACTTCGGCACGCCGCCCGGCTGCCAGGTCGAGCACGGCCCGCTCGAGGCTCACCAGCGCATAGTCAGCCGGCATGGTTTTCTCGTGAAAATAGAGCCGCGCCTGCTCGAAGCCAGCTCGTGCCCGCACAACCTGTCCGAGGCCTGCCTCACACCGCGCCGTGAGCCAGCCGAGCCGCACCTGATGCAGAGCCTTCCGCATTGTGGCCGCCAGCAGCTGAAGCTTGGGGAGCGCCGCAGCGGCTTCGGAATAGTTTTCGAGTTGAGCGAGGTTGGCCGCGAGGTTGAATTCGATGGCCCATGCAAGCTCAGCATCGCATCCTCCCAGGGCTTGGGCTTCCCGCAGCACCGCCACCGCCTGCTCATTGGCGCCCATGTGCTCAAAGACCACCGCCCGGTTGACGAGAATGCACGGCACCTCTTCCAGCGGGGCGAGGTCGCGAGCCTCCTGATTACTTTTCAGCGCTTCGGGGAACCGCCGCTGGTCGCGACGCAGGGAGCATTCCAGGTCCTTGACGTGCCACGCGCCGAGCAGCTGCCGGACCTCGGGCGAAGCCTTCTCCCATTCCGCCAAGGCGCGGTCGAAGTCCTCGCCGGCCCGCTGTAACTGGTTGGCGACGCGCCGGGCGTTCGCGAGGAGGAAAAGCGCAAACCCGCGGATGCCGGCCAGGAACGCCGCGACGCCGGTGCAGAGCTTGGCGGCCCGGCAGCCGAGCTCCGCCAGGGCGAGGGCGCGATCGGCCCGGTCGGACGCCGCGCGCTCGCTCTCGAGGGCGAGGCGTTCGGCGACGGCCCAGGTGTGGAAGCGGGGGGAGACGTCGAGGAGGTCGCGGCGGAACTCTTCGGGGGTGCGTTCCAGCTCGCGCCAGAGCTTGCCGGCCTCCCGGCGCGCCCGGCGGACCCGCCAGGTGCGCGTGGCGGGGACGAGGAAGCGCTCGATGAGCGCGTCCGCGGCCCGGCCGATCCGGCCGGCGATGCCGCGGATGAGCCGCGTCTCGGCCGGCGTGGGGTCCACGGGCGAGCCCGTCTCCGGGACCGGCCCGAACGCTTTGTTCATCCCGAAGGCGCCGGCGGCCACCTCCTCGGGTGTCCGCCCCAGGTGTCCGCCCCAGGCCACCAGGAGGTCGTACGGCGGCTCGGCTTCCGTCTCGTAGTACTTCACCATGCCGACCGACACACCGAATTCTTCCGCCGCCTTCTCCTGGGTCATCCGCTTGCGGCGCCGCATGGAGCCAAGAAACAGACTGAGAGCCCCAATCTCGGGCAGCTCTTCCTCCTGCATGGTCCGGGTCCTCCACAGCTCTCTCTCTATAGAGTTGCCGCAGCCCCCCTTCTTTGGGACAACACACGACAACTTCCGCCGCACTTGCCACAATGGCGGAGCGGCCTTACCCGCGAAGAGCCAAACGGGAGCCCGGAATCCGGAACTTTGCGCCTCTTGCACGTGCGCCCGGCACTTCCGCTCCTATCTTTCTGTCCATGGACAAGACGCCCACGCCGGCCGGTCTGGAAAAGCATCTGCCCGAGCTGCGGGGCCGGGAGCGCCGGGCGGGAAGGAGCCCTGAGATGAGAAAACCACGCAGCACCGAGCCGGCGGACATCGCGGAAACCCAGCGCCTGCTCGAGATTCTCAACACCGCCCTGCAATTGCGGAAGATCCCCCGCTATCGCGTGGCGAAAGCTCTCGGCCACGGCCCGACCTATATGAGCCGGCTGCTCAACGGCAGCTTCGACGCGCGGTTGTCGCAGCTTCTGGAAATCGCCCGGTATCTCGGGTTGCAGCCGGCGGAGCTGTTCCAGCTCGCGTATCCGGAGAGCGGCGGGCGGCCGGGCCGGCTGGCCCTGGAGCTCGCCAAGGAGCTGGAAGTGACTCCCCCCTTCGTCCGCCACACCGAGGTGCC